>JAITEB010000038.1 GCA_031282245.1 Oscillospiraceae bacterium | reverse complement strand
TGATGTGCGCCAAAGACATTGCGGCGGCGGCTGTGCTTATCTGCGCGTCGGTCGCCGTGCTTGCGGGGCTGTTTTTGTTTGGCGATTTTGAGACGATTAAAAAAATTGCCGTTTACTTTTTTTATAACCCGGCGGCGCTGGTTTTGCTTGCGGTTTCGTTTGTGCTGGACTTCTTTTTTATCAGAAGCTTCAAACAGGCTCAAAAAGGGGACTGAAAAATATCATATGGAAGACGATAATTTTAATCTTGCAAGGTTTGTCGCCGCGCAGGAAGGCAGTTACCGGCACGCCCTGTCGGAAATCAGAAACGGCCGTAAAACAAGTCACTGGATGTGGTATATTTTCCCTCAGGTTTCCGGGCTTGGAGTAAGCTCCACATCCCGATTCTATGCAATTTCCGGACTGGAAGAGGCGGCGGCGTATTTGGCGCATCCGGTTTTAGGAAAGCGGCTTGTTGAAATATCCAAAGCCCTGCTTGACCTGGACGGCGGCGACGCCGCGGAAGTGTTCGGAAGGCCGGATGATATAAAATTAAAGTCGTCGATGACATTGTTTTCTCTTGTTGAAAACAGCAGTCATATATTCGGCGAAGTTTTGCACAAGTTTTTTAACGGGAAGAAAGATTGGCGCACTTTGCGAATACTTGCTAAAGATCAGGCGAGGAGGTAGGTAGATTTGAAAATATTCAACACGCTTACAAGAAAAAAAGATGAGCTTGTCCCTCTTACTGAGGGCGAGTACAAAATTTACGTCTGCGGCCCGACTGTTTATGGTTTTATTCATATAGGCAATGCCCGCCCGCTTTGCACGTTTGACGTCCTGCGGCGCTATCTGGAATACAGGGGCAATAAAGTTATCTTCGTACAGAATTTTACGGATATAGACGATAAGCTGATTAAGCGCGCAATCGAAGAAAACGCGACGGTTCCGGAGCTTGCAGAAAAATATATTGCGGAATACAAAAAAGACGCCGCGGGGCTGAATGTCCGCCCGGCGGACTTTCAGCCCCGCGCCACCGAAAACGTCGCGCAGATAATCGCGATGATTCGGACGCTTGTCGGCAAGGGCTTCGCCTATGAAGCAAATGGCGACGTTTATTTCCGCGCGAAAAAATTCGCGGGCTACGGCAAACTTTCGCGGCAGCCTATGGACGAACTGGAAGCCGGGGCAAGGATCGACATAAATGAGGCAAAAGAAAGCGCCGTTGATTTCGCCCTGTGGAAAGCCGCAAAGCCCGGCGAGCCTTCCTGGGCTTCGCCCTGGGGCCGGGGACGCCCCGGCTGGCATATCGAATGCTCGGTTATGTCCAGGCGTTATCTTGGCGATACGATAGACATTCACTGCGGCGGGCAGGATTTGATTTTTCCGCATCACGAAAACGAGATCGCTCAGAGCGAGTGCGCGAACGGCGCGGAGTTTTCGCGCTATTTTATGCACAACGGCCATATCAATATAGACAACAAAAAGATGGCCAAATCGGACGGGAATTTCTTTCTTGTCCGGGAAGTGGCCGAAAAATACGGCTACGAGCCTGTCAGGTTTTTGATGGTCTCGTCCTATTACAGAAGCCCCGTGAATTTCAGCGAAGAAGTTATAAATCAGTGCGGATCCGCGCTGGCGCGGCTTTACACTTTCCGGGAGAATCTGGATTTCTGGATTGACGGCGCCGCCGGCAAACCCGAGTCAGCCGGAATCCGGGAAACTGCCGACAAGCGCAGGCAGGGCTTTATCGACGCAATGGAAAACGATCTGAACACCGCCGACGCTCTTGCGGAACTTTTCGAGCTTGTCCGGGAGCTTAACACAGCCGTTGCGGAAAGCAAACAGCCCGGCAAAGCCGAGCTTGAATATGCCGCTGAAATTTTTGACGAGCTTGCGGGGGTTTTGGGGCTTTTATATAACAGGGGGGAAAAACCTTCGGGCGAGGACGCGCTGATTGAGGAATTGATCGCCAGGCGCGGAGAAGCGCGCAAATCGCGCGATTTCAAGACGGCTGATGAAATCCGCGCCAGGCTTAAAGACATGGGCGTAATTCTGGAGGATACCCCTCAAGGAGTTAAATGGCGCAGGCAATAATTTAAAAAAGTCCGCTTAGTTTTTTTATAGCCTTTTTATGCCTTCTCTCAGTTTGTAAAAAATTGAGTTGAATTGCTCTGACAAACCGTGCTATAATAAAAACGGCTTCAATGTGAATGAAGCCGTTTTTGTTTTTGGTTGAGCTGATGAGTAGCTCAAACTTCCAACGCTCTCTGATGCGCTAATCTAAAGTGAATTTCAAACGCCGGAGGAAACAAAAATGACTATCCGCGAATACTTGAAACAAAACCGACTTCTCTGCGACGGCGCATTCGGAACATATTTCTCCCAGATACACCCGGAACTGCCTATTGCGGAAAAATTAAATTTTGAGAAGCCGGAATTTGTCAAAGCGGTCAGCGCGAATTATATCAAAGGCGGCGCAAAGCTTGTCCGCGCAAACACTTTCGCCGCCAACCGCGCCCGGCTTCAATGCGGCTGGGACGAGCTGACGGACACAATACGGCAGGCTTATTCACTCGCAAAAGAAGCCGCCGCCGAAAGTGGCGGAGAGATTTTTGTCGCGGGGGAAGTCGGCCCCGTGATCTACTCCAAAAACGCCATCAGCGGAGTGACGCGCGAATACGAGACCATTGGCCGTACTTTTATAGAAGAGGGCGCGGAAATTATTTTTTTTGAGACTCTCTCGGAATACGACAGCCTTCTGCCCGCATTGAAAAACCTGAAAAAACTCAAAGACGTTTTTATTATCGCCATGTTCAGCCTGAACAGGTACGGATATACAGATACGGGCATAAGCGCTAAAAAAATACTCCAAAATTTAAAAGATTTTGATGAAATTGACGCGGCAGGCTTTAACTGCGGAATTGGCCCCCAGCATTTATATCAGACTATGCGGCGGCTAAACTTAAATATTGGAAAATATATCTGCGCCTTCCCGAATTCCGGCTATCCGGAGCTTGTTCAGAACCGCATGGTTTTCATGGAGAATTCTAACTATTACGCCGAAAGCATGAGGGATATTGTCGGGCTGGGCGTGGATATTCTGGGCGGCTGCTGCGGCACGGATCCGAATTACATCCGCAAGATGGCCGCAAAAATCCCGATGGAACCGGCTTTGGTCAAATCCGACGGCGAAAGCAGGCGCGGTTTTGTTTCCCTTGCCGGCGCACCAAAGCCTTTTTTTGAGAAAGAGGACAAGTCACAGAAAATTATCGCCGTCGAGCTTGATCCGCCCGTCGGCTCGGACACGGCCAGTATTATGGATTCGGCCAATCTGCTGAAAAATTGCGGCGCGGACGTCATCACTTTCGCCGATTCCCCAAGCGGCCGCACCCGCGCCGACTCTATCCTGATGAGCGTTAAAGCCGCGCACGAGGTCGGTATTACAGTCATGCCGCACATCTGCTGCCGCGACAAAAACGCAATCGCCATGCGCTCCCAGATTTTAGGAGCGTACATGAACGGCATACGCGACTTTTTGATTATCACCGGCGACCCCGTGCCCCGCGCTCTCAAGAATATCAAAAACGTATTTAACTACAATTCAATCAGTCTTATGAAAATGGTTTCCGAGATGAACGAAGAACAGTTCGGCGGCGACAGGGTGCGTTTTGGCGGCGCCATTAACTACCACCGCCGGAATATCTCCGTCGAAGCCGAGCGCGTGCGCAAAAAAATCGAAGCCGGGGCGGAGTTTTTTCTCACCCAGCCTTTGTTTGCGGACGAGGATATTATTTCTATAAATTATATTAAAAACCAGTCGAAAGCTTTAATACTTTGTGGTATAATGCCTTTAGTAAGCTATAAAAACGCGCAGTTCATCCAAAACGAAATTACAGGCATCAACGTGCCGGAGGCCGTCATTGCGCGCTTTGCGCCGGACATGACGCGCCGGGAGGGCGAGAGCGTGGGGCTGGACATTGCGCTGGAGGTTATCCGCAATACTTATGATTTTGCCGACGGATATTATTTTATTATGCCGTTTAACAGAGCTTATCTGTTGAGGGAGATTTTGAGGGATATACGTTCTAAAAATCAACAGACAGAAATTTCTTTTTAGCAAAAACGGTAAATTTGAATATAACTAATACACTGCAAAATATATATATTAAAGAATAAGCAGGAAAGGCCAGTAAGCCCTTGATAAAACTAGCAAAATTCGCCGCCCCATACTGGAAGCAAATGGCCGCGGGTTCCTTCTGCAAGCTCCTTGAGGCTTTCTTGGAGCTTCTTCTGCCGTTTTACCTCCATAAAATTATCGACACCGGCCTTGCCGCCGGCAACCGCGCCTATATCTGGCAGTGCGCCGGGCGTATGCTGCTGTTCACGGCAATCGGCCTTGCGTCGGTGTTGCTTTGCCAATATTATGCCGCTTATTCTTCCAGCGGCATCGCCGCTGATATGAGAAGCGCATTGATGGAAAAAATCTCAAATTTTTCTTATAGAGAAATTGACAAGTTCGGCGCGCCCACACTGATAAACCGGCTGACCGCCGACGTGAACCAGGTTCGGGACGCGGCGTCAATGCTGGTGCGGATGGTGACGCGGGCGCCGTTTTTGTGCGTGGGCGCAGTTATTATGGCCACCTATGAGGCCCCGCAGCTTTCCCCGATTTTTATTTTGATAGTCCCGGCATTTTTTGGAGGGCTTTTTGTCATAATCAAGAAATCAGTTCCGTTAGTGAAGCAGGCGCAGAAAAGGCTTGACGGTCTTGCCTTAGTTTTACGGGAAAATTTGGGAGGCATAAGGGTAATCCGCGCCCTTGTCCGCCAGCCCGCCGAAAAAAAACGCGCGGCCAGGGCCGCCGAAGGGCTTTCCGGCGCATATATTGCCCTGAGCGATATCAGCGGGCTTACTTCGCCGCTGACTCTTTTAATTGTGAATGCGGGAATTATTGCCGTGCTTTATTTTGGCGCGCGGGAAGTCGGCGCGGGCGCTCTCTCGAAGGGGCGGATCGTCTCGCTCAGCGGCTATATCACTCAGATAACTTCGGCTCTGCTTATTTTGTCGAATCTGGTTACGCTTTTCACAAAGGCTTCCGCTTCCGCGGGGCGGCTTGTCGAAGTGCTGGACACGCGGCCTTCTTTGGAATATCCCTCAATATTGCCGGAAATTCCCTTGGAAACCAAACAAGCTGTAAGCGTCCGCAATATTTCTTACTCCTATGCCGGGGACGGAACCGCCATAAAAAATCTAAGCTTTAGTATAGCAAAAGGCTCCGTCTTTGGCATAACTGGCGTGACTGGCAGCGGCAAAACCACGCTTATCAACTTGATTGCGCGCTTTTACGATACGGACAGCGGCGAAATCCTGCTTGACGGCGTGAACGTCCGCGATTATCCCATACGCGCGCTTACCGGAAAAATTGGCATAGTTCCGCAGCGGTCAGTGCTTTTCAGCGGAACTGTCGCGGAAAACATCCGTTTCGGCAAAATGGACGCTTCTGACAATGATATTATAAAGGCGCTGGAGCTTTCCCAGGCGCTTGATTTTGTGAACGCTATGGGCGGGATTGACGCGGTGATTTCCGAAGCCGGAAAAAACCTTTCCGGCGGCCAGAAACAGCGTCTTGCCATAGCCCGGGCATTGGTGAAAAAGCCGGATTTGCTCATTATGGACGACAGCCTTTCCGCATTGGACTACCGGACGGATTCGCGGATTCGGCAGGCGCTGAAAACCGCGCTTCCGGGCGCCGCTTTTATTGTTGTTTCGCAGAGAATCAGCTCCGTCGTCTCGGCGGATGAGATACTTGTGCTGGAAAACGGCGAGATGGCGGGGCTTGGCGCACATGCGGAGCTTCTGGAAAGCTGCGCCGTTTACCGCGAAATCTGCGAAATACAGACCGCGCTGTACAGGCAGGGGCAGGCGCCCCTTGTATAAATTTAAGCTGTGAAAGGATTTACAAAAAATGAGTTTCAGAATTGGCCACGGCTATGACGTTCACCGCCTTATACCCGGGCGGCGGCTGATTATAGGCGGCGTTGAGATCCCCTTTGCGCTCGGTCTTGACGGCCATTCCGACGCGGACGTGCTCTGCCACGCCATAACAGACGCGATTCTTGGCGCCGCCGCCCTTGGCGATATTGGCCGGCATTTCCCGGACAGCGACGGGAGATACAAAGGCGCGGACAGCCTGGTTCTTCTGTCCGCCGCATATAATTTAGCAAGGCGCGAAGGCTATAAAATCGGCAATATAGACGCGACAATTATCGCGCAGGAACCGAAAATGTCGCCGCACATACCGCAAATGCGCAAGAACATCGCCCAAAAACTGGCTTGCCCCGAAAGCTGTATAAGCGTGAAAGCAACCACCGAAGAAGGTTTAGGCTTAAGCGGCAAAGGCATTGCCGCGCACGCTGTCTGCCTGCTGGAAGAAAATCCCTGTTTTTCGGCTGTGCTCATATAGAATTTTAAGGAGGTTTTTTAATGTGAAGCTCTTTGTTCTGGCCGCTTGTATAATTTCGCTTTTGCCGCTCTGCGCCTGTTCCGGAGACGCCCGGGCAGCTATGGAGGAAAGCTCAAAAATACCAATAGAAGAAAGCTCTTATGATGGGCTTGCGCTTCCGGAAGAACTGAATTCGGAGGAACCGCAGGCGCTGTCAGAGCCGGGGCCCAGGAGCGAAGAACCCGCGCCTTCCGCAAGACAAGTCATCCGGGGCAATTCCTCCGGAGATTGGCGGCTGGTCATCGCAAACAGAAAATATCCGCTCGGCGGGAATTATCAGCTTGAAATCGGCTATCTTCCCGCGGACTATGTGACGAAAGAAAGCGCCCGCGCCGTTGACATCCGGATTGTGGACGCGCTTGTGCAGATGCTGGATGCAAGCAGGGCGTCGGGCGTCAGTCTGCTCGTCACTTCTTCTTACAGAAGCGTCGAATACCAGACGGTTTTATTCAGCAGCAAAACGCAGGAGTATTTGAACATGGGCTATTCCCAGGCGGAAGCCGAAGCCGCCGCCGAACAAATTGTGGCGCGTCCGGGCACAAGCGAGCATAACACAGGACTTGCGGTCGATTTGGTGGACGGCGACAATCCTTCGTCGTGGGGGCTTTACCAATCGTTTGACCAGACGCCGGAATTTGCCTGGCTTGACGCCCGCGCCGCCGATTACGGATTTATCCTGCGCTACCCGCAAGATAAGACGGATATCACGGGCATAAGCTACGAGCCGTGGCATTATCGTTATGTCGGAGTTGAATATGCAAAGGCGATAAAAGCCGCAGGAGTATGCCTGGAGGAATATCTTGGGCTTTATTAGAAATCCCGCGCTTTACAAATTACAGAATATTGGTGAAAGATGGAAAATAAAATTGCAGAAAATATAGAGCCAAAAGAAAAAGCCGTTCTTGTCGCGCTGGATTCGGGCGAGTATGACGCTGACGTTTCTCTAAGAGAACTTGAGGAGCTTGCCGTTTCGGTCGGAGCCGAAACGGCCGGGCAGGCTGTCCAGAAGCGCGATACTCCCGACCCGAAGACTTTTATCGGCATGGGAAAACTTGAGGAAATCAAAGACTTTGCGGAAAGCCAGGGGGCCAATCTGCTTATCTTTGACAGCGAGCTTTCGGCTGCGCAGGTGCGCAATATAGAAGAAATCACCGGGATCAGAACGATTGACCGGACTATGCTGATACTGGATATTTTTTCAAGGCGCGCGCTCAGCAGTGAAGGACGTTTGCAGGTTGAGCTTGCCCAGCTCCGGTATATGCTGCCAAGGCTGCGCGGCGCGGGGCAGGAGCTTTCGCGGCAGGGCGGCGGCGCGGCGGCGGGAATCGGGGCGCGGCGCGGCGCGGGCGAAACCAGGCTGGAAACCGACCGCCGCCGTCTGCGGCGGAAGATCGCCGCGCTGGAAGAGGAGCTGAGCGAGCTTGAAAAGCGCCGGGAAGACTTGCGCAAAAGGCGCAAAAAAAACAATGTGCGGACGGTTGCTCTATTTGGCTACACAAACGTCGGGAAATCCACGCTTTTGAACGCGCTGACCGATTCGGACGTTTACGCCGACGACAAGCTTTTTGCCACGCTTGACCCGACGGCCAGAAAGCTTGAGCTGCCCGACGGCCGCACGGCAGTGCTTATTGATACAGTCGGGCTTGTGCGGCGTCTGCCTCATCACCTTGTAGAGGCTTTCAAATCGACGCTTGAAGAAACGGCATCTGCGGATTTAATTTTAAACGTCTGCGACGCTTCCAGCGTGGAAGCCTGCGAGCAGGCGGAAGTTGCGGAGAGGCTTCTGGAGGAACTGGGGGCCGGGCACATCCCGCTTATCAACGTGCTGAACAAGTGCGACGTTGCGCAGGGCGATCTCCCCAGGTTTCGGGCTTCCGTCATGGTTTCGGCCAAAACGGGGCAGAACCTCGACCTCCTTCTTGAGGAGATGAGTAAAGCGCTTCCGGCGGCGGCGCAGCGCATGAAGCTGCTGATCCCATACGGAAACGCCGCTTTTCTGAACAAAATACGACTTGACGGCAAAGTGTTTTCAGAGAATTTTTCCGGGGACGGGATTGAGGTTGACGCATTGGTCGAAAAAAGTTTGACAAAATCCGCAATGGAATATAAAACTAATTTATAAATAAAAAAGCCGGGGGATTTCCCCCGGCTTCTTAACGGCTTATTGATTTAATAGTTAACGGCTCTTTTCTCAAAATAGGCTTTCGGGTGCGAACAAACCGGGCAAAGTTCCGGCGCGGTTTCGCCGACATGGATATGTCCGCAGTTGCGGCAGATCCAAACCGTCTCGCCGTCAGCCGAATTGAAAACGAGATTGTCGTCAATATTCGCCGCCAGTTTCAGGTAGCGTTCCTCATGGCTCTTTTCAATAGCGGCAACGCCGTCGAACAGCTTCGCAATGGCTTCAAAGCCTTCTTCGCGGGCTTCTTTTGCAAACGTTGCGTACATATCGGTCCATTCATAGTTTTCACCGGCGGCGGCGTCCTTCAGATTTTCCGGGGTTTTGGGCATACCGCCGTGTAAAAACTTGAACCAAAGCTTTGCGTGCTCTTTCTCATTGCGGGAGGTCTCGTCAAAAATGGCGGCGATTTGCTCGTAACCGTCTTTTTTGGCTTGGGAAGCGTAATACTCATACTTGGTGTGCGCCTGAGATTCGCCCGCAAAAGCGGCCATCAGGTTGGCTTCGGTTTTTGTTCCTTTTAAGTTCATTAAAAATATCTCCTTTTTATTTAGATTATTAATTAATAATAATTACTGATTAGATTATATTACGGCGAATTAAAAAAGTCAAGAACTTTTTTTGAAATTTTCATCAGGCGGCGAAAGCCAGATATTTTCCACAAGCCACTTTGCGATAAAAACTACTGCCGCCAGCATAAGCAGGGCGAGATACTTGTGTTCAAACAGCAGCGTGTGATAGAGATAATAAACATAGGTGAAACAGGAGGGGAGGAACACCAGCGGAAGTATCCACCAGCGCCGCGGGCGATACGCCGCATATAATATTGCGGCTATCTCACCAAAGTAATAATAACGCTCGTGCATATGCGGCAGTATAAAAGGCGCAAACAGGCCGCAGAACAAAAATAAAAGCAGCACGCCTTCCCGGGAGATTTCGCGCTTTGTTGCAAGGACAAAAAGAGCGAGCAGAACATAGACCGCCAGCAGCAGCAAAATGCCGTAAATTTTTACCTGCTCCGTCACTTCCGGATTTCCCTGCTTGAAAAACAGCGCGTATACTGACGGCGCGTTCATGTATGGCTCCTCATACTGCGAAGTCTGCGCGCTGAGAACTTTTATAAAGCGCGTAAGCGGCTGACCGGTGAGCCATGCGGGAACGTTCATGATAACAAGGGCGGCGAAGGACGCGAAAAAGTCGACGGCATTCCATTTTTTATATAAATACAACAGGAAAAGAAAAGGCAGGAGAAATATCGCCTGTATCTTGAAAGAAAGAGCTATGCCAAAAAATACCATCGCCCAAAAAGACGAGTTTTTCTTCTCTCTAATAAAAAAATAAAGCGTCATCAAAAGAAAAAAGGCTGTGATTGAATCGCACTGCGCCCAGATTGAGCTGTTCGCGAAAAATATCGGGCAAAACATCGCCAGCGCATAGGCCACTATTCCCCGGGATTCTTTCCCGCTTACTTTTTCCACTGTTTTCAGCGCGGCATTACCGCAGGCAAGGTCAAAAACACAGGAAACAATCTTTACCAGACCCATCCAGTCTTCCTCGGGGAAATGCGAAATCAGCGCGAGAAAATACATATACGGGTTGTAATAGTCCGTCTCTATAGTGGCAAGGGCAAGAAAATTCCCGTTGTCTCTCATATATCCTATCCATTTGACGAGAAAAACCCTGTAGTCAGTCGAAATATATTCAAAGCCGAAAAACCGGATTACTATAGCGCCCATACTGATAACAAAAAAAGCTATTGAAACCCAGTTCTTACGTAATATGCCAATTAAATCATCCTCAAACTTGAAACGTTTTGTCATAAATAAATACCTTTTCTGCGCTATATTTATTCAGCCGCTGGTTTTACCATTTTATAATCTCAAGCCCGGCCTGCTCCAGATATTGGTTCACCCGGCTGAAAGGCCTGCTTCCAAAAAATCCGCTGCGCGCCGAAAGCGGGCTGGGGTGCGCGCTTTCTATAATTTTGTGCTTCGGATTTGTTATAAGAGCCGCTTTTTTTCTTGCGTCCGCGCCCCACAGCACAAAAACAACCTGCTCGTCTTTTTGATCAAGCAGACGGATAATCAAATCTGTGAATTCTTCCCAGCCTTTGCCGCGGTGGGAAGCCGCTTTCCCCGCCTCGACCGTGAGTACGGAGTTGAGCAGTAAAACGCCCTGTTCCGCCCAGTCGGTCAGGTCGCGGCGGCTGCGCTTTATGCCGAGATCACTTTCCAGTTCTTTGAAAATATTCCGCAGCGAGGGCGGAAATTTCGCCTCTTCCGAAGCGACGGAAAAACTTAAACCGTGCGCCTGCTTTTCTCCGTGATAGGGATCCTGCCCAAGAATCAGAACTTTTGTTTCCCGATAGCTCGTCAGGTCCAATGCCCGGTAGACTTCATCTTTTGGGGGATATATCGACTTTGCGGCGTATTCCGAAGCTATAAATTTATCCAGATTTTTAAAATATCTTTTCTGAAACTCCTGTTCAAGAAGTTCCTGCCAGTCCTTTTGCATATGCGGCGGCTCCTTTCTGATTGTTTATATACATGCATTATAGGGGCGAATAAATCATCCGCCCCAGACAAGCACAAGGTTTTATAAAACACAGCTTGTATTAATAGTTCCGTTCGTCGTCCGAAAGCACGTCATGCAGCTTGTCGATATTTTCCAGAACGGTGCCGGAACCAATAGCGACACAGTCCAGCGGGTTTTCGGCTATGTGGACGGGCATGCCCGTTTCTTTGTGGATAAGCTCGTCCAGCCCTTTTAACAAAGCGCCGCCGCCCGTCAGGGTTATCCCGTGGTCAATAATATCGGCGGCCAGCTCCGGCGGCGTTCTCTCCAGCGTAGTTTTAACGGCCTCAATGACGGATTCAAGTGGATCGCGCAAAGCGTCGCGGACTTCCTGCGATGTAATCGAAATATTTTTGGGCAGCCCGTCAACCAGGTTGCGCCCTTTAATTTCCATTGTGCCTTCGCCTTCATATGGGTAAGCCGAGCCAATCTGAATTTTGATTGTTTCAGCCGTCCTTTCGCCGATAAGCAGGTTGTAGTTTTTCTTGACATAGGCTATTATGGAAGAGTCAAATTCGTCGCCGCCGACGCGGACGCTTTTGGCCGCGACGATGCCGCCGAGGGAAATCACAGCGACTTCGGAAGTTCCGCCGCCGATGTCGACGACCATGCTTCCCGTCGCTTCCGCGACGGGAAGTCCCGCGCCGATCGCGGCAGCCATTGGTTCCTCAATGACAGAGACGTGTTTTGCTTTTGCCTTGAAAGCGGCCTCTTTGACCGCCCTGCGCTCAACCTCCGTAACCCCGGACGGAATGCAGATTATTACATGCGGCCGGGCAAAAACAGAATTATTAAACGCCTTTTTTATAAATAACTCAAGCATACTTGCCGTAATATCAAAATCCGCGATAACGCCGTCTTTAAGAGGTCTCAGCGCGACGATGGAACCGGGAGTTCTGCCGATGACCTGTTTGGCCTCGGTGCCGACAAAAAGAACGCGGTCGGTTCTGGTGTCAACAGCGACCACAGACGGCTCGCGCATGATAATGCCTTTGCCTTTCATGAAAATAAGCGTATTGGCCGTACCGAGATCAATCCCTATATCTTTCGAGAATAAAGCCATAATTACATATCCTTCCTTATTTGGGTTAAAGTCTTTATAAAAAAACACAAGCACACAAATTTAAAAAGCGGCAAAATACAAGCGCTTTATTTATTATACAGTCAAAGCGGGTCTTATACAACAAGAAATTTGCAACTTTTATAAAATTATATTAAAAAGATAAAGTCTTTTGTTTTTTCGCGATTTCGTTCAGTTTCCCGGCAAGCAGTTCAAGCGGAAGACCAATCACATTGCACAGCCCTCCTTTGATATAATCCACAAGCGCCCCGCCCCTGCCCTGTATGCCGTAGGCTCCCGCTTTGTCCACAGGCTCGCCCGTGGCGGCATAGTCCGCGATTTCCTCCAGGGAAAGCCTGCGGAAAAACACCTCCGTGCTTTCTGAAAAACTCTCGCAAATATTATTATTATAGCAGACGGAAACCCCGCTTACAACAGTATGCCGCGTTCCGGAAAGTTTAGACAGCGTTTCCCGCGCTTCGGCCAAATCTTTGGGCTTGCCGAAAATAAGCCCGCCGCAAATAACAACCGTGTCGCAGCCGATCACTATATTTTCCGGGAATTTCTTCGCGACGGAAAGCGCTTTTATTTTCGAGAGATAAACGGGAACCTCCTCCGGCCTGAGTGAAGTGTCAAAGCTTTCGTCCGTTTCCGGCGCGGCAGTCTCGACATTGGCGGCAATACGCGCAAGAAGTTCTTTTCGGCGCGGCGAAGTCGAGGCTAGAATAATTTTTTTATAAAACATATGATAAATCCTTCCTGAAGTTCTGCCTCCGGGCACAAAGAAAGGGAATCACCTCCGCATGATCCCCCTTCTTGATAAAAACAGCGCAATGCGCCTGAAAACACTTATATTATAAGATGTTTCCAGGCGCGCGTCAAGCGGCAAAAATTAAAGCCGCCGTAAAGTTTATAAATATTTCTCCGGCAAAACAACGCCAAACGGTTCCTGAAGCTGTCTGAACCAGCCCGGCAGTATTGTCTGCCGCCTGCCGCCCATTGACATAACTTTTGTTAAAATTTCGGCGGATTTTTCTATTGTGTGCATAAGCCCAAACGTCACGTCAAAGTCCGCACCAGCGCAGAAAAGCCCATGATGCGCCCAGACCGCCGCGTCAAAAGTCTCCATCAGGCGGCCTGTCTCCACGGCGATTTCCCGCCCGCCCGGAACCATCCACGGCACAATGCCAAGCCCCGCCGGGAAAACAACAGGGCATTCGGTCGCCGTCTCCCACAGCTCGCGCGTGAAAACAACGCTGTCAAGCGGCAAAACAAATGTCAGAGCAATCAGGTTTGCAGGGTGCGCGTGATAAATAACCCGGCAGGTTCCGCCGGTCACGCGCTTTTTCACCTCATGGCTCATCAGGTGGGAGGGCAGCTCGCTTGTCGGCCGGCCTCCCGCTGACAGGCCCCAGCAAATTCGGTAATTTTCGCCTTGGCTGTCAATTTCTATTATACATATATTTTCTTTGGGATTTAAAATCACATTGCGAAAAAACTTGCCGCTGCCAGTCACAAGGAAAATTTCGCCGGTCAGCCCGGGAACGCCGGCTCCGATTTTTTCCCATCTGCCGGAAAAATCCAGCCAGGCGCGGACTTCCTCCAGTTCCTCCGGCTTTATTCTGTAAGAAAGGTTCCCGCCATTGCGCTCGTGCCAGCCCTGCCGCCAGCCGTCGTCGGCCATCCGGACAAAGCCCTGGACAAAACCCGCGTTTTCTATACTCATATTAAAATTACACTCTTTTTGATAAAATTTGGTTTTCATATGCTTTTACCTGCTCGTACCAGCCCATCCCGGCGGGAACGCCGGCCACGGCGCAAAGCTCGTCCCAAACTTCGCCGAAGGGGTAAGTTTTCAGTTCCTCACGCAAGGCCATAAGCTGCGTAAAATCCCGCCGGTCCTGCAAAGCCTTAAGCCTGCCATGAGGCGTCAGCAGCGCGATAAGCAATGCTTTTTGCATATTGCGCATTCCAATAACCCATGCGGCAATTCTGTTAATGCTTGCGTCAAAAAAGTCCAGCGCAAGGATTACCCGGTCAGTTCCGGCCTGAATTATCTCGCGGGCGATTTCCTGGGTTTCGCCGTCCAGAAGAACAACGTGGTCGCTGTCCCAGCGCACGGCCCGGGTTACATGAAGAGCCACTTTATCTGAAAACAAAAGCATGGACGGTATTTTGTCCGCGACCGATTCAGTGGGGTGATAGTGGCCGTTGTCCAGCAGGCATAATATATTATTTTTGGCGGCGTAGTTCATGTAAAATTCGTGGCTGCCGACAGTATAACTTTCCATCCCGATCCCGAAGACTTTTGATTCAACCGCGACGTTTACTTTGCTTTTGTCAAATGGGATTGCTAAAATCCGATCAAGAGAATCTTTCAGCCGCGCCCTGGGTCCGGTGCGGTCGGCCGGAATCTCTTTGAAGCCGTCCGGAATCCAGATATTTACTGTCGATGGGCTGCCCAGTTCTTCCGCGAAGCGCTCCGCAATTTTTATACTTGCCTGC
Source organism: Oscillospiraceae bacterium (assembly GCA_031282245.1). Lineage (GTDB taxonomy): Bacteria > Bacillota > Clostridia > Oscillospirales > Ruminococcaceae > JAITEB01. The sequence continues at coordinate 3,808 of JAITEB010000038.1, read as the reverse complement.
CCGTGGCGAATCCAGAAAGCGCGGATTTCCTCGTCTTCGCTGGAAAGTGTGCCGTTCTCGGATTTCGGGTGCGAAAAGTATGTCGGGTTAAAATCCAGACCAAGCCCGCGGGCTTTCGCGAATTCCGCCCATTTTGCAAAATGCTCCGGCAAAAGCGCGTCGCGGTCGGCAAAGCCGCCGTCGAAAACAGCGTAGCTTGCGTGCAGGTTGAGCCTGTGTTTGCCGGGAATCAAACTGAGCGCCTTGTCGATGTCTTTTATTAATTCTTCCGGCGTGCGCGCTTTGCCGGGGTAGTTCCCCGTCGCCTGAATGCCGCCGGAAAGACCTGAAGCGCCCTCAAAGCCGTTCACGTCGTCCCCCTGCCAGCAATGCATGGAGATTGGAATTGCCAGCAGAGTTTTTATGGCCGCGTCGGCGTCAACGCCAATATCAGCGAATTTTCGCTTTGCAAAAATATATTGTTCGGGCATTTTTTTACTCCTCCTGATTAAGGCTTTAAATTAATTATACTCCCTGCAAATCAAAATAAAAAGGACTTTATTTATCTGAAATAAGGTCCTTTTTTGTCGCGGAATCAGCCGTCCAGACGGTATTTGCGCGGGGAGCGGCCCGTCTCCCGCAGGAAGAGCCTGTGAAAATAAGAGAAATTGCTGTACCCCACCAGCCCGGCAATCTCGTTGACGTTAAGTTTGGTGCTTTCCAGCAGGAATTTGGCCTTGCTGAGCCGTTTGGCCTGAACCAGTTCTTTGTAGGTATGCCCGGTCAGCCAGCCGATTTCCCTGGAAAGCCAACAGACGCTGAGATGAAGCGAATCCGCAAGCTCCCGCAGGCTTCCGTCGGCGTAGTGCTCCTCGACGTATTGCAGGATTTTTATAGTAAGATTGCCATAAGCGTCGTCGGAGGAAAGTTTGTCCGCACAGCCAAGCAGCTGCAAAAACAGCAGGCCCATTGTAATTTGATTAATGCTGCGTTTGTCGGGCATGTCGTTTGCCAAAGTCCAAATCAGGTTTTCGATCAGGTTTTGAACGGGCAGCGCGTCGGCGACGCGGAAATGCAGATAACCGATAGAATTTGTCGTATCCTGAAGGCAGCCGACAAGAAATGTTCGCAGGGCGTTTTCTTCGTTGCCGAGCATGGAGAGCGTGGCGTCAAAAAACTGGGGCAGAATAATAAAATTTACAGCTATGTCGCCTTCGCCGGCGGGCAGGATCTCCTGCTTCGCGTGCTGATTTAATATCAGCAGTTCGCCCTTTTGCAGGGTGATTTTTCCGCCGTTTATTATATGAGTGACATTTCCGGCGGCAATATAGACCATTTCAATATAATCATGGGAATGCTCCGGAAAATGAATAAATCTGGCGTGTTTTCTGACTGTGATAAGTTTGTTGGAATCCAGAAGCTTTCTCGCGTTGATTACATTGCCCTCGGTCATATACAGATCCCGGTCGATTTCGCTGCTGCCGTTGAGGATCGCCTGTTCTTCCGGCGTTATTGCCACGAGCGACTCAAAAAGTTTTGCGTCCGCAAAAATCACCTCTTTCAAGTATTTTAATATATTTTATATTATAGCGGCTTGGCCCATGTAAATCAAGACAAGTTCAGACGTAAAATCAGACAATCATAGTACTGTTAACAAATCCGCGCATATTTTATAATTAAAAAAAATAAAAATTGGGAGTGCGGGTTGTTATTTATGAAATATTATCTTGCGATAGATATAGGCGCGTCGTCCGGGCGCCATATTCTGGGGAGTATTGACAGAGGCAAACTGGCGCTGGAGGAAGTCTACCGTTTTCCCAACGGCCTCAAAGAGCGGGACGGGCATATTGTTTGGGACGTTCAGGAACTTTTCGGCGAAATTATCGCGGGCATGAAAAAGTGCGCCGATATTGGCAAAATCCCCGTCAGCCTCGGCATTGATACCTGGGCGGTCGATTATGTTTTGCTGGACGCGGACGGGCGCGGGATTCCGCCCGCCTATGCCTACCGCGACCGGAGAGGGTCTGAATCCGTCGCGGCTGTGGAGAAAATCATTCCGTTCGCCGAGCTTTATTCCAGAACTGGAATTCAAAAGCAGCCTTTTAACACTATATATCAGCTCTGGTGGGACAAAGAGCGCGGGCGGCTTGGCCAGGCGTCCGGAATGCTGATGCTGCCCGAATATTTTAACTATCTTTTGACCGGAAAGGCTGTGCGCGAATACACAAACTCGACAAGCACAGGTTTAATTAATGCCTGTACCGGGACATGGGATCGCGAAATTATCTCTGCGATGGCTTATCCGGAACGCCTGTTTGACGAGATTCACCAGCCCGGAGATTTTGTCGGCGGCCTTTTGCCGGAAATCCGGCGCGAAGCGGGCTTTGACTGCGCTGTTGTTCTGCCCGGCACGCATGACACGGCCAGCGCCGTCGCCGCCTGCCCCGGCGCGGACGGGCACGCTTTGTATATATCCTCCGGCACATGGAGCCTGATGGGAACGGAGCTTGACTTGGCGATGCTTGACGGGCGGTGCATGGCCGCAAACTTTACAAACGAGGGCGGGGTAAACGGAAAAATCCGCTTTCTAAAAAATATTATGGGTTTGTGGATGATTCAGCAAATAAAACATGAGCAAAAAGAAGCCGTTTCTTATGAACACTTAATGAACATGGCTCAGTCAAGCGAATTTGCGGGGACTGTCGATGTGCAAAGCGGCGATTTCCTTGCGCCCCGCAGCATGTTGGAGACCGTGCGGGCAAAGCTGGGCAGGCCTGAATTGCCCCTGGCCGACGTAATGCGGTCCGTCTATCATTCGCTTGCGCTGTGCTATGCGCAGACCGCCCGCGAGATAGAGCAGATAACCGGGCGGGAATACGGCAAAATTTACATTTTCGGCGGCGGCTGCAGCGACGGATATCTAAACGAACTTACAGAGCTGTATTCCCGCAAGCGCGTTGTGGCGGGACCGAAAGAAGCGACGGCTATAGGCAATATTCTGGTACAGCTGCTTGCCGGCGGGGAAATCCGCTCAATCCAAGAAGGCCGTAGGCTGGCGCGCGAAAGCTGTGTATAATCAATAATAACATGGCTTATACAGTCAAGGCTATTTACAGCGCTGAAAAAAAAGGTATAATAAAATTATATTAATGTGAGTCGCTGTTTACAGTGATTCGCATTGTTATATTAAAGCAAAAAGGAGCCAAAAAATAAATGGCGAAACTTAATAAGAATTACGGCAATGTCTCCGAAAGTTATCTTTTCGCGGAAGTCGCCCGGCGCGTGAACGCTTTCGCAAAAGCAAATCCCGACAGAGAAATAATCCGTTTGGGAATCGGCGATGTGACTCTGCCTCTCCCGCAGGCGGCGGCGGACGCAATGGCAAAAGCGGCGGAGGAACAGGCGCGCGCTGAAACTTTCCGGGGCTACGGACCCGACCACGGTTATCCTTTCGCAAAAGAAGCCGTCAGAAAGTATTATCAAAGCTTCGGCGTCGAGCTGGACAGCGATGAAATTTTTATAAGCGAGGGCGCGAAAAGCGATATAGGCAATATCACGGAGTTGTTCGCCAAAGACGCGCTTGCGCTTGTGCCCGACCCGGTTTATCCCGTTTACGTCGACACAAACGTCATGGACGGGCGTGAAATCAGGTATATTGACGGCACGGCGGAAAACGGCTTTTTGCCCTCCCCGCCGGATTTTCCCGCCGATATGGTTTATCTCTGCTCGCCGAACAACCCTTCCGGCGCGGTCTACAACCGTGAGCAGCTTGGAGTTTGGGCGGACTACGCAAACGACTGCGGAGCCGTTATTTTGTTTGACGCGGCCT
>JAITEB010000023.1 GCA_031282245.1 Oscillospiraceae bacterium | reverse complement strand
TCTTGACGCGGCCTATGAAGCTTTTATCGGCGACGCTTCTCTCCCGCGGAGCATTTTTGAAATCAGGGGCGCGGAAAAATGCGCGATAGAATTCTGCTCTCTTTCCAAAACGGCGGGCTTTACGGGCGTCCGGGCAAGCTATACCGTCGTCCCGCGCGCGCTTGTCTCTGGCGGCGAAAGTCTTCTGAAAATGTGGCGGCGCAGGCAGTCCACAAAATTTAACCAGACGCCCTATATCGTCCAGCGCGGGCTGGAAGCCGCTTTCAGCCCGGAAGGTCTGGCGCAGTGCCGGAAAAATATCGCTTTTTATAAAGCCAACGCAAAAATTATCGCGGACACAATGGACGAGCTTGGCGTTTATTACACCGGGGGCGTAAATTCGCCTTATATCTGGCTGCAATGCCCGGGGGGCATGGCTTCGTGGGCATTTTTTGACTTTTTACTGAATGAGGCCGCCGTTGTCGGGACTCCGGGAGCGGGCTTTGGTAAAAACGGCGAAGGCTTTTTCCGGCTGACCGGTTTTGGGAGCCGTGAAAACACAATAAAAGCCACAGGCAGAATAAAAAAGCTTTTCTCATAAATTGCGCTGCAAAATTCCGGGCGGTCGGGGTCGACCGCCCCTTTTTTTGCGTTAATAAACTAAGGCATTTTATTTTCTTGCAAGACCGTCAATTATTTGATATAATTTAGAAAAGAGTAACAAGTGGATAAAAAGGAGTTTTAGAAGCATGAACTGTCCACAATGCGGAGTTTTTTTATATAAAACTTCAAATTTTTGCCCGGACTGCGGCTTCAGGTTCAAGCCGGCTCAACCGCCTGTCCAAAACGATGAAAGCAATGAGGTATATCAAACCAGTACAAATAATAAAAATTCCGTCCAGCAGAATTATTACAAAAGCAAGGCGCATTCAAACCCTTATATGCCCCCGGGCGCCAAGCGTGAGGAAGCGCCCAGGAAACGCGAGAGCGAGCCGCCTAAAAATCCGCCGAAACCCGCCAGAGAGGAACTTAAGCCGCCCGAAGCGGACGGGAACTTTTCTTATGAGCTTCCGGTGGACATTGACTATTTTTCTTCGTACAACCCTCCAAGAAAAATATACGAGCACACGCCCGCATCCGTCAGCGGTTCCCGCTCCACTCTTACGGAAATTGAGACGAATTCCCAGCCGTATTCAAGAAAGCCCGCCTCCTGGGAAGTTGAAAAAACCCGGAAAAACGAAGCCTCCCAAAACCTGCCGCCGCAAAGCGGGAGCTTTTCGCCCGTTCCCCCGCCCGCGCAGGTATCCGTCTCGCCGCCGCCTCAGGCGGCGCCGGAGGTGAAACCCGACAGCGTGTTTGCCACCAACCCTTATCCGCCGAACTATGAACGCAGGATTAAACCCATACCCCCAAAGCAGCCTGACAGCGAATATGACGCCGGCGAATACGACGATTATTACGATGAAGACGACGAGGACGCGAAGCCGTTTTACAGACGCTGGTGGTTCTTCGTTATTTTGGCGCTTATTATATTCGGCGGCACTTTTTATGTGCTTTATACCGGTCATTTTCTGGACAAGTTTCTTGGCGGAGGGTCGGATTCTTCCGGCGGGACAGGCGGAACTTCGTCGACTGTTTCTGTTTCGGCTGAATCCAAAGACGATCAAAGCGGCTCGGACGTTTCTGAAAATCCTTCTGTTGATCCGAGCGATTCTAAAATCGCGAAAACGATTCTTCCGCAGCTTATGCAGTTTGAGGACAACGGCTTTCTTGTAAAAAACACCCGGAATATACCAAGCGCGGGAGATTCCAATTTCCGGCCGGGCGAAGGCATGTTTTATTATATCGCCACGGTTGAGGTCACCAACACAAGCAGCGAAAACATAATGGTAAATATTTTTAATTTTTCTCTGGTGACGGATATAGAACCCGAAGAGTATTCCGAGCCGGTTTTGGATCAGATTCAGGACCCGTCAATCGGCGTTGGCGGCAATATGCTGCCTCCTTCTATAAATCTGGCTCCAGAAGAAACTGTCATCGGCGACATTATATTCAAGGCGCCGAGAAACGCGGGCACGCTCTACCTTCGGTTCTCCACGACAGGCCCGCCGCTTCCCGGAGTTGTGCCGGAATGGGCTTTTGAAATACCGATTAAAAAATAAAAAGCATTTGCGCCAATCCGGTTAAATTATTAAATTATAAAGCGGGCAATTTTTTTAATTGATTTTTGGCTATAATATGATAAAATAGTTAGTAAGGCCTTAGTGCGCCGCCTGAAAAACGTTCATAAAAAAGGAGCGCTGTATGCAGACAGAAATTTGCGCCGTTGTTTCCGGCAAGGGGGGAGTCGGGAAAAGCACGCTTGCGTTTTATCTTGCCGATGTTCTTGCCGGGGGGAAAAGCCGCTCCCTCATACTGGACTTTAATGTGGGAATACGCGGCGTTGACGTTTTTTTCGGCGCGGCGGGCGATATTGTCTATGATCTGGGGGATGTTTTGGAGGGCCGCTGCTCGGTCTACCATTCGGCATTGATCCCCTGCGTCCACAACAGGAATTATTTTGCGATGGCCGCGCCGTCGGATTTGTTTTATCATTTTGATTTTGATAAGCTTTATAATTTGAGCGTCGAATTGAAAAAAGATTTTAATTATATTTTTATAGACGCGCCGTCCGCCATTTCAAACGCGCTGATCAGCGCGGTGTCGCTCTGCGACCGGGCGATTATTGTGACGACCCCCGACCCGCTGAGCGTTTCCGCCGCTGCAAAAATCGGCAAATATATAGTCAGTTCCGACACCGCGACCTCGCATGTTTTGATAAACGGCGTAAATTTCAACTCCAGGACAAGCCCGCTGATAAGCGATTTTGACGAGATTATCGACGCCGTTTCACATCCGCTGATAGGCGTCGTTCCCTATGACGCAACGCTTTACGGCGTATTGATGAAGGGCAGGCTGCTTCCAAGGAACTCCAAGCTTTCCAGGGCGGTTTACAGTATCGCCCGGCGCTACAACAAAGACAGCGTCCCGCTTGTCGTCGGGTGAATTCCCGGTTTGCGGGGGTTGTCCGGCGCTTTAGAAAAAAGCCTTAATAAAAAGACTTGCTTAAAAAAAATAAAAAACAGGGGAGGCTTAAGTTCTAAATGAATATAGCCCTGACCGCACACGACGCAAAAAAAGAATTGATGGTCGAATTCTGTATAGCATACAGCGGCATACTCAGCCGCCACGACCTGTGCGCAACCGGCACCACCGGGAAACTTATAATAGAAGCCACCGGGCTGGAAATCCAGCAATTTTTAAGCGCGGAACAGGGCGGCGAACAGCAGCTTGCTTCTTATATTTCTTATAACGAAGTGGATTTGCTTCTTTTTTTCCGCGACCCGTTTTACAGAAACCCGCATATGCTCAACGGCAGTGAGGACAGATTTAACCTGATCCGGCTCTGCGACGTTTACAGCATACCCGTTGCGACGAACATAGCCACCGCCGAGGTGCTTATACACGGGCTTGACCGCGGCGACCTTGACTGGCGCAATATCGTAAACCCGCGCCGCAGGAAATAAAATCTTCGCAGCGCTTTCGCTGAGTTCGCCCGTCAATCAGACGCGCAAATTATATTTTCAAAGGCTTTGACAGGGAAAGAGTACCCGCCCAAACCCGCACTACAGAGAAACGCGCAGGGCTGAGAGCGCGTGCGCGCGGCGGCGGGGAAAGACGTCCCCCAGCCCGGCAGGTGAAAAAACCAAGTAGCCCTCCGCGCACTGCCCGCGTTAAAAGGCGTCAAGCGGCATCCGGCCAGCCCGGTATGCAATCTGGGTGGCAGCACGGGAAAAAATCTCGTCCCTATTATTAATAGGGGCTTTTTATTTTTATTTTCAGGAGGAAATCATCAATGGAAAAAACAAACCAGGCGCTCAAGGGCACGCAGGATGTTTTACAGGACGCTTATAAGTGGCAGTACGTCGAGCGCCTCGCCGTCGAGACGGCCGCGCTTTACGGCTTCCGTGAGGTGAGAGTCCCGACCTTTGAGTACACCGAAGTTTTCACCGGCTCGGTCGGCGAAAGTTCCGACATAGTTCAAAAAGAAATGTATACTTTTCAGGACAAGGGCGGACGTTCCGTAACCCTGCGCCCGGAATTCACCGCGGGCGTGGTTCGCGCCATGATTGAACACGGGGAAATCAACGGCGCCCTGCCCCGGAAAGTTTGCTACGCCGGCTCCTGCTTCCGGCAGGAACGCCCGCAAAAAGGCCGCCAGCGGGAATTTCACCAGTTCGGCGTTGAATCCTTCGGCCCGGCGGATCCGGCGGCGGACGTTGAAATCATTGCCCTTGCCGTCGCTTTTTTTGACGTCCTTGGGCTTGAGGATGTAAAGCTGAAAATTAACAGCATAGGCTGCCCGGAATGCCGCAAAGAATATCTTGTCCGGCTCCGGGAATATCTTTTTTCGCACAGGGCCGGGCTTGACGGGGACAGCCTGAACAGGCTGGAGACCAACCCTATGCGCATACTTGACAGCAAAGTTCCCTCGACTATAGAGATTGTCGCAGGCGCGCCCAAAATTACGGATTTTCTCTGCGGGGACTGTTCCCGGCACTTTGGAAGCGTTCTTGAGCAGCTTGACGCGCTTGAGATCGTATATGAGCTTTCGCCGCTGCTTGTGCGCGGCCTGGACTATTATACCAACACGGTTTTTGAATTCGTCTCCGCTTCGATAGGCGCGCAGGACGCAATCGGCGGCGGCGGGCGCTACAATCTGCTTGTGGAAAGACGCGGCGGAAAGCCCACGCCCGCTCTGGGCTTCGCAATCGGGCTGGAGCGGGTCATCATGCTGATGGAGCAGACTGGCGCGCTGTTTCCTGAGGGGAAAAAGTGCGATATATATATTGCGCCGATCGGAGACGCGGCTTCTAAAAAGGCCCTTGAACTGACGGCGGAGTTCCGGTCCATGGGTTTTTGGGCGGAAACCGATCTGATGAACCGCAGCGTTAAGGCGCAGATGAAATACGCCAACAAGATCGGCGCGGAATATGCTCTTGTTCTGGGCGAGCGCGAGGTTGAAGAGGGCGCGGCCAGTCTGAAAAAAATGGAAAGCGGAGAAACTGTTGAACTTAAGCTTGGCTCCGAACTGTGTGAATGGTTTACGCAAGCGAGACTTATGAGCGTGAAAAAAGAGCTGAACGACATTTTTTCCGGCGGAGATTTTGACGGATTTGACGAACCTGACGAGGACGAAGATTTCCAGGCGTAGGGGCGAGTTGCGTTCGCCTGTGGAGTTTTATGCGGGGGTCCGGCGGGCGGTCCGCCGAGCTTAAATATTAATAAAAGCATTGGAGGTTTTTTTATTATGTATGAACCCTTGGGGGAGCTTCGCCGGTCAAAATACTGCGGCGAACTCCGCGCCGGAGACGCCGGCAAAGAGATGACGCTTTGCGGTTTTGTCCAGCGCCAGCGCGTTTTGAGCAATTTGATTTTTATCGTTCTGCGCGACAGAAGCGGCATTGCGCAGCTTGCCTTTGACGATAAAAGCGACCCGGAAATTTTCGCAAAAGCGCAGTCGGTGCGCTCCGAGTATATTCTTGCCGCAAAGGGAATTGTCAGGAAGCGCGAATCGATCAACGCAAAAATCCCAAGCGGCGAGGTAGAGCTGTATGTCAGCGAGCTGAAAATTTTATCGGCCGCCAAAACCCCGCCTTTTGAAATCCGCGACGACGTTCAGTCCAACGACGAGCTGCGGCTGAAATACCGCTATCTCGACCTGCGGCGGCCGGTCATACAAAACAAGCTGATTTTCCGCCATCAGCTTGCAAAAGCCGCGCGGGACTACTATGACCAAAACGGCTTTATCGAAGTGGAAACGCCCGTTTTAATCAAGTCCACCCCGGAAGGGGCAAGGGACTATCTTGTTCCTTCCCGGGTTTTTCCGGGAGAGTTTTATTCCCTGCCGCAGTCGCCGCAGCTGTACAAGCAGATTCTGATGGCTGCCGGCTTCGACAAATATATTCAAATCGCAAAATGTTTCCGGGACGAGGATCTCCGCGCCGATCGCCAGCCCGAATTCACCCAGATCGACACAGAAATGTCCTTTGTCGGGGAAGACGATGTTATAGCCGTCACAGAAGGATTTATTAAATACGCTTATAAAAAGCTGCTGGATAAAGACGTTCAGACGCCGTTCCGGCGGATGGCCTTTGACGAAGCCATGGAGCGCTATGGCTGCGACAAGCCGGACACCCGTTTCGGGCTGGAGCTTGTCGACCTGTCGGGAGCTTTGGCCAAAACGAAATTTAAAGCGTTTGCTTCCGCGCTGGAAACCGGCGGGGTAAAGGCGATCAACGCGAAGGGCCTTGCGCAGAAGCTCAGCCGCAAAGAGATTGACAGGCTTGTTGAGTTTGCGAAATCCTGCGGGGCCGGGGGACTTGCATATACGCGCTTTGCGGGCGGGGCGGTCAGTTCCAGCTATGAGAAATTCCTGACCGAAGGCGAAATTGGCGCTGTGCGCTCTCTTGTTCAGGCGGAGGAGGGCGACGTTGTTTTAATCGTTGCGGACGCAAACAAAAAAACCGTTTCGACTGTCCTCAGCGCCTTGCGCAGTGAGCTGGGCGGACGTTTTGGCCTTTATGACCCGTCGGAGCCGGATATTTTGTGGATAGTCGACTGCCCGCTTTTTGAGTACGACGAGGAAGAAAAGCGGTACGTCGCCGCGCATCACCCGTTCACCGCTCCGAAGGACAGCGACGCCGGTATGCTGGAAACCAATCCCGGCGCGGTTAAGGCCAAAGCTTATGATATAATCATCAACGGCTATGAGACTGGGGGCGGTTCTATACGTATCAACGATCCGGAACTGCAAAGCCGCATGTTCAGGGCGATAGGCTTCACCGAAGAAGAAGCGCGGGAGCAGTTCGGCTTTCTGCTGGAGGCTTTCAAGTATGGCGCGCCGCCCCACGGGGGATTTGCGTTCGGGCTTGACCGCCTTGTGATGGTTATGACCGGCACGGAAAATATCCGCGATGTCATCGCTTTTCCAAAGCTTCAAAACGCCCGCGAGCCTATGAGCGGGGCGCCTTCTCCTGTTGCGCGAAAGCAGCTTGACGAGCTTTATCTGTATGTGAAGAAATAGCGCGGAGTATAAAGGGCGGCGCCTTGCCGTCCTTTATTAAAGACATAAACCCATTTCAAATTTCAAAAGGATGATTTGCATAATAAACAACATAGAGAACGCGCCTGTCTATGATGATTTTCAGGACAGCCTTGAGAAAATAGAAATCCCCCGCGCCTGCTGCTTCACGGGCAGCAGGGATCTTAGCGGGGGGAACCGGGAAGAGATAAAATCCAATCTTGAATACGCGATAAATAACATGATAAGCCGCAAGCAGGTGCGGGATTTTCTCTGCGGCGGGGCATACGGTTTTGACCTGCTTGCGGGTCACGCAGCTGCCGAGATAAAAAAAGCCCGGCCGGAGATCAGGCTTTTTTTAATTCTGCCCTGCAAAGGGCATTATATCAAATGGAAATATCACGATATAGAGTCTTTTTGGCTCTTGTGGGACAAAGCTGACTATAAAGTCTGCTGCCAGGAAAACTACAGCATTAGCGGCATGCTCCGCCGCGACAGGTTTTTGGTGGACTACAGCAGGTACTGCGCTTATTACAAAGCCGGGAGTTTCTCCCACGGCACAAAATATACGGTCGATTACGCCGTTTCCCGCGGAAGAAAACTGATAAACGTCATGCAATCAAAAGAAGAAGAGGATTTACAGCTTTCTTTTGATTTATAACGGTTTCCGGTATTTCTGGTTCAGTTGTGGGGAGGGTCTCTCCCGGTCTTCCTCGGTAATCACAAAAATATAGTGCGCATTCGCATAATTTGTAAAAAAAAACAGTAATTTTTTCTATCTAAACATGCGGTTAATATTTGCGCAACGCTCAAAAAAGTGTTATAATAAAAAACAATATCGTTGCCGCGCCGTTTCCGCGGGCAATTTATTTAACGCTTAAGACATAAAAAAGGGGTGAGCGCATAATGAAAAACAAACAAAAATTGTGGCTTGTGCATCCTATGATAATAGCTCTTGTTGTGTTGTGCCTTGTTTTCTGCCTGCTTACGCTTTTCACCGGCAAAATAATTGTTTTTTATATTGAATCCGCCTTGCTTGCGGGCGCTGTTTTCTTCGCCATGTTTTCCATCAGAAGATCCAGCCAGGACATTCACAAGTTTATCACCCGCATGGCTAATTCGCTTGATTTAAACCAGCGCCGGTCTATGGACAATTCCCCATTTCCTATTATTTTAATCAGCGATTCGCAGGAGATAATCTGGTACAATCGTTTTTTCCGGAACGACGTTTTGGGCGGGGAGGACGTTTACGGCCAGCTTGTCAGCAGGATAAGCCCGATTGATATGGACAAAATCTGTTCCAGAAGGGGTTTTGATCTAAGATACAAAAACAGGCAGTACACTGCCTATGGTGTGGAGCACGACATAGAGGGACGCCGCGCCTATGCGATATTTTTTATTGACGACACGGAGCTTAAAAAAATCCGCACGGAGTTCAGCGAAACCCGCCCCAGCGTTTTGTCCATTCAGATTGACAATTACGAGGAACTTTTCAAGAACAGCAAAGAAAGCGAACGCATTGCCGCCATAGGCAAGGCCGAGGACGTTTTCGACAGGTTTGTGCGCGAAAACAGGGGCTTTTTCCGCAGACAGGATCACCACAGATATATCGCCATAATAGAAGAACGCTACATGAGCAAAATTATAGAAAAGCGCTTTGAGATACTTGACGAGGTGCGCCGCGTCTCCACCGTCAGCAATATGAGTATGACGCTTTCTATCGGGGTGGGGCGCGGGGCAAAAAGCTATCCCGAAGGCGACCATATGGCCCGGCAGGCTCTGGAAATGGCGCTTGGCCGCGGCGGTGACCAGGCCGCGGTTAAAACCGCGGACGGATATGACTTCTACGGCGGGGCTTCCCACGAGGTTGACAAGAAAAACAAAGTTAAAACCCGTATTGTCGCGACAGCCATGTCGGAAATCATCGCCAACAGCGACAACTGCATTCTTATGGGGCACAGGCTGGCGGATTTGGACGCCGTCGGTTCCTGCGTGGGTATGGCCACGGCGATACGCCGTATGGGTAAAAGCGCCGTCATTGCGATAGACAAAAAAAACAATCTTGTTAATAATTTGATTTCCAAAATGGAAATCAACGGCTATGCAAACCTGTTTGTGGAGCCTTCGCAGGCGCTTTCTATTATAACAAAAAAAACGCTCCTGATTATAACGGACACGCATATAGTGCACATGCTGGAATCCAAAAAGCTCTACGAACAGTGCAGGGACGTTGTTGTGATCGACCACCACAGGCGCATGGTCGGATATATTGAAAACGCCGTGATATTTTTCCACGAGCCTTTCGCGTCGTCGGCTTCTGAAATGGTGACGGAACTGATTCAGTATTTTGACAGCGGCTCCCCAAGCCGCCTGGAGGCCGAAGCGCTTTTGGGCGGGATTGTGCTGGACACCAAAAATTTTGTGCTGAAAACGGGGCCAAGCACTTTTGAAGCCGCGGCTTATCTCCGCCGCAGCGGCGCGGACACTGTTGAAGTCAAGCGGCTTTTTTCCAGCAACCTGGATTCCTACAGGAAAAAAGCCGAGATCGTCTCCCGCGCCCGGACTTACAGAAACTGCGCTATTGCCTCGACCGCTATGGAAGGGGAGGACATGCGCATTGTCGCGCCGCAGTCCGCCGACGAGCTTCTCACTATCAGCGATATTCTGGCTTCTTTTGTGCTGTATAAAAACGGCGATTGGGTTTCGATTTCGTCCCGAAGCATGGGCGAGATAAACGTTCAGCTGATCATGGAAAAACTGGGCGGCGGCGGGCATTTGACGATGGCGGGTGCGGCTCTGGAATGTTCCCTTGAAGAATCCGAAAAAAAGCTGGAGGCCGCCATTGACGAATATCTGGAGGAAAACAAGAAAGATGCTTTATAATATACGTCTTGCCAGGCAGGAAGACGGCGGGACTGTAATGGATCTGTACCGCTCGCTTATTGGCGCGCCGGGCTGCACCTGGAACCCGTATTATCCGACGATTGAGATTGTCCGGGAAGACGCGGAGACGCAAAGCCTATATTGCATGTTTGATGAAAGCGGGGGACTTGCCGCCGCCGCGTCCGCCCGCGCTAATAATGAATTTGACGAACTGGGCTGCTGGAACAAAGGCGGGGGGAATCTCTGCGACTTGTCCCGGCTGGCCGTCCGCAAAGACTTGCACAGGCAGGGGCTTGCGGAGAAGCTTGTAAAATTTGTCCTCGCTGATGTGAAAAGGCGCGGTTTTGACGGGGTCCGCCTTTTGGCGGGAAAAGAAAACCGTGCCGCTCTCGCTTTATATAACAAGCTGGGTTTCAAAATCTGCGGCGAGGCTTTCGCCTATGGCCTCGACTGGTATTGCTGCGAGCTGAGACTGTAATTCGCAGGCGGCGCTTTTGTGCCCGCTTATGGCCGAAAAAAATCCCTCCGGAAGGGAGGAAAGGGCCTATTTTTTGACGTTAACCAGTTCCGCGCCTGTGTAATAGTGCAGAAGTATCTCCCGGTAGTTTTTGCCTTGCCTGGCCATATAGTCGCTTCCGTACTGGCTCAGGCCAACGCCGTGACCATAGCCGAAAGTTGTAAAAGTAAAGTATCCGCCGGAATATTTCAGAATCAAGTCGGACGAGCGCAGGCCAAGAGCGTTGCGCAGTTCCAGCCCGGTCAGTTTCAGGCCGCCCGAATGGACTTCAGTGATATATCCCGAATCAGAACGGGTTTTTATTTCAAACCAGTTTTCCGGGTTTTCAGGAAGATTGATAGACGCGAAGACGCTTTCCAGTTTTTCTTTCACTTCTTCGGAGGACAAGACTGTTTCGACCTCGTACTCCGGGGAAAGCTTGTCGCCGCCGCTGTCCACCGGCATAAGATAATCCGCTCCGCCCTGCCAGACGTTGGAGGCGGCTTCCGTCCTGCCTGCGGAAATCGCGTGATAGGCTGCCACAATCGGCTCGTCTTTATATATAAGAGCCTCGTCCAGAACCTGATTCACAGCGCCGGAGATTTTTTTATAATATGCGTCAAAATTTTCTCCAAAGCGTTCTTTTGCGATATCTATAGTCATATAGCCGAGATATTTCTGCGGGTCGGCCTTGAAATCCGCGCCTTTCAGGGCGGGATCAGGGGTTTTCTTCTGGTTTTCGCGGCTGCGCAGGGCATAAGTATGCGCCGCAACCGCCTGGGCTTTCAGCGCTTCGGTCTCATAGGCGGCGGGCATTTCGCTCATGACGGCTCCTGTCACATAATCTTTGACAGATACTCTGTCAACTTTTCCTGTGCTTTCGTTCAGGATCAGAAAGCTGTCCATATCCAGATTTTTATAGCTTTTCTGTTGCTTTATCTCCGGCGCTCCGGAAGGCTGGGAAGAACGGGACGAGTATAGTAAGCCGGACGCGCTTTCTGCGGCGGGCGGGTTTTCCGAAATCTTGCCAAAGGCAAAAGCGGGTGTAAAAAGCATTACCAGGCAGAGCGCAATCGGGAACAGAATTTTTATTTTCATGATATTATAACCCCGGTTTTAGTTTGCTTTATTTTGCTTATATAAATATCAATATGCAAGATTTCTGGAATTCATGCAAGCCGGCTTTATGAATTCAATTCGGCCAGAGATTTTAATATCCCGCATGTATTTATATATTGTTAATAAGCTGTTGCTATACTCTTAATTTTTTCTGCGTATAATAAATATTACTCAGCCATAAAGGAGGAGTTAACTTGAGACAGGCTTATACAGTTTGCATAGTCATCGGCGTTTCCCTGCCGCTTATTTCACTGGTTTTCGGGCAGATTTTCGGCCTGTTCAGCGACTTATTCGACGGTTTGAGCGGCATTTTCGACGGATTTCATTTTAGCTTTGACATAAATATCGGAGATATAAATATATGCTTTCTCCCTGTTTCAGTGCAGAGCGTTTGCGCCGGGCTGCTTCTGTTCGGCAGTGTGGGAAAACTTGTCTTTAACGGCGGCAATTATGTTGTCGCCAACATTGCGGCAACAGCCGCCGGGTATGCCGCGGCGCTTGCGATTCAGACTTTTATAAACCGGCTTAAAAAAATCGAGCACAGGCCGCCGTCCAAAGAGGAACTGATGTTCTGCGAAACGAAAGTGGTCAATAAAATTCTGGCCGGAGGATATGGCTCCGTCAGCGTCAGGACGGAACAGGGGAGTATAAACTACCCCGCGAAGTCCCTTGACCCCATTGAAGAAATCCGCCAAAATACGTTTGTTTATATTATTCGTTTTGACAGAAACGTCGCCGTTGTAAAAAAAGCGAACTTTTCCGGCGACTATCAAGAACTTTTTCCGGAATACCCCAAGTAAGACAGCAATCTGCAATGCCTTTTTGCGGGTGCGCATAAGCAATAAAAACAAATATTTTCAAAAACATGAAAGGAGAAAAATTTTATGGACGCGAAGCAATTTACAGAAATAGAAGCAAAGATGCAAAAAAAAGTTGACGCTTTGGCGGAGGAGTATTCATCAATAAGAGCGGGGAGAGCCAACCCCAAAATTTTGGATAAGGTTCATGCCGACTATTACGGGACGCCCACGCCGATTACACAAATGGCGGCAATTGCAGTTTCAGAGGCGCGGATACTTGTCATCCAGCCGTGGGACGTCAGTTCGCTTAAAGCTATTGAAAAGGCTGTCAATGCGTCTGATATAGGCATAAATCCGCAGAACGACGGCAAAAGTATCCGGCTGATTTTTCCGCCGCTGACGGAGGAGCGCAGGAAAGAGCTTGTCAAAACCGTGCACAAATATGGCGAGGAGTGCAAAGTCAGTGTCCGGAATGTGCGGCGCGACGCCATTGAAAAATTCAAGAAGGATGAGAAAGCGAAAGTAATCAGCGAGGACGACCGCAAAGAAGCCGAAAAGAAAGTTCAGGACATTACAGACAAGTACTGCAAAAAAGTTGACGAGGTTTCCGCGGAGAAGCAGAAGGAAATTCTGTCCCTGTAGTTTATAGTTTTAGTAAAGCAATATTTTGATTAGAGGCGAATAATTATTCGCCTCTTGTACGTTTATTAAGGGTAAAAAAAAATAGAAAGCGAGAAAAACAAATGCCGCAAAATAATTCTGAAGCCGGCGCGGGCGCGCTGCGCCATATTGGTATAATCATGGACGGCAACGGCCGCTGGGCAAAAAAGCGCGGCCTTCCCCGAAGCTTCGGCCACCGCGCCGGAGCAAAAACCTTCCGGGCAATCTCGGAGGACTGCCGCCTGATGGGAATAGAATTTCTGACGCTTTACGCCTTCTCCACCGAAAACTGGTCGCGCTCAAAAGAAGAAATTGACACCATTATGGGCCTTCTGAAAGATTATCTTGACGAGGTTTTCGCCGACAAAGATTATTATCTCAAAAAAAACATGCGCGTCCGCTTTCTGGGGGATAAATCCGCATTGAGCGGCGGTCTTGCCGAACGCATGGCCGAGCTTGAGGAAACGACCCTGAGAATGACCGGCATGACGCTCAATCTTGCCGTGAACTACGGCGGCAGGGACGAGATTCTGCGCGCCGCGCGCATTCTTGCCGGGCGCGCCCGCTCCGGGGAACTTGCTCCGGAAGATATCACTAAAGAGCTGTTTTCTTCCTGCCTTTATACGGCGGGCCAGCCTGATCCGGATTTGATTATCCGCACAGCCGGGGAAATGCGCACTTCAAATTTTCTGACATGGCAGTCAGTTTATGCCGAATATATGGCGACAGAGACGCTCTGGCCGGATTTCAGCAGGGCGGAGCTTGTGGAAATGATCAAGAAATTCAACTCGCGGGAAAGGCGCTTTGGAGGGGCAAATTAGAGGGAAATTTTATATCTGCGCGTTAGAATAAAAAAATTAAAATTTTTGTAAATTCACTTGACATCCGGGAGCTTTGTGCGTATAATCACTAACAGTATTAGAATTTAATCATGTTAGCTAACAAAAAGGGGGTTATTGCGTGGACTACGAAGCCGAGGCGGAAAAATTGACTGAAAAGCTTGCGGAATTTTTTCGTATCAAAGACTCTCAGCTAATGGACAAATTTTCAAAAGGCGAACATTTCCTGATTGATTATCTCTCAAGGCGCGACGCCCCCCCAATGCCCGGCGAGATTAGCCAGGCTATGCACGTAAGCACTGCCCGGGTCGCCAAAATCCTCAACGCGCTGGAACAAAAAAGATTCATCACCCGGTGCATAGACGGCAGGGACCGCCGCCGGATACTCGTTGACCTGACCGACGAAGGCCGTTCATGGATAGCGTCCGGAAAGAAGTTCATGTACTGCCAGGTTGAACATCTCCTGCGGGAACTTGGGGAAGACGATGCCCGGGAGTTTATCCGCCTGGTTTTTCGTATTACTGACATCTTGCTTGAAAAAAATCGGCAGTAGGGTTTCCCGCGAATACAAATTTGCGGGAACTTCAAAAATTTAACATGAAAGCAGAGGTATACCGTGAAAATTTTCCGCTATTTAAAAAATTCGCTGCCTTCGGTCGCCGCGATAATAGCATTGCTGATTGTGCAGGCTTTCTGTGATCTTTCTTTGCCGGACTATACCAGCAAAATAGTCAACATCGGGGTAATGCAGGGCGGCGTCGAAGAGAGCATCCCGAAAAAAATACGCCCTGCGACTATAGAAGACTTGCAGATGTTCATGCCGGACGAGGACGCGAAAAAGCTTGAAGAGGCGTATGTCCCCGCGGACGGCGAGTTCTATAGTCTTAAAGAAATGAGCCGGGAAGAACTTGCAAGCCTTGAAGAGGCGGCCCAGCCCGCAATGCTGACAGTTTACTATTTCAGGCTTGGGCCGGAGAATATAAATTTGGGCGGGCAGAGCGAAGGGTTAGACTTTGACAAATTAAAAACGGCTTACAAAGCCGGGATGCTCCAAAAAGAACAGATTTTGCAAATGCGCGACGACGCCATGGAAAAGGCCGGAACTGTCGCAGAAAACATGCTTTCGCAGGCGGCAACCCAATTCGTGAAAAGCGAATATGAAGAGATGGGCCTGGACATGGAGAAAATGCAGACGGACTACATGATAAACGTCGGCGCCAGAATGCTTGGCCTTACGCTTGTCTCCGTGCTCAGCGCGGTAATATGCGGCCTGCTTTCCAGCCGAACGGGAGCAAAAATCGCCCGGTCGCTGCGAGGGCAGATCTATGGGCACACGCTTTCTTTCTCCAGCGCCGAAATAGACCAATTCACAACGGCGTCGCTTATCACCAGAAACACAAACGACATACAGCATATTCAGATGGCAATTACTATGATTCTGCGCATGGCGCTGTATTCCCCGATTCTGGGCATTGGCGGCGTGTATAAAGTCATCAGGGCGAATACTCACGGATTGGAATGGACAATCGCGGCGGCGGTCGGAATTATTTTGCTGGTAGTTTTGATTCTTATGCAAGCGGCCGTGCCGCGTTTTGAAATAATGCAGAAGCTTGTCGACAAGCTGAACCAGGTCAGCCGCGAGATTCTCACCGGTCTTTCGGTTATACGGGCCTTCAACCGCGAAAAATACGAAGAAGACAGGTTTAACGGCGCCAACGCTGCGCTTAAGAAAAACCAGCTCTTTATCAACCGCACAATGAGCCTTATGATGCCCCTTATGATGCTTGTCATGAACGTGGTTTCGCTTTCTATCATATGGTTCGGCGCAAAGGGAATAGATCTTGGCAACCTGCAGGTCGGCGACATGATTGCCTTTATCACATATACAATGCAGATTATCATGTCCTTCATGGTGCTCACTATGATGTCAATTATGCTGCCCAGAGCCGTTGTCGCCGCCGGCCGCGTCGACGAGGTTCTCGCCGCGCGGCCCGCAATAAAGAACCCCGCAAAGGCGCTTGACGAAAAATGCGACAAGTCCGGCGTCGTGCGCTTTAACAACGTTTCGTTCAGATATCCCAGCGCGGACGAGGACGCTCTCAGCGGCATAAGCTTCACGGCCGGGCCGGGCGCGACTACGGCGATCATAGGCGGCACGGGCAGCGGCAAATCTACGCTGGTCAATCTGATTCCGCGCCTGTATGACGTAAGCGGCGGCAGCATTACTGTTGACGGAGTGGACGTGCGGGAACTCAGCCAGGAAAAACTGCGCTCGCTTTTGGGCTTTGTCCCGCAGAAAGGGCTGCTTTTTTCCGGCGATGTGCGCTCTAATATAAAATTCGGCGGCGAGGACGAGCTTTCCGACGAGGCCATGATAAAAGCCGCCGAGATTGCGCAGGCGGCGGGATTTATCGCCGGGCGCGAGGGAGCCTATGAAAGCCCGATAGCGCAGGGCGGCTCAAACGTTTCCGGCGGCCAGAAACAGCGGCTTTCCATTGCCCGCGCCATCGCAAAGCGTCCGGAAATACTGATTTTTGACGACAGTTTTTCCGCGCTGGACTATAAAACCGACGCGGCTTTGCGCAGGGCTATCAACGAAAACCTGAAAGACGCCACTATCATAATAGTAGCGCAGAGGATTTCCACTATTCTGCGCGCAGATCAAATAATCGTGCTGGACGACGGCAAAATTGCCGGTATCGGCGCTCATGCCGAGCTTATGGAAAACTGCGAGCCTTACAGGGAAATTGCCAGAAGCCAGCTTAGCCAGGAAGAATTAGATAAGGGGGCAAGAAAATAATGGCGGAAGAAAACAGAAATAACTTAGCCCCAAAAAGACCCATGCGGGGCATGATGGGCGGCCCGGGAGCTATGATGCACGGCGAAAAGCCCAAAGATTTCACAGGCACTCTCAAAAAAATACTGAAGCTTCTTGCGCCTTACAGGGTTTCGCTCGTTATAGTGCTAATCTTCGCGGTGGCAAGCACAGTTTTCAGCATACTTGGCCCGAAAATCCTCGGCAACGCAATCACGGAGATTTTCAACGGACTTGTGTCAAAATTTTCCGGCGGCTCGGGGATTGACTTTGCAAAAATCGGAGGTATTCTGCTCACTCTTCTGGCGCTTTACGCCGCTTCTTCGCTTTTCGCGTTTATACAGGGCTGGATTATGTCTTATATAAGCCAGGACGCGTGTTATTTGCTGCGTATGGATATAAGCAAAAAAATAGGCCGTATGCCTATGAAGTATTTCGAGAGCCGCACAGTCGGCGAGGTTCTTTCCCGAATTACAAACGACGTCGACACCCTCGGCCAAAGTTTGAACCAGAGTTTGACGCAGCTTATCAGCAGCGTTGTGACTATTGCCGGCGTTCTGGCGATGATGCTGTCGATAAGCTGGCAGATGACGCTTATCGCCCTTGCGGTTCTGCCTGTTTCTATGCTGTTAATTTCGTTTGTTATGAAATTCAGCCAGAAGTATTTCAAGGCGCAGCAGGAACAGCTTGGCAATATCAACGGCCAGATTGAGGAGACCATCAGCGGGCACAACGTCGTGAAGCTTTTTAATTATGAGCGCAAAGCTATAGAAAGCTTTAACGAGATAAATAGCAAGCTCTAT
>JAITEB010000021.1 GCA_031282245.1 Oscillospiraceae bacterium | reverse complement strand
TCCCCTCCCGTGGAGGGGTGCCCAAAGGGCGGGGTGGTTGGCACCCCTACAGAACCCGAACTCTACGCCCCTCCAGTATTATTCTGCCGCGCGCAAATAAATCTATTGCTTCAACAAGAGCTTTGTGTTCTTCTTCAAGAACATCCCGCTGAAGCTGATAAGGGTCGTCCGTCGTAACAGGCACGGCTTTTTGAACCACTATCGGGCCCGTATCCGTCCCGCCGTCGGCAATATTCACCGTGCAGCCCGTTATCTTAACGCCATAAGCGATCGCCGCTTCGTGGACGTGAATCCCATACATGCCCGTCCCGCAAAAAGAGGGTATCAGCGCCGGATGTATATTTATTATCCGGTTTTTAAATTTTTTGATAATATCGCCTTTCAAAATAGAAAGAAAACCCGCAAGCACAAGCAAATCCGTACCGCCGTTTTCCTGAACCACGCGCAGAATCTCATCGGAAAGCCCCTCGCCAAACTCTTTTCTTGTCAAATAAAAGGCCGGAAGCCCCAGCGCCCTTGCGCTTTCTATAGCTTTGGCGCTTCTGCGGTCGGATATCACGCAGGAAATCGCACAGTCTTTCAGCCTGCCATTTCTTACCGCTTCGGCAATGCTTAGAAAGTTCGTCCCCGTCCCGGAAACCAGAACCGCTATTTTATACATACGCCGTCCCCCGTGAATTCCGTCACTTTGCCGATAAGCCGAGCGGGGAAGCCTTCGCCGCCAAAAAACTTTACAGCTTCGTCCGCCTGCGCTTCCGGCAGAGCGATAACCATCCCCGTGCCCATATTAAACGTGCCGTACATCTCGGCTTCCGGAACGCCGCGCCGCATAATATACCTGAACGGCGCCGTGACGCGCAGTTTTTCGCATTTTATTTCAGCGGTCAGCGGATTTTTGAACATGCGCGGGATATTTTCGATAAAACCCCCGCCGCTTATATTGGCAATGCCGTGTATATCAAATTTTTCCAGAGCCTTTATCACAGGCCTGACATAAATCTTAGTCGGGGTGAGCAAAATCTCTCCCGCGTTTTTTCCAAGAAACTCGTCTTCTATAAAATCTTCATGTAAATCTGCAAAAGGCATGTCCAGATTTTTTATAAGCCTGTTCAGAAGAGTAAAGCCGTTCGAGTGAAAGCCGCTGGAATCAAGCCCGATAAGAGCGTCGCCGGCGGCCGTTTTGGAGCCGTCGATAAGCTTTTCGCGCTCGGCGACGCCGACGGCGAATCCGGCAATGTCATAATCTCCCTCTTTGTAGAACCCGTTCATCTCGGCGGTCTCGCCGCCCACAAGCGCGCAGCCCGCCTGCAAACAGCCCTCCGCCACGCCGGAAACAAGCTCGGCGGCCCTGTCCGCTTCCAGTTTCCCGCAGGCAAGATAATCCAGGAAGAAAACAGGCTGCGCGCCGTGGCAAAGAATGTCGTTGACACACATCGCCACAGCGTCTATACCCACAGTATTATAAATCCCAAGCGCAAAAGCCACTTTAAGCTTTGTGCCCACGCCGTCCGTGCCCGAAACAAGCACAGGATCTTTATACTTTCCGTAATCGTTAAGGCTGAACATAGAGCCGAAGCTTCCCAGTCCGCCCAAAACGCCCTTTATGGCCGTCCGGCGGCTTATTTCTTTCATTTTGGAAACGGCGCGGTAGCCTTCTTCTATATTTACGCCGCTCCGCTGATACATGCTGGGCATGATTTTTTCCTCTATTCTTTTTTACTTGATTTACTTGATTTTCCTGATAGGGAACCAGATTTTGACGCTAAAAACCTCCGCCGCCGGGTTCAGCGGCAAATAAAGCTCAATCGCGGAAGTCCCGGACGGCTCCGCGCCGTATTGTGGGTCTATCGCGGAAATATACGGGTTTTCTCGCAGCCAGCCGCCCCAGTAAAGCTCGTTTACTTGGGCGTACGCTTCCGCCATTGTACCCTCGCGCTCAAAAGCGCAGTCAAACAAAGCATATTCCCCGGCTTCCAGACGGACAGCCCCAAAAACGCCGTTTTTAGCCGCCCCGCTGAAATTCTCGCAGGCCATGTCATAACTGCAAAGCCATTTTTGGGCGTCTTCGCCTTTTTTCCAGGCGTTGCCGAAAAGCATGTAAACCGGGACGGAACATGCGGCCTGTCTGAGGCTGTCGGCGGAACCGTCGGCAATGCGCCCGGAAATAAGACGCATTGAAGCCTCAAAGGGATCGGCCTCGCCTCCCAGCTCCACAAAGCCCCTGAGTATCAGAAATTCTTTTACATGCAGCTTCTCAATTTTGACGGAATAATTCACGGGCAAATCAGCTCCTTTCTCAAATGTCCTGCATATAGCGCCGCGGCGCGCCGTTCGCAGCCTATCCTTCCATGTGAACGGAAATCGGGTATTTCCCGTCAAGGCAGCCAAGACAGAAACTCCGGTTTGGATCAAGGCTTTGCAGAAGCCCGTCAATGCTCAAAAAACCCAGGCTGTCCGCGCCCATTTCGGCGCACATCTGTTCCACGGTGAGCTGCGCCCCCATCAATTGGTCGCGATAGGGCGTGTCTATCCCGAAGTAACAGGGGAAAGCCACAACCGGGGACGAAACGCGCATATGGACTTTTGTTGCGCCCATCTCCCGGAGCATTTGAATAATTTTCCTGCTTGTGGTTCCCCGAACGACGGAATCGTCAATCAGCACAACGCTCCTGTTCTCAATAACGCTTCTGAGCGGGTTTATTTTAATGCGGACGGCAAGCTCCCTCGCCTTTTGATCCGGCAGGATAAACGAGCGCCCAACATATTTGTTTTTCACAAGCCCTATGTCATAAATAATCCCGGAAACCTGAGCGTAGCCCATGGCCGCATCAATTCCGGAATCCGGAACGCCGATCACAACATCAGCCTCCGCGGGGTGCTCTTTCCAAAGGATTTTTCCGGCGCGGCGGCGGGAATCGTGGACGGATATGCCTTCTATCACGCTGTCAGGCCGGGCAAAATAGACATACTCGAAGGCGCAGGGCTGAGAGAAAGTCTTTTCGTTGCGGTTAATGCTCTTTATGCCGTCGTCGTCAATTATAACTATCTCCCCGGGCTGAACATCCCGGACAAACTTTGCTCCAAGACTGTCGAAGGCGCAGCTCTCGCTGGAGAAAACATAGCCGCTTTCGCCGATCTTCCCAAGGCAAAGCGGGCGTATCCCGTTGGGATCGCGAACGCCGACAAGCTTGTTCTCGACTATCATAACAAGAGCGTAAGAGCCTTTTATTGCCTGAACAGTGTCGTCGATGGCCCGCTCAATGCCTTTTCTTGCGGCGCGGGCAATCATTTTTATTATAATCTCGGTGTCGCTGGAAGTCTCAAAAGTGTAGCCCATCTCCTCAAACATTTCTTTCAGGACGGCAATATTTGTCAGATTTCCATTGTGGGCAACCGCGATTTCGCCCTGCTTGAATTTTCTGGACATAGGCTGCGCGTTTTCAAAGCAACTCTGGCCGCTTGTGGAATATCGAACATGGCCGATAGCCATATGGCCGCCCGCGGCGGGGAAATCGCTGTCCGCGAAAACATCGGACACAAGCCCCATGCCCTTTTTAAGCTGTATATGCTCGCCGTCCCCGATGGCGATTCCGGCGCTTTCCTGGCCGCGGTGCTGAAGGGCGTAAAGCGCCAAGTAAGACATTGCCGCGACGTTTATATCCGCGTCGCGGCTGAAAATGCCGAAAACGCCGCATTCTTCGTGCAATTTATCATTATTTTTATAATACATGATCTATCTATCTCCATGCGAAACTTGTGCGCCGGGGGCTTTACTCTCTCCCCCCAATGCCAATCCCGCAAATTTTTATTTCAGACGAGAGAGAATCTCTTCATAGGCTTCTTTGATTCCTCCCATGTCGCGGCGGAAACGGTCTTTGTCAAGCTTCTCGTCAGTCTTTTTGTCCCAGAAGCGGCAGGTGTCCGGCGATATTTCGTCCGCAAGCAGGATTTCTTTCCCTGCGCGGCCGAATTCCAATTTAAAATCTATAAGCTTTATTCCGATTTTGTTAAAAAATTCTAGCAAAAGTTTGTTTACTTTGCCGGTTATTTTATAAATCGTCTCAAGCTCGGCTTGTTCCGCAAAGCCCAGCGCCAGAGCTATAGAATCGTTTATAAACGGGTCGCCCAAAGCGTCGTCTTTATAGCACAGCTCAGCGACGGGACTGCGCAGAACTGTCCCCTCCGGGACGGCATAGCGCTTTGTGAAAGAACCTGCGGCGGTGTTGCGAACAATGACTTCCAGCGGGATAATCTCAACTTTTTTGCAGAGCTGTTCCCGCTCGTTTAACTTTTCGACAAAGTGAGTTTTTACGCCCGCCGCGTTCAGCATTTTAAATATAACTGATGAGATTTCGTTGTTTATCACGCCTTTGCTGTCGATAGTCCCTTTTTTTTCGCCGTTGAAGGCCGTCGCGTCGTCCTTGTACTCAATTATGACCAAATCCGGGCTGTCGGTCGCGTAGACTTTTTTCGCTTTGCCCTCATAGAGCGTTTCCGCTTTGTCTCTCAATTTACTAATCCCCTTTTAATTAATATTTATATTTTTACAGGTCTATGCCTTCTGTGTTTTCAGCGATAAATTTTTCCTTTATTTTCAGGCGCGCCGCTTTAAGTTTTTCGCGCAGGACAGGATTCCCCACACTGAGAATCTGTGCGGCAAGCAGCCCCGCATTGTAAGAGATGTCTAGTCCGACCGTCGCCACCGGGATGGATTTCGGCATCTGTACGATGGAGAAAAGCGCGTCAAGGCCGCCGATTGCGCCGTTGATAGGCACACCGATGACCGGCAGACAAGTCCTGGACGCGACCACCCCCGGAAGGTGCGCGGCAAGACCCGCCCCCGCAATTATGACTTTGCCGCCCCGGGCTTCAAAAGCCGCAACAGTTTCTTCCAGCTTTTCCGGGACGCGGTGCGCGGAGAGGATCCGCGCGCTGTAGCTAATCTCAAGTTCTTTTAGGGCGAGAGCCGCGCCGCGCATTTTCTCGGTGTCGGATTTTGAGCCGAATATGATTAGTACTTCACTCATGAATTTTTCTTCTTTCTTCTTTCTTTCTTTTTTTGATTTTGGTTTTGGCTTTGGCTTTGGCTTTGGGAAATGGGGAGCTGTTTTAAAAGGGGAAACCACCCCGCCCTTTGGGCACCCCTCCACAGGAGGGGAATTGTAGCCTGGCACATTTTTTAAAGAGCGTTCCCCATGCAATTATTAGCTTTTGCGCTATGCCACAAATCCGCAAAGAACAAAATTCTTTGCGTGGGGTACAAACTTTGCATAGCATTTCGGCCTACAACTCCCCTCCTGTGGAGGGGTGCCCAAAGGGCGGGGTGGTTAGCACCCCTCCACGGGAGGGGAATTGTAGCCTGGCACATTTTTTAAAGAGCGTTCCCCATGCAATTATTGGCTTTTGCGCTATGTCACAAATCCGTAAAAAATAAAATTCCTTGCGTGGGGTACAAACTTTGCATAGCATTTCGGCCTACAACTCCCCTCCTGTGGAGGGGTGCCCAAAGGGCGGGGTGGTTA
>JAITEB010000048.1 GCA_031282245.1 Oscillospiraceae bacterium | reverse complement strand
GCTGTCCCCGTGCTCGCCGATTACATAGGCGTGGACGTTGCGCGGGTCAACCATGAAATATTCCCCGAGCAAATAGCGCAAACGCGCGGTGTCCAGCGCCGTCCCGCTGCCAAGCGTGCGCCGGGGGTTAAAACCGGAAAGCTTTGCCGTCACGCGGGTCATAATATCGACTGGATTTGTTGCGACGAGGAAAATTCCGTTGAAACCGGATTCCGTCACGCGCGGCACAATCAGGCGGAAAACTTCTGTGTTGCGCTTGAGAAGGTCGATGCGGCTTTCGCCGGGTTTTTGCGCGACGCCCGCGCTGATTACGACGATATTCGCGTCGGTGCAGTCTTTATAGTCCCCGGCATAAATTTTCATATTGGAGCCGGAAAAAGCCAGGCCGTGGTTCAGGTCCATGGCTTCGCCGCGCGCTCTTTCCCTGTCCACGTCTATTAAAACAAGCTCGTTGCAGACGCTTTGATTCAAAAGGGCGTAGGCGTAGCTCATGCCGACCATACCTGTTCCTATCAGAACAATTTTTCTTTCCATTTTATTTTATAAATCCTTTACAGAACAAATTTTTTGTGACAGTGTTATTATAGCATTGCGGACGGCAAAAATCAATTTTATCTTTCGCTTTCGGGGGTAAATTAAAAAATAAAACAGGGCCGGACAATGCCGCCCCGTTATTTTTTATCCGGTAAGCTGCAAACGCAGTCTGGACAAAATCTTTTTCTCTTTTCGAGATACCTGAACCTGCGTCAGGCCAAGCATTGCCGCCGTTTCCGACTGGGTTTTGCCGCCAAAATAGCGCAGGGTTATCAGCTTGCGATCTTCTGGCGGCAGAAGGCTGATGACCTCTTTAAGGGAAATTGAATCGGCTACCCGCTCCTCATGCGATTCTATCGCAATGTCGATCTGGCTTGTGGCGCCGTCGCCGTCCTCGCTGGTCAGCGAAAGCGGCGGCTGGCTGGAACTGAGCGCCTCGGCGACTTCCGCAGTTTCCAGCCCCATCAGGGCGGCTATCTCGGAAATCGTCGGCTCGCGGCTGTGTTTCCTGATATATGCTTCCCGCTCCCGATTTACCTTTATCGAAAGTTCTTTGAGGGTGCGGCTGACTTTGACAGTGCCTCCGTCCCGAAAAAGGCGGCGCATTTCGCCCAGGATGACCGGCACGGCATAAGTTGAAAAGCGCAGGCCCCGGCTGTAATCAAAAGCGTCCGCAGCCTTGACAAGACCCATGCAGCCCGCCTGAAACAGATCCTCGTATTCAATGCCCCGGCCCTTGAACCTGTGCGCGCAGGAATGAACCAGACCTATATTGCTTTTTATAACGTCCTCCCTGTCCGGAATGCAGGTTTCTGGCACTGTGCCCACCTCCGCGCTGATTTTTTCGGCTGTTGCTTGATTTTTGAAGGCTATTTTAAGGCGCCGACCACCCCGCCCTTTGGGCACCCCTCCACAGGAGGGGAATTATAACTGGGAATGCTATGCATAAATTATACCCCATGCCCAGTATATGTCCCCCTGCGCGTTAATCCCAAATTCCGGGCGTGGGGTACAAGCTTTGCATTATAGTACGAGTTCCAATTCCCCTCCTGTGGAGGGGTGCCCAAAGGGCGGGGTGGTTCTCCTTTTAAAACAGCTTTTTACAAACGCCGGAGGTGAAACAAAGTTTTGGCAAGTGTTATAAACAAGCTTAGGCTTTTCCAGGAAGCCATACAGAGAGAAATCGAAAAAGAAGAAAACGCAATTAACAGGGAAATAGACAAAGCCCGCAAAGACGCGTTAGCTTTGGCGGAAGACAGCGGTCTTGAAAGCAGCTACGGCATTATCCGCCAGCAGGTTGCCCAGCTTGAGGCGCAGTACAAAAAAGAACTTGGCGGCAGAAAAATGGAACAGAAAAAAACGTTCCTGCAAAGGCGGCGTGAGCTTGAGGAGCAAATATTTTCAAACGTCGCCGCAAGGCTTTTGAAATACGCGCAAAGCCCCGAATATAAAACCGGCCTGCTGGAAAAAGTTCGCGAAATCGCGGCGGAATGCCCTTATGAGAGCGCCGTATTAAAGATACGCCCCGCCGACGCTTCGCTTGAAGAAGAAATAAAAGCGGCTTTCGGGCTTCCCTGCACGGTCGAGCTTTCGAGCGAGATAGAAATCGGCGGGCTTATTTACGTCAGCCGGGATAAAAATTATCTTATAAACGAAAGCCTTGACGAACGGCTGCGCTCCCAGAGGGACTGGTTTCACAGCCATAACTTGATGGAGGTGGCCAAAGCTTGAGCGATCCAAAAGATATTATATACTCTATCAACGGCCCGGTCATAACAGTCAGGGACAGCAGGACTTTTTCCATGCAGGAAATGGTCTATGTCGGCGACGCGAGGCTTACAGGCGAGGTTATCGCCGTGGACGGAAAGGCCACCACTATTCAGGTTTACGAAAGCACAACCGGACTTCGCCCCGGCGAGCCGGTTTTTTCAACGGGAAACCCAATGAGCGTCACCCTTGGCCCCGGGCTTTTGAAAAATATTTTCGACGGCATAGAGCGTCCCCTGCGCGAAATTGAGGCATTGTCCGGGGCGTTCATCCGGCAGGGCGCAGACGTTGAGCGTCTGGACGCGAAACGCAAATGGCGGACTGTCGTCGGGATCTGTGCGGGCGGCAAAGTCAGGGGCGGCCAGATTTTCGCCCGCTGCCAGGAAACTCCGCTGATCGAGCACCGCTGTCTGGTTCCTCCCCTGATTGAAGAAGCGGAAGTAATTTACGCGGCGCCGGACGGAGAATATACTGTAGACGACGTTATCGCGAAAGTCCGCGACAAAAAAGGCCGCGAGGGCGAACTGAAGCTTGCGCAGAGATGGCCGATAAGAATCCCGCGCCCCGCTCTCCGGCGGCTTGCGATAGAAATGCCGCTTGTAACAGGGCAGCGCATAATAGACAGCGTTTTTCCGATTGCCAAAGGCGGCGCGGCGGCCGTGCCCGGCGGTTTCGGCACGGGAAAGACCATGACCCAGCACCAGCTTGCCAAATGGTGCGACGCGGACATAATAGTTTATATCGGCTGCGGCGAGCGCGGCAACGAAATGACCCAAGTTCTGGAGGAATTCTCGGAGCTTATCGACCCTTCCACCGGCCAGCTTCTGACGAACCGCACTATTCTGATCGCGAACACCTCGAATATGCCGGTCGCGGCGCGCGAGGCTTCTATTTATACCGGGATAACGCTTGCGGAATACTACAGGGACATGGGTTATCATGTGGCTATAATGGCCGATTCCACTTCAAGATGGGCGGAAGCGCTGCGCGAGATTTCGGGCCGCCTTGAGGAAATGCCCGCCGAAGAGGGCTTTCCGGCATATCTGCCGTCGCGGCTTTCGCAGTTTTACGAGCGAGCCGGATATATGCAAACCCTTTGCGGGGCTGACGGCTCCGTTTCTATTATAGGCGCGGTTTCGCCGCAGGGTTCGGACTTTTCGGAGCCTGTCACGCAGAACACAAAACGCTTTGTGCGCTGTTTCTGGGCGCTTGACAAGTCGCTGGCCTATGCCCGGCACTACCCCGCCATCAACTGGAACAACAGCTACAGCGAGTATGTCGAGGAGCTTGGCTCCTGGTACGCGAAAAACGTCAGCGGGGAATTTTTCAAGTGCAGGCAGGAAATTCTCACTGTCATGAACGAAGAGAACAAGCTGATGGAAATCGTCAAGCTTATCGGCTCGGACGTTCTCCCGGACGACCAGAAATTAATTATAGAAGTTGCGCGCGTTGTCCGCATAGGCTTTCTGCAGCAGAACGCCTATCACAAAGACGACACCTATGTCCCGCTTGAAAAGCAATTCAAAATGATGAAAACTATTTTATATCTCTACAGGAAATCCAAAGAGCTTATTATACAAGGACGGCCTTTCAGCGAGATTGTCTCCACAGGAATATTCGACAGGGTGGTAAAAATCAAATACGACGTACCCAACGACAGACTTGAACTGTTCGACGCTTATTACAGGGACATTGACGAAGCGCTCAAGGGGGCGAAGGCATGAAAAATATACAGATGATGGGGCTGAGTTCTATAAACGGCCCGCTGGTTGCGCTGGACGGCGTGCCCTTTGTCAGCTTTGACGAAATGGTGGAACTGAGCCTTGCCGACGGCGGCAGAAGGAGCGGACGCGTCGTCCAGATTGAGGGCGGCAGGGCGGTTGTGCAGGTTTTCGAGGGCACGCAGGGGCTTTCGCTTGTCAACACAATGACGCGCTTTACCGGGCGCCCCATGGAGCTTCCGGTTTCTTATGAGATGCTCGGCCGCGTCTTTGACGGCGCGGGCAGGCCGATTGACGGCCTTGGGGATATTTACGCCGACAAAAAGCTTGACATAAACGGCCAGCCGATAAATCCCGTTTCGCGGGTATATCCCCGCGATTATATCCGCACGGGGATTTCTTCTATTGATGCGCTGATGACGCTTATCCGCGGCCAGAAGCTTCCGATTTTTTCCGGCTCCGGCATGAGCCACGACAAATTGGCCGTCCAGATTGTGCGTCAGTCGCGGCTTGCGGAGGAAGCCGGGCAGGGCTTCGGCGTTGTTTTTGCCGCCATGGGCGTTAAAAACGACGTCGCGGACTATTTCCGGCGTTCGTTTGAAGAGGGCGGCGTGCTTGAAAAAGTCGTTATGTTCCTGAATCTTTCCAACGATCCGATAACGGAGAGAATTTTCACCCCGCGCTGTGCGCTCACCGCCGCCGAATATCTCGCTTTTGAGCATGACATGCATATACTTGTCGTGCTGACCGATATGACCTCTTACAGCGAAGCCCTGCGCGAATTTTCCTCCTCAAAAGGCGAAATTCCCGGCAGAAAGGGCTATCCCGGCTATCTCTACTCGGATTTGGCGTCTATTTATGAGCGGGCGGGGATAATCAAGACTTCCAAAGGCTCGGTCACTCAGATCCCGATTCTGACCATGCCCAATGACGATATAACGCACCCCGTGCCCGATCTGACGGGATATATAACAGAAGGGCAGATTGTTCTTGACCGCGCGCTTGACCAGAACGGAATTTACCCGTCTATAGGCATTCTGCCCTCCCTTTCGCGCCTTATGAAAGACGGCATAGGCGAAGGCTACACGAGGGCCGACCACTCCGCCGCCGCCAATCAGCTTTTTGCAAGCTACGCGAGAGTGCAGGACGCGCGGAGCCTTGCTTCCGTTATCGGCGAGGACGAGCTTTCGCCCGCGGACAGGAAATATATTTTTTTTGGGAAAATGTTCGAGAAACACTTTGTCAGCCAGAGCTTCAACGAAAACAGGGATATAGAGCGAAGCCTGAACCTTGGGTGGAAACTGCTGTCAATTCTGCCCAAAGAAGAGCTTGACCGGGTGGGCTCGGATATGCTGGAGCTTTATTACAGGCCCGAATCGGCGGCGGAATTCAAGGAGGCGTGACATGGCCGAACAGGTATTCCCAACAAAGGGCAATCTGATCAGCGCGAAAAAATCTCTTGCCCTTTCACAGGTCGGCTACGAGCTGATGGACCGCAAGCGCAATATTCTTGTGCGCGAGATGATGGCGCGTATAGACAAGGCCAACGAGCTGAAAAGCAAGATTGACATAACGTTCAAAATGGCCTATGCCGCCCTGCAGGACGCGAACATTCAAAACGGCCTTGTCTCTTTGCTGGTAAATATGACCAAGATAGAAAGCGGGCTGTCCATAAACTACAGCAGCGTAATGGGCGTGGAGCTTCCGGAGGTCTTGCTGGAGGAGACGGAAATAAAACCGGAATACGGGCTGTATAACACGGACTCCAGCTTTGATTACGCCTTTCTGCGCTTTGTAGAAGTAAAAAAGCTTCTGGCCGTGCTTGCCGAGACGGAAAACAGCGTTTACCGGCTTGCGCAAGCCATCAAAAAAACTCAGAAGCGCGCCAATTCGCTCAAAAATGTCGTTATTCCCCGTTTTGGGGGAATTGTCAAGTATATTTCCTCTTATCTGGAGGAAAAAGAGCGCGAAGATTTTTCCCGCCTTAAAGTTATAAAGCGCGGCAAAGAAAAGAGCCGGCCCGACGAAAGTATCTGATACGCCCTTCGGCAGGGCCGGCTGCTCTTGCCCCTGTATTTTTATCCTGCCGCTATTTGTTCTATATACGCGCTTTTTTTCATAAATATATTATGCAAAGGAGTGATATTGTCATGAACGTTTTTTCAAACGAAAACACGCAGGCGCTAATTAACAAGTTTTCAGCCATTGCGGGTTTAAACCCCGGCGAAGTAGGCAAAGCTATCAAAGACGGCAGCGTCGGCGGCATTGCTTCAAAAATAAGCCCGGCCGCTTTTGAAAAAATCAAAAAAGAATTCAAAAAGCCCGAAACTATAAAGCAGGTTCTTTCTTCGCCGGAAGCCCTGAAGCTTATCAAAGAGCTGAAAAACCGCAAGGGCGCTCTGGGGGACATTGCGGAAAAGCGCCAGTTTAACCTTGGGAACCTGTTCTGAAAATGGAGAGAGCAAACGCAAGCTTTAACGACATATTATCAAACAGGGAAAGCCTGGAGCAGCTTAAGAGCTTTATAAACATGCTGACGGCGGACAATGAGCCGCCGCTTTTCAAATCAGCCCCAAACCTGCCCGCAGGCGGCGAAAAAGCGGCCTTTTTGAAGTCCCTCAATATAGAGGGACTTATGCGTGTACGCGAAGAATTTTCACGCGAAACCGACGAGGACGCAAAAAACCGCAAGCTGCTTTTGGCTTTGCGGCCTTTTCTGAGTGAGGAAAAGCAGGCCGGAATCGACGGCGCCGTGAAGGTCGTGAAGCTCGCGCGGCTTTTGCCGCTTATTGAGGCCAGCGGGCTTCTTGCATGATTGGCGTTTTCACCAAAAGCGCCCCGGAGGAATATGCGTGGAATGGTCCAACTACAGCCAAAAAAAACACACGTTCACAAATTCCGGCAACGCCGGCCTGAGCCAGGATGAAATTTCCAGCATGAAGGCCGACGCTTTGCGCCGCGTCCAGCGTATGCAGGAGCAGGCGCGGAATAGTCTAAGCTATATCAATTATTCCGAAGCCCGGCCTTTCAAGCGGCCTGATAACCCCAGCCCCGCCCCTGCCGCCGCTTCTGAACCGAAAGAAGCGAACCCTCCGGCGGCGGCTGTCGGCGGTTCCGCTGGAGAAGGCGGTTTCAGCCTGATTTTCGCGCTTATGGCGCTTATTCTCTCCGAGAGCGGGAACGTGCCCCTTGCGGCGGCTTTGCTTTATCTGCTTTCATGAGACAGGCCGATCGCGTTTGCCTATAAAAAATAAGGATTGATATTTTTGGAATTCAAGCACGCCGACATAAAGCTTTTATATATGTGGTGGACGCTGCTTTTTCTGTGTATGCTGCTGGTCTGCGCCGCCGTTTCGATTGCGCTGGAGCTGTTCAAGCCGCCGTGGATTGCCGCTGTCGCGGCCTGCCTTGTTTTGTTCTGCTTTATATTCAGCATATATCTGCCCAAAAGATATAAGAGCTTCCGGTATGCCGTCGGCAACAAAGAAGTAGTCGTCAGACGCGGAGTTTTTGTCCGGAACACATCGTATCTTCCGCGCGGGAACATACAGCTTGTCACGCGGACGAGTACCTTTCACGAGCGGATATTTCGTCTGAGCACCGTCATCGTCTACACTGCCGGAAAAGCCGGGTATCTCCCCGGGCTGAGCGAAGAGAACGCCGAAAAGATCGTCAACCTGCTTTCCGGATTTGACAAGACGGAGGATTTATGAAAAATCCAAAGACGAGGGATATAAGCAATTTCCGCCATACGCACCCTGTAACTATAATCCGCAATATGTGGAAGCTTGTTTTTGCGCTGCTTATTCCTGTGGCGCGCGGTCTGTGGACCGCCATGAGCCGCGAAAGCTTCCGGGACTGGCTGAGTACGGCCTATTTTGACATTCTGGTGCTGCTGATTGTCGTGGGCGTCGCCTGCCTGCGCTGGCACGAGCAGCTTTTCCGCATGGACGAAAAAGGGCTGCTCATCCAGACTGGGCTTATCCGAAAAAAAAACTTTTTTATAGAGAATAATAATATATCAACGCTGATTTCGGACAGGCCGCTGCATTTGCGCATAATCGGCGCTGTGCGGCTGACGGGCGACACAAACGCCGCCGCGGGCAGGAACGCCGATTTTGACATAACCGTCTGGAAAAAAGACGCTGAAATTGTTTTTGACAAGCGCTGCGAGCTTTACGGCTGTGAGGATGAGGAAAAAAAGACCTACAAGCCGCATTCGCTCTATTTAGCGCTGTTTTCCGCGCTGCTGTCAAACTCCCTGACGGGCGCGTTGCTTATCTCGACGTTTTTGTCGCAGTCCGGCGCGATTCTTGGCCGTCAGCTTGAAGGGATGTTCATGCAGGGGCTTTCGGATATAAGTCAGGTTCTGGCCGGATGGGTGCCGCCGATACTCACCTTTCTGGCCGTGATTATAGTGATCGGCTGGCTTATTGCCTTTGTGCAGAATCTTTTGAGATATATGCTTTTTTCGGCCTCCCGGATAAAAAAGGCGCTTTCGCTTGATTTAGGCATTCTGGCCAAGCGGACTTATTTCATGCTGACGGACAAAATTAATTATATAGACATTCGTCAGGGCATGTTCACAAAGCTTTTCAGGATTTCAACGACTTATATATACTGCGCGGGATACGGCAAGGACGGCGGCACTTCACCCGTTTTGATTCCCTCGTCTTCGCGCGGGGAAACGCTTTCGGCGCTGAAAACTCTCTGCCCGGAGCGCAAAATCTGCCCCAGGAAGATAAAGCCCGGAAAATTCCGTAATATCTGGGGCTTTGTATGGCTGCCGGCGCTTCTTCTGGCAGGCGACGCGCTTCTGGGTATAGCGATGAGCCGCATTCTGCCCCGCTGGGGCGCGGCGATTAATTTTGCCGCGCTTATGTTTTCAAGTCCCTGCGTCTGGATGTTCGCAGTGAAAATAATGGATTTCTTTTCCGCCGGGGTTGGCCGGGAAGGCGACGAATTCACTTTATATTATTCCTCGGCCTTTTCGCTTCACACTGTGCTGATCGCCAAAAGCAAAATAACTGAAATACAAATACAGCAGAGCATATTCAAACGCCGCGCAAATCGCTGCAAGCTGATTGTGCACTCTTATTCGGAAAAGAGAAAGGCGCACACCCTCCGGAACATGTATATTCCGGACGTGCGCGAGATTTTCGGGCTGAACGCTTTTTAAATATGCGCTGTCGCGTCCCGGCAATTCAAGCGGCGGTCCGCATTCTTAAGGCACGACGAAGCTGACCCCCGCGTTGTTTCTGGAATAGTCCGGGTCTCTGGCAAGATCCGGGCAAAGGGCAAGCGCCGCTCTGCCGGACTGCGAAAAGGGGTTCAGCTCTTCACCGGGGACAAAAGCCTTTATCTGCCCGGCGCGGCTTTTTTTCCGGAGCTCTTTATGAACCTCCAGGCGGATAACCCCGCCCTTGCCGCTGGAACCCCAGCCGTGGATGATTTTCAAGGCGCGCACTCGCTGCGCCCGCGCTCTGAGAATTTCCGCGTTCAGCCTTGTGACAGCCGCCGCCGCTGTTGGAAGCCCGTCTTCCAGGTTGATTTTTCTGATTGTCATTTTATGTATCAGTCCAGACTTTTAATATACTTTTATTAATTTTATCGTCTGATCCGGCCGATAGTGTGAAGTTTTCTTTAACACGCGCAAGATATTTATATATTCTATTGAAAAAGCAAAAAAATAAGACTAAAATAAATCTAAGAGAGCGTTAAGTTTTTGTATCTTAAGGGAGGGACTGCAAATCTTGGAAGGCAGTATTATTGCTCAAATAGTTGATATGGACAAAAAAGCCCGCGCGGAAATCAGCAAGGCGCGCCAAATGAGAGAAGAAAGCCTTAAGCGCATTTCAAGCGAGAAAAAAGAAATTGAAGAAAGGCTTCTAAGGCGGGCAAAGAATACGATTGTGCGGCTGAATGGGCAGAATATGGAAGATCTTGCCCGTGAAAGCGAAAGCATAAAAGGCGAAGGCGGCGCGCAGATTCAAAAAATAGAAGCCTTTTTTCAGGAAAATTCCCATAGCCTGGAGGATCTTATCTACGGGCGCTGCATCTACGGAAGCGATAGCGTATGATAAAAAACAAAGCTTCAATGGCTATTCTTGCCAAGTCCAGAGCCATGTATGGCCGACGACTGTCCCCCGGCGATTACAACGAGCTTATCCACAAGCGTTCCGTGGCCGAAGCCGCCGCATATCTCAAGCACGAGACCTCTTATGGCGGCGCGCTTTCCGGCATCGAAGAAAATATTATACACCGCGGGCAGCTTGAGGTTCTCATCAAGAAGAGCCATGCGGACAAATATTTGCGTCTTTCCAGCTTTCTGCCTTTTGAGAAGGACGCCTTTTTTCACTGCGCCGACAAGAAGAATGAACTGGACACGGTGCTTTCGGCAGTGCATTATTTTAACATCGGCGAGATGGAGCGCTTTTTTGAGCTTATACCCGGCTTCGTGCTGGAACGCATGAAGTTTGACGTCGCGGCTTTAAGCAAATCCGCAAGGACGGAGGATTTTATCGCGGCGGTCAAAAATACTGTTTATGCGGGGATTCTCGAAAAAAATATTGATAAAACTCGGGACAAATTTATATTGGAGCGCTGCGAAAACCAGATATACACAGCG
This sequence comes from Oscillospiraceae bacterium, assembly GCA_031282245.1. Classification (GTDB taxonomy): domain Bacteria; phylum Bacillota; class Clostridia; order Oscillospirales; family Ruminococcaceae; genus JAITEB01. The sequence continues at coordinate 3,369 of JAITEB010000048.1, read as the reverse complement.
TATTATAATTACATGCTGAAACAAGCAAAAAAAGGCCGAAGCAAAGCCCTGCGCCGCGACCTTGAGAATATTTTGGGCAAGCAGATAGAGCAGCTTAATATAAGGCTTGTTTACAGGCTGCGGCACTATTTTGGCCTGCCTCCGGAAGAAATCCGGCAAAGGCTTGTTCTGAACAAGCGCGGGAGCGCCGCCGACAAAATGCTTGCGCTGAAGGATGAAGCGGGGATGCTTGACCTGGCTTATCCGGGAATGAACAAATCAGCGTCTGCGGAGACTTATTATAATATAGAGCACTTTTCCCAAAGCCAGATGAAAACTTTTTATCAAAAGCTTTTGAGAATGTCCAACGAGCCGCTGACGGTTTTTCTGGCTTACAGCGAGCTGAACAACATTGAAGTTCAGAACTTGATTTCTATTATAGAGGGCATACGTTACGGCGTTGGCGAAAAGGCGCTGGAAAATCTTCTGGCGCTTTAACAACTTTCCGCAAATAAAAATTCTCTCGGTATTATCAAGACTATAAGTCATGAGGGCAGAATTTATGTGATTGACCTTTGGTAAAACCGGGGGTGTTTAATAATACAGCTTGATATAAATGTCGTTTGTTTTCAGCACTTTGTCGACATAGGCTTTTGTGTCCCCAAAAGGGATTGTGCTTATGTTCACGCCTCCCGGGGAATAACGCTCGTCGGCCAGCCAGTTTTTGGCGTTCCCCCAGCCCGCGTGATAGGCGCACAGCACATTTACCGTTTCGCCGAATTCCTCTTTAAGAAGCCTCAGAAGAAAAGTTCCATAGCGGATATTAGTCTCCGGGTCATAAAGATCATCAAAGACGACGCCGCTTTCGTCGCTGGACATTTTTGTCTTCAGCCAGTCAAAAGTTATTTCCCGTATCTGCATAAGCCCTATTGCGTCAAGATTCGACGCGGCGTAAGGCTTAAAGCCGCTTTCGCACTTTATCACCGCGTATATCAGCGGCTCGGGGAGCTTGTTTAATTCGGCGTATTTTTCAACAAGCTCAGAGTACTTGGTGGGGTATATTTGCCGAAGCCCAGTCTCGATATAATTATTTGAAAAGGCAAGCGCAATAACCAGGACTGCGACGCTTGCAAAAAGAAAAAGCGCGTTTCGTTTTAATTTGCCATTTTGTGTTTTTTTATAAAATGCTTTAAGTTCAGCGTCCTGCAAAAAAATCGCCCTCCCTCCGGATTCGCAGAGCAAGTTCCGCAGCTTTTGCGCAAAGCTCGTCAACAGAGCCGCTGTTATATATAATTATGTCCGATTTTTCTTTGTAAAACTCGTCCCGCTTTTGAGAATTCACCCGCGCCTCGGCTTCGGCGGCGCTCAGCCCGTCGCGGAGACATATCCGTTTCAGCCGCTCTTCTTTGTCCGCCAGAACGGATACAAGCAGGTCGCAGCTCTTATAAAGCCCGCTTTCTATCAGTGTCGGCGCGTCCAGAATGACCGCCTTTTCCGGGCATTGCCCGGCAAGCTCCAGAATTTTTTTTATAACCGGCGGATGTGTGATTTTGTTCAGCAGCGCCAGCTTTTCGCCGTCGGCAAAGACAATTGAGGCAAGTCTGCGCCTGTCCAGAGCGCCTTCCGGCGTGAGAATCTCCGCGCCAAACTCCGCGGCAAGCTTTCTCAAACACTCGCCGCCGCTTATCACAGAGTGCGCGGCTTTATCGCAATTTATCACGGCAAAGCCGCTTTTTTTAAGATATCCGCAAAGCCCGGTCTTTCCCGAGCCTGTCTGGCCGGTCAGCCCCACTAAATATTTCCCGGATTTGATAAAGCGGAACCCGGCGCTTCTCAAAAGCCGGTTGTAAACTGAAAGCCCCGCGCCGTCTTTTGGCGGGACGTGGGCGATGACTTCCTCCGCGCCCTTTGCGTCAAACTCACGCAAGGCCGCAAAAAGCCGCCGGGCGTTTTCGTCAATGTCGCCGCTTTTGCCGTAACAGATATGCGGAACCCGCAGCTTTCCGGCCTCCTCGTCAAAGCAAAGGGCGTAAAGGCCCTTTCTGTGCCTGACGGAATTAACATACGCCGCAAAGTCTTCGGAATCCCCCTCAAATATTCTAACATCGGCCATGGGCGAATAATGTTTGTATTTCATCCCGGGTGAAAAAACTTTTTCTTGTTTATCAATTTTGTTTAAAACGGCTTTATCTATCTCAATTTTTCCCAAGATCTGAGTAAGCCGCTCCGTCGAGATTTTCCCCGGCCGCAAAAGCCGGGGGACTTCTCCCACAAGGCTCAGCACAGTGGATTCAAGCCCGATTTCGCAGTCGCCGCCGTCTATAATATAGGGAATTCTGCCGTTTAAATCCTCAAAAACATGCCGCGCGGAAGTGGGGCTTGGCTTGCCGGAAATATTGGCGCTCGGCGCGGCGAGAGGGAAAGCGCACAGCCGAATTAACTCCAGCGCGGCGGGGTGGGCGGGAAACCTGACCGCAAGCGTCGGAAGGCCCGCCGAAACCCTTTCCGGAACTGCGCCGGATTTCGGAAGAACAAGCGTAAGCGGCCCCGGCCAGAATTCTTCAGCCAGAGCGCGGGCTTTTTCGTCAAAAGAAAGCACAAGCTTACCGGCTTCTTCGATAGAGCTTACATGCACAATTAAAGGGTTATCCGACGGCCTGCCCTTTGCCTTGAATATTTTTTCAACGGCGGCGGGATTCAGAGCGTTTGCCGCAAGGCCGTAGACCGTTTCCGTCGGTATTGCGGCGATTTCGCCCTGTCTCAGGGCTTCGGCGACTTCAAAAAGCGCGCTTCTGCCAAAACAGCCCGGCAGGGCTTTTATAATTTTGGTTGCGTATTCTATTGGCGCTTCCTCCTTTGGCGAATCCTACAGCCCCAATTCACTGTAATTCCTGTTGAGAATTTCGCAGGAAGCGTGAAATTTTGCGATTTCTTCTTCGTTTAGTTTGAGAGGGATAATGCGCTGCACGCCATTCTTGCCCACGACGCAGGGAACACCCGTATAAACTCCGGTTTCGCCGTATTCTCCGAGAAGTTTTGCCGAAACGGTCAGAACGCTGTTTTCGTCGCCGAGAACGGCGCGGGTTATTCTTATAAGGGCAAGGCCGATTCCGTAATAAGTGGCGCGCTTCGCCTTGATAATTTCGTTGGCGGCGGTGCGGACTTTTTCGCTGATTGTCTCCATATGGGAGTACTGGCAGGAGGCGCTGTCGGCGCAAAGCTCCAGAATAGGCGTTGTGGCAATCATTGCCTGCGACCAGGGGACAAACTCGCTGTCCCCGTGCTCGCCGATTACATAGGCGTGGACGTTGCGCGGGTCAACCATGAAATATTCCCCGAGCAAATAGCGCAAACGCGCGGTGTCCAGCGCCGTCCCGCTGCCAAGCGTGC
>JAITEB010000028.1 GCA_031282245.1 Oscillospiraceae bacterium | reverse complement strand
TTCGATTGACACCTCTAAATTTTTTTCAGGCCGTTCTTGTATTGCCACTACAAGGGCGGCTATTTCTTTTGGATTGCCTACTACTTTAATTTCCATTCCTTTCCTTCCTTTTAGCTTGCTTTGGGATTCAATTTTTCGGTTTGCAATGGCTAGTATTGGCTACCTCGTCGGCCTCAGCGATGATCCTCGGAGGCATTAGCTGGTGAGCGTCGCTTTTCTTTTGAGATGTATTCAAATTTGCCCTCTGCGTTTATTTGTGTTACGCCTTTAATATATCCCAATTCCTGCGACTTTAGCGCAGGTTTTTTCTTGCGCTCTTTTAAGATGGGTAACGGTTCCGGTACAGGTTCTGTAATGCTGAGTTTCAAATATTTTTCAACTGCGCTTGCTGGAATTCTGTAGATAGCATATTGGCCGCATCCTAAATTGTAGGAAAAAAGCTTGCCTGATTTGCACAAGACACGGACTTGCTGGTGCGATATGTTGAGACATTCCGCGGCTTGACTTGGCGTAAAAAGTTCTTCGCGCATTAAAAAAATCCTCATTTCCTATGTTTTCCTATTGACTTTTGTCGAATCATGAGCTATAATGTAAGCAAATGCTTATGATATAGCCCATATTTTTTTGTCACACTACATATTTTGTCTGGTTTTTACTGCATTTGAGTAACATTTCCCACTGCTTTGTCGGTCTTGTCGATAGTGGACAAACCATGCACAAGAATTTCTTCATACGCGAGATTAGCGGTCATAGGTATTCGTTTGGCAAAAAGCTCCACACGTTCGGCAACGGCTGGGTCAATACGAATAGTTACCGCCTTTGTGGGTGCGCCGTTCTGCCGTCTTGCAAAAACAGCCATTTTTTTGCTCCTTTCTATTGCATTTGTTCATACAATGACTTATACTATTGCTAAGCAAGCTAATTGCGGTTAGTGGTTATGCATTTGTCTTAGCTTGCTTATATTATATTGTACTAGATATTTGTCTAGTAATCAACAGTTTTACTGGGTAAATATCTACTAAAACTTGCGGAGATGTTTTATGCAATTTACCGAAAGATTTAATTATTTACTCAATGCAAACAACATAACCGCCTATAAGTTGTCAAAAGATACAGGCATCGACCAAACTTTGATTGGCCGATGGAAAGTAGGCAAACAGTTCCCCGCAATGGAGAAAATTTTGCAACTTGCTGATTACTTCAACGTCTCCGTAGACTACCTTTTGGGTAGAACGGATAAGCCGGAGGTTAACAAGTAAAAACAGGAGGCGAAAATTTATGTTAAAAACCACAAATTTATCATATAATAACGTTACAAGGAGTGATTCAATGACACCGACTTATAACGTTGCAATCTATGCCGATCCCGACGTAGGCGGCTATTGGGCGCAGTGTACGTCTTTGGGCGGTTGTTTTACCCAAGGGGAAACAATTAAAGAAACCGAACTGAACATGTTTGAAGCCGTTGACTTGTTTCTTGATGATGGCTCTGGCAGTGAAATACCCGACTATTTCCTAGCTTTTGAGGTATCCAATGCCTAAACTACCAATAATCCCGTCCAAAGAGCTTTTAAAATATCTGATTAAATACGGTTGTATTCATGTCAGCACGAAAAGCTCACATTTTAAAATCTCTTACCCTGCGACGGGCAAAATTTCAGTTGTCCCGATTCACACTGGAAAAGACTTAGGCCGTGGAATGCTTGCCGCAATACTGAAAGAATTGGACATTGACGCAGTAGATTTTATCAAATTTCTTAACAAGCGATGATTAATACCCTTCTTATTCATTTTTCAAGGTTGATGTTGTTGTGGTTGTTTAGCTTGTTTATATTATAATACGTAAATACACGCAAGTCAATAGCAATTTACGTAAATTTACGTTATTTGTAGATTTCAACAATAATCGCTTGGTGATTTTATGGATAATGCTCAGACTGCTCAGATTATTAAAAGTGAATGCAAAAGAAAATCTATTTCCATTGTTAAAATGCTTGAGGACTGCGCGATTCGTAAAAGTCTAATCTACGATCTGGAAAAAAGAGATTACACGCCTTCTGCTGAATTGCTAGAAAAAATTGCTATTTATCTAGATATATCCGTAGATTATTTGTTAGGCCGCACGCCGTTCCCGGAGGTCAACAGGCCGCCTCTTTCAAAGGATTGAAACGTGTTGTATAATTAAAATAAAGGAAGTGAAAACTAATGATAAATACCGCATATGCTGGTAAAGAGGTGAATTACATGTATAATACTACAGTAAACAATGCACAAAACAGTTTAGAAAACATCATATCAATGATTCTTCGCACCGGCGAAGCGGTCAACGTGGTTACAGACGAGGGTAATGTAATTATGTTCAGTGAATTTGAATATCGTTCCCTGCTTGAAACTCTTGATATTTACGCCCATCCCGAATATATGCAGTCACTGTTTGATGCTGAAAACTGCCCTCCTGAAGATTGGGTAGACGCGAAAGACATTGATTGGGGGTTTTAAGCGTGGCTAAATGGAAAGTTCAGCTTTCTAAAAAGGCACAGCAAGATGTAAAACTGCTTATTGCGGCCAATCTAAACGTAAAATCTAAAGAGCTTCTTGATATTCTAGCCGAAAATCCGTTTCAGTCCCCGCCATTTTATGAAAGTCTGTCCGGGAATTTAGAAGGACGGTATTCTCGGAGGATAAATATCCAGCACCGATTAGTTTACAGGGTTTTGCCGAACGCCGAAAACCTTAGGGATGAAAACGGCGATTTGTACACAGGTATAGTTTTAATTACGCGCATGTGGTCGCATTACGAATAGTACTATTGTATTCAGTTTTCAAGGTTGATGTTGTTGTGGTTGTTTAGCTTGTTTATATTATAACTCGAAATTTCTAATGTTTTTGGAGACTTCTAATGTCTACTGTAGAAAGAATTATAGCCCTTATGGACAAACAGGGCATAAATGGAAAAGTATTAACAACTGAACTCGGTATTTCGAGTAGTTCTGTAACAGAATGGAAAAAAGGTAAAGCAAAACCATCTGTTGAAGCAATAGTTAAAATAGCTCAGTATTTCCAAGTAACAACAGATTGGTTATTAACAGGAGAAGAAAATTCCAAATACTCTGCTGCCCAATCCATAAATAATGGCGTAGGCGCAATTGTCAATGGCTCTAACTCTGTAAAGTGTATGTCACTAACACTAATGGAGTAAGGGAGCAGCCATTATCTGATGAGACGGTAGGGCTTCTTGATATTTATTTGTCGTTAGACTTAAAACGGCGTATAAAATTGCTTGACTTAGCGTTTGCGCTTGAAGAGGAAAAAACCAAAACTGCCGAAAAAGATGTGAAAGACAAAGATGTTTAGTTTTTCAGACAAAATAAAAAGCCGCCTGCGAAAGGCGGCCAAACTTTTTTTGGGAGAGATGGCTTATAAAAGAGGTTGAGGAATACGGCCGGCAAAACGGTTTGCCTTATGAGGAAACTCTTGCCAGAATTATCAGGCTAGGCCTTAAGGCCGAAAAGCAAAATCAGCGCAAAAAGAAAAAAGCTGGTAATCTGACATGGCTGGAAGCTACTCACAGATACAGGAAAATCATTACAATAGAAGGAAAACAAAGAGCTATTTATGTCAAAACTCCTGAAGAAGTCGCCGAAAAAATAGACGAGCTTCAAAAAGAGGCCACTGCTGGCTTGGTCGTCGGAGACAGCACGACATTTCCGGAATACGCGAAACGCTGGTTTGAGTATAAGAAAACTGGAATAAAAGAGAACACCACAGATACTACTTATTTAAGTAATTTAAATTCACATATATTGCCTTATTTTGAAAATATCAAGCTGAAAGACATTCGCCCGTCTGTTATAAAAGGATTCATGGCAAGTATTTCAAATATGTCTTATTCAGCGCAGTCCAAAAATCTCATGATAATTAACCAAATAATGTCAAACGCCGAAGCGGACGGGCTTATATTAAAAAATCCCTGCAAAGGCATAAAAGCGCAGGGTAAGCGCTCCGCGTCCAAAGAACCGCTTACACAGGAGCAGTGCCAGAGGTTCTTAAACGCCTCCACAGGGACAAGCCTGAATAGCTTTATTTTGCTGCGCCTCTATGCCGGTCTGTGCCGTGAAGAGGCGCTGGGCCTCAAATGGGAGCGCGTTCATCTTGATGACGTCCCCCATATAGAAATCCTCGGGACGACCATATTTTCCCGGGGGAACAGTCTGTATTCCGACAGTCTGAAAACCGCCGCCGCCCGGCGTGTGATACCTCTGCCCGCTCCACTGCGCGACGAGCTTAAAAAAGTGGAAGATAAAACCGGTTTTGTAGTGCCCTCGGTAAAAGACACAGAAAAGCCGATGCCAGAAGCGACATATAAAAGAGCGTTCAACCGTATTAACTCCCAGCTTGATTTCAAAGTCCACGCCCATCTGCTCCGGCACACTTACATAAGCAATCTTTGCGCGTCCGGCCTTGACATAAAGAAAATACAGTATCTGGCGGGGCATGAAGACCCGCAAATTACCCTGAAAATTTACGCCCATGTTATAAACAATACGCCGGAAGAACTGATAAAAACTATAGATGAGGCCTTTAAAAACCAATCTACAGGGGTCAATTTAGGGGGCAAGGAATAAATCAGAAAAAATACCCCGCTTAATCATAGCCGATAAATGGCTTCGTTAAGCGGGATTTTGCTGGTGATCCATCGGAGACTCGAACTCCGGACACCTTGATTAAAAGTCAAGTGCTCTGCCACCTGAGCTAATGGATCATATAGAAATAAGCGCCTAGTTATTATAGCAGGAGCTTATTCAAAAGTCAACTAAAATTTTCAAAATTTTTAAACAAGAATGACAAACTAAATGAGAGCAGCGATAGAAAAGAACAGGTGCACAGGCAATGCCTTTGTTGCGGGGTTCCCATAGAGACTTCGCGGAGCTTAAAGTCCCGTGAATTGCGGAAAACGCGAAGACTATAATATCACCTTCGGCATACAGATGGCGCAGTTGATTTAATTGTTCATACCCACCAGCATTCGGCGGGGGGCGAAAAAGGGGAGACAGTTCTAATTTCCAAAGTATGGGAAGAAGCTGAGACGGGCTTAGCACAAAAATACATGCGCTTATTGATGCCCCGGGCTACCCATTGCAGCTTTTGTTTTCGGAAGGACAGCAAAGCCACGCGCCTTTTGCCATATCATGGATGGCAGTAATGTCTTTGGCAGACAAGAGCTATGATTCTGGACGCATTTTTAGATAAGCCCGCAGAGCAATTCGGAATTTTGAACAAGTCTATTATTAAAAAACCAGAAAGAAAGCCAAATTACTGTTGACCGCCGTGACGCCATATGCTATAATAATATCCAGCGATAAAAAACAAAGACAAAAATTGAATATGCTCTTATAGCTCAGTCGGCAGAGCGCGTCCTTGGTAAGGACGAGGTCACCAGTTCGAATCTGGTTAAGAGCTCCATTAAAAACCCCGCATAGCGTAAGGCTTTGCGGGGTTTTGCTATTTCTATATTGGGACGCTGTGAAAGACATAAAATCGGGCGTCTGCCCCAATTTGCCCCCTCTCACAAATTTTGAATGGTTTCAGAGAGCCGTTTGAACGCAGAAAATAATGCATCCGGTTTTGTCGGGAGGTTTGTCTCTACATCTTTGCTATATGGCGTAATGGTGAACTGAAAGTAGTACCATATAGTCTTTGAGTTCGCCAAGCCTATCGAGCATGGGAAACGGGTTCTTTGTCCAGAATACAATGCTGTCCTCCACAAACTTACTGAAATAATTACTCCTCAAACCCCGAATCCCGTACCCGCAGTGTCCGGCAGTTTTCGGAGACTGTCCGCACGGTCTGATGGGTGAAGCCGTCAACGGATTCGGCTTGGACTTCGAGCGAGACGGTAACCCTTGCGCCATCCACCGAGGTCAGGTGCTGGATGATTTCCTCAACGTACTTCTGGACATCGCGGTTGATACGTGTGGTGTCGAGTTCGGCGGACATAAAGAAGCGTCTGTTTTTCGGCGCCGCAGGAACAGAAGGAGTGGCACCACCCTTATGGATAGAATATCCTTCATCTTCATCTAAGTTGTTCTTGCCCGACGGCATGTAGGTATAGCCGCCTTCGCCGCCGGCGCCTGCAGCAACAGTTGAGCCTCCGCCTTGCCAAGCCGACGCCTCCTCAGCTTCTTTACGCCGCTTTTCCGCTTCCTCGGCAAGCTGCTTCTTGGCTGCGTCGACTTTGACCAGACAGCCTGACTTCTCGACAATGCCGATGAATTGGTTGAACTTCAGGTCGATGTAGCGAGTGCCGTCAAAGCCGGAGGCGATGGCGAAATACTCTGTGGAGTGGACACCTTGCTGGATGGCCTCGGTCAGAACGCTCTCGCCCGCCAAGCGCGGGAGGTAGCAATAAGTGCAGAGGTATTCCCACAGCTTCTTTATCTCTATGGAATCGGTCTCTTTCCAAAGAAGGTTGTCCAGTTCCATCTTGAGGAGAGCCGGAGCCCAGCGTTCGATGATAGCTTCGTTATGACGCATCTTCTTGGCGGCTTTTTGAATAATGCGCTCGTTGCCGCCTCGGATGGTGATGGCATCCCAGATGATGGTCTTCATGTCCGCGTTCTTGTCTATGTATGGCACGAGCAGCCAGCAGTAGGCTTCTTTGATACGAGCGTCCACTGTCTCGTTGGCGCGGACGAGGTTTTGCTGGGTCTCGCGGTTCTGCGCCGCGTCAAGGTTCAAGTCCTCGCTGTCGTTTTTGATGGATTTCCACGCGGTATAAAGCCGAACCGCCTGTTTGAGGTTTCCCATCAGGTCTTGGTCTGGCGCGATGAACGCCAGCATATTGCGGTAGATGCGCGGCGCATTGCCACGGTTGTTCAGAATGTCCGTAACCGCCGTCATAGCTGTGTTGTTCTGATTCGTCGCCTTGTATTCGCCCGATGGTCGCAGGATAACAAGGCGGGCTGTCTGCTCGTCCGGCACGTCGAGCGAGGATGCGGGACAGATATGAATGCCCGCAAACGGCGCTTCTTTGCGAAGGGTGCGGAGCCTCGTCTCAATTTCGTATTCTACATCGGAAGCCGATACCTGTGTGGCGCGGTCGTCGGCAGTCTTTCTCAGCGTGGGGCGGCTGTCATACCAGAAGCGGTCGCCCGACGGGTTGGTGTAGAGGAACGAGAGCGAGTTGCGGAGCGTATTCAACGCGTCGTTGAACACGGCGATGTTCTCTCCGGGCTGGACGACGCCAAGGCGGATACGCGAACTCTCGATACCGCGCACGACCTGCTCACGTCCTGTCGGTGCGGAGCCGAGCATAATAGTTCGCGCTACGCGGCGGGCGGCGAGATGCCTGCCGTATCTGCCGTTTTTGTCTGTCTTATAGGGGATGGAGTCCTTGCCGTCCACTTCCTTATCGACGATGCCGTTCCAGTTGTCGGAAAGGTGGCGGGTAAGTTCGTCGCGGACGTTCGGCACGTCCATCGGGATAGAGCCGGGCAGAATCATAAGGCTGGCGTCGTTACCCATCCACAACTCATACACGACCGCCGCCATCAGGCGAAGAACGCCACGAGTGCGCTGGAAACGCTCAAGGGTGGACCAGTCCTTATACAAGCGGTCAAAGACCTCCGGATGGATGGGATAGCACGATTCCATCCGCTCCTTATATTCCAGTTCGCGCGCTTCAATCGGGAAGTCGGTTTCATTCTCGTTATACATAGCCGAAAACGCCGCGCAGACGGCATCCCTGCCGCTTGGGTTCTTGCAGTCAAGGAACAGGCGGCGGCGCACGACTTCAAAGCCCTCGCTTGCCGCGACAGGCTTCCAGATGGACTCCATGCGCCCAAAGGTATGCTCAATGGCCTCAAGGGCGGTCTTGCCCGCCTCGCCGCCAATTTCGATATCAGATTCAGGGATAGACGCCACCACGAGGCTGTTCTTTGAAGCCCTTGCCGCCTCGGTCACTTCTTGAATAAAGGAGATGAAATTGTCAAACGTCCCCGCCGGAAGCCCGCTTGCGCCGTAGATTTTCTTGGCGTAGGCGACCAGCTCATCCATCAGGATAAGGCAGGGCGCGGCGGCGTCAAACAGGTTTTTGAGAGCCTCCGAGCCGGGCGAAACGCCCTTCTTGTCCGACTCTTTCACAAGGTCATACAATGCGGGCTTGCCGGACGATTCCGCAAGCTGCGCCGCCATCTCTCCCCAGAGGGTGTTGATGGTGATGCCGGGCATATTGCTGGGGCGTTTGCTCTTGGTGGGGTCAAGCGCCGTGCCGACCAGAACAGCCACGTTCGCCTTTGGCAGAGCGGTCACGCCCGCTCGCTCCAATACGGGTTTGACATTCGGGATTTTATCCAGCGAAACCCTGCCGCGCATCATGTGATAGAGCGCGAGCATACTGTGGGTCTTGCCGCCGCCGAACGCGGTCTTTAGCTGAATGACAGGCTCACCGTCCTTGCCGCGGACGCGGCGGAGCGCCTGCTCCAAAAGCCCTGTCATGCCTTCCGTCACATAGGTACGGGCAAAGAATTCCACGGGGTCGCGGTATTCATACGCGCCTTCGCCGCGGGCGACCTGCGCGAGGTCGGCGGCGAATTCGGCGTTCTTGTATCTGCCTTGCGCCACGTCGGGGTGCGGCTCGATAACGTCGCGCCAACTGGGAAGCCCGCTGACTGGCGTGTCTTTGAGGATACCTTCCTTTTTAGCCTTCGTGGCAGGAGCGGGAGAAGCAGCCGCTGCCGTTAAGGTCGTGGAACCGTCAGCCGAGCCGTAGCGGGAGATACGCAGCAACCCGCGAATCTCCTCGGCGCTGTCGGGGTCTATCTGGTCGCAGAGGCGTGACATCGTATCAAGGGCGCGCCAAGTGTCGTCGTCAGAGAAGTCCCCGCCGCCGAGGTGCGCCAGCTTGTTGCGTACACCCTTGAGTTCGATTGCCCAAGTGCGATGGTCGATGGACAGCTTCTTGCGGAAGACACGCTGCCAATGCGCGTCGGCAAACAAAGTCAGGCAATTGAGTATATCAAGCGAACCCACCAGCTTCGGCCAATCGCCGGAATACGGCAGGTCGCGCTTCTGGTCATCGTAGAGCGAATCCAGAACGCCTTGTGTCCACCAATTCGCTCCGAACTCCTGCTTTAGCTCCTTGCAGACGTAGTCCGATAGGGCAAAGAGCAGAACCCGAAACCCCTCTTGAATTTGCGCATGACTGCTTGCCATAACCGTATCCTCCTGCTCAATCGTTATCTTTGAAATCAAACAGCGTCATCTGTTTGCCGCTGTTTCTCTGTGAAACCAGCTCCGCCGCGCGGCTTTGCACTTCCGGCCAGCCGATGACAAGGGAGTTGTAGGCGTAGGCTTCGGCCGCCCAGCCTTTGCGCTCCGCTATCTGGAACAGGCGGTAGGCCAGCGCCTTTGCCTGTTCCGGCTCGGAAGTGAAGATGTTGGCGACTATCTTCGCCGCGCCTGTCACGCCGTCTTTTTCCAGTGCGGCGGTAAGCTGCTGGGTGAGGAGCCAGATGATGCCGCCGTCCAAGCGGCTCTTTGTCCTGCCCGCCGGGGTCATGCCGATTTCATCGCGCCCCATCAGGCGAACGACGCCCTTCTCGGCGTAGACGATGCCCGCCCCGCGCAGGCGGTCTATTGAGGTGTTCTTTGCCCGCGCCAGCACGTCCGCCTCGCCGAATTTCACATCGTTGAAGGCGTACTGCGTGTATAGGTCAACGCAGAAACGGCTGTCGCGGTCAAGTTCGCCGTCCTGCTCCGTAAAATAAAGGTCAAGTTCCTGATTGATGATTTGCAGCGCAGAGCGGACGCTCATCGGCGTACCGTCCGCTTCCAGCACCTTGGAAAAGCGGGAGTACACGCCCATACCGGGGCCGATGGCGCTCTGCGCCAAGTCCACCGGGGCGATGTTGCTGGCTTGCAGTTTCGCCAGCGCGGGCTTGAGTTCCCGCTTCAGCGTGTTGATGAAGTCCCGGCGGGTGCATATCGGCGCATCGGCTGGGCGTTTGCGGCAGACAAGGACGATGGAGGATGCGAGGGCGTTGGTGTCTTTGGAAATCATTCGATTCGATAACTCTGTACGCATCGGCCAAGTGCCTGTAATCGTAAACCCAGCCTGGATAATCGCAGACAAAATGGTTTCCCAGCCTGTAGAAGCCATCTTATCATCCGAATCGTCTTTGCTCTGCTTGTAAGCGTAGTAGACTGTAACAGGCACTTCTTCTTTTGAGTATTCGTAAATGAGCGAAAAAGTTTCAAGCATTCCATCTTCAAAGAACTTTCGCGCCTTATCTGTGCTGCCCTCGAAGCGATAAGGAGAAGCGATTAGCTCCTCAGCTTTCGGGACAAGCATAGTTCTGAATATTTCAGGATATGAGTTTTTCAAGGCTTGGCGAAGCCAAACATAGAAGTAGTCAGACAAATTCGCGTAGGCTATGTTGTCGTAATATGGCGGATCGGTTGACACCATAATGCCGCGCAGTCCATTGTCACATTGGGCGTTATTCTGTTGCACAAATCCGGCTTGTATGCCAGGCAACTCCCCAACACACTCACTAATTTTCCCAAGAATCAGGTCGTAGCAACCTGTTGAATTTGAAAACGGGTTGGATTCAACATAGTCCCACACCATTGGGATTGCTTGACGTGCAAAGGTATTGCGAATAACACCGTTCGTGTTAATCCAAGAGCAAACGGACGAATTAACATCAGTCATCTTGTCAATAGCAAACGCCAAATAGACAGAGACAGCTTGCGCATATTCTTGACTGCTGCCATCGTTTACAATGGTGTCTTGAACTTCAGTAATAAGCTCGCCAAATGTAGTGAGCGCTATTAACTGTCGGTTAGAAAACAATTTATCGAAAGTATCTAACCCATAAATAGGACACCAAATATTGCGTGGGTCGTTTGCCAATTCTTGTGCAGGCACATCATCTGGCTTGCTTACTTGCGCAGCTTTGATATGTTCTTCATTGGGCGACAAATAAAGCCGTCCATACTGGCCTTCCGCAACGATAGCCATCAAAGCTGCTCCCATTCTTCCCGCGACAGCTTCGGATTTGATATATTCCGGTGTGGTTGCCTCGCCACAAAATATGCATTTGAATTTTGCGCCACGAGCCGTTTTTGGCGCATCAGGCGCGCCTTTGCCATACTTCACTTCATACCGTATATTCTCATCCTCAATGACGGGTTGAATATAGGCTTCCTTGCCCTTCTTCTTGGACAGTTCAAAGCTGCTGGCCAGCGGCATTTCGCAGCCGCAAGCGGGGTTGGGGCATTTCACCGTCCGCGCCCAAATCCACGCGATGACGGTATGCTCGTGGCCGTGTTCATCTTTAACCTTCGGGTACAGATGCCCGATTTTCTCAAAGGCTTTCTTTTTCATCCACTCGCCGTAATAGCGCACGTCCTCGGCAAGCCCGCTCGCGCCTGCCCACATATCGTTCATCAGGCGGCGGGATTCGGGGTTCACGGGCGGCTGCCCCGCGAACTTTGGCGGGATTTCTATCATCGCCTTGTTTATCATCACGGCGACGGGGTTTAAGTCGCTGGCGTGGGCTTTCAGCCCCAGCCTCTGCGCTTCCAGCGGTATCGCGCCGCCGCCCGCAAACGGGTCAAGCAGGGCGGGCGGGTTGCCGCCTGTGGACTTCATGATTTCGGCTTTCGCTTCGGCGAGGACTTCCTGATTGTTGGAGTTCTCCCACTTCACAAGCCTTTCAAGTATGCCAAACAGACGCTGACGCTCTTTGGTCTGCGCCTCCTCCGTGGGGAACTCGTCGGGCAGACTTGACGGGTCATCCACAAGGCTCGACCAGATGACCGCCCGCGCCGCCGCAAGCGGACGCCTTGCCCACCACAAATGCAGGGTGGAGGGATGTCCGTGGCGTATGGACTTCTCGCGGGCGGACTCCGCATTGATGGCTTCCAGCGGGATCGTCACCTCTATCAGTTTCTTTTTTATTTCAAACATATTGTTTTTCTCCCGGCTATCTCGGAGCCTTGCAAGAGTTCCTCAATGTTATAGTTTATGCTTGTCATTGCAAAGCCGGGCTTATCCCGGAATGGCTTCTTTAAGTAAGTGACAAGCCGGTAATCGCCGTCCACCGCGACAATGGCAAGAATATACTGTTCGGGGCTGTTGAACGCCGCCAATACCTCGTTCTTGGTGACAGTTATCGTGTCCGCGCCTTTTATGCGGCCTTTGACCTCGATAAACCGCAAGGAATGTCCATTCATCAGACGCTGCGTTTCCGGAATCCCGGACTCAATGTCAAAGTGGCGGTTATCACGGCTCACATCCCTTGGCCTGTAGCCCAATTCCCGCTCGTACATCATCACGGCGTCCATGGCGGCAAGCTCTATCTTGCGGCGAGCAATCGCATCGGCGGCGAAGGTGTCCGCCTTGCCCAGCAGTTTGTTCAAAAGTCCGCGCGGTATCACAATCGCCCCGCCGACCACCACGGGCGGAATGGCGGAGATTTGCTTTTCGGTCTCCAGTTCGGCAAGACGCTTTTGCATACGGGCTTCGAGTTCTTCGGCGCGGCGAGCCGCCATGTCAGAGTTCAGTTTTGGCTTGCCCCTGCCCGCCGTTTCCTTGTTTTTCAGTTCTCCCGCCCGGAAGTCCCAATATTGAATTTCGGCGGTCAGGCGTTCCTTGACCGCTTTGACGGTCTTGTCGATGAGCTTGATTTTGCGCTCCCGCACTTCCTTTACATGGGCGGGGATGATGTTGCCGATGGCATAGCCGACGGCGGTGTCCTCCACGTTTGCCGAAAGCCAACTCTGGCTTCCAAGGAACGTGCGGACTGCCTGCGCTTCATCGTCCTTGGCTGCGCGATAGTCAAGGTAAGGGGCATATCCGGCGTTTGCCGCCGAGCCGTCCTCTTTGAGTTCCACGAAGTGGACGCGCTTGGATATGACGCGCTTGCCGCCGCTTGGAAGTATCACGCCGTCCTGCGCGGAGTCCTCGATATAGAACAGCAGCCGCGCTTCCGTGCCGAAGTCGGTGTCGTCCACAAAGACAGCTCCGCGTTTCAGCACATCCATGTTGCGCTCGCGCACAAGGTCGATGGTCGCTTCAAGAAGCGGATGCCCCGGCGCAATCAGCGCGGCGGGGACTTGCCCCTGTATGTTGCAGTAGGGCTTGTCGAAGCATACCCGCTCATAGCGTTGCAAAACAGGCTCTCCGAAACCTATCTGCATATCGCGGTTGCGGACGGCAAACGGCACGGATATTATCTCGTAGCGCCCTTTTTCGCGGGCGCGGATTTTGCCGCCCACGCTCTGGAACGCCTCAATAAAGAACGCCTCAATAAAGTGGGGCTGAAGCCTATGGGTTTCCATCCGCTCCATATCTTCGCGGATAGCCATTACATGGTGGACATCCATTGTGTCCTCGGTGAGGGCGTTTTCGTCGATGAGTTTTTCCAGTTCCTCGCGGTTGAGCGAGCGGTCAACGACCTCATACAGCCTTGCCCGGACTTCGTCGTCGTTGTTATAGCGAATCGCCTCTATGAGCAGGTCGCGCAGCGGCTTGTTGTCAAAGGTCAGTTTGCCGAGAACGTCAAAGACCTTCCCGTGCAGGGCTTCCCGCTCCTGCTCCAGCTTCTCAAACAGCCGCTGGAACACCATGCCTTCGCGGGTCTCGCGGCTCACCAAGTTCCACAGGTGACAGACCTCCGTCTGCCCGATGCGGTGGATGCGCCCAAAACGCTGTTCAAGGCGGTTGGGGTTCCACGGCAGGTCATAGTTGACCATCAGGTGGGCGCGCTGGAGGTTGATGCCTTCCCCGGCGGCATCGGTGGCGATGAGGATACGCACTTCCTTGTCCTGTTTAAACAGTTCCTCCACCTTGCGCCGCTCGTCGCGGAGCATACCGCCGTGGATGGTCACGACCGCTTCCTTGCTGCCGAGCAGGGAGCGGATTTTATCGCTCAGGTAGCGGAGGGTGTCGCGATGCTCGGTGAAGATAATCAGCTTCTCGCGCATACCGTTGCCGCCGAACATATTGTCATTGTCTTGAAGCAGCTTGGAGAGTTCGTCCCACTTGCGGTCTTCGCCGCTCTGCCGGACGTCGTTTGCCATGCGCTCCAGTTTTTTCAGCGTGGCGATTTCCGCTTCCAGTTCGGCGATAGTCTGGGCGGCGGAGGCTTGGTCTACGACCTTTTCTTCCGTGTCCTCCAATTCGGCGGACGGCATATCGTCGTCATCGTAATCGTCATAAGCGGGGACTGTATAGTCAGCCGCGCGCTTGCCAAGTCGTTCCTCTGCGAGGCGGCTTTCCAAACGCTCACGGCGGCGTTTCAAGGATTGGTATATCGCTTCCGGCGAGGAAGCAAGGCGGCGCTGCAAGATGGTGAGGGCAAAGCCTACCGTGGTCTTGCGGTCGCTGTTCAGTTGGTCGGCGCGGTTAAACTCTTCCTGCACATAGTCGGTGACGGCGGTGTAGAGCTTCGCCTCCAAGGGCGAGAGGTCGTAATTGACCGTGTATGCCCTGCGCTCTGGGAACAGCGGTGTGCCGTCGAACTTCAGCAAATCCTCTTTCACAAGGCGGCGCATCACGTCGGACACGTCAACCGCCTGATTGCCGCTTCGCGCCACGCCCTCAAAGCGATCCTGGTCGATAAGCGACATAAAGAGTTGGAAATCTTCCTCTTTGCCGTTGTGCGGGGTGGCGGTCAAAAGCAGGAAGTGCCTCGTGATAGACGAGAGCAGCCGCCCAAGCTGAAACCGCTTTGTGTATTTGATTTCGCCGCCCCAGACGGTTGCGGACATCTTGTGCGCCTCGTCGCAGACTATCAAGTCCCAGTCGGTGACGCGCAGTTTTTCCTGTATCTCCTCGTTGCGGGCAAGCTTGTCCAGCCGGACGATGCAAAGGTTGGCCTCCGTGAACACGTTGCCCGTCACCGCCGATTCAATGCGGTCATTGGTGAGTATTTCAAAGCGCAGGTTGAACTTGCGATATAACTCGTCCTGCCATTGCTCCGCCAAATTGCCCGGCGACACGATCATGCAGCGTTTCAAATCGCCGCGAACGAGCAGTTCCTTGAGGAACAGCCCCGTCATAATCGTTTTACCCGCGCCGGGGTCATCGGCCAGGATATATCGCAGCGGCAGCCGCGGGAGCATTTCCTGATATACCGCAGATATCTGGTGCGGCAGCGGCTCGATAGATGAAGTATGCACCGCAAGGTACGGGTCAAAGATATGGGCGAGGTTGATGCGGTAGGCTTCCGACGTGAGCCGCAGCAGGTTCGCGTCCGCGTCAAAAGACCACGGCAGGCTGCCGCTCCCGACATTGAGCCGCTCCTCGTCTTCCCTATATAAAAGCTGGCTGGCAAGTTGCCCGCGGGCGTCTTTGAACGTGACTTCCAAGGCGGCGTTGCCATGCCATTTGACCGCGACGACGCTCACCGGCGCGCTTCCCGCAACGCCGACGACGCTTGCCCCTACGGTTATATCTTCAAGTTGAGCCATAGACTGACGCCACCTTTATTACTAAAATTACTCGCCACTCTCGGCGTATATATTTCTATTCATTGGTTTTCTTATCATCCGGCAGCAACTCCATAATGTCGCCGATGTCGCAATCCAAGTATTTGCAAATCTTTATCAGCACGTCCATGCTTACGGTTTCACCTTTTGAGAGCTTCGTTACCACGCCCCAAGAGATACCCGCGGACTTCTGAAGGTCTTGTTTTTTCATATCTTTGTCAATCAGAATCTTCCACAGTTTTTTATAGCTGACTGGCATTGCGTTCACCTCACTTTTCACTCCTTGCCGGGAGACAGACTAAATATAACATACTTGATTAGAAACATCAAGAGATAATTCGCATAAACTTGAGAATTTTTCTTATAATATCTTGAAATTTCTGTTCGTATGTGATATATTGTTTGTAAGTTCGGCCGTCATACCCCCGCTCACTGCCACGAGGCATTCCACGGCTAAAGCGAGGCCGAAGGTGTTTGTAGCTTTGAGGACTACAGTATTTTGTGAATTTGTTCTTGCGGGATAATGCGTAAATAACAGGCCGTCCGGAGGTTTTGAATTCTCCGGGCGGCCTGTTTGATTTTTAGAGAATTTATTGCGCTTTATAGACTATATGTGCTATAATGCTTTCAGGAGGTAACACAAATGAACACAGCAAAAACAATCCGGCTTGCCGATATGGACAAAAAAGAGACCATAATTTTTTCGATAGACATCAATAACGGTTTTTGCAGGGGCGGCGCCCTTTATTCCCCGCGCACCAAAGCGCTTATCCCCGCCACGGTCAAATTCCTGGCTTATGCGCTGGCAAAAGGATATGAAGTCACGGCGTTCACCGACTGCCACGGCGAGGATTCGCCGGAATTTTCCGTTTATCCGGAGCATTGTCTTTCAACAGACGCAGAAAGCCGCCTTGTCAGCGAGCTGGAGTTTCTCTACAATTCCCCGAAGGCGAGGGTTATTCCCAAAAATTCCACAAACGGCTTTTTTGTGATTTACCCCAAAGCCATGGAAAAATATGAAAATTTTATTATAAGCGGCTGCTGTACAGACATATGCGTCTATCAGTTCGCTATTACGCTCAAGGCTTATTTTAATCAGCGCAATCTCAGAAAAAACGTAATTGCCGTAAGCAGTCTTATAGACACTTTCGATATGCCGGGCCACAATGCGGACGAAATTAATTCGATTTTCTTTACGAGTATGCTGGCCAACGGGATTATTGTAGTGGATTCAATAGAATATTAGGTTCCGGTGACTGGGGCAATAGATTAAAAAGCAAAAGGGGCGCGGTCAGCCGCGGCCCTTTTGCTTGTCGCCCCGCGCTTGTTCAGACAGTCTGCCAGCTCCATATCACGCTGACCAGAAAGCCCATTTTTAGTTTATCCAGCCCCCACATGCTTATTTTTGAGGACAACTTAAAGCGCTTTTCTTTCCACAAATCTCCAAAAAACAGAACGCTCTCGACTTTGCGGATTTTCGGCGACCATTCTTTCAGCTTTTGCGCGTTGTTTACGTAAAAACGCATCTCGGAGCCTTTGTTGCCGCTTTTGCGAACAAGGCGATTGGAAATCTTAATGGCCGTCTTTGACTGCGCGTCAAAGAAGATTTCGCCTGTCGGAAAATGCTCCGCAATGCGGGCAATCAGCTCCCGCACCTGCGCTTTTTCAAAATAATAGAACAGCCCGCCCGCAAGAATAAACACGCTTTTATCAGCGGACTCAATCTCTTCGAGCCATGCGTAATCGAACACAGACCCGGCAATATCGGTACAGCGTTTGTGAGCGGGAATGAGCCGCTGCCGGAACTCCATTGAATCCGGCAGGTCTATGTTGTACCAGCGGACAACTCCGTTGTCCACGCGGTTGAAAGTCGTGTCAAGCCCCGAACCGAGATTGATGACCGTGCCGTTCGGATGCTTGCGCATATACGCAAGGCAGCGCTCGTCAAGCCGCTTGGCGCGGAGCAGGCAGCAAAGGCTTGCGTATTCCGTGCCGTAGGACTTGTCAATTTGTGTGAAATCGTAATCCATACTGTTTATAATCCTGATAGCCTCGTCGTCGCGCAGAATATCCGGAAACAAGCGGCTCGCTTTGGCGCGCCCGTAAATGGCGAGAAGCATGGTGGACTGTACAGTTTGATCACGCAAGCCGATTTTGTTCTCCATATTGGCGGATTCTCCTGTCTTTCTGTGTATCTATGGTCTTGCCATAACTATCCCCGCATTCTACGAATATTGTTCATATCGCTCCATTTGCACGGCACGGGCTTCGGCTCGTTTTCTATCGCCGCTGCCCGCAGCGCGGCTTCAAAGCTCGCACATTCCTCGGCGGCGATAGCGTCATAGATATCTTGCGGTTCTTTTATGCCCGCCCGGTCATAGGCGACAGCCGCCGCGCCGTAGAACGCCACTCGTATAGAATGCGTCGCAACATGGCAAGTCAGCACGGCGTTGGCGATTGCTCCCGCCGCCGCTTCGACCGACGCGGGAGCATTGGCGGCTCTTGCGGCGATATGGCTGTCCCACGCGATATCGCGCGCCGCTTGACATTTAACCTCTTTGCGCAAGCATTTTCGCGCTGTTTCGAGCGCGATATGAGGTCTGTAATCGTCCGGCGCATACTGTTCCCAAATCGGAAGATAGCGCCGCTCGGCGTAGTTCACGCACCAGCTAATAATCGTCGGCTTTGACTGTGTTTCGATAAGCCGCATTAAGCTCGCGATGTACGGCGCATCGGAGTAGCACAGCATTTTACGGAGCTTCATAGTCGCCTCCCGTATGGTGTGAGCCGCCTGACTCTGACGAAAAATAACCCGCCCCCATCATAAGTTTTCACTGTAACGGAAGCGGGTTTCTCTTTGGTTTTATTTCAGATATAAATCTCCGCCCCGCGCCTTGCGGAAAACTAAAGCTGCCTCATGCTCAACGGCAAACTCAAAATTATAGCCTATGCCTGTCTCGCGCGTATAGCC
Source organism: Oscillospiraceae bacterium (assembly GCA_031282245.1). Classification (GTDB taxonomy): domain Bacteria; phylum Bacillota; class Clostridia; order Oscillospirales; family Ruminococcaceae; genus JAITEB01. The sequence continues at coordinate 76,461 of JAITEB010000028.1, read as the reverse complement.
GCCTGAGCCGCCGCCAGCCTTGCAATAGGCACACGGAAGGGCGAGCAGGAGACATAGTGCAGCCCGATCTCATGGCAGAAGGCAATCGTCGACGGATCGCCGCCGTGCTCGCCGCAGATGCCCAGTTTGATATCCGGTCTTGCCGCCCTGCCGTCGGTGACGGCCATCTTCATCAGCTTGCCGACGCCAACGGTGTCAAGTTTCGCAAACGGGTCGTTCTCATAAATCTTCTTGTTATAATAATAATCCAGGAATTTGCCGGCGTCGTCGCGGCTGAACCCGAAAGTCATCTGCGTAAGGTCGTTGGAACCGAAGCTGAAGAATTCCGCTTCTTCGGCAATTGCCCCGGCAGTGAGCGCCGCGCGCGGGATTTCGATCATGGTGCCGATATGATAACTCAGTTGCGCGCCGCTTTCTTTTATAATTCTGCCGGCGGTCTCAACGACTATATTCTTGACAAACTTGAATTCTTTGATTTCGCCCACAAGCGGGATCATAATTTCAGGAACAATATTCCATTCCGGGTGGGCTTTATTTATATTAATAGCGGCCTGAATAATAGCGGAAGTTTGCATTTCGGCAATCTCCGGATACTTAACATCCAGACGGCAGCCCCGGAATCCCATCATTGGATTAAACTCGTGCAGGGACAAAATAGTGTTCTCTATTTTGGAAACCTCGACGCCCATCTCGTCGGCAAGCGCCTTGATTTCGTCCGGGTCGGAGGGCAGGAACTCATGCAGCGGCGGATCAAGAAACCTGATTGTGACCGGCCGCCCGCCCATAGCCTCATAGATTCCCTCGAAGTCCCCGCGCTGAATCGGCAGAAGTTTGTCAAGCGCGACTTTACGCTGCTCCAGCGTCTCGGACAGAATCATTTCGCGCATAGCTTTGATTCTGTCTGCCTCAAAGAACATGTGCTCCGTGCGGCAAAGGCCGATGCCTTCCGCGCCGAACTCTATAGCTTTTGCGGCGTCCTTCGGCGTGTCGGCGTTTGTGCGGACTTTCAGCTTGCGGTATTTGTCCGACCATCCCATTACGCGGCTGAATTCTCCTGTGATAGACGCTTCAACAGTGGGGACAGCCTCGGCGTAGATCTTGCCGGTGGAGCCGTCAAGAGAGATATAATCGCCCTCTTTGATAAGTTTTCCGCCAAGCCTGAATTCTTTCTCTTCTTCGTTGATCTCAATTTCGCCGCAGCCGGAAACGCAGCAGGTGCCCATGCCCCTTGCGACGACGGCCGCATGGGAGGTCATGCCGCCCCTGACTGTAAGAATGCCCTGAGAGACGTTCATGCCCTCAATGTCCTCTGGGGAAGTCTCAAGCCGGACAAGAACTACTTTCTCGCCTCTTGCGGCCCATTCTGCGGCGGCGTCGGCGGTGAATACAACCCTTCCGCAAGCGGCGCCGGGAGAAGCGGCAAGACCCGTGCCGATAGGCTGGGCGGCCTTGAGCGCTTTCGCGTCGAACTGCGGGTGCAAAACCGCGTCAAGGGATTTCGCGTCGATCATCATAAGGGCTTCCTCTTCGCTGATCATGCCTTCGTCAACAAGCGCGCAGGCGATAATCAAAGCGGACTTGGCCGTTCTCTTTCCGTTGCGGGTCTGGAGCATGAACAGTTTGCCGTCTTCTATAGTGAATTCCATGTCCTGCATGTCCCTGTAGTGGTTCTCAAGTGTGTCGCAGATTCTGGTAAATTGCTCGTAAACCTCGGGCATAACGTCGCGGAGCTGGTCGATAGTCTGCGGCGTGCGGATACCCGCCACAACGTCCTCGCCCTGGGCGTTCATAAGAAATTCGCCGAAAAGCTTCTTTTCGCCTGTGGCGGGATCCCTTGTGAAAGCGACGCCCGTTCCCGAGCTGTCGCCGGTGTTGCCGAAAACCATTTCCTGAACGTTAACGGCGGTGCCCCAGGAATAGGGAATGTCGTTCATTCTGCGGTAAACGTTTGCGCGGGGGTTGTCCCATGAACGGAAAACGGCTTTCACGGCTTCCATAAGCTGCTCTTTTGGATCCCGCGGGAAGTCCGCGCCCTTTTTTTCTTTATAATAAGCCTTAAATTCTTTCACCAGCGTCTTCATGTCTTCCGCGTTCAGATCGACATCCAGCTTAACGCCTTTTTTCTCTTTCAGCGCGTCGATAATCTTTTCGAAGTCTTTTTTGGAAAGCTCCATAACAACGTCTGAGAACATCTGGATAAAACGTCTGTAGGAGTCATAGGCAAAGCGCTCGTTCCGGGTTTTTTTCGCAAATTCGACAACCACTTCATCATTGAGACCAAGGTTCAGTATTGTGTCCATCATGCCGGGCATAGAAGCGCGGGCGCCGGAACGCACAGAAACAAGCAGCGGATTCTCAAGGTCGCCGAATTTTTTGCCAGTAATTTCTTCTAATTTTGCAAGATACTCGAAAATTTCAGTCTGAATTTCGCCGGAGATGACCTTCCCATCGTCATAGTAGCGTGTGCAGGCTTCTGTCGTCACTGTGAAACCGCGCGGTACGGGAAGGCCAAGGCCGGTCATTTCCGCAAGGTTCGCGCCTTTTCCCCCAAGAAGGTTGCGCATCTGCGCGTTGCCTTCCGCAAACAAGTAGACATATTTTGTGCCCAATTTTTTCATCCTCCCAAGATTTCTGCATAGCAGCAAGTTTTCTGATTTCCGTCCGCATAAATATATTGTCATACAGGCAAAAAAAGAGGCTTTTTCCTTTTTTTGCCGCAAGCAAGGCAAGCCCCTTTAACCTCGTTTATTATAGCAAATACTTTTGCAAAATGCTATGATTTTTAAGTAATTTTATAAAGAGTTTACAAAGTTTACCGAAGGAGATACAAGTACTCCACAGGAGTTGAACTCTATGTATTTAGCTTTATAAAAGCTGCGGGGGGCATGTATCTCTACATGCCCCCTGTCAAGTAATAATATTAAACGTTTATATAAAACTGTACCCTGAACCCGATATTATCCGGTTGAGAACTGTTCGCGACAAAGGCGCTCTTGTTAGATACTGAAGTGTTGACGGCGCTTGCGTTATAGCCGCCGCCGGAGTTCACGCGGAGGTTTGTCCCGCGAGCTTCCATAGTCCATTCCCAGACATTTCCGGAGATATCATAAATGTTGTTAACTTTCGCGCTCTCAAGATTCCCGCAGGGAACTCTGGCAACTTTCCCGGATTCTTTAGTTTTATTTACTTTTCCGTCAAAATAGTCAAAGGCTTCGCTCAGGAAATTGCCTTTGCCGATTCCGCTGGAAGAATATCCCGGATTCGTGCTGTTCAGCCAGTCAACAGTGATTTCCCACTGATAAGCCCAGAGAAGCCCGCTGCTGACGGAACTGTTTTCAGCATACATTGCGTGGCTCTTGTTGTAGGCCCCATACCAAGACACCAGAGAATTCCAGCCGTCGCCCTTTTTGCTGACGGGAACAGGCTTGTTTAAAGCTCCCGCTTCGTAGCGTCCGATGTAAAAGCCGCCATATTTCTCAACGCTTGCGAGCATGGCGCTGTGTTCCGCTTTCATTTCGTCCAAAAATTCGTTCGCGCTTTGAGCGCCGCTGCCGGCAGCGGCGAGGTTTTTTGCTTCATTATCGCTGTCAATGGTTTTGATTTCCTCTTTTTCAAGCTTGCTGGTATCTGAAACCGGAACCCAGACAAACTCGTTGCCTATGCCGTCTCTTACTACTAAGCCCGTCTCGGCGCTTCCCTCAACAAATTCAAAGCCTTTCGGTACTGGAACGTTATCTATGTATGTTTCTATGTTTGGTTCTGGATTCGATTCTGGGACGGTAGTAGGTTGTTCTTCGTCAGTAGGCGTGTCGATACTGGGATTAGGCTCTGTGTCCGGGGCTTCGTCAATAGTTGCGAGGTCGACAAACTTTAAATTATATGTCTGTGCAAATGTTTCGGCCTCACTCCCTGAATAACCGTATACTGTAGTGTCCATTGGGCGCCCAGCATAACTTTCATTTATAAACGAAAAACTTGAATCGTTATAATATAGCTTTGCGTCGGCTTTGGAAAATATAATAGATTTTATATTTGTGCAGTCTCCAAAAGTTACATTGCTTATCGCAACATCTCCTTCAAAAACTATTGTTTCCAGTGCTGTACTTCCCGTAAATACCGAAAAGCCACCCTTAACGTCTCCATGGAAAATTAAAGATTTAAGTGTGGGAGACATTTGGAGAGCACTGTCAGCGAAATATGCCATAGATCCAAAAAACTCCATAGATTCCAAGTTGGAAAATCTTTCCATTGTATACTGTTCAAGAGAGCCATAAGGATATGACGTTAACCCAAAACTGCGCTTATAATTATAAACTTTAATACTCTTTATTTTACTCTCAGAAAAATCAGGAAAATTTTCCTTAATATCTTTTATTAAGGTTAGAGCAAGATCAGTATTCGAGTGGCTTTGCTCATTACTTCCGTCAATGATCAATTCTCCAGTTTCTTGATTGAATTTCCATGTAACTCCATACACCTCGCCAGATATAGACGCTTCTTCTGTCAGGGCGACAAACTCTATGCCATGCAACTCCGCAACTCGCTCTGCATCGGAGTTTTTATATCCGTAGATCTTTTTCAGAAAAAGCGTGCCTTTTATCTGGTTATACTTGAATACATAGTAGTAAGCATCCACACTTCCGAAAGCGTTGTCATGCAATTCAGTTTCTTTCGGTATTGTAATTTCTTCCAGAGACTTGCAGACAGCAAAAGCTGAATCTTCTATTGAGCCGATAGTGCCGTTGACAGTGAATGATTCCAAGCCCTCACATTGGAAAAAAGCACATACTCCGATTGATTTCACATTACCCAAAACTTCGACAGCTATTAAAGTTGAAGAGCCAGCACCATTGTAAACCGAGCCAGAAAAGCAAGACCTTCCGAACTCAACATCTCCAGGGAATGAAAGAGTTCTCATAGAATTATTGGCAAAAGCTCCAGAACCTATGGAAATATCCTTGCTTAAAACTGTCAATTTGCCTATCCTGTCATAATAAAATGCCCTTGCGCCCACGAACCGGACATCTTCTGATAATTCTACCCGGGCAAGAAAAAGCCAGTCGGTACCCATGGTTGTGCTTGTGATATCTGAGGCAAAAGCGGATTCTCCAATACTCTCAATTCCCTTGCCGATTTTCAGAATTTTTACAGGGAGTGGAAGATAAGAATCTGCTAAAGGTACCGCCGCACCTCCCCACCTTTCCACAAGAAGAGCCGTAAGCTTTTCCGATTTTCTAAATTCGCTCAAAATTTCAGATACATCTGATTTATTTACTTCTTTGACAAGGCTGTTTCCTGATATTTCTAACGTGTTGTTGATGCTGTCCATATTATCTTCAAAGCTGAACTTCCATTCTAATCCCGTGCTGGTAGTTCCTGTCAGAATATTGGCGGGCGCTTCTTCTGGTGGGGACTCCGCCAAGCTCGTACCGATAATAGAAATGCAAAAAATCATCCCTATCAGCAAAGTTACCAACAATTTCCTCCTCATTTTATGAACAACCTTTCATTGATAAATTTCGCTAGTAATATTTAGCGTTTAATAAAATATTACTACTATAATCCAAAAATGTCAACTACAATATAAGCAAAAGTTTGAAATATTTGAAAATTATCATATTTGGCATATAAAATCAATGTCGAAAAAATAATTATTTAGAAATATTTTATTAAAATTTATCATGTACAATACGTCGTATAAAATATCCATCCTAAGTATAATTTTCTATCTGCTAAATATTTTACATAGTTTGATAATTAGCATCTTTTAAATGTCAGACTAAATTTATTATAATAGGGTGGGCAAAACTATGAAACGGTTCTCAGTAAAAGTCTTAGCTATGCTTCTGTCCGCAGTGTTTTTATTGATGTCGCCATTTGTAAGCGCAGTAGCGGCGGATACTGTAATTCTGGATTATGTGCCGCTTAGCGTCAGCGAAGACCCGGTAAGTCTTAACCCTCTTAAAGGATTTGAAAACTGGTCAGCTTTAGTGGCTGACGAAATTGAAAGTGACTATTGGGGGGACTTGTCAGGCTTGGAAAACACCAGTTTTGGCTATTCCCTTGAATTCATCCGTCTCCCGGTGTCCGCGCTTGTCCAAGGCGTCGATTCCAGTGGGGACATTTTGATTGATTGGGATATTTTGGAGGACGCGCTTGACGAAGCCCAGGCAAAGGGCAGAAATTCTGTGCTACGTTTTTACATGAGTGACCCTAACGAATATGCTTATTACACCAGCGGTTCCTCTTACAGAAGCGGCATGCCTGACTACCTGTTTGGCACTGACGAAAGCAATGTTCAGGATGTTTCTCTTCTTGTGCCCGGATATTCTTTTACTTGGAAAGCTTTGATAGGTGCGATAAAAACAAACACGGACAACCCTTTAGGTTTGAATAGGCAAGTTGCTCTGGATCTTATAAGAAACGCAAAAACTATATTTAAAGACGGCAACTATTATTGCCCAAATTATGTTGATAGCGATATTCAAGAATGTATCTTGCAGTTTGCGGAAGCATTGAAAATATATGACGGAGATTCTCGAATAGCGGCTATAGAGGCTGGCCTTCTTGGTCCCTGGGGAGAGTGGATAGATTCTGGCGAAGTTGACCTCATTCCACATATGGGTTATGGATTTATTGCAAGCGAAGTTTTGTATCTCAGCTTAATGGATATTTTCCTTGAGTATGACAGTACTCACATATTAATTAGAAATACAGGGGCAGCCAGTTCTAACCCATCTAAATACAGCCCCTTTGGTCTTCACAATGACGTTTTCGGTGTGGTCGTATTGACTGATAATACGGCTGTTCGCTGGCCGAGTAAGCCAATAGGAGGGGAACTTGCGCCTTTATTCCAAAGTACGGGTTTTGGTGATTTTTATAATGAGTCATTTTTTGCCGTCTCAAATGGATATACTGATTCTAATGGCGCAACAGCTCCAAGTTATATTATACAGAACGAGGATTACGGCGATGGTGAGTTACGTACTCTAAACTACGAGAGCAACGCGGATGTAGAACACACGTCTTGGCTTTTAGTAAGAAGAGCGGCCGGATATACAGGCACTGAAGCCGCTAACGCCGCAAGCGCCTCCGCCTTGCTGGGCTATGACTTTGCCGTGACCGAAGCCGCAGTTTCAGTAAACAACACCAGCGCTAACGTAGGCGTAAAAATTCAAAACAGAGGTATCGCGCCGTTTTATTATAATTGGCCGGTTTATATCGGTATTTACGACGGCGATACTTTAGTGGGCGATGCTTATCAAACTGACTGGGACATCCGCGAGATTGAGGCTGACGGCGAAGTGACTTTTGAAGCCACTATCAGCGATTTGGATCTATCTGACGGGGATTACAGTTTAAGAATGCAGATACCAAACCCGATGGAGGGCGGATATCCTATAACATTTGCCAATGAAGAAGCTATCTTTGAGGACGGCGAATCCACAGGGTGGATAAATCTCGGAAGCTTCACTGTAGATGGAGGCGGCACCCCTCCGGCCAATCCCCCGGTTCCCAGCGGCTTCTTCCACAAAGAGGGTACGGTTGATACAGGTTTTGTCATTGAGAACAGCACCGATGGCAACCAGTTTGTCTGGATTCCTGCGTCCAGCGTCAGCGCCGGTTCTCTGACTGCCACTTCGGAGTTTTCCGCGATGGCCGCAAGCGTTGCATATTACGGAGGTTTCTATGTCGGTCGCTATGAGACAGGAAATCTCTGGAATAATCAGACCCCAGTCGTCAAAGCTTATGACATCAAACTCAGCGGAGGCGGCGTGACTTGGCTGTCAGTTTATGATCGCAGTGCGGAGCTCTACGCCAGCAATCCCGATGTGGTGAGCGGGATGCTCTGGAATGAGCAGTGGGAGGCCATTCTTGACTGGGTTGGCACCTCAAACTATGACGGGAATTATAAAGACAGCGGATTTGTTTATTATAACGCGGCGGGAACTCAATATACGAAAGCGGCGGGCACTGATAGTTCTATTCCGACGGGCAGCGCAGAAATTTCCAAATTGAAAAATATATACGACTTGGCAGGAAATATGTGGGAAATGGTGGTTACTGCGAGCGGCGGCGCCGTAAGCAGGGGCGGCTGCTACAGGTACGACAGGAGCGCCAGCAACGATATTTTGTCCTCCTCAAATATCTCCGCGGGAAGCTATGCTACTGATATGGGTTCCAGAATGCAGCTCTATCTCGTACCACAGTCCGTCACTCCACCATCAAGCCCCTATGTAGATAGTTACGTTGACGATGTTCCGATTCCGGTCGGCTTTACGCACGTTACTTCTGCGGGAAGCACGAAAGCGGGAGGAATCGTGATTCAAGACGCGAACGGCAACCAGTTTGTCTGGATTCCTGCGTCCAGCGTCAGCGCCGGTTCTCTGACTGCCACTTCAGAATTTTCCGCAATGGCCGAAAGTGTCTCATATTACGGAGGTTTCTATGTCGGTCGCTATGAGACAGGAAATCTCTGGAATAATCAGACCCCGGTTGTAAAAGCTTATGACGCTAAACTCAGCGGCAGCGGCGTGACTTGGCAGTCGGTTTACGACAGATGCGCGGCGCTGTACCCCAGCAATGCGAGCGTGGTCGGCGGAATGCTCTGGAATGAGCAGTGGAACGCTGTCGTCAGTTGGGTCGGAACTTCCAGTTATGATGGGAATTACCTTGACAGCGGCTTTGATTATTATAATGCGGCGGGAACTCAATACACGAAAGCGGCAGGTACCGCAAGCGCTATCCCGACGGGTGGCACAGAGATTTCCAAATTGAAAAACATATACGACTTGGCAGGAAATATGTGGGAAATGGTGGTAGCTGCGGACGGCAATGGCAACAGCCGGGGCGGTTGCTACAAGTACAACAAGAGCGCCGGCAATGATATTTTGTCCTCTCTTGGGACTTCCTCAGGGACTTACGCCAGCGATATAGGTTCCAGAATGCAGCTCTATCTCAAAGTGAACTGAGTTTTGTCAGACGCAGAAAATAAATAGTCTGAAAATGGGGGCGGTTCTTTAAACCGCCCCCGCGTTTTTTTGCGGGCAAGGGTAAATATTCCCCTGCTTGTTTCGCGTTTTATACAGATTGCTTTGATTGCAGCGCCGCTTTATAAATCTCGCTTTTGGAAAAGCCGCTTTGCCGGGCGGCTTCTTTTGCGGCTTCGGAAAGTCCGCGCGATTCCTCCAGTTCCAGCACAAGCGCAGCGGCCTCTTCAAGTGTTATGCCAAGTTTTTTTTCGGCCGCTTTGCCCTCTATTATTAAGACAAACTCGCCGACAGCTTCCTTCTGTCTGTAGAGCTCAAGCGCTTCGGATAATTTCATGCGCAGCGTTTCTTCATAAATTTTGGTAAGCTCCCGTGCAAGGCAGATACTTCTTTCTCCCAGAACTGTATATAAATCCCGCAGCGTTTTGTAAAGCTTGTGCGGAGCTTCGTAAAAAACCATAGTATAGGGCGAGGCTTTGATTTCCTCAAGGTGCTTTTTTCGGCTGGTTTTGTTGACGCTCAAAAACCCCTCGAAGCTGAAGCGCGAAACCTTCAGCCCCGAAATCGCCAGCGCGCTGATAAGCGCCGACGGTCCCGGAATAACTTCCACTTTCAGGCCGTTTTGATAGCACAGCCGCACAAGCTCCTCACCGGGGTCGGAAATACAGGGCATTCCCGCATCGGTGACAATCGCGCCGTTTTCGCCGCTTTGCAGGCGATTTATTATCTCCTCGCCGCGCGTTTTGAAAGAATGCGCGTGATAGCTAAGCGCCGGCTTTTTTATGCCGAATCTGTTCAGGAGCTTTTGTGTGACGCGTGTGTCTTCGGCGGCGATAAAATCGACGGTCTGGAGCGTTTCTATCCCCCTTTGGGAAAAATCGCCCAGATTGCCGATAGGCGTTCCAACGACGTAAAGCGTGCCCGGCATAATTATACCCCCGTTTCTGTTTTGCCGCTGTAAATTTCCAGAAGCTCACGCGAAAATCCGCTGTTTTCCTCTATTATGAGAGGCTTCTCAACAGTCAGAAATGGCTTTCCGCCTTTGCGCCCCTCAAGAAGAAAAAGCCACGGCGCAGCAGCCGCCCTTTGCTGGACAAAACGGAGCCGCTTCGGTTCAAGACTGTGTTTGCGCATTTCTTCCGCAATGCCGAAAAGACGCTCCGGCCTTTGGCAAAGGCAAAACCTTCCCCCAAAGCGTAAAAGCCCCGCCGCCGCGCGGCAAACGTCCCCAAGCGCGCAAAGCGTCTCATGCCGGGCGGCTCTGCCGCTTGCGCTCTCGCTGAGAATGCCCGTTCCGCCGGTTTTATACGGTGGGTTACATGAAACTAAGTCAAAGCGCCCTATTGGAAGCGCGTTTCTGTCCAGTTTTTTTAAATCCTGCTCAAGAGGAATTATCTCTGTTTCAAGCCGGGAAATCCCGAGCGAATATTCAAGCTGCGCTATCGCCCGCGGCATTATTTCGATTGCATAGCACTTGCGCGGCTGAAAATGTCTTGCCCAATAGAGCGGGATTATGCCGCAGCCCGTGCCCAAATCGCAGCAGAGGTCTTTCCGGCGCGGCGCGGCAAAGCTGGCGAGCAGAAACGCGTCTGTGCCGAAATTGTGTTCTTTTGTGATGCAGACGTTTATTGTGTCGCCGAGCCGCTCTAATTTGAATTCAAAATCGGGTATAGTGGGCAAAAAAATCACCTGCCGGAATTTGCCTGCTTTTTAAACAGAACTGACGTCAAATTCTGAAGTTCGAGAAGCTAAATCTGTGTCGGCAGCAGGCTTTACACATTAAATCTAAACAGCGCGACGTCGCCGTCCCGCATGATATAATCTTTGCCTTCCAGCCGGACGAGTCCCTTTTCTTTTGCGGCGGACATGCTTCCGCAGGCGGTCAAATCCCCGAAAGAAACTATCTCGGCCCGGATAAAGCCGCGTTCAAAGTCGGAGTGAATTTTTCCGGCGGCTTGCGGGGCTTTGGTGCCCTTAGTGATTGTCCATGCGCGAACCTCCTGCTTTCCGGCTGTCAGATAAGAGATGAGCCCCAGCAGAGAATAGCACTCCTGCACAAGTCTGTCCAGGCCGGATTCCGTCAGGTTCAGTTCCTCCAGAAACATGGTCTTGTCCTCTTTGGACATATCGGCAATATCCTCCTCAATTTTGGCGCAGATGGGCAGGACAGCCGCGCCCTCTTCCCGCGCGATTGCCAGAACCCGTTTATAGTGCGGATTATTTGCTATATTATTTATAAAATCGTCCTCGCTCATGTTGGCGGCATAGATAACTGGCTTTGCCGAAAGCAAAAAAGCGTTCGCAGTATATTCTTCCTCCTGCGGCGATTGAGCAAAGCCGCGAGCGGTTTTACCTTCTTCCAGATGAGCGTTGAGACGTTTGAGAAAGTCAATCTCGTCCAGAAGGCGCTTGTCCGTTTTGGCCTGTTTGTTAAGTTTATCTGTCCGCCGGCCGAGAATTTCCAGATCGGAGAAAATCAGCTCAAGGTTGATTGTCTCAATATCGCGCTCCGGGCTGATTTCGCCCTCCACGTGAATTATGTCGTCGTTCTCGAAACAGCGCACAACATGGACAATTGCGTCAACCTCGCGTATGTGCGACAAAAATTTGTTTCCCAGGCCCTCGCCCCTGGAGGCTCCGCGAACAAGCCCCGCTATATCGACGAATTCTATCGCGGCGGGGGTATATTTGTCGGGGTCATACATCTCGGCAAGCGCGTCAAGGCGTTTGTCAGGGACGGAGACGACACCAATATTGGGATCAATAGTGCAGAAGGGATAGTTTGCGCTTTCCGCGCCCGCGCTGGTGATGGCGTTGAAAAGAGTGCTTTTTCCGACGTTGGGCAGGCCGACAATGCCAAGTTTCATATTGATAACCGCTCCTTATGCAGCATGATTTTTCTTTATTAATTATAGCTTATATTCGGGAAAAGGCAAGGAATAAAAAGCCCCAAAACAAAATATCAAAAATCGCTTTGTATATGTCATATCTTTGCTTATTATTTTAATGTTATCACTTGGAATTAGTATAAATTCCTGAAAATTCTTGAAGACTTTGCAAACTCATGATATAATAAAATACATAAGTCGACGCTGTGATACTTGCATATAACTGACTGAGCGATTGAAACATTTTGAGAACAACCCGCCGAATTTACAGGCTACAATTGTTTTAATAGCGGCATATATATATATTTAAGAAGGGGATCGGAAATGCCTAAAATCACAGACGAGATGATTCACCCCGAATTGAGAAAAACTGGTAAATCCTGGCGCAGAAGCGCTCAAAAATTTTCCCTGAACAAAACCAGGGTCATGAAAGCGCTGTGCGGCTTGCTGAAAGGCCGCCACAGCAAGGAAATGCGCTACGAGCAGGTTTATATACCCCGAGCCGACGGCTCCAAACTGCGGCTCTGCGTTTACAGCCCGCTGGAAACAAAATCCAACCTTCCGGGAGTTTTATGGATTCATGGCGGCGGTTACTCAATCGGGGTGCCGGAGCAGGACGACAGCTTTATCCTGCGCTTTATCAAAGCGGGCGCCTGTGTGGTAGTTTCGCCGGATTACACGCTTTCCCCTGACAAGCCCTATCCCGCCGCTCTGGAGGACTGTTATTCGGCGCTTCTTTGGCTTCGCGGCCGCGGGGAAGCTTTTGGGATGCGCCCCGACCAGATATTTGTCGGCGGGGACAGCGCTGGAGGAGGACTTGCGGCGGCGCTTTCGCTTTATGCCCGTGACAAGGGGGAAGTGTCCGTCGCTTTTCAAATGCCGCTTTATCCTATGCTGGACGATCGCCCCACTGAATCTTCAAGGGACAACGACGCGCCTGTCTGGAATTCCGACCTTAACGAAGCTGCGTGGCGGCTGTATTTGGGGGAGCGTTACGGAAGCGGCGACGTCCCGGCCTACGCCGCTCCCGCCCGGGCAGCTGATTACGGCGGGCTGCCCCCGGCCTGTTCTTATGTCGGCAGCATTGAGCCTTTTCTGGACGAGACAGCCGCCTATATAAAAAACCTGAAAAAATGCGGTATTCCTGTAAGTTTTAAAATTTTCGACGGCTGTTTCCATGGCTTTGATATAATGTGCCCAAAAACAAATATTGCAAAACAGGCCGCCGATTTTTTGACAGAGAATTATAAATATGCGGCTGAAAACTATTTCGCGCCGCAAAAATAAAAAATAAAATCAAAGTGGAGGGTATTTCTTATGATTAAACTTGCGCGTATTTTTCAGGACGGCATGGTTTTGCAGCGTCAAAAGCCAATACGTCTCTGGGGAGAAACAAACCGGAAGCAGAATGTCGCCGTCAGTCTGGACGGCAAAATTTTATATGAGAAAGAACTCCCGGCGGGAAGCTTCTCAATTTTTCTGCCGCCGCGGGAAGCCGCGGAGAATTTGACGCTTGTCGTTTCCGGCGAGTCTGAAACCTTGATTTTTAATAATATAGATATTGGCGAGGTCTGGATTGCGGGCGGGCAAAGCAATATGGAATACCCTTTACGCTTTGACATAGAGGCGGATTCTATAGTTCCGTACGCTGACGACGCTCACCTACGCTATTATGAAACAGGGAAATATTCTTTTGAGGGCGAAGAGGAAGAAGGCTTTAAGGACACGCGCTACATGGACAAATGGCTGGAGTTCAATCCGGAAAACGCCGTGTATTTCTCCGCGGTGGGAATGTATTTTGCGGCAAAAATAAAAGCGTCGCTGAATGTGCCGATTGGCGTTGTCGGCTGCAGCTGGGGCGGGACTACCGCGTATGCCTGGCTGGGCGAAAGCTACCTGGACGCGAATCCAAAATTTGCCCCTTATCTGGATGAGTATAAAGCCGCTCTGGAAAAACTTGATATCGCAAAATACGAGAAAAAGGGCGAAAAAGCGCGGCGGCTGATGGCTTCGGAACTGGTACAGCGCATGATAGCAAATTCTCTGTTTGGAAAATCGCTTTTTTCTGATGTCGGTATGCGAATGCTTCCCGCATTGCTTAAAGTTATAGGCTATACGCTGACAAAAGGCCCAAAAGATCCGAACCGCCCGTCCGGGCTGTATCACACAATGGTGCGGAAAATTGAGGGCTACTCCGGCAGGGGCGTTTTGTGGTATCAGGGAGAAAGCGACGAGGCGCGGGCGGATATTTATGCGGAGCTGTTTTCCGCGGTTATACGCTGCTGGCGCGACGCGTGGCGGGATGAACTGCCGTTTTTCTTCGTACAGCTTGCGCCGTTCGGCAAGGCGGGGATGGGTTCGGGGAAAAACTTCCCGGCCGTCCGGCGGCGGCAGGAATGGGTCAGCAAACACGTCAGCGACTGCTATATGATTTCAAGCGGCGACGCCGGCCTGCCCAATGACATTCACCCGAAGAACAAACGTCCGATCGGCGAGCGCCTGGCGCTGATGGCGCTTGGCAAGCTTTACGGCGAAGATATTCTGTGCGACGCCCCGGAACTTGCCCATTCGAGCGTATCTGGCGGCGAAATTGTCCTGCGCTTTGCGTATGCGGGCGAGGGGCTGAGCGTAAAAGGCGAAAAACTGAACGATCTGAAAGTTATTGTCGGCGGAAAAGAACTGAAAGATCCTTCAGCCGGGACTGAGGGCGACTGTGTAAAAATACAAAACCCTAAAATCAGCGAGAAACTGCCCATTGAAATTCTGTTCGCGTGGGCTGGCTACAGCAACGTGAATCTTTACAACAGCGCGGGACTTCCCGCAAAGCCTTTCAAATGGGAATACGCGCCGGAAAACGTATAGAAATTTAGATAAAAAATAATATATTTCACACACGCATGAATCTGCGAAACGGCCAAAATATTGCTCTGAGTTATAATAAAAAGGCAGGTATATTTAATGTCAAAAATAGAAGAATTAATTAAACGTTTTCCGGAAGGCGTCGACGCCGGCCTGATAAGTTCAGTTCCAAACAGAAGATATTTTCTGGGTTTTTCCTCGTCCGACGGCCATATTTTGGTCACGCGGGAAAAAGCTTACTTCCTGATAGATTCGCGCTATATCGAAGCCGCAAGGGATAAAATTTCCGGCTTTGATATAATTCTGGAAGAGCGGCTCAGCAGACAGCTGCCCGAGCTTATACAGAAGCACGGCATAAAAAACCTTGCGCTGGAAAACGATTATATAACCGTCGCCGAAGCCGGGTCATACAGGGAAATGCTCCCCGGGACGGAAATTCTCTCCGGCAGCGAGTTCAGCCGCTTAATTATCAGCATGCGCAAAATCAAAACGCCGGATGAAATTTCCCTGATAAGGCAGGCTCAGGATTTGACAGACGAGACTTTTGTATATATTTTAAATAATATCCAAGAAGGCCGAAGCGAAAGGGAGATCGCCCTTGATATGGAATTTTATATGCGCCGCAGGGGGGCGGACGCGGCTTCTTTTGAGTTTATTGTGGTCGCGGGAGAAAATTCCTCCAAACCGCACGGCGTTCCGGGAGAGCGCAAAATCCGCAGGGGCGATTTTATCACCATGGATTTCGGCGCCGAGATTGACGGCTACCGCTCCGATATGACGCGGACTGTCGCGCTTGGCTCCGCCGCGGAAAAACAAAAGCTGGTCTATGAAACCGTTCTGAAGGCTCAGCTTGCCGGGATTGCGGCCGCAAAAGCCGGCGTAAAGTGCAGCGATGTGGACAAAGCCGCGCGGGATATTATTAACGGCGCGGGCTTTGAGGGAAAATTCGGCCATGGGCTTGGCCATGCCGTAGGGGTGGAGATTCACGAGGAACCGCGCTTCAGTCCGCGCTGCGACGACATCGCCGAAGAGGGGCTTGTTATGACTGTGGAACCGGGTATTTATCTTGAGGGCGAGTTTGGCGCGCGCATTGAAGACATGGGACTGGTCACACAGAGCGGATTTGAAAACTTCACCGCGAGCGAAAAAAAGCTTATTATTTTATAATATTAAGCAAGATTTTAAAATGACTAAACTGTCATTTTTAAAAGCCTTTCAAGTCACATGGCAGTCACTTTGCCCGGCCATAATAAGGCCATAAAACAATTTGGAGGACTGCCATTATGGAAATTCTAAAAGTAGAAGGCCTGACTAAAACATACGGTAAAGGCGATACGGCTGTAAACGCGCTGGACGGGGTTGCTTTCAGCGTCCGCAAAGGCGAATTCGTCGCGGTTATCGGCGCGTCCGGCTCGGGTAAATCGACTCTTCTGCACCTGCTGGGCGGCGTGGACCGCCCCACAAGCGGCAAGGTATATATTGACGGCAAAGATATTTACGCGCTGGACGAATCAAACCTGGCGATTTTCCGGCGCAGGAATATCGGGATTATTTATCAGTTTTATAATCTTATCCCCACTCTTACCGCGGAGGAAAACATCAGCCTGCCCCGGCTTTTGGACGGCCGCCAGACGAACAAAGAAAAGCTCCGCTCAATCCTTGAAACAATCGGGCTTACCAGCCGCGCCAGGCATCTGCCCAACGAGCTTTCCGGCGGGCAGCAGCAAAGGGTGTCCGTCGGCCGCGCCATGATAAACGACCCGGCTATCATCCTTGCGGACGAGCCGACAGGCAACCTGGACAGCAAAGCCAGCAAAGAAGTCATTGAATTATTAAAATTTTCCAACAAAAAATTTAATCAGA
This sequence comes from Oscillospiraceae bacterium, assembly GCA_031282245.1. GTDB lineage: Bacteria > Bacillota > Clostridia > Oscillospirales > Ruminococcaceae > JAITEB01. The sequence goes on along the minus strand of JAITEB010000028.1, from coordinate 59,861 downwards.
CACTGCTTGTTATTACCCACGATGAAAAAATAGCTCTGCAGGCGGACAGAGTAATAACCATCAGCGACGGAAAAATCCTCCGGGACGAGGAGGTGCGCTGATGAAACTTACGGCAAAGCTTGCGCTTGCGCAGATTAAAATAAGCAGGAACCGCTCCGTCATGACGCTGCTGGGAATAGCGCTTTCGTCGGCTATGCTCACCGCCGTCTGCGGTTTTGTCGCCAGCGCGAAAGAAGTTATTGATAAAGCCGTGGGATATAACTATAGAAGCGGCGCGCACAACTCCGCGCTGATTTCGCTTGGCATGATCCTGGGCGCGGTGATTGTAACGGCTTCGGTTATAGTGGTGTCAAACGCGTTCAGAATCAGCGCCGGGGAGCGCGCCAGCCAGTTTGGTATTTTGAAAAGCGTCGGCGCTACGAAAAGGCAAATTGCTTCTTCTGTGCTGTATGAAGGCGTATTTCTCAGCATAATCGGGATCCCGGCCGGTATAATTATCGGGCTGTTTGTAGAGTTCGTCGGCATGTCCGTCGTTACGGGCTTTCTGAACAATATGGTGAGCGACGGAGCGCTGAATATTAATTCGGAGGCATTCTTGCAAGTTTCTTTTGTAACGCCGCCTATTATGTTTGTTGTCGCTATAGCAATATCTTTTGGGACAGTCCTGCTTTCGGCATGGCTTCCGGCACGCAAGGCGGCGAAAATCCCGGCAATCGATGCCATCAGAAGCGCCGGAGAAGTGAAAATCAGCAGGCGCAAAGTCAAAACTTCCAAATTGACGCAGCAAATATTCGGGTTTGAGGGAACTCTCGCCTCAAAATCTCTTAAGAGAAGCAGCCGCAGTTTCCGGGCGACCGTCCTGTCCCTGACGATAAGCATAATATTGCTGATTGCCGCCGGGAGTTTGGGCGCCCTTATGAACAGCACGACTAACCTGATTTACCCGAATATTGACGCTGACGCCGTTACAAACTGGAATTCCAATTCTCTCGGCGATTACGGCGAACAGGATTATTTTACTATGGATAAAGCGACCGCCGACGAGATTTCGGCGAGACTTGCCGGCTTTGAGAATACTGAAATTTTCGGCGTCGGCGGCGTCACGGGGTACGCTGTAACGCTTCCGGACGGGACTGTTCAGGCCGGCGTTTTGCTTAACGTCGATCCGGAGCATTATCAGCGGCTTTGCAAAACCGCCGGGGTTCCTGCCGGGAGCAGCCTGCTGATAAATCTCAGGCGGGACAGCGCAAGCGGCAGAAAAAGGGAATATTCGCCCTATGACTTCGGATCTCTGAAAGGCAGGGAAATATCTTTCGCCCGTCCGGGGTATGAGACTGTCAATGTGCCTCTCGACGGCGAGCTGACAAGCGGCGAGGTTCCAAACGAAATTATGTTCAGGCTGGAGTCCGAATTTGCGCTTATAGTTCCGGACAGCGTTTCTTCAGACTATAGCTGGTATGCAAAAACCGGGGACGTTGCGGCTTTTAAAGAATTCTGCGAAAAAACGCTGGAGGAGCTTGCGCCGAAATCTGCGGATGGAATTGGCGTAAGCGCGGAGGTTGTTGATATCGCCCGAATGATGAGACAAATGAAAAACCTGATAAACACAATAATGTTTTTTGTCTACGGCTTTGCCGGAATGCTGGCGCTGATTGCGGTTATAAGCGTCGTCAGCACAATCTCTACAAACATCCGTTCCCGCGCCCGTGAATTTGCCGTGCTGGAAAGTGTGGGCATGACCAAAGGCGGCATAAAAAAAATGCTGAATCTTGAAAGCATACTGTGTTCCGTCCGTTCGCTGATTTTCGGGCTGCCGCTGGGGGTTCTGGCGTCATACGGTCTGTACCAAAGCATGGGAATTGTCATAGGGCTGCCCTTCCGCTTTCCGTGGGCGCCGGTTTTAGAGTGCATATTCGGCGTGTTTATTATAACTTTTATCACTATGCGATTTTCTGTAAAGCGCTTGAAAAGCGGCAGCTTGATAGAAACTATACGCGGCGTGCAGTGAATAATTATCCGATTTATTAATTATAATAACACGCAAAATTTTGCGGGGGGGGGGCAGCTGCAAGAAAAGCTGCCCCCCCCGCATATATTTAATATGGAGGTAAACGAGATTTACTGTCCTGTTTTGCCTGATGTTCCGCCCAAATTTCCCGCAAACCCTGCGAGCTTCTCCGCCGCCGCCGCAACATTTTCGGCAATGTCCGAGACTTTTTTTGCGGCATCGCCCAGTTTGCCCTCTTTGGATTCAAACTTGTCCGCGGCGTCCGCAACGTTTTCTGCCAGACCGGAAACTTTTTTTGCAACATCGCTCAGCTTGCCGTCTTTCACTTCTTCCAGCATATTAAAAATACCTTCTGTTGACACGTCCATTGTAATATTCACCTTTTCTATAAAAAATTTAAGTATTTGCCTTAGATACATATTAGCATAATAATCAAAATCAAACAACAGAATATCTATGAACAGAATCCGCGCCCGCTCTCCTGTAAAGCTTATGAATAATATATAAAAATTTGATTGCTTCTTGATTTATATAAAAAAATATAATATTATAAATATAAGGCTTTATAAAAATATAAGCAAAACTTAATATTTCAAAGGAGAACTACTTATGAAAAAAAATTTCCCGCTTGCCTTGTTTTTTGCGCTTGCCCTTATTTTGCCTTTGTTTGGCTCCTGCGCCCAGCAGCCGGAAGAAACGCAGAAAGCCACGCTATACGCAGTTTTTAGCCATGATGACAACAGCCTTAATAAAACACAAGAATACGAATACGCCGGAGACCTCACAACAGAGATTCTGGCAAAGGGTCTCAGCGAATGGACGGGCTACGATTTTTCCATCAACGGCGCCGTCGCCGCCGAGGACGGCTCAATAACGGTCGATTGGTCGGACGCGTCAACTTTGGTTTCGGGTGTTCCCGACGCCGAAGAAAAAGAGGGCTTTAATTTTAACGACAGGGAAATTTTGGCCTATTTTATGCTGGACAGCCTTTGCCGGACGGTACAGAAAAACCTGAATATAGAAAACGTGTATTATACAATGAACGGCGGCCAGACGCTCGCGCTTCCCAGTCTTACCGTTCAGAATATTTCCTCCGACGAGCCTTATCAGGGCAGCGGCTTTTATTACTCCCAGCCTGGGACAGGGGCCGCCATTGACCAGCTTATGGCGCAGTCGCTGCTTGAGGGACTGCTTGGGAAAAAAATAAGCGAACTGCGCTCCCAGGCCCCCGAAGGAGCCGAAGTCGCGCTTGCGCTCGAAGGGGATACATTTATAAACGATGTCCGCTCCTGGGCATTCGCGCTTGGCACAAGTTTGGAAGACGAGTATATTCTGGAAGGAAACTATGCCGTTATGGAGACAAGCGGAGAAATTTATAAGATGAATACAGAAAACAAGGAATATCAGCCCTATAACCCGGACTTCCTCCCGGAGCCGGAACCTACCCCGCAGCAGCCCGCGCCGGAAAGCCAGACTTTGACTCAGGAGGCTGCGTTTGAAATTATCAAAAAAGCTCTTGAAAGCAAAATAGCCGAAAAGGAAAAGTATATTTCTGAGCAGGGGTTTGAAAACACGACAACAGCGATTGTGGCCGACGTTGAACTGGAAGTAAACGGCCTGCACGCCTGGAGTTTTGTCCTTGGGACAAACAGCCCGGAAAAATTTACCGCCGAGGAGTACTATGCCGTCACCGACGACGGAAAAGTATATTATTCCGATATTTTGCGCGGCGGGGAATACGTTCCGTTTGAATAGCTCCGCTTAAAAAAATCTGAACGGCGCGGTTTCCGCCGCGCCGTTTAAACTGCCGTTTTTTTCAGTCGCTGTAAACAGCGATATATTTGTCGACGTTTTCGGGCGTGACAGGCTCATAGTCAATGCGGATATATTTGCCATTGTCCAGCGCGATGCTGTCCGAAGGCTTTCCCGCCGTGGCCAAAGACCACGCAAGAGCAAATATAGCTTCCGCCTGTCCTTTGGCGTCGTTGAAGACCGTGCCCTGCATTTTCCCGGCCTTTATCGCCGCAAGCCCCGTCGGGGTGCCGTCCACGCCCACAATAACGGGCCAGTTTTCCTGCGGGATTCCCGCTTTTTCCAGAGCGGTTATCGCCCCCAGAGCCATTTCGTCATTGTTGGAGAATACAAGTTCTATTCTGCCCCCGTGATCGGCTATCCACTGCGTCATTTTTGTTTCGGCCTGGTCTTTTGTCCAGTTGGCAATTTCATCCTCCAGCCGTTCCAGCTTGTAGCCCTTTTCCGCAAATGAACTTACCGAGCCTTCGGTACGCATGATTGCGTCCTGATGGCCGGCTTCGCCCTCCAGCATGACATACTGCAAAACGCCGTCGCCGTTTTTGTCAATGCGCCGCAAGTCCTTCTTGCACAGCTCGTCGAGGATTTCCGACTGGATCACCCCGGACTGCCAGGCGGGAGCGCCCACATAATAAAGCCTGTCCCAGCGTTCCAGGTCGTCCGGCACAAGCTCCCTGTTGAAGAAAACAACCGGTATCCCCGCCGCTTTTGCTTTGTCGATAATGTCGGTGGCGTTTGTCCTGTCCACAAGGTTGACGCACATCACATCGCAGCCCGCGCTGACAAAGCTCTCTATCTGGCTGTTTTGCGTAAGCTGGTTGACGGAGGCGCTTTCGTACAGGACCGAAATATTGACGCCGCTTTTCTGGCGCTGCTCGTAAACAAATTTCCCGAATTCGTCTTTCAGCACGCCTATAAAAGTGTCGTACTGGTCATAGACGCTCACGCCGATTAAAATTTCTTTCTGAGCGCTTCCGCGCTCCAGCAGGCCTCCGCCGCAGGAGGAAAAACAGGCGCAGAGCAGTGATAATATAAGCGCGAAGCAAAACAATTTTTTCATGACAAAAACACCTCATTTCCGATATTATATTCTGTGAGAACTCCTCTCTATGGCATAAGCGGGAAAATAAGCCGCTCCGTTTCCAAATCATACATGTTTTCTCGGCTTATAAGCCGGTAGGCGATGCTGTCGCCGCTCCCGACAGGGACTTCTTTTGTGTTTATGCCCATTTTTTCCGCAAGGGCGATCATCGCCGAATACCCCAGCGAAAATTCGTTCTGAAAGCAGATTTCTTTAATCCGCCCATGGTCAAGCGCGTAAATAACTTTGTCGCTGTTGCCGAAGCCGTAAAGACTTATTTTGCTGTTTCCCGGAAGAGCCGCCGCCGCAACTTCCAGAACGTCGTTGTCCAGCGCGACAACCGTTTCGCTCTGGCCTTTGCTGAAATAAACCGCGAGATATTCCCCGCGTATATCGCCGTCAAAGCCGATATCAAGCGTTGAAAGCTCCGCGCCCAGTTCCCGCGCCCTCCGCGAAAAAGCGTCCGCCCTCTGCCGCAGGTCTTCCCGCCTGCTTCCAATCGTCAGAAGCGTGATTTTGCCGCCGGATTCGGCAGCGCTTTCGGCCAGGGCCGCCGCCATTTCCGCGTTATTGGCCGGCAGGCTGTCATTTTCAGAACCGTCAATAATAACGGCGGGAATGTTAAGCCCGGTTTGAAGCAGGTATTCGGACGTTTCACGGCTGTCTTCCGGAAATATAATAAAACCGTTCGCGCCTTTCGCAATTTCAGAATTCAGCTGCTCTGTCTGCGAAAGAAGCTCGTCGCTTTCCGCAACGAAAGGTTTTTCGATTTTAAGCTCCCCGCAAGCCTGGTAAATCCCTCTCTCCAGAGAACGCCAGCGTTCTCTGGAACCGCTGAGAATAACGGAAATTTGGACGTTCCGAGGGCGGTTTGTTATTTCCTCCGATTTTGTAAGCAGGAACATAATAATAATAAAAGACAGGCAGGCGGCGGCGAATACTACAGGGCGGATATATTTTTTCATTTCCGCTTTCCCCCAATACCGGAATAATATAGAACTCGCGGCAGGCCGCCGTTTCTATGCGTCTTCGTCAAAGCGGGCATAGGGCAGATGAATCCGGACAGTCGTGCCCTCGTCAAGCTCGCTCTCAATTTCCAGGCCATATTCCTGGCCATAATAAAGCTTGATTCTCTGGTGGACGTTTTTCAGCCCAATCCCAGAACCGCTGCGCTCGTCGACAGGCGCGGGCTCGCTTGTGTCCTCAAGCAGGCTTGCGATTTTTTCCTGCGTCATGCCCATGCCGTTGTCCCGCACTTCTATATAGACGCCGCCGTTTTTTTGATAGCCGTTGATTTTGATTTCCCCATCCCCGTCCATTATTTGCATCGCATGATATATAGAATTTTCTATAAGAGGCTGTACAATAAGCTTTATTGTCCCGCAGGACAGTATTTCCGAATCCGCGTTTATCTCGACCGAGAATTTGTTTTTGTAGCGTATTTTCTGTATATGCAGATAGTTTTGCGCGTGCTTCAGCTCTTCCCCAATAGAAATAATATTTTTGCCTTTGCTGAGCGAAATCCGGAACAGACTTGCAAGCGCCGTCACCATCGTGATCGCCTCCGGATAGCGTTCGCTTTCTATCATCCATACGATAGAGTCCAGCGTGTTGTATAAAAAGTGCGGGTTTATCTGCGCCTGAAGCGCGTCGAATTCCATGCGCCGCTTCTGTTCGTGTTCTTTTACTATGTCCCCCATCAGGGAAATAATCCTGTCAACTGTCGAGCGGATCGCCTTGCCAAGGCGCTCAATCTCATAAGGCCCGCCGATAAAAATATTCAGCGCCAGATTGCCTTTCTCAAGGTCGCGGACGCTTTGCTCAAGCTTTTTGATCGGATCCGCAACGCGGGAGGAAATAAAGGCGTTCATAATAATAATCAGCATAATCGCAAAGCCGGTTACCGCGATTACAAGTATGCGCGTTTGGGCGACGCTCATAGTAAATTCGCTGGTGGGCACAACGCTTATCACGCGCCATCCGGTATAGCCGGTTTGCTTGACTATCACGCTGCGGGCGGCGCCGTCAAAATTTTCCTGATATATGCCGTCCGAATACCCGACGGCGGAAATATTATTCTCTTTGTAAATTCCGGAATAAATCAGATCCTGCTTGGGGTGGTATATGATCTGCCCGGTTCTGTCGATCAGATAGACATAACCGCTGCTGTTCGCGCCCATTTCTCTGAAAATGGTCTCTATGCCGTTATAGTTCATGTCGACCAGCAAAACGCCGATGCTTGTATTGCCGCCGCTTGTCAGCTCCACCATGCGGCTGAGCGAAATAACCCAGCGGTAGCGCTGGTTTGAATCCTCGAAAATATTCTGCACATGCGGGATGGAGAAATGGCTGTTCTCAATTGTGGCCATTGCCCGCACAAACCAGTCCTGGCTCCTCACGTCAATATTTTCTTTCTGGGTAGTGGTAGGGGCGGCGTCGACAAGCCCGCCGTCCTCGGTGAAACAGGCGACGCTTATCAGGTCGTTTTTGTTGGCTTCGTATAAGAGGCTCATTTCTTTGCTGATGTTCCGGTCGGCCAGGTCTGTGTTTTTGATCACGTTGTAATATATAGAATCCGAAATACCGCGCATACTGGTGGTATAATTATTTATATTTAATACTATTTGGCTGACAAGCTGCTGGTTGTCGTTGATAATGGTCTGGCGCATGTTGTCGGCAAACTGGCGGTATAAAAGCGCGCCCATCACAAGCATACACACCACGGCCACAACCGTAAACGAAAGGCTTATCGTGAACTGTATGCTCTTTCTCCGGTAGTATTTAAATGTTTTATCAAAAAAAGACTTTATGCGGGACATTATTTCCCACCTCGCAATTAGTTTTTGCGAAATTTGCAATGAAAACCGCCACAGGAAGCTTTACGCCCTTGCGGGAAGCCGTTTGTCATTTCTGTATTTTGTGGGCGAAACGCCGTAATGTCTCTTAAAAACATAACTGAAATAATTCGGGTCGGGATAGCCCACTTTTTCGGCAATAATATAATTCTTCATATCGCTGGTGTTCATGTATTCAAGCGCCTTCTCCATGCGCAGCTGGGTCAGATAGTTGACAAAGCCCATCCCGGTTTCTTTCTTGAAAAGCGTCGAAAAATAAGACGGGCTAAGGCCGTATTCCCCCGCCACGCTTTCAACAGACAAATCGCTCTGGGAATAGTTCTCGCTGACATAGCTTTTAACCCGTTCTATCAAAATGCGCCCGGAATCTTTGCGCTCACGGCGGATAAGCGCCTGCAAACTCTCGCAGATTGAAAAAAGCCACACGCCCATTTCATCAATATTTTCAAAGTGTGAGAGCGAACGCCCTAAAACCTCGTTGACAAGCGTCTGTGAAGCTTCTTCAAGACCGTAAGCGCGGACAGTCCGCAAAATTTCGGCCGAAACCTCCAGCATGAAAATCTGATACTGCTGAACGCCGGGGTGCGCCTCTCGAAAATATGTCAAAAACCTGTCGACAGCGCCCCGCAAGCTCGCTTTATCCCCAACTTTCACCTCGTGAACCATGCTGTCCAGGCACTGCGGGCTAAGATTCTGCTCAGGAGCCGCGCCCGGCTCGACGTCGCCTATATAAACGCACTGGCCGTCCTCCAGCAAAATCCGGTATTCTATGGCGCTGACCGCTTCTTTATAAGAAAAGTAAATACTGGGGAGAGAGCTGTAAATTTTGCCCACACCTATAGAAAGCGACATCCCAAGCAGCTTTTCAGAAAGCGAAAAAAGCGGAGCCAGCCAGGAAACGACGTCCCCGGCGGCCTGCCCCTCCTCAAGAAAAAACAAAAGCGCGATCGAATCCGGAAGGGCGACCATTTCCCAATGCGCTTCGGCTCTCAGGCTTTCCTGAACAATCTGCTGAAACGAAAGCTTTAAAAGACGGCGGTAATCCTCCTGCCCGTTTTCGGAGAAATGCCGCGTCTCCCGGTCGTTTATGCGCATGACGGCGACGCAGTAGGAAGCCGCGTTCAGGTCAAGGCCGTATTCATGGCTAAGCTCGTAAAGGCTGCTCTCGTCAAGACGCCTCTCAAGAAGCGCCGTCAAAAACTGCTGGCGCATAAGCGGTAAGCTCTGCTCGTAATAATGGCGCAGGCGCTGAACGTCGCGCTTTTCGGAAATCTCACTGTCCAGAGAAAGCCGCAGCCGCCGGAAAATCTCGTTCAGCTCGTCCGAATTGACCGGCTTGAGAATATATTCCAGCGCGTCCAGCTTTATTGCTTCTTTGGCGTACTCAAAATCGTCAAAACCGGAGAATATCAGAAGTTTTATTCCGGGGTGCGCCTGCCGCAGCCTTCGTCCAAGAGTAAGTCCGTTCATAAAAGGCATTTTTATATCCGTCATAACAACATCGGGGTGAAACTGTTCGGCAAGAAGGAGCGCTTCCTCACCGTTTGCGGCCTCCCCGACAAGCTCAAACCCCAGGCTTTCCCAATCTAATTTTTTTGCGATAGCGTTTCTGGCTTCTTCTTCGTCATCCACCAGAATTATCTTATACAGGTTCATCAAACAGCCCCCTGATTGCCCGTTCCGGTCGCAATGCCGTAAATCAGCAGGCCGGCCAGAAGCGCAAGCAGAATTTTCACTATTATATCTACCTGTTTATACGTGAGCGGGATTTTATCATAGAGCCGTTCTTTGTCATTTTTAAAAGTCTTTTTTTCACCCGGTTTTGGCGCAGCTTGAGTTTCCTGCTCCCCGCTTTCCGGCAGTTTGTTTTTGTTTTCCTCGTCCATTGCAAAAACGCTCCTCTTTTTTTAAAGTCCTTTTCTTGTTAAGACTCTGTGAATTTTTTCGCGCGGTCCGCGCTTTAAAAAAGCCTTTAACTGACCCGGTAACACAGCCGTCTGGAAATCTGCGAAGCAGTCTGGCAGACGCGGGAGATTATTTCCGGAACGCGCTCATCCGAAACCAGCGAGACCGGCCCGCTGGCGCTGACCGCCGCTATAATTTCCCCGCGGTAATCATATACCGGCGCGCCTATACATCTGTTGCCGATTATATACTCTTCGTTGTCCATGGCCCAGCCCTGATAGCGAACCTCTCTCAAATGGGCCTTAAGTTCCCGCACAGAAGTAATTGTATTGGGAGTATAGCGTTTCAGTTTGCTCTGCGACAGCAAATATTCCAGCTCGTCGCCGGAAAGGCAGGCAAGCATACATTTGCCAAGAGAAGAACAATAGGCGGGAACGCGCATTCCAATCTGCGCATACAGCCGGATGTTGCGCACAATGTCTACTTTTTCGACATAGATTACCTCGGCATTGTCCAATATACCAAGATGGACAATCAAACCAAGTTCGTTGTGAAGCTCGTTCAAAAAAGGGCGGGCTTCCGTCTGCAATTCTAAATTATTGATATAAGTGCTTATGATTTCGACAAGCTTTATGCCTATATTATAAGTGCCGTCGGCGTTTTTTTCAACATAGCCCTGAGCCGCCATGGAAGAAAGCAGGCGATAGACCGTGCTTTTGTTCAGGCCGGTTGCGGCGGCGACGTCCGTGGGGCCTTTTGCTTCGTTAGACTGGGACATATATTCTAAAATCGCGAATATTTTCCCGACCACTTTAATCGTATCGCCCAAATGCTCCACCTCTTTTTTGCGGTCTGTTTTTTATTATTATATCACACTTTTTGTGTTTGCTGCGCGTTTTTTTTTATTTTTCCCGCTCAAGCAGGCCGCAGTTCTACGGCCGCCGTTGCGGTTTCCCGCGCAAAAGCGGAATCGTGCTCGACAAAAAGCATTGTCGGCCTGTAGGCGAGAATCAATTCCTGAATCTGGATTCTGGAAATAAGATCTATATAATTCAAAGGTTCGTCCCAGATATAGACATGCGCCTGTTCCGAAAGGCTTCTTGCAAGCGCGGCTTTTTTCTTTTGCCCGGCGCTGTATTCGCCCATGTCCTTCTCAAACTGCGCGCGCGAAAAATCAAGCTTGCGCAGAATCGCCTTGAAAAGAGTCTCGTCAATAGCGCTTTGCGCGATAAAATCTTTCAGGCCGCCCGAAAGATGGGAAACGTCCTGCGGCAGACAGGAAATAACAAGCCCGTTTGCAATATACAGCCCGCCGCTGTAAGAAATATCTTCCCCAAGCAGAAGCTTGATAATACTGGATTTACCGCAGCCGTTGCGCCCGGAAAGCAGAACCCTGTCCCCGGAATGCGCCCGGAACGAAACAGGTTTGAAAACCTCCCGTCCGCCATAAGAAATAACAAGATTTTCAAATTCTACCAGGCGTCTGGAGTGATACTCAAGCGGGTGAATTTTCAGCTCGTCTGAGCGTTCGATGTTTTTGAGAAGGCCGCTTTTTTCTTCTATTGCCCTGTCGCGGCGTTTTTCAGTTGATTTTGAACGCTTCATCATTTTGGCGGCCATATGCCCGACATAACCTTTGTCCACCGCCCCGATTTTGCTTTTCTCCACCCTGCCGGACCACTGCGCAGTCTGTTCCGCCGCTTTTTTCAGCCTTTTTATATCTTTTTTAAGCTTTTCATTTTCCTCAAGCTCAAAGTTATCCTGATTTGTTTTATTGCTTTGCCAGCTTGAAAAATTGCCCTTCTGGACTTCGATATTGGTTTTATTAATAGAGAGCACGTGATCAATGCAGGAATCCAGAAAATCCCTGTCATGGGAAACCAGAATAAATCCCTTCTTGCCGTTCAGGTATTCGCCCACTTTCCGGCGGGACTGCATGTCCAGGTGGTTTGTCGGCTCGTCAATCAGCAGGAAATTGTTTTCCCGCAAAAAAAGCGCCGCCAGCAGAAGCTTTGTCCGCTCACCGGGGCTGAGCGTCTCAAAGGGCCGCAAAAGTACGTTTTCCTGAATCGCCAGCAGGGAAAGCTCCCGCTCAATCCGCCACTGCTCGGTTTCGGGACAAATGGCTTTTATTATTTCAAGGCAGTCCAGATTTTTGTTCTTTACTTCAAACGGGAAATAATCAAAGCTGACGGAAGCTGAAATTTCCCCTTTATATTCATAAAGCCCCATCAAAAGCTTTAAAAAAGTAGTTTTGCCCCTGCCGTTGCGTCCTGTGAAACCCAGCTTCCAGGAGCTGTCCAGCCGAAAAGAGACGTTCTCGAAAATATTGTCATAGCTTCCCTCATACGCAAAAGTTAGGTTAAAAATATTTATAAGCGACATATAATTTGCTTTGCCTCCATAGAGAATATAATAAGCGCGGGAAAAATAAATTCCCGCGCCTGACCATAAGGCATAGCAAAGCTGTGCAATAAAAAAATCAGAGCCTGGCAAAAAATTCATTTTCCCGCTAAAGCGGCACAAAAACAGAGACGGCCTTTCCGTCCCGCACTTTCATGCGCTCCATAATATAAATTATGTTAACGGGAAATATAAATCATCTTTTCAGCGCCAATCTTACTTGATATTTTTAATTATACACAGATTTTTAAATCTGTCAATCAGAAATAAAGCTCTAGAAAAAAGAAATCTGCTGCGTGGCCGGAAGTCCTTCCAGCGCCCCGCATTTTTCCAGCATCTCCACCACGGATTTTGTTATTCCCGTCCGAGAAACCAGTTCTTCTACTGAGAGGTATTTCCCGCTGTTCCGGGCTTTTTCAAGATTTTGCGCGGCGGCGGCGCCAAGCCCTTTGAGCGCCACAAAAGGAAGCCTTACTTTTTCGCCTTCGATCAGGAAGACTTTGGCCGAAGATTTATATAAATCGACAGGCAGAAACTCAACCCCGCGGGCGAGCGCCTCGTGGAGAATCTGCAGATCTTCGTGCTGACTGCTTTCTTTCGCCGTGGGTTTGCTGTTTTCTTTTTTGAGGCTTTCAAACTTTTTCTCAAATTCAAGAATTTTGAGCTTTGTCGCGGCCAGTCCCGCGACGGCGCACTCCGCATCGAAATCCTCCCCGCGCGCGCTGAAGTTCGCCGCATAAAATTCTTTCTTGTAATAGATTTTATACCAGCCCAGCCGGATCGCGGCAGTGACATACGCGGCGGCGTGCGCCTTAGGAAACATGTATTTGATTTTCTTGCAGCTCTCTATATACCAGTCCGGAACGCCATGTTTTTTCAGGGCCGCGATAATTTCCGGCGTAAATTTCCTGCCCGCCTGCCCTTTGCGCGTAATCTCCATGACGCTGAAAGCCATGGAAGGCTCCACGCCCTTTTGCAGCAGGTAAATCATGATTGAATCGCGCGTGCCTATAACTTCCGAGATAGTGCAGGTTTTGTTTTTGATAAGTTCCTGCGCGTTGCCCAGCCAGACGTCAGTCCCGTGCGAAAGCCCGGAAATCTGCAAAAGGTCTGAAAAACACTTCGGCTGAGTGTCCAGCAGCATCTGCCGGACAAAATTCGTCCCCATTTCCGGAATAGCCAGCGTTCCGGTGTTGCAGGCGGCTTCTTTTTTGCCTATACCCAGCGCCTTTGTCGAAGTGAACAGGCTTATCACTTTTGGGTCACTCATGGGAACGTCGTTCGGGTGAACGCCCGTCGTCCGCCCAAGCTGCCGGTAAAGCGTCGGGACATCGTGGCCGAGAATGTCCAGCTTTAATATAGTGTCGTGCAGCGAGTGGAAATCAAAATGCGTTGTGACAATGCCGGAATCCGCCGAGTCCGCCGGGTGCTGGACGGGCGTAAAATCATAAACGTCAAACTCCGCCGGAACGACGACCATACCGCCGGGATGCTGGCCAGTCGTGCGCTTCACTCCTGTGCAGCCCCGCTTCAGCCTCTCCTCCTCCGCTTTGTTAAGCGAAAGCGCATTTTCGTCGGCGTATTTTTTGACATAGCCGTAAGCCGTCTTTTCCGCCACGGTGGAAATCGTCCCGGCCTTAAAAACATGGTCGGAGCCGAAAAGCTCCTCTGTATATTTATGGGCGACAACCTGGTATTCTCCGGAAAAGTTCAGGTCTATATCCGGCGCCTTGTCGCCGTTGAAGCCCAGAAAAGTCTCAAACGGTATATTATGCCCGTCGCGCCGGTATTCGCTGCCGCAGACGGGGCAGTTTTTTTCCGGCATGTCAAAACCGGAGCCAAACTCGCCTTTTGTAAAAAACTCGCTGTGACGACAGACCGGGCAGACATAGTGCGGGGGCAAAGGGTTGACTTCTGAAATCCCCGCCATAATCGCCGCAAACGACGAACCCACCGAACCCCGCGAACCGACAAGATAGCCGTCGCTTTCGCTTTTCGCCACAAGCTTTTGGGCAATGATATATAAAACCGAAAAACCGTGCTTTATAATAGAGTCAAGCTCCCGTTTGAGCCGCTGCCCGACAATTTCCGGCAGAACTATTTCCCCGGAACTGTTTTTTTCGCCGTAAAGCTCAAGCGCCTTCGCGCGGCTTATCCGTTCGAGATCCTGTTCCGCGCCTTCGATTGCGGGCGTGTATGTCCCCTCCGGGATAGGCCGGATATGTTCAACCTGCCCTGCGATAAAATTAGTGTTTGTCACAACGACTTCAAAGGCTTTTTCTTCACCCAGATAGGCGAATTCTTCCAGCATCTCGTCGGTGGTCTTGAAATACAGGGGAACATGATTGCCGCTATCGTTATATCCCTGTCCCGCGGCCAGAATCTGGCGGAAAATCTCGTCTTTTTTATTTAAAAAGTGTACGTCGCCCGTGGCGGCGACTGGAATTCCCAGTGTCTCGCCCAGTTTGACTATAGTGCGGTTGTTTTCGCGCAGCTCTTCTTCATCCTGCGCTTTGCCGTTTTGGATCATAAAATTATTGTTGCCCAGCGGCTGGATTTCCAGATAGTCATAATAAGCCGCAATTTTCAGCAATTCAGAAAACTCTTTTTTTGCCGCGACTGCGCGGTAAATCTCTCCCGCTTCGCAGGCGCCGCCAATAATCAGCCCGTCCCGGTATTTGTCCAGCAAGGAACGCGGTATCCGGGGCTTTTTCTTGTAAAAATAATCCAGATGCGAAGCCGAAATAAGTCTGTACAAATTTTTCAGCCCGGTTTTGTTTTTCACCAGAATAATCATGTGATAAGACGGCAGCTTTCTGATCGCGTCCCCGCTTTTGGAAAGCGCCGAAAGCGCGGAATTTATCTGTGAAATTCTCTCAACCCGGAAATCTTCTTCAAGTTTTTCGGCCATTTTGAAATAAACCTGCGCTAAAATACGGGAGTCGTCGCTGGCGCGGTGGTGGTTGAATTTACCAAGCTGGAAATGCTTAACAAGCGTGTCGAGCTTGTGATTCTTCAAGTCCGGGTACAGAAATCGCGAAAGCGTCAGCGTGTCCAGAAAAGAAAAATCGCATTTTGAGCCGCAGCGCTTTGCGGCTTCACGCAGAAAAGCGCCGTCGAAGTCGGAATTATGCGCGATAAGCAGCGAGCAGCCGCCGGTGAATTCAAAAAATTTCCGCAAAGCTTCGGATTCCGCCGGCGCGTCCTTCAGCATTTCGTCAGTTATGCCGGTAAGCTGGGTGATTTTTTGCGGGACAGGTTTTTCCGGGTTCACAAAAGTATTGAACTCCTCCAGAACCTCGCCGCCGCGGATTTTCACAGCGCCTATTTCCGTCATGCGCTCGGAGGTGACGGAAAGCCCGGTGGTTTCCAGGTCAAAGACTATCGTCTCGCTGCTGAGGGCGCAGTCGTGCCAGCCGCTGACTATATTGGCCGCGTCGTTGACAAAATAGGCCTCAACGCCATAAATCGCCTTAAAATCGCGGCCGTCCCCGCGTATTTTTGCAACGGTCTCCATCACCTCCGGGAAGGCCTGCACAACTCCGTGGTCGGTGATTGCAACGGCCTTATGTCCCCATTCGCAGGCGCGTCTGACAAGATCTTTCGGGTCGTTCACGGCGTCCATGGCGGACATGTTCGTATGCAGGTGAAGCTCCACGCGTTTTTCCGGGGCTTTATCAGTCAGGCTTTGCTTTTTCACTGATATAATATTTTTAGCTCTGATAATAACAGTCTTGTCGAATTCGTCAAAAGCCGCCGCTCCCTGCGCGCAAAGCGTGTCGCCTGATTTGACTGAATCCAGCCCTGAAGAGGCGTCAGCCAGCTCTATTATTTTCAAAATAATAGAATCGCTGTAGTCGCTTATGTATATAGAGTAGATATTGCGTTTTTCGTCGCGGCTGCTGCGCTTCTCAACGTGAAAAACGTCGCCCCAAACGCCAGTTTTGCCGGATTCGGACGTGATTTCCGAAATCGGCCGGAGTTCGCCGCCAAAAGCTCTGCCCAGAACGACGTTTTGCGAATCGGGGATAAAGCCATATTTTTTAAAATCAAACGGATTTTTGGGCTGTCGCGGTTTTGGTGAAGATACCGGCGGCGTTTGCGGGAAGACTTCCCACGGCGGAGTTTCTACAGGAGGCAAAGCTTCCGGAAAGCTTTCATACGGCGGCTCGGGAAACTCGTCCCGCACGGCGCGCAGCAGACCGCTGAAAGAAATTTTCACGTCCAGGCCAAATTCATCAAAAATATATTTTTTTAAAGCCCTTTCGCAGAGGCCGCCCTCGTTGAAAATGTCAACGCCGCCGTTTTTCAGGGCTATATCAAACGCCGCGCCGTCGAAAGAGGCTTTTGCGCCGTCGAAAAAGCCGTTCACGCGCAGGTTGTCCCGCCGGAGAAGCTGCACAAGCTCGGGCAGGTATTTTGAAGAAAACAGTTCGCCGCAATAGCGCGTATGTATCCTGCAAAAAGCGATATCCAGCCCGCGCTTCAAAAACTGTTCGGCGAAAAAGAGCGGCTTCTTTTGCAGAAGCCGTCCCGGTTTCAGGTAAATGCGCAGGGCATCCGCGCCCTCGTCTATATCCAGTTTCTCAAGCTCGCTGTCCAGCAGGTCGGCGTTGGAGCCAAGCTTTTCTATATCTATAAATTTTCCGAAAATCTCTTTGAAGACTATGCCCGGCAAGAATTTTCACCTCTGATTTTTTATAAAACGCCGCCCCTACACTGTTTCTATCTCTTGCATGAGAACGCCCAGAATCTCACTTTCGCGGTATTTGCCGCAGCTTACGCCCTTTTTGAAAAGCAACGCCTCCCCGCCGCCCGCAACAATCCCGATATCCGCCTCCCGCGCCTCTCCGGGGCCGTTTACCGCGCAGCCCATTACAGCGACTTTTACCGCGCGGGGATAATCCTTCAGCAGAGCTTCAACCTTTTTGCTAAGACTTATAATATCTATCGTGGTTCTGCCGCAGGTGGGGCAGGAAATAATCTGAACGCCCCGGCGTATGCCCAGCGCCCGCAGAAGGTCCTTTGCCGCCGCAACTTCTTTTGCGCAGTCCTCTGTGAGAGTGACGCGGATTGTGTCGCCTATGTCGTCCAGCAGAAGCGAGCCGATGCCCGCCGCCGACTTGATAAGTCCGGTTCTTTCGGTTCCGGCTTCGGTCACGCCCAGATGTATCGGGTAGGGGCTTATCTGCGCCAGCAAGCGGCAAGCCTGCACCATTATTTTGACATCGCTCGACTTGACGGAAATCACTATATTATTAAAATCAAATTTCTCCAAAAGCGACGCATGATATTTGGCGCTTTCGACAAGGGCTTCCGGGCAGACTTTGCCGTACCGCTCCAAAATATGCCGCTCCAGCGACCCGGCGTTGACGCCTATCCGGATGGGGATGTTTTTTGCGTTGCAGGCGTTTGCAACAGCTTTAACGCGGTCGTCCGCGCCGATATTCCCCGGGTTTATCCTGATTTTGTCAGCCCCGGCGGCAATCGCCTCAAGCGCAAGCCTGTAGTCAAAGTGTATGTCCGCCACAAGCGGAATATTAACCGCGCCTTTTATAGCAGGTATGAGCTTTATCGCCGCTTTATCCGGGACGGCGGCGCGGAGAATCTCGCAGCCCGCGGCGGCGGATTCCTGCGCCTGTTTTATATTGCCCGCTATATCGTCCGGCCGCCTGCAGAGCATGGTCTGAATGGCGACGGGCGCGCCGCCGCCTATTTCTGTATTGCCAATGCGAATCTTTTTTGTCTCGAACCTAGTCATAAATTTGACCTCTGTTACAGAATTTATAATTATAAGGGCGGATTTTTCATCCGCCCCTTAAGCCATGCAGAAAATCAGTTACTCAATCAACTCTATAGTCGCCTGTTCAACAGCGCTGACAGAATAAATAATCGGAGAAGACGGCTCCTCAAGATTACAAATCTTGGCGACCGCCTTAACAATGGGATAATCCGGGTTGGCCTCCCCGGAAAGTATGCTTCTTCCGGTACCTATAATTATTGCGGCTAAAATCATAATACCGGCAAGCACGATTGATAAAACGCGGCTTTTTGTCCCTGCCATAATAAAAAAACCTCCTGTGTTTGATAAAATAAGTCTAATTTGAACGGATTTCCAGCAGTTTGTTTTTGAGCTGATTTTCTATGCGCGCCATCTCGACTTCCGCGTCGCGCCGCTTCTGGCGGCCTTCCGCCTGAATGCGCAGAACTTCGTCCATGGTGCTGATAAGCTGTTCGTTCGTGTGTTTGAGAGTCTCTATATCTACGATAGAGCGCTCGGATTCTTTTGCGGCTTCGATAGTGCCGATCTTCAGCATGTCGGCGTTGCGGCGGAGAAGCTGATTCGTCATATCAGTGACGGCTCTCTGGGCTTCTATAGCTTTCTGGGAATTTTCAAGCCCCATTGCGAGAACCATCTGATTTTTCCACAGCGGGATTGTATTTGAAATAGAAGACTGAATTTTTTCTACCATAAGGGTGTCGTTGTTCTGAACAAGCCTGATCTGAGGAGCCATCTGTATAGATACTATGCGGGTAAGCTCAAGGTCGTGAAGCTTTTTCTCAAAGCGGTTGCATTTTTCGCCGAAATCGTTCGCGGCCTGGGCGTCCTCGGGAAGTCCGCTTTCCTGCGCCCTTTTTTGCAGGGCGGGAAGTTCTTCGTTCAAAGCTTTGTTCAGCGACTGCTTTCCGGCCAGAATATACATAGTAAGCTCTTTATAATAATTCAGGTTCATCTCGTACATCTGGTCAAAAACGGCGACGTCTTTCATCAGCCGTATCTGATGGTTCTGAAGCATGGTTGTGATGTTGTCAACGTTTTTCTCGGCGTTGGCATAACCCGCCCGCATTGTTTCAAGCCTGTTGGCGACCTTCTTGAAAAAACGCGGTCTTTCTTCCTCTATTGAGAAGCCCCTAAGCTGCACGACAAGACTGGAAAGCATAGTTCCAACCTCGCCCATATCTTGAGTGCGGACTTTTTGCAGGGCGGTTTCCGAAAAAGTCGAAACTTTTCTCTGAGCGCCCGCGCCGTACTGCAAAATCTGGTTAGTGTTGTGTATGTTTATCTGCTTTGAAAAATCCTCCACCATTTTTTGTTCGGTGGGGCTTAGATTTTTTATGTCAAGCGGTTTGGGCAAATCTTTTTCGATCTGCTTATGAACCAGCAGATCCGCGTTTGTCAGTCCGGCGGCGTCCGGCGCGGAAGGGGCTGTGTCGTCTTCCAAAGTAAGGCTGATTGCTGATGGAACCTCAAATTCACTCATGGCGCTTTTCTTCCTTTCACGTGTTAATTAAAATAATAGAATTTTAAAAATCAGTTCCGCGCGCTGTCCACGCCTTCAAGCAAACCCTGTCTTTCAAGCATGTTCTGCAAAACAGTAATGTCGGCGGAAACGGTCATCGCCTTGTCGCTGTGAAGATCGTCAAGAAGGTTGTTATACGCGGGGGCAAGGGTGTTCATAGACTCCTCAATCCTCAGCATAGTCCCCGCAATCTGCGTTCCGCCAAGATTGTCCTGGCTTTCCAGTTCGCTGTATGAATTCAGAAGCTCCACAGTGGTCGGCAAATAATAATTCATAAACAGGTTAATATCTTTAAGCTTGTCTGTGTGGCCTTCTATATAGTGAAAAATCTTGTCGCAGACCTTGACGATTTCATCGGCTTTGTTGTTGATGTTGATATTGCCTATCTTAAGGCTCGCGCCGTAAATCTGCCGAACATAGTCTTTGCCTTTTTCAAGAATTGAGCCAAGCTCCGTATCCCCGCTCATGGCGGACGCTTGCGTTTCGATTTCGTCAAAAGGGATTGGCGTTTCTATTATTTTCGACTTTATATTGACTCTGGCAATAATATAAACAATCAGCGAAAGCGCAAACGCGATTGCATAATGCCACCACTCGTACATGTTGACAAAGAGAGAATAAAAAAGCCAGGTGGCCCCCAAAAGCAGGGGCGGCGCGTTGGATTTAATAAATTTTTTCATTCCCGACAGCAAGTCCCCCATCTCAACCGGAGGCATTAAATAAATTTCCTAAAAAATGCCTTGCAAACCCGGACTGATTTTTTATTTATGCCTGCAAATAAATTTTATCTCAATATCGCCCAAAAGTAAAGATATTCAAGAAAAAATATAATACTTATTTGCAGATTATTCTTATATTTTACACAGTGCGCCGTATTGAATTCTGTCGCAAAAATGATTTTAAACACGCGGATAATTCTTTGGCAAATTCCGCAAAAAATCCCCCATGAACAGGGGGTTTTTTTGCGGAATTTATATATGCGTGATTTTCAGAAAGTCTTCGCGTAAACCTGTACCGCGACTTTTGCGTTTTTAATAATTTCCTCCCGATTTTCAGGAAACTGCTCCATCCCTTCGGCAAAAACCGCGTCGAAATCTTCCACGCCGCAGAGCTTAAAAAGCCTTTTCAGCCAGTCAACCCCCGCGCAGTAATTGGGCGCAGCCGTATCAGAGCAGATATAAGCGCTGGAACAGATAAGCAGAACTTTTTTGTTCTCCCCGTTGGGAATTTTGTTTTTGCCGGAAGGCGGCAGCGCCGAAAGCAGGTAAGAGACAAGCTGCGGCGGAACGGTCAGGTTCCAGCTCGGGAAGACCGCGACGTATTTGTCCGCCGAAAAGAATTCTTCTGACAGCGCGTCATAGCTTTTCAGTTTGTCCTGCCAAATTCTCGGGAAATCCGAAACGGGCGTTCCCGCCGCGATATTGTCCCAGGCGTTCAAAACAGCATAATCGACAGCCGGTATTGTCTCCTCGCAAAGATTGAGTACTTTTATCTCATCCCTGACGTTGCGGGAAATATAGACCTTCAAAAATTCCGTCGCAAGCTGGCGCGAGACAGAGGCGTGCGTCGGGTATGGGTCGGCGGCCAGAAATAAAACTTTAGCCATTGGGCGGAACCTCCTTTTCTGTGGCAGTGCATTCCGGGCAAAGGCCGGAAAACATAATGCGATGGAAATACACGCGGCAGCCCGCGCTTGCGTTTGCGGTTTCGTCAACGCTCTCAAAATATCCAACAGGAAGATCAATCAGTTTGCCGCATTTTTCGCAAACCAGATGATAATGCCGGGCGCTGTTGCCGTCAAAGCGCTCGCTGGCAAAATTGCTCTCGACCTTTGAAATTTCGCCCTGTTCGCAAAGCACGTTCAAGTTCCGGTAAACGGTGCCAAGGCTGAGTTCGGGGTTGTCTTTTTTCAGTAAAGAGTAAACATCTTCCGCCGTCGGGTGATTGCAGCTTTTCCGCAAAGTTTCCAGAATCATTTTGCGCTGCTTTGTAAATCTTCTGCTGACGTTTATTTTAAACTCTCCCCCCTTTACCGGTAATAAAAACAGCGTTATTCTTTTTCAAACATATCTTTTCCAACGCCGCAAATTGGGCAGACCCAATCGTCAGGAAGCTCCTCAAACGGTGTTTCGCCGTCGTACTTATAGCCGCAGATGCCACAGACCCGCTGCCCGCCGCCGGCAGTTTCGGCAGTTCCGCCCTCTCTCCCGAACAAATCTTTGCCGACGCCGCAAATGGGACAGACCCAATCGTCAGGAAGTTCCTCAAACGGCGTTTCGCCCTCATACTCATAGCCGCAGACAGAACAAACCCAACCCGTCCCGCCGGAATTCTTGTCGGCGTCTTTCGGTTCCAGTTTCTCAAACATTTCTTTGCCGACCCCGCAGACAGGACACGTCCAATTCTCCGGAAGTTCCTCAAACGGGATTTCGCCGTCATAGACATGTCCGCACAGCCCGCAAATCCAGGTCGCCTTTGGCTCGGCGGGGGGAGCGGGGACTTTTCCGCTTTCTTTAAAGGCTTTAAAAGCCTGATTGGTGGCGGTTTTCATGCTTTTCTGATAATCGCCGTAAACGAGGGGATCGCTTTTGTTTTCTCCGTTCCACGCGTCCGCAACCTCGCAGAGAAACAGCGTGTGCGTGGACAGCTCTTTTATTTCCACAACTTTGCAGTAAACATAAGAAACGGCATTATTCAACAGGGGCAAGCCATTTTCCGCCAGATGATGGGGAACATTCGGCCATTTGTCCGCTTCCCGCGCGGATTGCATCCCAAAATTGGCGATAACAAAGGGGTCTACGTTTTTCGGCAGAACGGAAACAGTGAATTCTCTTTCGGCTTTGATTCTTTCGTTGGTCAAGCTGCCCTTATTATTGGAAAGCGCCAGTATGGGCGGCTCGTCAGAAGTAAGCTGCGCCAGAGCGTCTACAACGCAGCCTCCAAGACCGTTTTCCGTGCGGACGCCTAAAACGTAAAGGCCATAGGTCAATTTAAAAAGAGCGGTAATATCCATAATAAGATCTTCCTTTCGATATTAGAGACTGCATTAGAGACTGCGCGCAAACTCTTCGCCAAACGCGGCGGCGTTTTCCAAATCTTTTTCCGACGGGACAAAATTCAGCTTGAACTGCTTGTCAAAGACTTTGCATTTAAGGGAAGCCAGCCGCCCGGCGACATGCGGGAAAGCCTCGCCGCTCCAGCCAAAAGAACCGAAAAGCGCAGCCGGCCTTTTCGCGATATTCACCGCGTCAATGTGCGAAAGAAGCTGCCATATCGGGGGAACCGCGTCGCGGTTTATTGTCAGCGCGCCAATCAGAAAAGCGTCGCTTGCGTTCAGAAGCCGCCCAAGCTCCTCCATTCCGTGCTCAATAATATTATAAGCCGCAACGCTGGCTTTTGGAAAAACGTTGCGTATCCCCTCGGCGACGGCTTCGGCGATTTTTTTTGTGTTGCCATAGGCCGTACAGTAAAACAGCGGTATAAGCATAGGGCTTTGTTTCGGCGCGGACTGCCGCTTATAATAATCAATAACGCGCTCAAGCTGCACGCCGGGGGTAAGCGCCGGTCCATGGCTGGGGCAGACCATGGCGATATCCAGCCCGGAGATTTTTTCAAGTCCGTTTTTAACATAAGGGCCAAAAGGACCGAAAATGCAGGCGTAATAATACTTCATTGCGTCCCAGTAAGCGTCCGGATAAGCGATTTTTGTATCCATTACGCCTGGTTCGCAATAATGCGCGCCAAGAAAATCGCAGCTGAACAGAAATCTTTCCTCTTCCAGCCAGGTGAACATAGAATCCGGCCAGTGCAGGAAAGGCGCGTTGATAAAACGCAGGGTTTTGTCCCCAAGACTGATTGTGTCCCCGTCGCGCACAACGCGGATGTTCAGATCCGGCATGTTCGTTATGTTTTTGATATAAATCGAGGCCGCCTGACTGCAAACAACTGTAATTTCCGGGAACCAATCGGCCAGCTTTGCGACGGCGCCAGTATGATCCGGTTCAGTGTGGTTTAAAATCAGATAAGACGGCTTTTCCTCTCCAAGGGCCTCTTCAAGCTCTTCTTTATAGCTTTCGGCAAAGCGCAGATGAGCCGCTTCGATTATGGCGGTTTTTTCGGAGCCTTTCACAACATAAGAATTATAACTTGTGCCATATTCTGTGCGCATAATTACATCAAAGACGCGCATGGCGGGGTTTAAAATCCCGTTGTAAAAAACGGAATGGCTTAATTGTTTCATGTTGACCAAAACCTTTCTGACGCTTATCAGTAATATATCTTAATTTGTTATTATTAT
The DNA here is from genome assembly GCA_031282245.1 of Oscillospiraceae bacterium. GTDB lineage: Bacteria > Bacillota > Clostridia > Oscillospirales > Ruminococcaceae > JAITEB01. The sequence continues at coordinate 36,199 of JAITEB010000028.1, read as the reverse complement.
AAATCAACGCGATAAAAAAGTCTATATTTTTTTCGTGAACAAAATAGGACTTGGCTAAAATTTTTATCTCACACGGTTTTTGTTTGCTTTTGTCTGCCGCTTTTTTTTGGTTCTGCCGGCTCTGAGCGACGACATAATCGAAAACAGAAAGACCAGCGCAAGACAAATCAGCCCGTATTTGAAAAATTTTGACTCCACAGCGCGCAGCAGAATATCCCGGACATAGTACAGGCCGCTGCGTTCATAGCTTTCCGCGGCGTAGAGATTCAGCGAGCCGATAACCTCTCCGGAAAGAACTATATCGGCCGTGCCGATAAGGTCCCCTTTTTTCACGGGGGCGTTGACGTATTCGGGCACATGATTGACAAGACGTATGCTGGAGGCTTCGTAATTGCCTGGTATAAGCTGGGTGAAGCTCTCATAAGTACACAGCGGCAGATGGTCGGTTTCCGCGCAGAGATTCAGCCTGACTTCCCCGGCCAGATTGTTTTTGGGGACAAGTTCTTTTATAGTAAAATTTTCAAAGGCCCAATTATAAAACTTGGGCGTTTCAGTAAAACATTTTTTGGGGTTGTAATCCGTTATTTCCTCCTGTTCCTCGCCCTCCTGGGCGGGAGCGGCGGCGGAAGGCCGGAGGGGTTCGCCCATCAGCACCAGAAGATAGTTATAGCCATTGAGGGAAGCGGACGAGACGAGACAGGAACCGGCCTCCTCGGTGGTTCCTGTTTTTATTCCCCTCAGGGGCTTGTAATACAAATCGGGATGGTTGTTCTGGTCCTGCAGGTAGTTTGTGCCTATAAAAAACTCCCCGTTCGGGCGTTTGTTTGTTTTAAAGCCATGGACAGTAGTCTGGGCAATTTCCATAAAGCCGGGGACATTCATGGCGTATTTGGCAAGCAGGTAAAGATCCCGTGCGGTGGTATAGTGGTCGGGATCATGAAGACCGTGGGGGTTTACAAAGTGCGTGCCGTTCATGCCCAGCTCTTTTGCTTTTTTGTTCATCATGTCGATAAAATTGGGGATAGAATTTCCCCCGACGCGCGCGGCAATGACGTCGGCGGCGTCGCTGGCCGATTGCAGCAAAATCCCGTAGAGCAAGTCTTCCGCGGTGAATTCCTCAAAATTTCTAAGGCCGCCATTAGAGTAAGAATAATCTATATTTAAAAATTCCTCAAGCATATAAGGCTCGACAGTGATAATTTCGGTTTTTATATTTTTGATATTTTCCAAGGCAAGCACAGCGGTCATAATTTTGGTGACGGAAGCCGGATAAATTTTTTCGCCGGCATTTTTTTCATAGACGACCGTGTCCGTGTCCAAATTGACAAAATAGACGGCGTTTGCGTCCACATCAAAAGGAACCTGATAAGCCGCCGAAAGTTCTGTTGGAAGCGCATTTATAATAAGCGGCAAAACAAAAAAAACGATAAAAATTTTCTTCATGTAGACAAGCTCCCTCTATCTGTAGTATTATTATATTCGGGCAATAAAATGCGGCTGTCAACGGCAGAATAATAAAAAGCCTTATTATTTTCAGTATAACATATTTTTTTTGAAAATAAATAATAAAGCTCTTAATTTTATTTTAAACAGGAGGCTTCTTGGAATGGTATTTGTAAGCGGGGATCTTCATGGAGACAGACAGAGGTTTTTTGAACCCGGCTTTAGAAAACTGCGAAAAAATGACTGCCTTTTAATCTGCGGGGATTTTGGCTTTGTGTGGGACGGCAGCCCGGCGGAGCGCAAAGTATTAAATTCGCTTTCAAAGTTTAAATACAAAATCATGTTCGTTGAGGGAACTCATGAGAATTTTGAACTCCTGAACGCTTTCCCGTCGGAGGACTTCTGCGGCGGCAAAGTTCGCGCGCTGAGCAAAAACGTTTACCAGATGCTCAGGGGCGAAATTTACCAGATAGAGGGCAAAAAGTTTTTTGCCTTCGGTGGCGGGCACACCCTTGACAGCGAAGCGGCGGACAATACCGGGCGGGGCGCGGGGCAGGAGAGCGAACTCACCCAGGCCGGTATAAGCCGCGCCCGGGAAAACCTTGAGCGGGCCGGGTGGACTGTGGACTATATAATAAGCCACGACATTACGTCCAGAATCAGGGGCTTTCTGGATGTTCAGGACGAGGGCTTTACTCTGGTGGAAAATTTTCTTGACGAAGTGAGCAAAAAGTGCAGTTTCAAGCGCTGGTTTTTCGGCTGCTATCATATAGACAAAGTTATTTCCCCGTTGTATACGGCTGTTTTCAAGAACGTGATACCGCTGGACAAGTGATTTTTGCAAAATTTTCAGAATAAAGTCCTTGCAAAGTTCCCGTGCGCGTGATACAATAAAAAAGCATGTGCGGATAGTCCTCTGCCACGGCTGGCAAGAATATCCTAAGATTACTAAGGAGGTTTTCGTCTTAAATGGACGCCTTAAAACTGATTGAACAAGAAAGCTATAAGCCCGAAGCCGAAGTTCCCAAGTTTTCCATCGGGGACACCGTAAGGGTTCATGTCCGCATTAAAGAGGGCGAAAGAGAAAGAATCCAGAACTTTGAGGGAACAGTTATCGCCAGAAAACACGGCGGTATCCAGGAAACTTTTACCGTTCGCCGGGTGTCCTATGGCGTTGGCGTTGAAAGGGTTTTCCCGCTGCACAGCCCGAACGTCGCGAAGGTTGAGGTAGTGCGCCGCGGCCGCGTCCGCAGAGCCAAGCTTTACTACCTGCGCAAGCGCATTGGAAAAGCCGCGAAAGTTAAAACTCTTCTTGGATGATATTTTCGGAAAGAAAGGGGCTTTTACAGCCCTTTTTTGCTTTTTGGGAAGCATGGATTCTTACAGACGTTTTCTAATTTTTATGCGCTCTAAATAAAAACTCAGCAACGGTTCATAATAATTTTCGTCAACAGATACAGCAAAACGCCTCAACAACGAAAAAAGGTGATAAAATTGTTGCTCTCATCACATTCATCCTATTATTATGAGCGGCAAGCTGAAAACAAAATCGGTAAGGCTGTTTCTTCTGTCTATGAATTTATAGAAATGTCGGTGCTCGCCCTTGTCTCTGTTTTGATGTTGTTCAGTCTTATAATCAGCGGGACAAAAGTTTCCGGAATGTCCATGTACCCGACTTTCAGCAACGACGACCGGCTTTTGGCCGTGCCTATATACGGCAGGATAAACCGCGGCGATATTGTCCTGTTTGAGCGCCACGCGGGAATTGTGAGCGACATCAACATTGCGGACGAGGGCAAGACGCTTGTCAAGCGCGTTATTGCCATTGAAGGGGACACTATCGACATAGATTTTACCAGCGGCACAGTTTATCTGAACGGCGCCGTCCTGGACGAGCCTTATATTTATGAGCTGACCACCCGCGTCAGCCTTACGCCTACAGAGTTCCCGCTCACTGTGGAAAAAGGGCATATATTCGTTATGGGCGACAACCGCAACAATTCCGATGACAGCCGCAATATTTCTATCGGGCAGGTTGATGTGAGATACATCAGCAAAAGGGTTATCGCGCGGTTTTGGCCGACGGACAAATTCAAACTTCTGTAAGGGGAACAAGCGGCGGACGCCTTTACAGAGCGCCAAATTTTTTGATGAGGTGACTTTATTTTGGAGACACAAAGTTTTTTCAGTCCCGGAGGAAAAGCTTCGGATACGCTTGTAAGAGAAATATACGATTGGGCGGAGTCTATCGTCAACGCCCTTATTTTTCTGATTCTTGTTCTTGGCATTGTTTTCCGCATGTTTACTGTTATCGGGCCTTCGATGAATCCCACGCTTGAGAATCAGGACAGGCTCGTCGCCTATAACCTGTTTTATTCCCCACAGAAAGGCGACATTGTGGCTATAACTCAGCCAAGGCTTATTAACGTCGACAAATCAAAACCGCTTATCAAGCGCGTCATCGCCGTTGAGGGCGATGTTGTTGAAATAAATTTTGAGGCTGGAATTGTCTTTGTCAACGGCAAGGCCCTGGACGAGCCTTACATACTGGAGCAGACCTATCTTAGAGAAGACATGAGCACGGGCGAAGCCGTCACTGTAGAAAAAGGCAAAGTTTTTGTCATGGGCGACAACCGCAACGATTCGCTTGACAGCCGTTCCGCCGATATTGGGCAGATAGACACGCGCTATATCGTCGGCGGGATGTTTTTTCGGTACTGGCCGCTGAACAAAATCAGTTTTATCCCGAATCCCTATAGCAGCGAATCCTGAGCTTGCCGGAAACGCAAAAACCGCCGTATTTTATAAATACAGGGAATATTGCAAAATCACGCCAGATAAAAATATTCTATAGTTTTAATCATGCGCCGGAGAGAAAAGCCTGTTTTAAAAGTCTCCCGCACGCTTTCTCTTGAGTAAGGCGTATTTTTATAAAATTTCTCCAGAAGCCGCACGCCGGAATTCACGTCCCCCGCCTCGAAGAAGTCGCCGTTTATGCTGGGTTTGACAATTTCTTTATTGCCGGAGACTTTTGTCGCGGCAAGCGGAACCCCCGCCCGCAGGGCTTCCACAAGGCAGTAGGGATAGCCCTCATAAACAGACGTGAGCAGATAAACGTCAAAGGCGGACACGACAAACTCCGCATCGTTTCTGTAGCCGAGCAGGTGAATATTTTTCTCCAGGCCGTGGTGCAGGATATATGTATTAATGCTTTCGGCGAAGGGACCGGAACCTATGTAGGCGAAGTGCGCGTCGGGATGCTCCGCGACGAAAGTCTCCGCTATTTTCACAAAAGTTAAAGGATCCTTCTGGCTGTTCAGCCGCGCCGTAACCCCCGCGACAAAGGCGTTTTCCGGAAGGCCAAGCCTTTGCCGGGCTTCGCTTTTGTCCATTATGGGGCAGTCTTCTATGCCGTTGTAAATCACCTTGAATTTATCCCGGCAGTCAAGCCCGGCTTTAAGGGCACAGCGTTTTTCTTCTTTGGAGACATTGAACGTCAGAGTAGTTGCGCCGCGGCTGAGCCGCTTTTCAATCTGGATATAGGCGAATTTTTGTTTCTCTGAGAATTCCGGCGCCTGGAAAGCGTACACATGGGGCGTATAAAAGACCTTCGGGACTTTTTCGGCTTTTGCGGCAATGCGGCAGACGGCCCCGGCTTTCGAGCTGTGGCAGTGCACTATATCGGGCTTAAAGCTTTTTATCAAATCCCGCGATTCTTTTATGGCGCTGACGTCCATTATTGGGGAGATTTCGCGGAGCATATAGCGGCTTGGGACAAGCTCGGCGTATTTTTTAAGCTCGGTATAGGCGCTGTGAAAAGCGTCGTCTGTGCGGCTGGCGCCATATAAAAGCGTGACGTCGAATTTTTCATGATTGATATTTTTGATTAAATCGACTACATGACGCCTGACGCCGCCTCCCATGCATTCAACGCTGAGAAGTAATTTTTTTTTCAAGCTGTATAACGCGCCCTTTCTGGAATTATATTAGATTTTTTTATTTAAACCGGTTTAAACCGGCTCTATGCGGCGGATATAGACTGTTCCGCCTCCGAGCGGCCTTTCAGCATGAGCTTTACAGTCTTCAAAAGTTCGCTTATCTGAGCCCTGCTGAAAAGCAGATATATAATATACGCCGCGCAGTATATCCCAAAAGCGAGCAAATCCCCGGCCAAAAGCGAAAGCCCGACAAAAAGCGCCGACAGCGCAAGCTCCGCCGCAAGCCCTTTTATAGCCGAGGCATGCATAAGCCTGGCCAGATAAAGCTCCGCCGCAATTGACCGGAAAGCCACAGCGCAGACCATTGAGCCTATTACAAAATAAAGGCTGCCAAAAACATAAGCCCCCAGCAGACTGAAAGAAAGGCAGATTACAACAGAAGCAATATTCAAAATAAGCAGAATTTTTTCTTTTCTCAGGACTTTCAAATAAGTATTGCAAAGAATCTGCATTTTGCCGTCAAACGTGCAGACGGGCAGTATTATAGCAAGATAATACAGGCTTTCTTTGTACTGCGGAAGCCAGAGAGCAAGCAGGATTTTCATGGGTATATAAATCAGATAGACCGCGTTAAGCGCTATCCCAAGACCGTCGCGCAGAGAACTGTAAAGTCCTTCCAGATTTTTGCGGTCAACGCGCCTCAGCGCCGGGAACATAACCATGCTTATCTGCCCAATAAAATTCAGCACAAAATTTGAGAGCGATATAGAAAAAGAAAATTTCCCAAAGACTTCTATCCCCCAGCGTCCGTCGACAACCATGCGCCCGCTGCCCAAAATGAACAGGCTGGCCATATTCGCCAGCAGCAGCTGAATCCCGACTTTAATATTATACCATGCCTCCCGCAGGGATTTTTTAAGACTTTCCAGACGCGTGAAAATAATCTCTTTCCCCGCTATAACCGAATAAACCAGCGCCATTACCTTTGTCCACACAAAAAGCCCGACATAGATCTTGTAATTCCTGATTTTCCAAAAAAGCAGGATGGCTATATAGACCGTAAAGGCCAGCTTGTCCAGCATGACCGAAAGCGAATATTTGGCGGTATTGTTCGTGGCCTGAAAAATATAGCCGAAATAATAGTCCGCATTGAGCGTGAGCATGTACAGCGCCACCATAAACCACACAAAGCGCCGTTCCGGGTTTTGCTCAAAGACAAGCGCGAAAACCAGCACCCCCACCCCAAGCGCCGCCTGCTCTATGATCATTATCCAAAACTGCGACGCCAGGACAGGAAAATTCAGATCTTTGTATTCCGAACCGCCAAGCCGGAGATAAATCCCGTCCATTATGCCGAAATGAGTAAGACCGACATAATTTGTGTACATGATAAACAACTGCCAATAGCCGAAATCCGCCACGCCCAGCGCCTTTGACACAAACAGCGTCATCATTATCCCCAGCGCGGTGGAAACCCCCTGCGCCGAAAAAGCGTAAAAAAGGCTCTTGACAAATTTTTTGAAATTTTTCTTTTCCGCCACCCCAAAAGCCCTCCAGTCTTTATCGCATTCGCTTAGCGTAGTTCCACATCCGGCAGGCCAGCTTTAAATTAAGCCCGGCAAGCTGTGCCCTGATCCTGTGCGGTTTTGAGAAATGAGATTTATATCTTTCAAAATCCGCCCTGCTTTTTTTATATTCGCCGCCGAGGACAAGAAACGCTGTTTTGTAATTTTTTGCCATTGCGTGACAACAGAAATTCAGCGCGTGGTCGGCATAAAGCGCTCTTGCCAGTCCGCTTATTTTCGGCGGAGTAATTTCCGCGATTTGTTTTAAAGCTTTCAGAATGGTCAAAGTCTTGGGCGAAAATCCGTGCGAAATTGAATCCGTTCTGTATAAATAATAATATTCCGCCTGTTTCGTATAGGCTATTTTTTTTGCCCTGAGCATGGATTTTATATTCAGCAACAGGTCTTCGCAGTAAAAAATATTTTCGTCAAAGCGCAGCGGGTTTTCGCCCTTGAAAAATTTCGCGGAGTAAAGCTTGTTACACATGTATCCGCAATACCCGCCGTCGGAGAGAATATTTTCCATAGCTTCTTCGGGCTTTAAAACCCCTTCTTGAAAGGGCAGCTTTATTTCGCTCAATTTCTCTTTGCCGTTTATCAGCATTCGCGAATTGCACATAACTATTTCCGCATTGTATTTTTGTGCAAGCCCCACAAGATTTTGAAACATATCCCGCGCCGCCCAGTCGTCGGAGTCGGCAAAGCCCATGTAGTCACCGCAGGCAATTTCCAAAGCGGCGTTTTTCGCGGCGGAAGCGCCTCTGTTTTCCTGATGCAGAACTTTTACCCGCGAATCTTTTTTTGCATATGCTTCGCAGATTTCCGGGCAGGCGTCCGGAGAGCCGTCGTCAACCAGTATTATTTCTAAATTTTTATAAGTCTGGTTTAAAAGGCTGTTTACGCATTTCTTGAGATAATTTTCGGCTTTATAAACAGGCACAATCACAGAAACTTTAGCTTCAGCCATCAGCATCCTTCTTTCATAAACTTAATTATAGTTTAAATTTTGGCGCGTTATTTTAAATATACCGCCAGTTTTTAATGCAATTTCTAATGCTTTATTTAATTTTATCACAGAATTTCAGAATAAGCAAATTATTTCCCAAAAAATAATCTTAAGTTCACAATATTTTTTTCCGCACTTGATTTTTTCTCTGAAAATTGCTAGAATAAAAATGGTTTTATATGCCCGTTTGCGGGCGAACATACTAACAAGACAGGAGCTTAAAAAATATGGCATATGTAATCAGCGACGAATGCATCGCTTGCGGCGCGTGCGAGGCCGAATGCCCGACCGGCGCTATCTCCGAAGGCGGCGGAAAGTATATTATTGACCCGGGCGCCTGCATTTCATGCGGAGCGTGCGCCGCAGTTTGTCCCGTCGGCGCGCCGAATGAAGAATAGTCCGGCAAAAGCGCGCAAAAGCTGTCGGTTTTCCGGCGGCTTTTATTTTTTTTACTCAAACTGGCTGTAGTAAAGCGCCGCATAAAAGCCGTTTTTTGCCAGAAGTTCCCAATGCGTTCCCTGCTCGACAATATCTCCGCGGTCAAGCACAAGTATATTATCCGCCGAAACAATCGTAGAAAGTCTATGCGCGATGACAAAGCTTGTACGGTCTCTCATCATTTTGTTCAGCGCCTTTTGAATGCGAATTTCCGTCAGCGCGTCTACGGCGCTTGTCGCTTCGTCCAGTATGAGCATCTTCGCGTCCGCAAGAACCGCCCGCGCTATGGTGATAAGCTGTTTCTGGCCGCCGGAAAGGTTTTCGCCGCCCTCCAGAACCTGGCTGTCATAGCCGTTTTCAAGGCGCCTGATAAAATGATGGGCATGCGCGGCTTTCGCGGCGGCGGCGATTTCTTCCGCTGCGGCTTCCGGTTTCGCATATGCGATATTTTCCGCGATTGTCCCGGAAAAAAGCGCGCTGTCCTGCAAGACCATCCCAAAGCGCCGCCGAAGTTCGTCGCGGCTGACGCTTTTTATGTTTTCGCCGTCAATCAGGATTTCGCCCGAATCAGGCTCGTAAAAGCGCATCAGCAGGTTGACGAGCGTTGTTTTTCCGGCGCCTGTCGGCCCGACTATTGCGGTAAGGCTTCCGGCTTTTGCCAGGAAGCTTAAGTTTTTTATCAGCGGCTTGCCAGGAATATACGAAAAACTGACGTTCCTGAACTCAACCCTGCCGTTTCCCTTCCGGCTTTTGCCATATGGGGGATCGGGGCTTTCCTCCTTTGCGTCCATCAGGGCAAAAACCCGCCCGGCGGCGGCGGCGGCCGTCTGAATGCTGACGCTTATGCTGGAAACCTCGTTAAAAGGTTTTGCGAACTGCGACGAAAAAATAACAAAGCTTGCGATAGCGCCGACGTTTATTTTTCCGTCCAGCGCAAACAGACCTCCGGCAAGGGCAATGGCTATATAGCAAAAATGCTCCACCGTGCGGGCGGTCGGGTTAATCAGGGAGGAAGCAAACTGCGCCCGCATGTTTGCCCTGTGAAACTTCTCATTCATAAGCCCAAAACGGCGCTTACTTTCGTCCTCGCAACCCAGGGCGCGGATAATTTTCTCGTTTCCGACGTTTTCCGAAACAAAGCCGGAAATTTCGCCGACAACGTTCTGCTGTTCCAGAAAAGCGGCTCTGCTTGATTTGGCTACTAAATTCGCGACAATAAACGTAATCGGCGTGAAACCCAGCACAATCAAGGCCAGCCAGAAATTAAGGCCGAGCATAAAAACCAGCGCCGACGCGACTGTTACAAGCCCGGAAAAGAGACCGCCTATGCTGAGGTTCAACGCTTCGCTCACGCTGTCCAGGTCGTTTGTAAAGCGGCTTACCGTGTCGCCGTCAGCTCTGGAATCAAAATAAGCAAGCGGCAGTTTATTCAGCTTTGCGAAAAGCTCCGCCCGTATCGCCGCTGCTGAACGGTAAGAAAGTCTGTTTGAGCACCGTATCAGAATCCACTGAAAAAGCGCGGCGAAACTATAAATAAGCGCCAGAAGCAGGATATTTTTCAAAAGCGCGGAAAAATCCGCCGCACTGATTGCGTCAACCGCTTTGCCGATAAAAAGAGTGCCGCTTGTGTTAAGCAGGCTTGCGGCGGCGGCCGAAACGAATGCGGCGGCCAAAAGGCGGGTATTTCCTTTGAAGTATCTGAAAAGCCTTCCCAGCATTTTATTTCCCCATTATCTGGATTTTTGCGGACTCTGCGTAAATATTATGGCGCGAAAAAGCGGCGTTATTTATAAAGCGACCGATCAAAGCTGTCTTTTCTCATGTAATAGAGCGCGCCGCCCCAGTCCCGGAAAACGCTTCCCGCAGGCCGGAAAAGCGCCAGGAAAAAGTCATATATATCCAGCGCCGAAAACGCCGAGTTGAGATAAAGCAAATAAAAGGGGATGTAATATCCGTTTCCCCTTCTGCCAAAAAAGTTATATTTCAGGCTGAACAGGCAAAACAGATTGATTAGAACGAGCGGCGCTATAATTTGAACAAGTTTCCAAAGCTTTGACATGTCGCCGTCATAAAAGGCGAAAATTTTGGGAGGGTTCGCCAGATAGCCGTATACAGCCTTTTTTGAAAACGGTCCGCGCGGCGTGAACGCTCGGCGCAGCGCAATGCGGGAGATCACCATAATAGCAAGAGTCTTAATTATTACAGAAAGTGAGAATTCCCGGAGACTGTAGCTTGTCCGTACTGGCAAGCCGAAGATATATTCGCTCACCAGAAAAGAGAGGCACATTAAGCCGAAAGCACAGCAGAGGGCCGTAATCAGCTTGGCGAAAAAGTTGTTGATTCCCCTGCTTTTTTTATAGCCAAGCGTTTCCGGCGATAAGTCCTTCTCGTGCGGGGGGCGGTTATTATAAAATTTCATCTCTGCAAACCCTGCTTTTGTATATTATAAATTAATTTAATTTATAATAGCACAGTTATCTGACATACGCAATCCGATAATTATGAAAAATTTATGCGGCGTTTTGCTTTCACCGGTTTTTTATATAAGTCGCATATAAATTTTTTTATAAATCTATGCTTAAGGCGAGAACCGGCGAACCTATTAATATTTTACAGACGAAAAAAATCTATTGCAATTTGGGTATTTCTATGCTATAACGTTGATAACTTGTAAATAAAGCAATTAATAAACAATGCGGAGGGTACAGAAATGACTTTATACGAAACGATATTCGCTCGCAGGAGCGTTCGGCGCTACGACAAAGCCCCGATTGACGCGGCGGCATTGAACGAAATCAAGGGCTATGTCGATGGCGCAAAGCAAATTGCGGGGCAGCCGGCGCGGTTTGAGCTTGCGGACGGCGGCAAGCTCAAGGGAGGCTTGGCTCCTTACGCTATTTTGGCTTGTTCCGACAATAATGACCCGGCTCTGATCAACATTGGATATACGCTGCAAGGGGTGGATTTGTGGCTGCAAAGCGTTGGTTACGGAAGCGTTTGGTGCGGTATGGCTTCACCGAAAGAAGCGGAAAACGACTATCGCATTCTGCTCGGTTTCGGCAAAACTGACGTGCCGCTTAGGACAGGCGAGAACGAGTTTAAACGCAAAAAGCTCGCGGACATATCAAACGAGGACAATGCAGTTGCCCGCGCCGCGAGAATAGCGCCGTCCGCCGTCAACTTTCAGCCGTGGAGATTGACTTTTACGGACGGCAAAGTGATGATTCAGTCCAACGCGCGCGGGTTTGTGCGGGCGCTTCCGGGGCGGCTGTACCTGTTCGACCTTGGAATCGTGACAAAGCATGTTGAAGTCGCACTGGAACATGAGAACAAAACGATTACTTCTATTGAAGTAACGGGCGCAGGGAAAGACAGCTTTGTGGATATCCGTTATGAATAAGTTGCTCGAAATCAATAAAACACAATAAGAGAGCGCCGGTTGTTTTGTTTGATAAGATCTACTCATGATCGCTTAACTATAATGCAATAAAACTTCAAGCAAAATTTTTAATAGGGGGGTACGGCAGCAATGGCTATTACTGAAAAAAACCGGCGCTGGGTATTTAACGCCGATATCGACGGCGAACAGGCGGCGCCGGGCGTAGAAAGAAAAATCCTTGCCTACTGTGACGAAATGATGTGCGTGGAAAATATGTTTGAAGAAGGTGCGGCAGGCGCTCCGCACAGTCACCCGCATACCCAGATAACCTATGTTGCCGAGGGGGTTTTTGAATTCACGATTGAGAACGAAACAAAAGTAGTGCGAAAGGGCGATACGCTGCTCAAGCAAAACGGCGTGACGCACGGCTGCGTATGTCTCGAAAAAGGTATCCTCGTGGACTTTTTTACTCCAATGCGCGAAGATTTCATCAAGTAATGCTGTTTTGGGCAGCTTGCGCACCAAAACAGTGCCCGCTCTCACTGTAATTAACCCGCCCGGCAACCGCCGGGCGGGTTAATTATAATCGTACTTATTGGCCTCACCTCAGCCAGATAAGCTTTCGGCCGCCTGATAGCGCGAGAAATTCAAGTTAAATGCCGAACCCGAAAAAACGCGCGGTGTTGTTATAGCATATGTCCTCGACAATGCGCCCCAGAGTGTCAAAATCGGCGGCGTATTCTCCGTCCTCTACAAGCTTGCCGAGGAAATTGCAGAGGATGCGGCGGAAATACTCGTGCCGCGTATACGACAAAAAGCTGCGGCTGTCGGTGAGCATTCCCACAAAATTCCCGAGAAGCGTGCCGTTCGCGTAGTCGAGAAGCTGTTTTTCCATGCCGGACTTGGTGTCGTTAAACCACCACGCCGCGCCAAGCTGGATTTTGCCGGGGCAGCCCGCGTCGGCCATAAAACAGCCCGCAATTGTGGCGATTATTTCGCTGTCGGCGGGGTTGAGGCTGTAGAGCACCATTCGCGGCAGCTGCCCGGTACAATCCAGGGCGTCCAGAAAATCCGAAAGTTTGTAAGGCTCCCCGCTGCCGTTCATGGAATCAAAGCCGGTATCCGCGCCCAGCTGCCTGAACATGCGGGAATTGTTGTTGCGCTTGCACCCGAAGTGTATTTGCATTACCCAGCCAAGCTCGTGGTAGCGCCGCCCCAGATGCAGCAGCACGGCGGCGCTGTACTGCTCGGCGCGCTGAGGCGAGACGGCCTCCCCGCCGAGAGCCGCGCTCAAAATGGCGTCCAGTTCGGCCTGGCTTGCCGTGGCGTAAATACAGCTTTCCAGCCCGTGGTCGGAAGCGCGGCAGCCCATTGCGTTAAAGAAATCAATCCGACTGTCCAGCGCGCGGCACAGCGAGGCGAAGTCGGTGATTTCCACGCCGCTGACCTCCGCCAGCTTCGCTATGTATCCGGCAAATTCGGGATTTCTAATATTGACGGCCTTGTCCGGGCGGAAAGCCGGCAGCACCTTTACCTTGCAGGTTTTGTCCCCGGCTATTTGCCTGTGATATTCCAGATTGTCTGTCGGGTCGTCGGTGGTGCAGATAAGCCGGACATTGCTTTGGTCTATAAGCCCGCGCGCGCTCATGCCGGGTTCGGCCAGCTTTTTGTTGCACGCGTCAAAAATCTCTCTGGCCGTCTCCGGCGTCAGCTGCTTTTCGATGCCGAAATAGCGTTTAAGCTCAAGATAAGTCCAGTGATACACCGGGTTGCCTATAGCCCTGGGCAGCGCCGCGGCGAAGCTTTGGAACAGCAAGAAGGGATCCTCGCCGAGCGCTCCCGTGACGCCGCTTTCGGGCGTGCCGTTTGCGCGAATCAGCCGCCACTTGTAGTGGTCGCCGCCAAGCCAAACGTCTGAAATAGACGTATAGCGCTTGTCCCGCGCGATGTCCTCGGGATTAATATGGCAATGGTAGTCGATAACAGGCATTTTTTCCGCGTGTTCGTGATACAGTCTTGCGGCCGATTCGGTTTTAAGCAGGAAATCTTCATTCATAAAATTAACCATGTCTGTTCTCCTTGCGTTATAAAATTTCGGCAATCACTTTAAATATTGCGGATATTTCGCATAGATTTCTCTTTTATCCACTTGATAACGGGTCAGATGACTGTGCACCAATTGTTTCGCGGCTTCGGAATCGCCTTTGACGATTGTCTCCAAAATAACGCGGTGATCCTCCACAAATCTGATTTCCCGAACCGCGACGAGAGACATAGCGCGCACGCGGTCGAAATGGACCATCATGCTGTTCATGAGGATATATACCTGCGTCAGGTTCGCGCTGGAAAACAGGCGGCGGTGAAAGTCGTCATCCAGATCCCAAAGCCTGTCGCGGTTGTGGTTTTCCAGATAAAATTGCTGAAGCTTTACGTTTTCCCGCAGCGCGGACAAATGCTCCGGCCGCAAGCCCTGCAAACAGCAGCGCTCCGCCACCGCGGTCTCCAGCGTTTCGCGCAGGAAACAGGCTTCCTCGATAAGGTCGTAATTGACTTTTGAAATAACGCTGCCGCGCTGCGGGTAAATATCCACTATTTTTACCTTGGCAAGTTCCATAAGGGCTTCGCGCACCGGCCCGCGCGACAAGCCAAGCTCCGAGGCAAGCTCGTTTTCGCTTACCATGCTGCCCGGCTCCAGATCCAGGCGGATAATGTTATCCTTAATTATGCGCAAGGCGTAATCGCGCCTGGATTCATGCGCGTAACGTTTTGTGACGTGCATTGCTATTCCTCATTTGTTTTTCTCTAAAAGCTTATCAGAAAAAAATTAAAATCGCGGCATAACCGGCTTCAGGCAAGATACCTGCGAAGAACCGCGCGCGCCGCACCCGGCCCGGCCAGCTCCTCGGCGAAGATAGTTTCTATTTTGTCCGCCAAAACGGTTTTTGTAAGGTCGGAGCCAAAAATCACAGGATTGGCTAATATCCCGCGGATTTGCCCGGAATAGCTGGCGGGGTCATTCCAAACCACGCCGGAAAGCTGCGCCTGCAATTCGTCCTTCATCGGATCGGGCGAAACCTCCATCGCGTTTCCGCCGTCGTCAACAGCCAGCAGATACCTGAACCAGCCCGCGATTGCAAGCGGTATAGCGGTCAGCGAGTCTAGGTCGCGTCCCAGGGCCAGGTAGCTTTTTATAGTCTCGCCGAAACGGATTCCGACCTTCTGCGAGGTGTCGGTGGCGATACGGCGGGGGTCGTCGGGCATAAACGGGTTCGGCAGACGCTCGGTCACCACTTCGTCGATAAACGCCCTGGGGGAGAGTATGCCCGGGTCGGTCACAACGGGCAGCCCCTCGACGTATCCAAGCCGCCGTATAAGCGCGACGATATCCGCGTCCTTCATTTCCTCGCTGATCAGCGTATAGCCGAGCAGACAGCCGTACACGCTCATCGCGGTGTGCAGCGGGTTAAGACAGGCCGTCACCTTCATGCGCTCAACTTTGTTGACGGTTTCGCGGTCGGCGAGATAGACCCCCGCTTTCTCAAGCGCCGGACGGCCGTTGGGGAATTTATCTTCTATAACCAGATACTGCGGGCGTTCTGCGTTCACAAACGGCGCGGTATAAGTGTTTTTTTCGGTGACGACAAGCCTCATTTCCTCAACGCCGGATTTGGCGAGCATATCCGCCACCGCCTGGGACGGGCGCGGCGTGATTTTGTCAATCATGCTCCATGGGAAAGAAACCTTGCTTTCATCGGCAAGATAATCTAAAAAGCCGCCGTCAACAAAGCCGTTGGCCGCCCATGCCCTTGCGATATCTGTGACGCTTTCTTTAAGCTTTTCGCCGTTGCGGGAGCAGTTATCCATGCTGACCGCCGCAATGGGGCGCTGGCCGGCCATATACCGTCTGTACAGCAGCGCGGTTATAACGCTCATGACATGCCGCGCTCTCTCCGGACCCTCCGCCATGTCGGCTTTGACCACGGGCAGCCTGCCGCCGTCCGCCCGAGTGAGGGCATAGCCCTTTTCCGTGATTGTCAGGCTGAACAGCTGCAAGCCGGGGTCGGTAAAGATTTCAGCAAGCCGGTTCATCCGCGCGGAATCTCCCGAGTCCGCTTTCAGGGCTTCCGCCACTGAAGCTATTATCTCGCAGCGGATAGTCGCGTCCGGGTTTAAAGTCACATTCATAGTAAGATTGTCAAACGGCGTGTAAACTCTGTCGATAATTTCGTAATCAAACGTCTCCGCGACGACAATGCCCTTTTCGGCGCGGCCCTCGTTTAGCAGCCGCTGTTGCAGCGCGGCGACAAAGCCCCTGAAAATATTCCCTGCGCCGAAGTGCGCCCAAACCGGCGACGCTTTGGTTTTGTCGATCATCGCGGAAACGTCATAGCGGGGAAGAGCGACTCCCGCGGCCTCCCATCCGGCATTGCCGCGCAGATTTTGCGCATTCATAATCATGGCGCGAACCTCCTTTCCTGCTTCTCTTCCTAAATTATACGGCGGCGCCGTATGCCAAAGAAGCCCGTGCGTCACACGTGTAAGTCATGCGGACCTGCAATTTTCTACTTGGAAGCCTTGTCAATCGCTTCCCACAATCCGTTAAGATAAGCCGCGCCCAATGCCCGGTCATATAGCCCGTAGCCTGGCCGCCCCTCCTCGTCCCAGATTGTGCGCCCGTGATCCGGGCGGACATATGCGCCGGGACAGGTATCGTGCATAGCCTTTACAATCTCGTACATATCCAAATCGCCGTCGGAGGAAAGATGGCTGGATTCGCGGAAAACGCGAGGCCCAAGGTGCTTGACGTTGCGGATATGCAGACAGCTGATACGCCCCATCGCGCCGAAGCGGCGCACAATCGCCGGGATATCGTTTTCCGGGTTGGAGCCGAGCGAACCGGTGCACAGGCATATGCTGTTGTTCGGCGAAGGATGAAGCGCGACAAGCTTTTCAAAGTCTTCCATGCTGTGGACGACGCGCGGCAGACCGAAAATCGGCCACGCGGGGTCGTCCGGATGGCACGCCATCACCACGCCGCACTCCTCACAGACGGGCATGATGGCCTCCAAAAAATATTTGAAGCTTTCGCGAAGCCCGTCGGCCGTCATGCCTTCATAGCGCTTCAGGGTAGTTTCCAGCTCCGCCATACGCTCGGGTTCCCAGCCGGGAAGCGAGAAGCCCTTTGAAGCCTCGGCGGTTCTGCGCACGATGTCCAGCGGGCCCATATCGCCCAGATCCTTTTCGTCAAAATACAGGCTGTTGGAGCCGTCCTCGGGTATAACGCGGGCAAGGTCGGTTCGAAGCCAGTCGAACACGGGCATAAAATTATACACAATAACTTTTACGCCGTATTTGGCCAGATTGCGGATAGTGGCTTTATAGCTTTCGATGTAAGCGTCACGGGAGGGAAGCCCCATCTTGATATCCTCGTGGACGTTCACGCTTTCGATTACCTCGCACTCCAGGCCGGCGGCGCGCACCTCTCCGATATAAGCCCTGATTTCCTCCTCGGTCCATACCTCTCCGGCGGCCTTATAGTCCAGAAAGCCCATCACGCCGGTCATGCCGGGAATTTGCTTTATTTGTTTTAGTGAGACGGAATCGCTTTTTTGGCCAAACCATCTAAACGTCATTTTCATAACATGGTACCTCACACACGCTTATTTCGCGAATAAATTTGGCAGGAACATACTGATTTCCGGGATAAATGTGATGAGCAGCAGGGTGACGATCATGCATATATAAAACGGCAGAGTCGCCTTTACTATGCGCTCTATCGATATCTTGGACACGGCGGAGCCAATGAAAAGCACCGCGCCGACAGGCGGGGTGAGCAGGCCGATGCCGCAGTTGAGCACGACCATTATACCGAACTGGATGGGATGTACGCCGGCGGCGACAGCCAAAGGCAGCAATATCGGCGTGGCTATAAGAATGATGGGGGCCATATCCATGATACAGCCAAGCACAAGCAGTATAAGATTGATGAGCAGCAGAATAATAATATGGTTGTCAGTCAGAGTAGTAATGGCGCTGGCGGCCATACTCGGAACATGCAAATAAGTCAGGCAGTAGCCGAACGCGGCGGAGGTCGCAATCAGTATCAAAACGATAGACAGCGTGTTGACGCACTCGTCAAGAACAGCCCATACGCCTTTCCAGTTAAGTCCCTTATAGATAAAAACGCTGACAAACAAACTGTAAATAACCGCAATCGCGGCGGATTCGGTTGCGGTGAACCAGCCGAACACAACGCCGAACACCACTATAATAACAGCGGCCAAGGCCCAAAATGAGGTCCCCACCTGCTTAAAGAAATTTATGAGTCTGAACTTTTCGCCTTTGGGATAATTGCGCTTAACGGCAATAATATAAGAACCGATCATAAGCGACAGCGCCAGAACCGCCCCGGGTATGTAACCGGCAAGGAACAGGCTGCCGACCGAAACGCCGCCCGCGGTGGTGGCGTAGATGACCATGTTGTGGCTGGGAGGCACTAAAAGCCCCTCGCAGGAAGAGGTTATCGTAACGGCTGTGGAAAAGTCGTCGTCATAACCCTGCTCCACCATCATTGGAATCAGAATTGAGCCGAGAGAAGCCGTATCGGCCGCGGCGGAACCGGATATACCCCCGAAAAAGTATGAGGCCACAATGTTCACCATGGCCATGCCGCCGCGCATCCAGCCCACAAGGGAATCCGCCAGGGCAATCAGCTTCTCCGATATGCCGCCGGTGCCCATCAAAACGCCCATGGTAATAAAAAACGGCACAGCCATCAGGCTGAACGAGCTTATACCCTTTACCATCTGCTGGCAGATAGTGGCCAGAGGCAAACCAAGATACAACAGGCAAATCGCGGTGGAGATGCCGACCGCGTACGCGATTTGGAAACGCAGCAATATCATCAGGAAAAATCCGCCCAGAAGAATCAATATCGCAATAGATTCCTGTGTCATTTCGCTTCAGCCTCCTTTATGAAAAAAACTTTAATATGATTGCAAAGCGTTTCCAGCTCAAAAATAATCATGGCGACGCCGGCCAGCGGGATGGGAAAATACTGCCAAAACTTGGACAGCCACGGCAAGCTTGTGTAAAAGCCCTTGCTGCCGATGCCGATGCAGTATTTCCAGCCCTCGCCGATCATAATTAAAGCGAAAGCTATAACGGCAAGGTCGGCAATCACATCAAGCGTCTGCACTACCCTTTTCGGCAGATAAGCGTCCAGCGCCGTCATGCGGATATGGGCGTTGCGGCGCAGCGCCAGTGCCGCGCTGATGACAGCCATATAAGCCATACAGGTAAGCACGACCTCCTCGCTCCACGCGGGGTCGGGAATAAAAGAAATATAACGGCCCGCCACCGCCATAGCGGTGATCATGATATCTATAATCAGCAGCAGCTTGCAAATTAACATAACGACTTTATAAAACGCGTCATAAAATGGTTTTAGTTTATCCATGATTTTAAACACAGTCACAAAGAATCCTCCTTCGGCGATTGCCTGTAGTCTTGCAGCGGTCGCTGAACATAACAGCGCAGACAGCACAATGTACTGCCTGCGCTGCGTTTAAGTGAACTTATGTGCGCAAGTGAAAGCCGCGGTGATTATGCCAGGCCCAGTATAGTATTATAATCATCTTCCTGGCCCGCAATGGACTGAGCTATAACATCGGCGCAAGCGTCCTTCCATTCCTGCTTGTCGGGGACTTCAACAAAGATGGCTCCGGCGGCTTTAAGTTCTTCAATGCAGATATTCTCAATTTCGGCGGACTTGCCGGCGTTGAAATCGCTGGCATATTTTCCGGCTTCAACAATAGCGTCCTGCTGCGCGGCGGAAAGCCTATCCCACGCGGAGTCGGTCATGATGACTTGAGCCGCGCCAAGGGTATGGGCGTCCAAAATCATGTAAGGAGCGACTTCGTTGAATGAATTGCTTTGGTAGTTGGCGATAGGCTGCTCGGCGCCGTCAACAACACCGGAGGACAGGCTGGTGTAAAGCTCGTTAAACGATACGACAGTCGGGGAGGCCTTTAAACCCTCGACCATACCGGTCATGATGGGGTCGGTGGAAACGCGGATCTTCTTTCCGGCCAAATCGGCGATACCGCTGATCTCGCTCCTGAAGAAGAAATGACGGAAACCTTCTTCGGCGTAGAACAGGCCGCGAACGCCCAAGCCTATGTCGTGGGGCTCAATCAGGAACTGAGGGGCAAGGTCGCTTTTGGCAAATTTCCAGAAATGCTCGCGGTCTGCAAAGGTGAAAGGCACGCTCAGCAGTGAGGAGCGCTTGGTGCCATAGCTGGTCAGGCTGAAAGCGGAAATGCGGGCAAGATCCACCGTATCGCCGCCGCCAATCATGGTATCCAGAACGTCGCCCTCGGCGCCAAGCACGCCGCCGTACTGCACATTAACGGTAACAGAGCCGCCAGTAAGTTCTTCCACTTTGTCTTTAAACGCTTTGGCAGTCATTCCCATCAGCGAGGCTTCAGGGTTTACTTCCGCATAGGTCAATGTAACCTTCGGGTCTTCGGGCGGTTCTTCAGCTGCGGGAGGCGTTTCCTCGGGAGCGGAAGAGACTTCCGGCGGAGCGTCAGACACCACTTCCGCGCTGCTTGAGCCGCCCGAGCCACCGCAGGACGCCAGGCTGAACAACATTACCAGAACCAACAATACGGACGCTAGTTTTTTCATTTTTTTCAATACTCCTTCGTTTACAATAAATTTTAAAATAGCTTTGATTTATAATACATGCATTAAATATAACATAAACTTTCCAAGTTGGTCAACTAGTAAATCAGCAAAAATTTATACATATTATTTGTTGATATTGACTAAATTTTTACGACGACAATATATTAAATTTGCGAATCAGTCAAAACAGAGGCCGTATACATGATTCTGATCAGAGTCTATCAGAATCAATTGCCATGTAAATTGCTGGGGAAATTTAGCTTGCAATCAAATCATAAATGTGTTATGTTATACTAAATTTAAAATAATGCATGTCCCCTATTGGCCTTATACTCATCTTCTTTTTGGGACAGGCGGAATATAACAAATACTATTATTGTGTGAGAAGGGCATTCAAATGGAAAACAGATTGATAACGGTCAACGTTATGATCGACAGTAAAATTTTCCGCAAATTCTCCGGCTTTAACAGCTTTTACCTCCAGCGCCGCTGGTTTTTGCCCGCTGTTTTTGCTTTTGTAATGTCGGCGTTTGCGTGCGTGTGCTTCATTGCGCGCGGCTCGGGGGCACAGGGGATTGTGCTTGGCTGCGTCCTGCTTTTAATCGGCTTAGGGCTTCCGGCTGTCTACCTGCGGTCTTTTTCCAATTATGTTAAGTCTCAGATAAAAGTCCACCGGCTTGAAAAGCCCCGCCTCGCGTATTCGCTGCAGTTTTCGGGAGACCCCGATGGCATCCGGGTGACAAATCCCGGCGGCGAATTCGCCCAATACGAATGGAACAGACTATATGGGATATATCGCGTCGACGGGTGCGTCTATCTGTATGTGACGAACAACAAGGCGTTCCTCCTGCCGGACGCGCAGATTGAAGAGGGAGTGTACGCTCTTTGGTCGTTATTCGCCGATATGATACCGGCGGAAAAGCTGCATGATTTCCGAAAGGGGAAAAACAGGCTCTGGCGCAGCGCCTGAAAGACGATATTTGTTACGGCACGGTGCGTCTGAACCGCACCGAGGGCGAGACGTGGCTGACGCCGCTCGGTGCGCATTTCTTTGACCCCGCCAACACAGGCCTTCGCCCGCATATAAAAATCCCCCGGTTTTACCGGGGGATTTTTATTTAGCTCCCGTAGAGATCTAGAGCCTTTCCAGAGCTATGTCAAGACTTTCGTCGTTGATTTTTGCTTTGCTGTAATCGCGCTGAACGTCAAAAATAATCCCAAGCGCAAGAGTTTCTCCGGAAATATATTCTTCCCGGGATTTTATCAGTTCTTCAAGCCTGCTGTTCCCGGCAAAATATATTTTAATATTGTCAGAAACTTCAAAGCCGCTGTCTTTGCGCATGTTCTGGATTTTCGAGAGAATTTCTCTGATATAGCCCTCGTTTTTCAGTTCCTGCGTCACGGTAGCGTCAAGCACGACTCCATTTGCGCCTTCGGCGGCGAAAGCATAGCCGGAAAGGCCGTTCATTTGTACCAGCAGGTTATCTTTATTCAGAATTATTTCAGCGCCGCCCTGCTTTATGACAAGCTCGCCGCCGGAATTTATTTTCTGGGCAAGCTCCATCTGTTTATGCGCGGCAAGCTCTTTCCGTATGGCCGGGATATATCTGCCGTAAGCCTTGCCAAGAACGGGCAGGTTCGGCTTTACGTCAAAATTGACGTATTCGGCCAGGTCAGCCCCGAAAGTGAGGGTTTTTATATTCAGCTCGTCTTTGATAATATCAGAATAATAATCCGGCAGGGAAGCTGCGGAGACAAGCATTCCCGAAAGCGGCTGGCGATTCTTGATATTTGCCTGACTGCGGGCGCTTCTGCCGAGTTTGACAATAGCATATGCCAAAGCCATTTCTTCCTCAAGTTTTTTGTCAAGCAGCGAAGGGTCGCTTTCCGGCCAGCGGCAGAGATGAACGCTTTCTTCGGCCGAGGGGTCAAGACTGATCACAAGGCTTCTGTAGATTGCCTCGCTGATAAAGGGCACAAAAGGCGCGGAAATCTTGCTTATTGCGACAAGCGCCCTGTAAAGAGTAGTAAACGCGCCGATTTTGTCGGCGTTCAGCTCCGGCTGCCAGAACCGGGCGCGGTTGCGGCGGACGTACCAGTTAGACAAGTCGTCCACAAAATCCTGCAGGGCGTTCGCGGCCTGCGTTATCCGGTAGCCGTCCAAGTGCGCGTCAACTTCGGCAATGACCGTGTTTAATTTCGAGATAATCCACCTGTCCATAACGTTTTCGGAAACAAAGTCTTTATATTTAAGCGCGTCAAAGCTGTCCAGGTCGGCATAGAGCACATAAAAAGAATAAACGTTCGAGAGCGTCAGCAGGAATTTGCGCTGATATTCGCTCACGTCGGCGGCGGAAAGGCGCTTCGGCGCCCAGAGCGCGCTTGAAATATAAAAGAACCAGCGCGTAGCGTCCGCGCCGACGCTGTCCAAAAGCTCATTCGGTTCGATTATATTGCCAAGATGCTTGCTCATTTTCTTTCCGTAGATGTCCTGAACATGCCCCATCACTATACAGTTCTCAAAGCAGTTTCGCTCAAAAACGGCGTTCGAGATATTGTGCAGCGAATAAAACCAGCCGCGGGTCTGGTCAATAGCTTCTGAAATAAACCCTGCAGGAAAATTTTTCTCAAACAGATCCTGATTCTCAAACGGATAATGAAACTGCGCAAAAGGCATGGAGCCGGAGTCATACCAGCAGTCGATTACTTCTGAAACGCGCTTCATGGAGCCTTTTCCGCCGCATTCCGGGCAGTCCGGCGAAACAGCGTCGATATAGGGTTTGTGCAGTTCCAAATCCTCCGGGAATTCGCCCCCCATTTCTCTAAGCTGGGCGACGCTGCCAATCATATCCCGGTAACCGCAGGAACATTCCCAGATGGGCAGGGGCGTGCCCCAGTAGCGCTCGCGGGAAATTGCCCAGTCGATAACGCCCTCCAGAAATTTCCCAAAGCGGCCGTCTTTTATATTATCAGGATACCAGTTAATTTTCCGATTATTTTTAACCATCAAGTCGCGGTATTTTGTCGAGCTGATAAACCAGCTGTCTTTAGGATAGTAAAGCAGCGGCGTGTCGCAGCGCCAGCAGTGCGGGTATGAATGCACATGGCTGTCCGAGCGGTAAACCTTGCCATCTCGCTTCATGTCGGCTATAATAAGCCTGTTGGCGTTCCGGACGGGTATTCCCGCATAGGGCGCGACTTCGGAGACAAACTTGCCCTCCGCGCTGACGAGGTGCAGATTGGCCATGCCGTTTTGCTTACAGACTATATTGTCGTCTTCGCCGTAGGAAGGCGCGATGTGGACGACGCCCGTGCCTTCGCCAAGCGTAACAAAATCGCCGTGAATAACCTCAAACGCCCTGCCTTCGGGCCGGACAAAAGGCAGAAGCTGCTCGTATTTTGCGCCAAGCAGGGCTTCGCCGGGGAATTCCCGCAATATCTCATAGTCCCCCTTCAAAACCGAAAGACAGCCTTTCGCAAGAATATACCGCTCGTCGTCCTGCGCGACTTCCACATAGTCGTATTTTCTGTTCACCGCCAGGGCAATATTAGAGGGAAGCGTCCAGGGGGTGGTCGTCCAGGCAAGTATATAAAGATTGCGCTGGCCGACGGCTTTGAATTTCGCCACAAGCGTCTTGTCGCTGATCTCTTTGTAGCCCTGCGCGACTTCGTGCGAAGAAAGCGACGTGCCGCAGCGCGGGCAGTAGGGCATAATTTTGTGGCCTTTATATACATAGCCTTTGTCCCACATCTGCTTGAGAGACCACCAGACGGATTCTATATAACTGTTATGATATGTCACATACGGGTCGTCCATATCCAGCCAAAAGCCGATTTTCTCGCTCATTTCGCGCCACATGCCGACATACTTGAAAACGCTGTCTTTGCATTTTTTGATAAATTTTTCAACGCCGTAGTTTTCTATCTGGGCTTTGCCAGTGATTCCCAAAGCTTTTTCGACCTCAAGCTCGACGGGAAGGCCGTGGGTGTCCCAGCCCGCTTTGCGGAGCACTTTATATCCCTTCATAACTTTATAGCGCGGGATGATGTCTTTGATGGCCCTTGTCTCGACATGGCCGGTATGCGGTTTGCCGTTGGCGGTTGGGGGTCCGTCGTAGAAGGCGAAATATTCGCCGTCCGGATTTGCGGCGAAGCTTTTTTTAATTATGCCGTTTTGCGTCCAGAAAGAGAGAATTTCTTTTTCAAGCTGAACAAAACCGTTTTTAAAATCCGCTTTGTTGTACATCATATATTCCTCATTTCATATAAAAGTGGCCAGATTTTCAGTAAATCAGTAAAAAAGAAAAAGCCTGCGCCCGAAAAGGGCGAAGCCGTAAAAAAACACTTCGCAAACCACCATGTTCGCGCTTGTCGGCACAGCCTTATTATGGGCGATGCCTCATCCCGTTAACGCGGGACAGCGTGAAAACCTACTGAAATTTTTCGGCTTTCCGGCTCCCGGATGATTTTCAGCCGCCCGCTTCACAGGATCCCACCAAAACCCCCTGCTCTCTGCAATCCGCTAAGACAGCCTACTCTTTCCGTTCACAGCCTTTTTGATATTAAATTTTATTTTATATTATCCTGAGAATTTTGTCAACTGACAGAAAAATTTTTACGCAAAAAACCGCACTGAATTTATGCTCACAATCGTTTTATAGTTGAAGGGAGTGAAACCGATTGAACGAAACCGCTTTGAATACTTATATACAAAATATAATCGAAATGTACTCGGACACGCTTATGCGCATAGCTTATCAAAACACAGGCTGCCGCGACGACGCCGAAGACATTGTGCAGGAAGTTTTTATAAAGCTTATGCTAAAGCCGCCTTTTCAGGACGAGGTTTATTTAAAGGCATGGCTGATACGCGTCGCGATAAACCTGTGCAAAGATCACAAAAAATCTTTCTGGCAGCGCAAGGTTGACGCTATCACGGAGGATTACCCGGCTGTCTCGCCGGAACAAGGGGAAATCTGGCACGAAGTGCGCAAGCTCGGCGAAAACTACCGCAATGTGATTTATCTTTATTTTTACGAGGGCTATAATATACCGGAGATTGCCAAGATTCTGGGCAGAAAAGAAAATACCGTAAGTTCTTGGCTGGGACGCGCGAAGAAAAAGCTGAAGCTGATTTTATCCGAAGGAGGTTACGAATATGAATGACAATTATATCAAATTATTTGATGAAATAAAAGCGGACGGGAATTTTAAAGCCCGCTTGCTTTATGCCATGCAGGAGGCCGCCGCACGGCCAGAAAAAACAAAAGAGAGTGATAAAATGCCGCTTCAAAAAATTTTTAAAATAGCGGTTCCCACCCTTGCGGCCGTCTGCGCGCTGCTTTTGGTTTTCGCTTTCTTCATACAGCCCAAAGCCACTAAAAGCTCCCCTGGTTTGACGCAAAGCGAAAAAAAAGATGCAAACGCGGGCGAAACCGACGCCTTATATCCCGAATTTGCGGCGGAGGAAGCAAGGCCGGCCGAAGGCGCAGGCAACTATGCAGAAGACGCAAATCTGGAAATCGCTGACGCAACAGAAGCTTCCCTCTACGGCGAAGATGTCGGCGGGCTTCCGAAACTGAATGTCGCCTGGGACGCGCTCGGTTCCGGCGGTTATGGTTATGAAGCCTATATGGTCTATGATATAAGCGAACTGGACAATGGCAATCCCTGGACGCCCGATGCAAAGCTTGATAAACTGCCTGTGTTTGAAAATCAATATGTGGCCGGTTTCGCCGGTATTCCAAGCGGACTAAGCCCGGAGGAAATGATTGCAAAAGCGTCGCAGGCGGCCGGGGCGCTCGGACTTAAAATTGACAAGACTTACACCAACCCAACCGAAGAGCTTATCCAAAAAATGATAGAGAAACTCGGGGACGATGAAAAGGCGATCGCCCAAAACACTGCGATTTATGAAGGCGTGGCGGTTTGCGGCGATGTCGAAATAAGCGCGGACGCTTACGGGACGGTCACTGTCAGATATCTTAAGCCGCCGGGACCTGTGGCCATGAGCCTGCCCGCCTATCAGAACGAGCGGGACGGTAACGAAATGTTCCTGAACTATTTTCTCCAGCAGTATAAAGGCTTTGTCGATATGGAAAATCCCGCGCCCGACGTTTGGGGCGACAGAAACACCTCTGAAGAACGCAATGTTCAGTGGAGCGCTTTCGAGAAAACCGGCGGCCTGACGCAGCAAATTCTCGGCTATTTTTTCAACAGAGTGCAGTTTTATTTCAACGAAGAGGGCAGTCTGTGGCTTATTCGGCGATGGAAAACAGATGTTTCCCAAAAAGTGGGCGATTACCCGATCATTAGCGCGGACGAGGCAAAGCGGGCGCTTCTTGCCGGGAACTTTATCACCACTGTCCCGGAGGATTTCCCCGGCGAGGCTGCCGTTGCGAAAGCCGAGCTTGTCTACAGAACCGCCCCTCATGAAAAATTATTTATGCCATATTATAAATTTTATCTCGAACTGCCGAACCCCCAGCTTAAGAACATGGAGCAATACGGCGCGTATTACGTCCCGGCTGTCCGGAGCGAATACCTTGGGAGCATGCCTGTCTGGGACGGCGGATTTAACTAAACTCATATCTTGACCGCTTCTTTTGCCTTTTATCCGCAAATAAATCCCTGCTAATCAAATAGCAGGGACTTATCTGACAGACTGACAGCGTTTCGTCTATAAAAAGGGGTGAAACGCTTCTTGATGAAGGAGGAGAATATTATATGAAGTTTCTTATAATCGAAAAAATCAATAAAAACCCGGCAAAGACATAGCAGGCAATATCCACATACCGGCGGCGCTTGAATTTCCCCAAAAGTATATAATCTTTTGAGTAAATCACAGCAAGAAACACAAGCCACGGCAAAAGCAGCGCATATAAAGCATTGTACTCAAAAGCCGCCCGGAAATCCAGCCGCAGCAAAGCGAATGTCGCTCTCGTCACTCCGCAGCCGGGACAAAGAAGCCCGGTCGCCGCTCGAAAGGCGCAAGGTATGCCATAGCCAAAGCGGAAATAAATCGCCGCAAGCCCGGAAAACACCACGGCCGCCAGGCCCGCAAAACAAAGATACTTAAGCAGCCGCGCTCTTACGGGATTAGTATGCTCTGCCTTCCGCAATTTTGTTCAGCTCACTTTGCGCAAGGGCGTAAACAACAATCCCCAGACCTACAACGCTAAGAATTATATACAGAGGAACGCGGTCCTCTGCGGGCCTGTTAAACCGTGCGTCAATCAGCGCAATCTGCTTGGCCCATTTGTAGGCGACATAGATATAATAAAACGGGACAAAAACGCACAGCAACACATCCGCCCAAACAGGGATCCCGTCGTACGGGGAGACCGCTCTTGAAAGGTCGGCGCAGATTGTATACAGCCAGTAAACGCTGTATATCCCGCAGGTGATAATTGACAGGAAAATCGCCAGTCCTATGCTTTTAGACGTAATATAACCGGGAGAAGGCGGGGGCGCGCCCTGGCCGTAATACGGCGGGGGCTGCGGAGCTTCCGGCGGGACATAATCGCTTCCAAAAGAGTTATTATAGTCATCCATAAGTACAAAATCTCCTTTTATTATTTTTTAAAACTTAAACCCGCACAAAACTGGAAAAAATTTGCTTTATATTGCTAAATTCCGGTAAATCAATTAAAAACATTGACGTAAAAGTGTCTTTGTGTTTATTTTTTATTAAACAATTCTCTTATACTAAATCGTTTTTTATATTATAAATTAATTAGGTGAAATAATTGTTTATAAATTATTAACTAAATTCTAATTTATTATATAATTTTTCGACAAAGCAATGTCAATTCCGCCTTTTTCAGGAGGCGAATTTTACACAGTTTTTATACTTTGGCGGAAGCGACCGGCAAAATTATCGAAACCGTAGTGCCCTCTCCCAGAACGCTTGCTATTTCAAAAACCCCGCCGTGCTTTTTGACAATTTCGTCGACGACGGCAAGCCCGATCCCGGAGCCGCGCCGCGCGCCGGTGCCCTTGAAAAATTTTGTCTTCACTTTCGGAATGTCCTCGGCGGCAATACCGCAGCCGTCGTCAATTATATTTATTATAGCGCCGCCGTCTTTCTCGCCGGCGGACACGACGATGCGCCCGCCTTTGTCAGTATACTTCAGAGCGTTGTCCAAAACATTCACAAAAACCTGTTTAAGCCGGTTTCTGTCGCCCATTACGGGAGAAATATACTCCGGCTCCTCCAAGTCAAGCTCCACGCCCTGCCGCCGCGCTCTCTCGCCGAACATCATGACGGTTTCTTCGATTTCGGCCAGAATATCCAGCTTTTCCATTATGAACGAGAACTGCCCGCTTTGCAGGCGCGAAAAATCCAGCAGTTCTTCGACCATTGCGCCCAGGCGCGCGGTCTCGGACAGAATGACTTTTATGCCCCGTTCGCGAGTAAATTTATCGTCCCCGGGGCTGTCCGCGATAGTCTCCGCCCAGCCGCGTATAGCCGTCAGAGGGGTTCTCAGCTCGTGGGAAACAGAACTGATAAACTCGTTCTTCATTTTTTCAGAGCGGCCAAGTTCTTCGGCCATATAGTTTATCGTCTCGCAAAGCTCGCCGATCTCGTCTTGAGTTTTTGCTTCAAGCCGGGTTGAATAGTCCCCCATTGCGATTTTCCGGGCTGTGGCGTTGACCTGCCCGACGGGGATCACTATCGACTTTGTAAAATAATAGCCGGAATAAGAGACCAGGAAAATCACAACGACGCCAAGCGCCGCAACCATCATAATTATAGAGCCGACATGAAAATCAATCTCTTCCAGGGAGGTTGTCAGCCGGACGCCGAAAAACTCTTCCCCGCCATTTTGAAAACGCACGGTCAGAGCCATGTAATGCTCGTTGTTGATTGTTCTGCCCCGGTAAACGGCGCTTTCCTGAATCTGGGTTTCGTCGTAACTGGGGAGAAGATAGGAGTTCTGGTACTCAAAGCCCCGCGACGAACAAAACACTTTCATGTCTTTGTCCAGCACCGCAAGCTCCATTTTCCCCGAGTCTGGGAATTCTTCGACCTGGCTGAGAATAAAATCAGAAAAGGCCTTCTGCTGGCGGCTGTCATGGCTGTTTACGGCGTTGACGAAAGAACCTGCGCGGGCCTCCATAATCTGGCGCGCGCTGCCGTAATAATAGGCCTGTATAGAAGACCCAACCGCCAGGACGACGCCCATAAGAATCAAAACGATAATAGCGAGGTTATTTGTAACCCAGCGCATGGTGATGCTTTTTTTGCGCAATGGATACATCCCCCCTTTTTTTCGTATATAACGCTAAATCATATGTCGCGGCAGGAAAGGCGCTCATGGAATCCATTTGTATCCAAAGCCCCAGACGGTTATAATATGCTTCGGGTGAGAGGGGTCTTCCTCCATTTTGACCCGCAGCCGCCTGATGTTCACGTCGACAATTTTGACGTCGCCGAAATAATCCGTCCCCCACACATGCTGTAAAATCTCTGAACGGTTGAGCGCCGCGCCGGTGTTTTTAAAGAAAAAGTCCACAATCTGGAACTCGATCTGCGTGAGGTCGATATATTCGCCGTTTTTCTTGAGGGTGCGGCTCTGGGTATTCAGCGTGAATTCGCCGGAAACAACCTCGTCGTCGTTAAAGCGCTTTGTTTCGGTCATGCTTACGCGGCGGTAGATTGCGTCAATACGCGCGACAAGCTCCGATGGGCTGAACGGCTTTGTAACATAGTCGTCCGCGCCGAGCATAAAGCCGCGCACCTTGTCCATTTCCTGGGCTTTGGCGGTCAGCATGATTATCCCCAAAGTGCCGCTTCTTGCCCGGAGCTGCTTGCAGACTTCAAAGCCGTCAACGCCGGGAAGCATTGCGTCAAGTATGGCTATATCAAAACGGCCGTTGTTTTCGTCAAAGACCCGGATAGCGTCTTCTCCGCTGGAAACGTCGACCGGCTCATACTCGTAGCGCCGCAGATTTATCACGACAAAATCTCTGATGTCGTCTTCGTCTTCGCAAATTAATACTCTTCTCATTATTTAGATACAACCTCTCTTTTATAAATGTTTTAGTTTATATTATTATTTAAACACGGCATGCGCAAGCTCTGTAACGCTTTAATCTTCCGCCTGTTTTTTTTACGGGCCTGTAATTTTCGACTTTGGCATAAGCAGTTCCCGGGCTTCGGGGACGCTTACCACATCAAGCTTTATCACTTTGCCGGTGCTTTCCATGGTGTGCTCAACCGGGTAGGTGGCGAGCGCATCGGCGTAATAGTCGAAGCCATCTGTGCCTGCGATAAGCTCCATGCCTTCCGGAACAACGCTGACAGTCTCATTGCCTTTCTCCATGGCGAAAACGCTTAACAGATCTTTTGAGTTGCTGCGGGTGTTTTTTGTCGAAAAAATCATTTCCCGGCCTTCCCGCGAAGTCCTCACGCTTACAAAGTCCAGCCATCCGTCGGGAATAATAAAAAAATACTGCCCCGGCTCGTTATAAACAGTGCGGTATTTGGGAACATACTTGTTGGCGACGGAGTCGTCCCAAAAAAGCTCCTGCCACAGCACATAAACAAGCCATCCGTCAGAAATGCGGCTTAGGGGATCAGTGATAATTTCCGCGGCGGATTTATCCGGCGTGAAAGGCACTTCGTATTTACCGTCGCCGTCTATATCGCTCGTCGGAAAAGCGGCGCTCCGCTTAGTATAAAAAAAGTCGTCGCGCTGGCTGGATTCCGGCCTGATCGCTTTACGCACGCTGTTTTCTTTTATTACAAGGGATTCTGTAAAAATGCTGTTTTTGTCCACAACGTGGTCAATATAGGCTAAAAAATTATCTTTATCCAGTTCCTGAATATAAATTTTGGAATCGTCGACGCTGGACGCCGAAAGATTGCACTCGCTCACTTTGCCAAGGGCTTTTTCCTGTTCGTCATAGCGCACAAGAACAGCGGCCGCGCTGCGCATTCCCGCGCCGTCGCTGTCGGTTACCCAGCTGTTGTTTAACACAAGAAGCTCGTCATAATTGCGCTCCTGCCGCCGCAGCGTTATGATTTGCTTGTATTCTTCCCGGTAGATGTCCCGAAGGTATGGCGCGTTGGCCGGGCTGTCATTGCGGTAGGAGTAAACCACAATAGTATCGTTAAGAGCAAGCTGATCCCCACTTTCATAGCCCACAACGATATTTACATAGTCGTCGGTAAATTTTTGAAAGTTCACTTCCTGGACTTCTGTCCCTTCGCCGCCGAGGTGCTGCATAAGCTCCCATTCGCCGTTGGGCTTGTCAAGGATGCAAATGCGAACGCGCGAATCCTGAATGTCCGAGGCGAAGAAAACTATAGCTTCGTTCTGGCCGTCGCCGTCAACGTCGTAGGTAATAAACGCCGAGCGGTAGTTGCCGCGCTTGGGATATTTCAGGCGGACGTTGCCAACATTTTCGCGCAGAACGCGTTCGATTTCGTTTTGTTCCGGGTCAACGGCGGGAGGGCGCATGAGATCTTCCGGCGAGGCTTGAATATCCAAGCTTTGGCAGGCGGTCAAAAAGACGATAAGCAGCGCGCAGAAAATAATTAAAAATTTTTTAAGCGCAGACATTGGGCGCCCCCTTCAGTTTCTAGATTTGAGCAAATTTCTCTTAATAATTATAGCACATAATATGCGAACTTTCTTTAAATTTTAGAAAAATAAATTTTCGCTGACAGTTCCGGGCGTTTGCGGCGTCATATGGCTTGCGTTTATAAATAATTATCCCAAAACCACAAGCGCGCTGGACCGCCCCGGAAGCGTCAGCTTGTTCCCTTTCAGAATAACCTCCCCTCCCGCCGCCGTCAAAAAACCGCCCAGCGACTTTTTGCCTTTCTCTAATATAACAGTTTTCTCCTCTGTTGAGACATTGTGCGCCACAATCAATATATTTTCTCCGTCGACAGACTTGAAAACCGCAAGCGCGTCGTCCGGCTGGCTGATTTCCTCCACGCGCCCGCGCCACAGTCCCGGGAACTGATTGCGCAGCCTTATCGCCCTGATATAAAACCGCAGGAGCGAATCCGGGTCGGCGAGCTGCTGCTCAATACTCCGGGAGGCGCCATAGCCGGAATCGCGCGCCGGGGGGCCGTCAGTCAGTCCGCCGGGCTGGCTCAGCGACCAGATCATAGGCCCGCGCTTGTTTTCGTCGCGCCCTCGGCCGGTCATGCCGATTTCCTCGCCGTAATAAATAAAGGGGTTCCCCGGCTCCAAAAGATAGAGCGCGGCGGCCATTTTCTCTTTTTGAGGGTCCTCGCTCAGGTAATGCGCCGATCTGTCCTGATCATGGTTGGAAAGAAAAACCGCGTCGATAGCATCCGGGAACCTGCCGGCCATAATCGTGTCCCAGCGCTGGAGCCTGTTTGCGTAATACGCGCCTGTGCCGGAATCCGCGGCCTTGGCGGGATAGCCGTTCTCGTCCGAAAAAGTAAAATTAAACAGCGACGGAATGCCGCTTTCATAGAATTTCATAATTTCCGCGTCCTCCGACCAAACCTCGCCGACCATGTAAATATCCGGCTTGATGGATTTGCAGTAATCTACAAACCATTTGAGGCAGTCCACGCTCTTCTGCTGATCGGGATAGAGCCATTTCACAGCGTCCAGCCGGAAACCGGAAACGCCTTTGTCAAGCCAGAACTTGGCGATATTCTCGAATTCCCGCCTTACTTCCTCATTGTCATAATTCAAATCAGGCATAGAGTCCACAAACACGCCCTCATAGTAATAATCGTCCATCTCCAGAGAATGCGTCCTGTCCCCGGCCTGGCCATGACCGATATTATAATAATTGGCGTAGCGCCAATCCGCGCCTGAACTGATTTCTTCTCTTGCCTTTACAAACCATGGGTGTTCGCTGGAAGAATGGTTCATCACCAGGTCTATAATAAGCCGTATGCCCCTTTTGCCGCACTCCCGCACAAGGTTCTCAAAGTCCGCCATAGAGCCGTATGCGGGGTCAATGCCGTAATAGTCCGTCACGTCGTATTTGTGATAGGAGGGCGAGGGCATAATGGGCATAAGCCAGATGCCGTCTATATGCAGGCTTGTGTTTGATTCGGGCTGGCCGTCGTTAAGATAATCCAGTTTTTGAACAATGCCGTTTAAGTCGCCCATGCCGTCGCCGTCGCTGTCATAGTATGAGCCGACAAAAATCTCGTAATAATTGCCGTACAAGCCTTTATCAAGCGGCTGATAGTTATCCCCGCCCTGGAAACCTGCCGAAGGCTCAGCCATCGCTTGCGACGCCGCCGGATTTTTGTCACAAGACGAAAGCGGAATTAATATGATTATAGTAACGCAAATCAACAGGACCTTTGTTTTTTTCATGGGATCGGCTCTCCTTTTAGATTAATTTTATTTGTTTTCTGGGAAATTTGCCGTCAATCGTTTTTTTATTATAAAAACGCCGCCCGGCGCGCAAAAAAATATTACAAATATTATACCACCGCGAAACAGTCTCCGCAATCCGGAACGCGCGTATAAATACAAATACGCAGCATAAACCCGGGTTTTGAATTTATTTTTGGCGTACAAGCACAGGACAAACCCTTTCTTACATATAGTAAACAGGGGAGGGTTGCAAACATGTTTCAAATGCTGGAATATATCCTGGAGAATATGCTGTACTTTGCGCTGTATATCTTGCCAAGCGGTTCTTTTCCAAAGCCGTTGCCTCTGAAAGAAGAAAAAGAATGTCTCGAACTGATGAAAAAGGGGGACGATAAAGCAAAAAATAAATTTATAGAACATAATCTCAGACTGGTTGCGCACATTATTAAAAAATATTATAATAAGCATAAAGATCAGGAAGATTTAATCTCAATAGGTACGATAGGGCTTATAAAAGCGGCGGCTTCTTTTGACAGTGAAAAAGGCATACGTTTTGCGACGTATGCCGCAAGGTGCATCGACAACGAAATTCTGATGTATTTCAGAAACCAGAAGAAAGTCTCTCAGGACGTTTATATCAATGACACGCTGGACACCGACAAAGAAGGCAACTCCCTGACCATTATGGACGTTGTCGCGGATGGCTGCAACGTGGAGGAAGACACCGAGCTTAAACTTAAGTCCGAACAGCTGCACAAATACATCAAGCTGTATTTAAACAACAGGGAAAAACTTATTGTGGAGTTCCGTTACGGTCTTAACGGCAATATGCCGATGACCCAGCGGGAAGTTTCGGACATTCTTGGAATTTCGCGCTCCTATGTCTCAAGGATTGAAAAAAAAGCCCTTCAGACCCTGTACAGAAAATTCCAGAACGAGCGGCTTTCCTAAAGCCCGGCGGACAGCCATAGAGCCGCTCTTACATACAAGTTTCAGAAAATTATAAAACCAACTGGAGACTATAAACATGAATCTAAAAACACAGGATCCCAAAGAAAATTTCTATGCGACGCTTTTAAAACAGGCGCAAGCCCTTATCTCGGAAGAGCGCAATAAAATCGCAAACCTTGCGAATATTTCCGCGCTTTTGTCGGAGAGACTGGAAAACCTGAACTGGGCGGGTTTTTATTTAAGCGAGCCGGACGGCAGTCTTGTTCTCGGGCCATTTCAGGGAAAGCCCGCCTGCGTGAGAATCCCTCTTGGAAAAGGCGTTTGCGGCACGGCGGCCTTGTCGCGGAAAAGCCAGCTCGTCCCCGACGTGCATCAGTTCCCGGGGCACATTGCCTGCGACAGCGCGACGAATTCCGAGCTGGTCGTCCCTTTGCTGAAAGGCCGGGAGGTCATGGCTGTGATGGACTTGGACAGCGCCAAATTCGGCCGCTTTGACAGCGCTGACGCGTTTTATCTTGAAAAACTGGCTGAAATTATCATCAATAGAAGTGATTTTTAAAATTTCGGTCGTTTTTTCATGATAAACTTACCACACATATTTTTTTTCAGTCTACCCAATCTATTTATATAAGACTAATATAAAAAAATTTATAAAACAGCTTATTTTTAATTTTTTGGAGGCCATAACCGTGTATGAAAAAAAACCGATCTCCATTGACGAGTATCGCCGCCGTCCCTATATCGACGCTAAACTCTCGGAGATCCTTGACAACATGGACGAAGACGAACTGCCCGAAGAACTTGATTCGGACTTTTTTGACAGGCTTTTTGAAAGAAGCCGGACTATTTTAGACGAGGAAAGCGGCAGAAATAACAGATATTATTAAAACTGATATACTGCTCTGCCGCGTTAATAAGCAAAAGCCGCCGCGCCTTTATAAAATGGAGCGGCGGTTCAGCGTTATCCACTCCAGATACCCAATCTTTTCTACAATATCTTTTACTCTTAGTATTATTATAACATAGCTTTCATGTTTTAGATGTCTCAAGTCAGCCAAATATAATTCTGGCGCTCAGAGTATTAGCAGCGCCGCTTTCTACTCATGCGCATGTAAATAGTATGCCTGTCTCTAAACCTTAAGCTTTCTTATAAAACTTGCTTAACTGCCCGGACTTCTTGTTGACAAGATCACAATTCTGTGCTAAAATAATAAAAAATTAAATAATTTGCGCTCTTAGCTCAGTTGGATAGAGTGTTTGACTACGAATCAAAAGGTCGGGGGTTCGAATCCCTCAGGGCGCACCAGCAAAATCCCGCTTAGCTCGTCTATTTTTTTAGCGACTTCTTCAGGAGTTTTGCCATAAATATCTCTTTGTTTTCCTCCTATTGCAATTATTTTCCTGTATCTGTGAGTAGCTTCCAGCCATGTCAGATTACCAGCTTTTTTCTTTTTGCG
>JAITEB010000019.1 GCA_031282245.1 Oscillospiraceae bacterium | reverse complement strand
GGGGTGCCCAAAGGGCGGGGTGGTCGGCGCCCGCAGAATTTTTCAATTCCCCCCTGCGTTCAGCAAAGTCTCCCGCACAGCCTTGGCGCGCATAAAATCCCGCTCATCGCCGGAAAGCTCCCGGCCGGCCACGGCGGAGATATTCGCGCCGCCCATAGTGAAAGCAAGCCGGTTGAGCGTCACATAAGAAATATCGCTGATATAGCGGCAGTCCAGCCCAAGCCGGATCAGAGAGAGCGTTTCCATAAGCTCGTCGCCGGAAAGCAGTCGTGCGTTTGTGAGAATCCCGTATGCGCGACATATTTTGTCCTCCAGGCTTCGGCCTTTTATTCCGTCGCGAAGGGCGCGCTCCTGAAAAATAATCTGGCTGACCATAGCTTTCAGGTTTTTGACTGCGTTTTCTTCGGAGATGCCCAAAGTCACCTGATTTGAAATCTGGTAAAAAGAGCCTTTTGCCTTTGTGCCTTCGCCGTAAGTGCCTCTGATAGTCAGCCCCAATTTTGAGATATTTCCGGAAATTCGCGGCAGTACCCCAGAGCTTTCCAGCATTGGCAAGTGCAGCATGACCGAAGCGCGAAGCCCCGTCCCCAGATTGGTCGGGCACTCGGTCAAAAAGCCCAGCTTTTCGTCAAAAGCGTAAGCTAATTTCGCGTCGAAGATATTGTCGGCGGCGTTGACGGCTTCCAGACCTTTTTCTAATTCTATGCCGGGCAGAAGCGCCTGTATGCGTATATGGTCTTCCTCGTTTGCCATAACCGAGAGGGAATTGTCGGCAGTGCTGAACAAAGCGCTGTAGCGGCCGTTTTGGGCAAATTCCGGGCTGACTAAATGCTGTTCGACAAGCGCGCCCCTGCTGTAGGCCTCCATTTTTTCAAAGCCCATGTTTTTCAGGCCAAGGGCTTCAAACTCTTCGGACTTCATGGTTTCGGCGATTTTAGCCGAAAGCGCCAGCTTTTGATCATTACTCATGCGGTTCTCAAAGGGGAAGCCGCGCAAATTCCGCGCAAGCCGCAACCTGCCGCTTATAGCAATAGCCTGCTCTTTTGACGGAACCTCATACCATTTTATAAAATTTTCTTCCCGGTTGTTTTCCTGTTTAACTGGCCCGTTCACGCCTGATCGTCCTCCTCCCCGGCTTCAGCTGTTTTTATCATATCGCGCAGCTGAGCCGCGCGTTCGTAGTTTTCTTCTTCTATTGATTTTTTCAGTTCTTCTTTATAGGAATTAATAAGATTTTCCCGCTGAGCCGCAAGCCCCGCCTGCCGGGATATTTTTCCGATATGCTCCGTTTTGCCGTGTATCCTCTGAATTGAGGGGAGAAGCTCGCCGTAAAATTCTTTATAGCATTGGGCGCAGCCCGCTTTGCCCGTGTTCACCATGTCCTGAAACGAAGATCCGCAGCTGGAGCAGCGTTTGCCGGAAGTTTTTCTCTCTCCGCCAAGCGCGGTCTGGCCGAAGAACTGCCCCAAAATATTCCCAAAATCAAAGCTGCTGAACGGGTTCATAATTCCGCCGAGCTGTTTAATTCCCATTTCTTCCGCGCATTCCTGGCACAGGCGCATTTCTTTTTCAACGCCGTCCACAATTTGGCGAAAATAGGCGCTTGCTGGCTTTTTCTTGCATCTTTCGCATAAAGCCACTGTAAATTTCCTCCTTTTTATATAGATTTGATAGATTTGATTAATAATTTATGTTAAATTCAGGGCATAACGAACGGATTTTTGTAATCCCATTCAGTCACAGACAGAGCAGCATATTTTTAAAAATACTCGCGCGCACTTTGTCGCGCATTTCGGTCTCCACCTGCCGCAGACTGCTGTTCAGGACGGCGGCGCTGATAAGCTTCATGCTGCTTTCGCTGATTAAATTTATATTTTTAATATTGGAAAGTATAGCCTTGCAGGAATCTTCGTCAATGCTGTCGCCTATACTGTTCAGGACATGCATTACGGGGTTTCCCGGCTGAACTTCTATTCGTTTTATGCGGATGAACCCGCCGCCGCCGCGCCTGCTCTCAACTATATAGCCACGTTCCGGCGTGAAGCGCGAAGTCACGACATAACTTATCTGGCTTGGAACACAGCCGATTTTGCCCGCAAGCTCGTTGCGAGAAATATCGACAGTGCCGCCGTATTCCTCAATAGTTTCAATTATCAGCCCGGCGATATAGTCAGCCAATTTCATCAGATACGCTCCTTTCCGTCAGAATTGAGGATTGCTCCTTATTTATATTATAATCTAAAGTCAGCAAAAGTCAAAGTCAAATAAAGTCAAATTTTTTAAAATATTATTTATTTTATTTGACTATCCAGTTAACTTGTAATGCCTGATTCAGAGAAAATCTTATACAAAAAGCTATTTACAAATTCAGCTAAATGTATTAAACTTATTATTCAAGTTATATATATAATTATCAACTGCACAAAATAACAATTTTATGCAGTTCGGGCACAAAAAAAGAATCTGTTTTGCGCGAACGCAAACAGATTTTGTAAGTTTTTAGTGTGAAATTCTTATATTAGCTAAACAAAAAGCCTTTAACAAGCCTTTAAATTGCGCATAATTGTTATTTTGTGCAATTCGGGCACAAAGCAAACAAAATCAATTTTGAGAGGACGTTGAATCTATAGTATGGGTAATAGATCTAATGCAATGGCAAAAAAAGTAAGCTCAGGCGAAAGCAAAACAAGACAAAGCAACTTTGAAGCTTTGCGTATTTTTGCCATGCTCCTGATAATCTCGTTTCATGTTATACTCCATGCCGCAATACCACAACTCTCAAGTTCGCAATTTTTTGCAGAGCCGGCATTTGCAAAAAAGTTGCTGCTTTTTCAAGCGTTTAAAACATTTGGATCCATAGGCAACGCCATATTTATTTTAATCGCAGGATATTTTCTTATCGAAGCAAAAAAAATAGACCTGAAAAAACAAGTTGTTAAAATATTCTCGCAATTGCTTTTTGGAATTTGTTTTATGGTACTGCTTGTATTCGTCATGTACTGTTTTCAGCCTCAAATCATTGAGGCGGTGAAAAAAACTGGAATAGAAATCCAATTGCAAGAAAAAATGTTTGGAGCAGTGACGCTTCAGAGTGTAAACAGCTTTAGTTGGTTTTTGGGGTATTATCTTGCCGTAATATTTATTGCGGAGCTGTTCTTAAAAAAGCGACTTGCCCAGCTAAGCAAGAATCAATATTTAACCGGGATAATTTGCGTTGGCGCGTTGATAACATTTGCGTTTACGATAGGCTTTTTTAATGCTTTGTTAGCCGGTAAAGACTCGCTTTCGCAAATTGTTATGGGGACTTTCCTGTTTATGGTTGGCGGATACATCAAACTTTACAATCCATTTAAAAATATCAAAGCAATCTGGCTTATTATTTTAATACTATTGGCGTACTGTTTTTTGTTTATAGGATTTTACAACACCACAATGTCTAACATAGCAAAATTCACAAATGGTTTAAGCAATAAGTTTGAGCAAAGCATTCTCGGCACAGACAATATATCATTTTTCACAGTTTTGGTTTCAGTTGCTATTTTTGAGCTTTTCAGGCGGCTGAATATTAGTAATATCAAATCGGTAAATTATCTCGCTTCCGCAACGCTGACCATATATCTTCTGCATGACAACGAATTTATGTATAGCTTTTATCGCATGGTTGACTGGCCGATGCTGCTCCACGAAACGCCGCTTAGAATGACAGTATATCTTGCGGTTTACACTTTAATCATTTTTGCGTATGGCGTTGTCATATATGCGGGATATCGCCTCTTTTTAAGACTGGTGAATAAAAAG
This sequence comes from Oscillospiraceae bacterium, assembly GCA_031282245.1. Taxonomy (GTDB): domain Bacteria; phylum Bacillota; class Clostridia; order Oscillospirales; family Ruminococcaceae; genus JAITEB01. Next base: position 25,136 of record JAITEB010000019.1, on the reverse strand, counting down.
CCTTCGGGAATGTTGCGATTGGAATGATATAGCGCTAAAAATTAATTTAAATTAATTTTGACTTTTGCTGACTTTGGAATATAATATAAACTTAAGAGTATGAATTTCAAAAAAACATCAGGAGGAAAAAATGCTGATTAAAAAAGCAATTGCTGAAAAAATCCTCGGCCGCGCTTTGTCCACAGGCGGGGACTTTGCGGAGATCTTCGCCGAGGACAGCCTGAAAAACTCAATACGCATGATTGACGACAAAATTGACACTGCTATAAGCGGCAGGCTTTACGGGGCGGGAATCAGGATTTACAGGGGCGTGAAGTCCGTCTATGCCACCACAAACGATCTCACGGAAAAGGGTCTTCTTGAATGCGCAGAAAGGGCGGCCGCTGTGATTGGCTCGCTGAAGGCGGATATTCAGGTTAATTTGACGGAAAAGAAATACCCGGACGTTCACCCGGTTGCGCTGCTTCCGGGTTCTGTCGACGCAAAAGAAAAAGCCGCTTTGATAAAAGCCGCTTACTGGGCGCTGAAAAACTACAGCCCCGAAATTGTCCAGGCCCAAACCTCGCTGCTTGAGCGGGTTCAGAATGTCTGTATCGCCAACTCTGAGGGGCTGTTCACAGAAGACAGGCGCGTTTATACCCGCTTTGGGAATCTGGCGCTTGCTTCCGACGGGGTTGAAAACCAAAGCGGCTGGGAGGCCCCCGGAAGGATGAGGGGCTATGAAGTTTTCCGGGATGAAATCGACGTTGAAGAATATGCGAAAACCGCCGCGAAAACCGCCGTTACTATGCTTCACGCCGGAAACTGCCCGGCGGGCAGGATGACGGTTGCGATAGAAAATGCGTTCGGCGGGGCTATTTTCCACGAGGCTTGCGGGCATCTTCTTGAAGCGACCTCCGTCGCGAAAGGTTCTTCCCCTTTTGCGGGGAAAATCGGGCAGAAAATCGCAAACGAAAAAGTCACCGCAATCGACGACGGCACGATTCCCAACGCCTGGGGCTCTATTAATATAGACGACGAGGGCAGCCCCGCAAGGCGCAATGTCCTGATAAAAGACGGCGTTTTGCAGGGCTATCTTGTGGACAGGCTGAACGGCAGAATAATGGGCATGGAATCCACCGGCAGCGGGCGGCGCGAATCCTATCAGTACGCCCCTACCTCCCGCATGACGAACACCTATATAGACAAAGGCCCGGACAAAAGCGAAGATATTATAAAATCTATCGAATACGGCCTGTATGCCAGAAAGATGGGCGGCGGTTCCGTCAGCCCGGCCACGGGCGAATTTAACTTTGCCGTCGCCGAGGGATATATTGTGCGAAAGGGCGAGATCTGCGAAGCTGTGCGCGGAGCAAGCCTTATCGGTAAGGGCGCGGAAATCATTATGAATATTGATATGGTTGGCCAAAACCTTGCCCACGGCGCGGGGATGTGCGGCTCAATCAGCGGCTCTGTCCCGACAAACGTCGGCCAGCCGCTTATCCGCGTTTCTGAAATAACAGTAGGGGGCAGATAGATTATGACTTATGAAGAATTCAAGCGGGAAATAATAAAAAACGCCGAAGCCGCGGGAATCGCCGAATACGATTTATATTATTCGCGGGGTCTTTCGACTACTGTTTTTGCTTTCAAAGAGGAAATCAGCGACTTTTCAGATAAAACCTCCGTCGGGCTGTGCTTCCGCTGCATTACAGACGGCAAAACCGGCTACTCCCACACCCAGCGCCTGGACGCGGAGGAGGCCGTCCGGCTTGTCGAAGACGCGAAGGCTTGCGCCGGCATAATCGAAAGCGACGAATTTTCTATTATTTATTCCGGAAGCGAAAGCTATAACAAACTTCCCCCGGCGGCGGAGATTTCTGTCGACGCCTCTCTCCTGATTGAAAAGGCCCTTGAAATAGAAAGCAAAGCAAAAGCAAAAGACCCCCGCGTGCTTTCGGTTGATTACGCGATCAGCGCTTTCTCCTACGGCGAAACCGCGCTTTATAACTCCCATGGCCTTGACCTGCGCGAAGACAGAAGCGCCTGCGAGCTTTACTGCTCTCTCGTCGTGGAGGACGGCGGCAGAAAATATATCGGCTTTGAAGGCAAGTCCTATGCTTCGTCTGACAAGATGGACACAGACGGCGTTGCAGGTAAAGCCGTTGACATGGCCATAGGCGCGATAGGCGGGAAATCGGTCAAGTCCGGCCAGTATCCGGTTATTTTCAGCAGCAGAACCGCGGCGGAAATGCTCGGCGCGTTTGCCGGGATTTTTTCGGCGGACGCGGCTCAAAAAGGGCTGTCGCTCCTCGCCGGGAAAGAGGGCGAAAAAATCGCCGCGCCCGTCGTCACGATCATGGATGACCCTTTCCACCCGGAAAGCAATTTTACCAAAACCTCGTTCGATGGCGAAGGCGTTGCGACTTACACCAAGCATGTAATTAAAAACGGCGTTTTAAAAACTCTGCTCTATGATTTAAAATCAGCAGCGAAAGCCGGAAAAGCTTCCACAGGCAACGGAATGAAAGCTTCTTTCGCCTCCAATGTGGAAGTCTCGCCCACAAACCTGCTTATCAGCCCGGGAGAGCACTCGCTGGAGGAACTTATGCAAAAAGCGGGAACCGCGCTGTATATCACAGAACTAAAGGGACTTCACGCTTCCGCCGATTCCTCAACAGGGGATTTTTCTCTGGAATCAAAGGGCTATCTTATAGAGAACGGCAAGATTTCCCGCCCGGCGGAGCAGTTCACGGTTGCCGGGAATTTCTACCGGCTGCTTGAGGATATAACCGCGCTGGGGAATGATTTCCAGATAGAGAGCGCTTATGGCGCGCCGTCGGCGCTGATTTCCGGCCTGGCGGTCGCGGGGGAATAGAAAAAAATCCGCAGAAAAAAAACAGGGGGAGCGCCTCGGCGCGCTCCCTGAATATTTTTGAACAAAGCGCCGCGCCGGGAATAAAAACCCTGTCAGTCTTGATAAATCCTGGGGGCAATAATTCACCCTCTTGGTATATTCCAACAAAAATTCATGCGTTTGTTTGACATATCGGAGATTAATGTTATAATAATAAGCATCTTAAGCAAAAACATAAACACACACGCACGCCCTCTATGAAAGGAGAATGCCTTATGCCAGGCGAAAAAAAAATCACAGTCAATATTCAGGCAAACATACCCTACCAGATTATCTCAAAAGAAACAGGAAAGGCGGTTCAGGCCGGCGTAAACGATCAGGTTTTTCTTTATGACCCCAGCGGAAATGAAGATCAGCTTTGGAATTTTGTTCCCGTGGGCGAGCACTACAAGATAGTGTCCCGCATATCTCAGGAACTGCTGGACGTAAGCCTTGACGGGACGGAAAACGGGACTTATATCCATCAGTGGGAAGACGTAAACGCGGAAAACCAAATCTGGAGAGTAGACCCCTATGAGGACGGTTCCGTTGCGCTTATCGCGCCGAAATCCGGACGCTGCGCCGACATTGTGAACCTCTCCCACGACAACGGTGCGCACATACAGCTATGGGATCTTTCCGGCGGCGACAACCAGAAATGGCTGCTTGTTTCCCCCGCGGAAGGCGCTCCCGCCGCAGTGAAGGCTGAGGAAGAACCCGCAGCGGAAACGCCTGTTTCTGTCCCCGCGGGCGGCGATTCCGTAAAGACGCTTGAAGTGGTGACTGATACAGTAAGCGAAGAACCGGTTATTGCCGCCTTTGAAAAACCCAAAAAGTCCAAAGCCTCCGCAAAGACCGCCAGGACCGCCAGGACTGAAAAAACCGAAAAAGCCGAAAAAACTGAAAAGAAAGAAAGCCCGAAAAAAGCTCCCGCCAGAAAAAAATCGGTCAAGAAATCTGAAGAATAAAAATATTTATCAAAAGACGCTCCCGCCAGCTAATCTGGCGGGAGCGTCTTTCAGCTATATAAGCGGGAAAGAGAGTATTATTTCCCCTCCTGCCCTCTGTTAAAGAACACCGATACTGTGCCGTAATCGCGGCTTTTCTCACTGTAGCGCAAAACTTTCCCGTCAGAAAGCGGCATAGGCGACGATTTGCATTTCGACAAGTCAACGCGGCGTAAAAAATCAGCGTAATACCCGACGAACGCGAACGGAGCTCCCTGTTTTGAGTGCGACGTCCTCAAAATATCAAAGCCCGCCAGTCCCGCCAGTTTATCAAGCCGGTCGGCGTACCGCGCCAGTTTCACGCTGCTGTCGAGATACAAAAACATGCCCCTGTTCACAGCGTCACCCGCAAAAACCGTCTTTGCCGTCCGGTCAAGAAAAACTACGCTCCCCTTTGTGTGCCCCGGCATTTCAAGAATTTCTACAGTCCGCCCGCCCAGCTCTATTTTGTCGCCTGTCGTAAGGGCGCTGTATTCCGTTTTATAAAGCGCCGATTTTTGTATTTTTTTATAGTGCTTTATAAGCAGTCCCAGGGGCGGCAGGTATTTTGTGGAGAAGCCAAGCATTTTTTTATATTCGTCTTCCAGTATGCCGCCCTCCAGCTTGTACATATCGCCCGCACCGACAAAAACGCGCTCAAACTGATTGTTTCCCATTGAATGATCTGGGTGGATGTGGGAATTTGCGACTATAACAGGTTTTTCTGTTATTTCCCGGACAGCCGCCGCTATATCTCCAAAGCCGAAGCCTGTGTCGATAAGCAGCGCTTTTTTATTGCCTATAATTAAGTGAGAGCCGACTCCGAGCGGTTCGTAAAGCATATAAACGCCGCCGCCAAAGCTGTGCGCTTTAAAATATGCCATTAGTAAGCCCCCTTTTGGGCGTCAAGCTGGGCATTCGCTTTCTCGACATTCATAAAATACATCAGGACAGCGACAATCGCGGTGATAATCAGGGGCAGCGCGGCATACAGAAAACTGATCATGGAAAGCGCGCTTTCCGGCTGGACTTCCAGATTTCCGTTATAGCCGCTTGCCGCCATCAGCCAGCCCGTGACCGCCGTGCCGATACCCATGCCGACCTTCTGTCCCATGGTGCCGCAGCTGTTAATCGTACCCTCTATGCGAACGCCGTCTTTGTGCAAGGTGTAACCGCACACTTCCGCCGTAAGCGCCGCGCCGACGCCCGTTTGCGGCCCGCGGAACAGCCAGTGCAGCGCCTGAAATACTAACATGGGTATAACCATGCCTTTAAAACCGAAAATCATGTACGGGATGCACATTGCCGTTGATAAGACCAGCGCGGCTACCACCGTTTTCCAGATATTAAAGCGCTTCACCAGCGCGGGAGTTGCGAAAAGCCCCACAACCATGGGCAAAGCCATAGCCAGAGAGAATGCCGCCAGCATAGACGGGTTTTTGATTATATATGTCATGTAGTACACGCCCACTGTGCTTGTTATCGTGACCAGTCCCATATACAAAATCCCCACAAATAACTGTATAACAAAAAAGCGGTTGTGGAGCAGATATTTTGCGCTTTTTACAAAGCTGACATTTTCTCCGGAAACCTCCCCTCCCAGTTCTGAGGGGGGAAGTTCCCGCAGGGGAAACACGCAAAGCGCCTGAAACAATACAAAAAGCGCGGCGAATAATATAGCCGTGTACCGCCAGCCGTTTACGCCCCCACCGAACGCTTTGACAATTTCCATAGTGCCGCCGGAAACAATCATGGTGGCTATAAGCGTGAAAACAAAGCGGAATACGCCGAGCTGCACCCGCTCGGTCTTTTTCGGCGTAATAAGCATGGCCAGCGTACTGTACGCGACATTGTTGGCTGTGTAAAACACAGCGTTAAGCAGTGTGTAAATGACGAATATATACGCGTATTGCAATGTCCGCCCCATATCCGGCACGCTGAATATCAAAATTTCGCACACGGCTATCGGCAGTATTGACAGAAGCATCCACGGGCGGGCCTTGCCCCAGCGCGACTTTGTGCGGTCTATCAGCACCCCGGCGATCACGTCCGAAACGCCGTCGATCACGCGGCTGAGCATGAACAGCGTGCCTATTACCCCCGCGTTCAGCCCCATTGTGTCTGTGAAATAAATCAATATAAACGACGACAGGAACGAGTAGCAGAAATTTGTCGCCATATCGCCGGAACCGTAGGCCATTTTGTGCCATATATTTAAATATTTTCTTTTATCTTCCATGAGGGCGTCTCTCCTTAATACAATCTCAAAATGCAAGCCGCGTTTAAAAGCTATTCGGCCACGGACGTTTCCGCAAAGAAGCCGCGTTTTGTGTGGTCTATAATCAGCGTTTCCGGCTGCTCATATGCGTATGTGTATAGCGGCGTATCCGCGTCTTTCGCGATTTCAAAAACAAACTCACCCTTCTCCACAACCCACTTATTCTCTTTATCTGGAAACGCCAGCTGGTCAAGCCTGAATGTGAACGTGACTGTCTTGCTCTCGCCTTTTTCCAGCGTTATCCGTTTGAACCCGACAAGAAGCTTTTGCGGACGGACAACAGACGCCACTTTGTCAATGCCGTAAATCTGGATGACTTCATCGCCCAAAACGCCGCCTGTGTTTGTAACTTTTACGCTCACGCTTATAAGCGGCTCTTGTTCAGTCCCCGCAGTTGCCCATTCAGGCTCGCCGTACTCAAACGCAGTGTAAGACAGCCCGAAGCCGAAGGGAAAACGCGCGGAAGTGGCGCATGTTCTGTAATTCTTTTCGGCAATGCTTCCGCTCGGCCTGTCGGAGCGGGAATAGTTGCGCTGGTAGTAATAAACGGGCGTTTGACCGACGCAGCGCGGCACGTCGACGGGCAGTCTGCCGCCGGGGTTAGTCTTTCCCGCGATGACGTTCGCTATGGCTTCCCCGCCGAAAGGCCCGGGCATCCACGCCTCAATGACAGCGGCGGCGTTTTCGTAGATGCGCTCGTCAACAAGCGGCTTCACGTCTGTGTGGACAACTATCGTATTGGGGTTTTTCTCCAGAATTTCCTCGGCCAGCCGCGCCTGCACGCCAGGAAGCGCAATGTCTGTATTATCTATGCCTTCGCCGCAGGAGCAGGATTTTCCCCAGCCCACTTTGCCACCTATTGCCAAAACAACCGCGTCGGCTTCCCCGGCAAGCCTGAGCGCTTCTTCAAAGCCCGACGTATTCTCGCCCGTAACAGTGCAGCCTTTTGCGCAGCTTATTTCAGGAAAATGCAGTTTCAGCCCCTCAAGTATAGACTTTGCGCCCGGGTGCTCCATCCTGAGCACAAAATCGACTTCCGCGGATTTGTCAACAGCTTCGCCCGAACCCGTCATGCCGTCGACAAACGCGTCGAAAACCTGGTCGATGCCGGCCATAGTGCCGCGCTCCTGCTCTATCATACACAGTGACATTTCCAGGCCTGCCGGCCATGTATACCCGTTATTAAGAATCCGCAGACCGTCGGCTGTCGGGCCTATAACGGCGACTTTTTTTCCGGGTTCCAGCGGCAGAATGCCGTTATTTTTCAACAGAGTCACAACTTTTTCGGCGGCTTCCAGAGATTTTTTGTCGTGTTCCGTGTTGTCTATGGGAATATATATTCTTTCTTCCTCGTCGAACAGCCCCAGCTCGAATTTTTGCGTCAAAACGCGCCGGACGGAAAGATTTATTATTTCTTCATCAAATTCGCCGCGCTTGACGGCTTCGCGCAAGCCCGCTTCATAGGCGTAAGGCGCGGGCAGCTCGACGTCAAGCCCCGCCGACAGGCAAAGCATGGCGGCTTCCTCCGGCGTTTGCGCCACCTTGAGCGCGTCCACAAGGGCATTGGCTGACATATAGTCGCTCACTACAATTCCGTCAAAGCCAAGCTCGCCGCGCAGCAGATCCGTCAGGAGGGCCTTGGAAGCGCAGACGGCTTCGCCGTTCATCTCGCCGTAGGAATTCATGACGCTTCTCAGGCCGGCCCTGCGGATGGCGGCCTCAAAAGGTTTCGCAAAATTTTCGCGGATATCGCGGCTGTCCGTCTGAATGCGGGAGCAGTTAAGCCCGCCTTCCGGAACGGAGTAGCCCAGAAAATGCTTTGCTGTGGCTATAATCTCGTTCTCGCCCTGCAGACCTTTAATATAGGCGCAGGCCATTTCGGCGACCAGGGTCGGGTCGCTGCCGTAGTCCTCGCCCGTGCGCCCCCAGCGGAAATCGCGCGCCAGGTCCAGAACGGGCGACAGCGCCTGCCGAACGCCGAGATTCAGCATTTGCCCGCGGATGCGTTCCGCCATATCGCGGACAATTTCAGGGTCAAACGTCGCCCCAAGACTGATGGAAGTGGGGAAAATGGCGCAGCCCGAAGCGACAAGCCCGGTTAACGCCTCCGCGTGGATGATGACGGGTATTCCCAGTGGATTGTTCGCCTTCGCCAGTTCTTGAATGTCCCTGTTTCCCGCCGCATAAAGCGCCGGGTCCGCCTCTGTCGAGAAGAATATAACTTCGCCGATTCCGTCCGCGAACATTTCGGGATTAGCCTTGCCGACAACCATAAGGCAGGTAAGCTGGCGGATTTTCTGGTTGAGGGTCATTCTGGACAGCAAGTCCTCCACGCGCTCGCTGACGGGGCGGTCTTTGTCTTTATAAATTATTTTCATAGAGATTAACCCAGCCTTTCGTTTTTAATTTCAAGCTTATTATACCAGGCCCGCGCTTGCCGCAGTTCTCAAAAAACATCAAAGCATATCCCAAAAGCATGCGGATTTTTTAGCCTGATTGACCAAACAATATTTACAATTTGGATTCAATATGTTAAAATCAAACAAAAAAGCGGGGTGTTTTTATGCGCGAATCGGAACTGGAATTTATAGAACACATAAAAGAAGCGCCTATGCGCCTGCTGATAATTTCTTTGGAAGCGTCAAGCCCGCACTGGCACGAGGAATACGAAGTTATTTTCGTCCTGCGCGGCGGGGTTTCCGTGGGCGGCGAACGCGGAGCCTGCGAACTGCGAAGCGGCGACGTTATGCTCGTCAACCCGCGCGAAGTTCATTCTTTCAGGAAAAGCGGCGCGGGCAACATTTGCCTTATCCTGCAGTTCAGCCCGAGCATCATATCGGAAGCCTACGAACAGCCGTTTATTTTCCGGCTGAATACGGCTGCGGATGATTTTCTGCCCGCTCCGGCAAAAGACGGCATTCGGCGCGTTCTTGCGGAAATGGGGCTTATTCTGCATGACAGGCCCGACGGTTACCAGTTCGCCGTTAAAAGCGGCCTGTATGCTTTTGCAAGCATTATGTTCCGCTATCTGAAATATGAGAATATCAAACAGCATGACGCGGGGCGGACAGAAGAATACTTACAGGATTTTGACGTTATAAAGCAATATATCAAGCGGCATTTTAAAGAAAATATTGACCAGGCGCAAATCGGCCGCGCCCTTGGTATGAGCCGCGCCAAAGTATACCGCGTGCTGCGCGCCGCGGCGGGCTCTTCCACAAAGGACATGACGAACTATTACCGGGTGGAGTGCGCAAAACACCTGCTCAAAAGCTCGCAGAATCCCATCCGGTATATTGCTTCGGAAAGCGGCTTTGACAGCGATTCTTCTTTCTACCGCGTTTTTCGCGAACTGACCGGCGCTTCGCCGCAGGAATACCGCAGATCCCCGGCAAAAAAAACAGAATTGACCGGGATACAGGGTTACGCAAAGTACTCGCTTCCTGAGTCGCTGTCGCTTTTGCGGGGATATTTGGCTTGACTAGAGACGCATTAGAGACGCATAAGTAAGATTGGAGCTTTCCTGTATGTTTTTTTGCAAAAATCCCCGAACGCGCTTGACTTAATCCCCGCAGACCTTATAATATAATTATTGTTTGCGTTTAAAAATTTTATGGGGGTAATCCGCTTTGCTTTCAAACAGCGATAAAACAATGGAAAAAATAGTGGCTCTGTGCAAAAGCCGGGGCTTTGTCTATGCGGGCAGCGAAATTTACGGCGGTCTGTCCAATACCTGGGACTATGGGCCGCTGGGCGTCGAAATGAAAAATAATATTAAAAAGGCATGGTGGAAGGCTTTTGTGCAGTCTTCGCCGCATAACGTCGGCTTGGACAGCGCCATCTTGATGAACCCGCAAGTCTGGGTCGCTTCCGGGCATGTCGGCGGTTTCTCCGACCCGCTGATGGACTGCAAAAGCTGTCACACCCGCCACCGCGCCGACGACCTTATCGAAAAACAGACAGGCATTGACCCGTCGGGCTGGTCCAACGAAAAAATGATGGGTTTTATCAGGGAAAAAGGCCTTGCCTGCCCGGACTGCGGCGGGACGGACTTCACGGACATCCGCCAGTTTAACCTGATGTTCAAGACCTTTCAGGGCGTGACGGAAAACGCCAGAAACGAAATTTATCTTCGCCCCGAGACCGCTCAGGGCATATTTGTGAACTTCGCCAACGTTCAGCGCAGCGCGCGCAAAAAACTTCCTTTCGGCATTGGGCAGATTGGCAAAACCTTCCGCAACGAGATAACCCCCGGAAATTTTATTTTCAGAGTGCGCGAGTTTGAGCAGATGGAGCTTGAATTTTTCTGCAAACCCGGGGAAGATTTAGAATGGTTTGACTACTGGAAAAATTTCTGCAAGAATTTTCTGCTTTCTATTGGTCTGCGGGAGGACAGTCTGCGCATGTCCGACCACGCGAAAGAGGCGCTTTCGCACTATTCCAAAGCCACGACTGATATTCAGTTCCTGTTCCCATTTGGCTGGGGCGAGCTTTGGGGCATTGCGGACAGGACAGACTTCGACCTTAGCCAGCACAGTAAATTTTCAGGAAAAGATTTGAATTACTATGACCAGGAAAGCGGCGAGCACTATATCCCTTATGTGATAGAACCGTCGGTCGGCGTTGACAGGATTTTCCTGGCGGCGCTAAGCGACGCTTACGACGAGGAAGCGCTGGAGAAAGAAACCCGCGTCGTTTTGCACCTCAGCCCGGAACTTGCTCCGTATCGGGCGGCGGTTTTGCCGCTCTCCAAAAAGCTTGGGCCGGAAGCGCTGAAAGTCCGCGACTCGCTCTCAAAAGAATTCGCAATTGACTATGACGAAGCCGGTTCTATTGGCAAACGCTACCGCCGCCAGGACGAAATCGGCACGCCTTATTGCGTCACGTTCGACTTTGATTCACTGGAAGACAAGCTTGTCACAGTCCGCGACAGGGACACAATGGCCCAAGTACGGATTCCGATTGAACAGGTCGCCGACTATATCAGGAAATAAAACATGAAAATTCTGATGCGCTTTTGCTTTGCCATGGGGATTTTCCTGCTGGCGGCCGGCTTGTTTTTTCTCTTTGCCGCGGATTGGATATATGCCAGAATTCCAATTATATGCTCCCTGGTTTTAAACACTGCGGCGGCTTTTATTAAATTTCACGTCAAACCAAAATAAATCATATGGGCAGGGCTTGCCGTCCATATATAATAATAAATAATATTTTGAGAGGGGCGTTAATCTCAATTGGAAAATACTGTTTTATATGTTGTCGTGCCCTGCTATAACGAAGAAGAAGTTCTGCCCGAAACGACAAAACGCCTTGCGCAAAAGCTTGAGGCGCTTGTACAGATTGGGAAAATAAGCGAAAAAAGCCGCGTTCTTTATGTGGACGACGGCTCGAAAGACAAAACCTGGCGGATGATTGCGGATTACCACACAAACGGGAAATTCATCAGCGGGCTGAAGCTCTCGCGCAACCGCGGCCACCAGAACGCGCTTTTCGCCGGGCTTATGACCGCAAAGGAATACTGCGACTGCGCGGTCTCTATCGACGCGGACTTACAGGATGATATTAATATTATAGACGGCTTTCTTGAAAATTTTGAAAAGGGCTGCGATATTGTCTACGGCGTGCGCTCCAGCCGCGAAACGGACACTTTCTTCAAGAGGAAAACCGCTGAGAGCTTTTACAAGCTCATGCGCTATATGGGCGCGGAAACTGTCTTTAACCACGCCGACTGCCGGCTTATGTCAAAGCGGGCGCTGGACGCGCTGGCCGATTTCCGGGAGATAAACCTGTTTTTGCGCGGCATGGTTCCTCTTCTTGGGTTCAAGTTCGCGACGGTCGAATACGCAAGGGACAAGCGCTTTGCGGGGGAATCCAAATATCCGTTCAAGAAAATGCTTGGGCTTGCCATCGACGGCATAACGTCTTTCAGCACAAAGCCGCTGAAATTTATTACTTATCTTGGCGTATTGATTTGCGTGATGAGTGTAATTTCTTTTGTTTATGTGCTTGTTTCATATTTTTTTGGGCGCGTAGTTGGCGGCTGGGCTTCGCTGATGGTTTCTCTATGGTTCCTGGACGGCGTTCTGCTTATCGCAATCGGGATTCTTGGCGCTTATGTGGGGAAAATTTATACAGAAGTGAAGGCAAGGCCGCGCTATATTATTGATTTGTTCCTGAACGATTAAATATAGCTATACAAAACAAAAACTCCCCCGTCAAAGCGGCGGGGGAGTTTTTTGCTATAGCGCAAACTAACTGTTATTTTTTCTCAGCGTACATAAAGTACTTGTAGCCAAGCGGGGAAGCCCAGACGCTGCCGTCAAGCGCGGATTTCTGCATATAAATATCTACATAGTAATAAATCGGGCAAAGCATCCATTCTCCAAATATAACGTCTTCGGCTTCGTGCATAAGCTGCATGCGCTCGGCCTGGTCGCCGGAGTTCTTGATCTTTGAGATAAACTCGTCATACTGGGTGTTGGACCACTGCGCGTCGTTGTTGCCGCCGTCGGTAATCCACATATCCAGGAAAGAAATCGGGTCGTTGTAGTCGCCCAGCCAGCCGTTTCTCGCCACCTGATATTCGCCGTTTTTACGGGTGTTCAGGAAGGTCGCCCACTCCTGGCTTTCAAGGCTGACTGTAACGCCAAGCTCGCCCCACATCTGCTGGAGAGCTTCGCCGATTGACTGATGGCCCGTGCCTTCGTTGTAGACATAAGTGATGGAGGGCAGACCCTGTCCGTCCGGATAACCGGCCTCGGTAAGCAGTTCTTTCGCTTTGGCAAGGTTGGCTTCGTTTCCGGCCGCGGTCGGGTCGTAATAGTCGCCGCCAACGCTTCTGAATTCTTTTGCGGGGTCGGCGTCAGTCAGGCCGATCGGCACAAACGCGCCGGCGGGAACCTGTCCGGATTTGCCGATATTCGTGACGATATAATCGCGGTCAACTGCCAGCGTGAAAGCCTGGCGGACAAGAGGATTGTCAAAAGGAGCCGCCGTTACGTTGTAGCTGACATAATAAGTTCCAAGCTGGCCTTCTTTGTGGTAATCCGGCTGGGCGGACACTCTGTCAATCTCGTCCTGGGGAATGGCGTCGATAAAGTCAAGCTCGCCGGCCTCATAAGAAGTAAGCTGAGTCATGTCGTCCTCAATCAGAGCAAAGTTGATTTTGTCCGGGCCAAGGGCGGCAAAATTCCAGTAGCTTTCGTTCTTTTCCATGACGATTTTCGCGCTGGGCGTCCACTCTGTGACTTTATAGGGACCGTTGCCGATATAAGTCTCGGCCTTGGTTGCCCACGCTTCGCCTTCCGCGTCGATAACGTGTATCGGAACAGGGCTGAAAGTCGGGAAAGCGGTCAGCTCCAGAAAATAAGGCGTCCTGGCGACAAGGTGAACTTCGAGAGTCTTTTCGTCAACGGCAACAGCCTGGAAAGCGTCGGGATTAAAGTCGGCGGTTCCGTCGCCCACCGCTTCTCCATAGCCGGCAATAGACTCAAACATATAGGCATAGTCGGCGGCGGTTTCGGGATTGATCGCGCGCAGCCAGCTGTCAACAAAAGTCTGGGCGGTGACCGGTGTGCCGTCGCTGAACGCAAGGCCGTCGCGGAGATGGAAGGTGTACACAAGACCGTCTTCGCTTACATCAACGCTTTCGGCCTGTCCGGGAATGGGAGTGCCGTTCTCGTCAAGCGTGTAAAGCCCTTCAAACGCGTGGATAATCAAAGTAGCGCCATCGACCGACGAATTCAGCGCGGGGTCAATTGTGTCCGGGTTCGGGCCTACGCAGACGTTCAGCTCATTCCCAGATGCGGCGGGGGGAGCGGCCGGCTCCTCGGCGGAATTATCATCGGGCGCAGGCTCGGAAACGGCTGGCGCGCTGGAGACGTCGCCGGCGGGGGGAGCGCTGGCGCAAGCCGCAACAGAAATTGCCAGTGCAAGGATCATTGCTATTGTCAGCATTTTTTTCAGGTTCTTCATAAATCTTCTCCTCATGTAAAAATATATATGCTAAACAGCCCGGTAAAAGGCTGAGCATAACAGGGATATAAAATTGCTTTCGCCTAATTGCTATTTTGTGCAATTGGCCGCGTTTAAACAAGGCTGTTCACGGGCGGCCGAAAGTAAAAATTAATATAATTAGCTCCGCAGGACAGATATGCTATAAATTTTGGCATATCTGTCTTTTATTATGCCTCAAGATCTTCACTTAATGAAAAATATGGCTAATGAATTGCACAAAATAGCAACTTTGTGCAATTTGAAGCTTTTTTTGCGATTATATTTCCCCAATACGGTGGCAGGCCGCAAAATGCCCGCCGGACACTTCCCGGAACACAGGTTCCTCGCCTGCGCATTGCTCCGTCGCGTATGGGCAGCGCGTCCGGAAACGGCAGCCGCTGGGCGGATCAACCGGGCTTGGAACATCGCCCTCAAGGACAATGCGCCTGTTCTCCCGCGCCGTTTTCGGGTCGGCAATCGGGATAGACGAGATAAGGCTGTGCGTATAGGGGTGGACGCTGTTGAAAATAAGCTCGTAACTATCGGCAAGCTCGACAAGTTTACCCAGATACATAACGCCTATCCTGTTTGATATATGCTTGACGACAGACAGGTCGTGCGCGATAAACAGATAAGTCAGGCCAATTTCGTCCTGCAGCTGCTCGAACATGTTTATAACCTGGGACTGAATAGAAACGTCCAGCGCGGAAACAGGCTCGTCGCAGATGATAAACTCGGGATCGACAGCCAAAGCGCGGGCAATGCCTATGCGCTGGCGCTGGCCGCCGGAAAACTCGTGCGGATATCTGTTCGCGTGCTCGGAGTTCAGCCCAACGCGCTCCAGCATTTGTATAATACGCTCGCGGCGTTCCCGCTTGTTTGCGGCCAGTTTATGAATATCTATCGCCTCGCCGACAATATCGCCGACGGTCATACGCGGGTCAAGAGAAGCATATGGATCCTGGAAAACAATCTGCATTTTTCGTCTGTATGGCAGCATTTTGACATGCGTAATGTCTTTGCCGTCATAAAAAATCTTTCCGGAAGTAGCCTCATAAAGCCGCAGGATAGTGCGGCCGATCGTAGTTTTCCCGCAGCCGCTTTCGCCCACAAGCCCGAGCGTTTCGCCTTTTTTGATATAAAAAGAAACATCGTCCACGGCCTTGACGACTTTGCGGTTAAAAACGCCCGTGCCGTTTACAGGAAAATACTGTTTCAGGTTCTGAACTTCAACCAGGTTCCCGCTCATGCTTTGTCTCCCCCTTCCGGCTCCGCCGTTTCAAATTCCTGCTTGAAATGCAGCCAGCAAAGACTGTAATGGCTTTCGGAAAAATCCGTCTGAGGCGGCATTTCCCGCAGACAGATTTTCATGCATTCCCGGCAGCGCGGCGCAAAGGGGCAGCCGGCGGGCGGGTTGAGCATATCGACCGGGGAGCCTTCTATAGGAACCAATTTTGTGTGGCCTTTTTCGTTTATATTCGGGATGCTGCGCAGAAGCCCTTTTGTATACTCGTGCCTTGGCTCGTAAAAAATTTCGTCGGTGGTGCCGTATTCTATAATTTTGCCCGCGTACATAACCGCGATTTTTTCGCACATGGAAGCCACAACGCCCAAATCATGCGTTATTAAAATAATCGCCATATTTAATTTTTTGCGCAGGTCGTTCATAAGCTCCAGAATTTGCGCCTGAATCGTCACGTCAAGCGCCGTGGTCGGTTCGTCCGCGATAAGCAGTTTCGGCTCGCAGGCAAGGGCCATGGCGATCATAATGCGCTGGCGCATACCTCCGGAGAGCTGGTGCGGATACTGCCTGACGCGTTTTTCCGGCTCGTTTATGCCGACAAGACTGAGCAGCTCGACAGCGCGGGCCTGCGCGTCCCTGCCGCGTTTGTCCGTGTGAAGAGAGATCGCCTCTTCAAGCTGGTTACCGATTGTATAAACCGGGTTCAGGCTGGTCATAGGATCCTGAAAAATAATCGCGACTTCGTTGCCCCGAATTCTCATCATTTCTTTTTCGGAGATTTTATCAATCCTGTGGCCGTTGAAATTAATCTCGCCGTCAATAAATCTGCCTGGAAAGGGAACAATACCCATAAGCGAGTACGCCGTGACGGATTTCCCGCTGCCGCTTTCTCCTACTATGCCAAGGACTTCTCTTTCGCTCATTGTGAAAGAAACGTCATTGAGAGCCTTTACTTCACCCGCGGGAGTGAAAAAAGAGAGGCGCTCGTTTTTTATATCAACAAGATAATCACTCATTCTTTTTTCCTCTCTTAATTTTTCAGCTTTGGGTCGAACGCGTCGCGAAGACCGTCGCCAAAAAGGTTGAAGGCCAGTATAATAAGCGCAATAAGCCCCGCCGGCACAAAAAGGCGGTGCGGATAGCTCTGCAGGCCGTCCAGCCCGGCCTTTGCAAGGCTTCCCAGAGACGGCAGGGGCGCGGCAACGCCCATCCCCAGAAAGCTGAGCACGCTTTCCGTAAAAATAGAAGACGGGATTTGCAGCGTGGTGGTTATAATAAGCAGGCCGATAGAATTTTTGAGCAGGTGCTTGAAAATAATGCGCCTGTGCCCCGCGCCGAGCGCGCGGGCGGCGGTGACGTATTCCGTCTCTTTCAGCTGAAGAACCTGCCCGCGGATAAGCCGCGCCATTCCAACCCAATACAGCAAAGTAAAAACTATAAAAATACAGATAAGCCCAACTCCGACAGTGTTTATCCAGCTGAAGGAAGGCACGCTGTCCGCAAGGCTTTTCAAAGGATACTTGAGCGTTACGGACAAAAGCACTATTATTAATATATCGGGCACTGTGTAAATAATATCGACAATGCGCATCATAACCATATCGACCCAGCCACCGAAATATCCGGAGATGGAACCGTACAGCGAGCCGACAATAAGAATCAGCCCGGCGGCCACAGTGCCGACCGTCAGGGAAATCCTTGCGCCGACCATGATTCTTATCGCGTAGTCACGCCCAAGGTTGTCCGTGCCCAGAACATGCGGGAAGACCTTCTCGCCGTCTGCGATTTGCTGCTGTTCCGCCTTTGAGTACTGCATTGGCGAAAGGTTCTCGCTGCCCCTTATCTGCCATTCATAAGAATACGGGTAAAAAGAGGGGATAATAAAGGCAAAAACCAGAACAATAATTAAAATTACAAAACTTATCATAGCGACCGGGTTTTTGGTAAGGCGGCGGAAACCGTCGCGCCAGAACCCCACGCTTTCGCGCATCACGACAAGGCTTTCTTTTTCTCTTTCGTTCGCGGGAAGAAAATCGTCAACCTTGAGGTGCATACTGAACGGCCTGTGCTTGCTGAGCATTCCCATTTGCGGTTTTTCCTCCCTTTGTTTAATTGAGCTGTATACGCTGGTCTATAAGTTTATTCGCTATGTCCGAGATAATATTAAAGAAAATCAGCAAAGCCGCAAGAAAAATAGTCGTTCCCATAATCATTGTATAGTCCCGGTTCGTAATAGAGCTTACAAAACTGTTGCCAAGCCCCGGGATTGTAAAAATATTCTCAACGACAAAACTTCCGGTCAGGGTGAAAGCCAAAGCCGGCCCGAGGTACGTGACGATTGGGCCGATGGCGTTGCGCAGCGCGTGCTTAAAGAGACAAAGCGCCGGGGAAAGTCCTTTCGCCTTCGCTGTGCGCATATAGTCCTGCCCCAGAACGTCCAGCATCGACGAGCGCATAAGCCGGGTGATATACGCCGTTGGATAAAACGAAAGCGCCATGACGGGCATAACATAACCCGAAACTTTTTCTATGCCGAAAGTGGGCAGCCAGCCCAGCTTCAGCCCCAAAATATACATAAGCACAATAGAGGTGACGAACGAGGGCACGGCGATCCCTATTGTGGTGACGACAAGTATCGTGTTGTCCGTCCATTTGCCGCGCTTAAGCGCGGCAATGCATCCCAGGGGTATGCCAAGCGCAAGAGACAGCAGAACCGAAATTCCGCCAAGCTTTGCGGAAACAGGGAAACGCTCGCCGATTATATCTTTGACATTGCGTCCGCGCTGTTTCATACTGGGGCCGAAATCGCCCTGCACAGCGTTGATTATATAATTTTTGAACTGCACTATCACAGGCTGGTCAAGACCGTATTTTTTTTCAAGCGCGGCAAGCGTCGCCTTTGTCGGCGTCTTTTCCGAAAGAAAAGGGCCGCCTGGAACAAGAAACATCAGAAAGAATGTAAGAATAGCGACGGTAAACAAGGCGACTGCGCCAAGCAGGAGCCTCTTGACAGTATATCTAATCAAAAATAACCACTTCTTCCTGAAAATGTTTTTGTTCACAAATACGCAATATATATATCAAGTATTATAGCACGATAAATATAAAAAAGTCAATAAGCGCGTATAAGTAAATGTTGCAAATACACACCTTAAATTGCAAGCAGGGGCAAATTTTTTTTCACAGGCAGACTTTGAGTTAAATGCGGCTTGACGGTTTATAATAAAATTTTACATAAAAGCGCTTGACAAAACTTATTATAATATGATAATATTTGAAATTGGCAAATGGCGTCCGTCCGGCGTCATTTTGTTCTGATTTTGTGAATAAAACGCAGAACACAGCCAAAAATTTTATTAAATAATACAAAAAGGAGGTGCCATATGCCGACATTTAACCAGCTTGTCCGCTCGGGAAGAGAAGTTTCGGAGAAAAAGTCCAACGCTCCCGCTCTTTTAAAGGGCTATAACTCAAAAAAGCGCAGGGCGATCGACCAAAGCTCCCCCCAGAAGCGCGGGGTTTGCACTGCTATAAGGGTTCTTTCGCCGAAGAAGCCGAATTCCGCAATGCGCAAGGTAGCAAGAGTCCGGCTCTCAAACCAGATGGAGGTTACAGCCTATATCCCCGGGGAGGGCCACAACCTTCAGGAGCACAGCGTTGTTCTCATCCGCGGCGGCCGCGTCAAGGATCTGCCCGGTACGCGTTATCATATTGTGCGCGGGACGCTTGATACCCTTGGTGTGACAAAGAGAAGGCAGGGCCGCTCAAAGTACGGCGCGAAGCGCCCGAAGGCTGGTAAGTAAGCGTATTTTTTAGCAAAAACCGGTGTATGGCAGCAATTTTTTTTATTTAGTTTTTATATTATAATAGAAATCGCCGCCTTTATCGCTTGGTTTGCGGGAGTAAATCGCTTTCGAGTACCTGTGAATTCATTTATTTTTATTATGAAGGAGGGAAGTAAAATGCCAAGAAGAGGCGGTGTGGCAAAACGCGACGTTCTGCCTGACCCACTGTACAATTCAAAGCGCGTCACAAGGCTGGTCAACAGTATCATGCTTGACGGCAAAAAGGGCGTCGCTCAGAAAATTGTATACGGAGCATTTGAAATCATCGAAAAAAAGACCGGCAAAAACCCGGTCGAAGCTTTTAACCAGGCAATGGAAAACATTATGCCCGAGCTTGAGGTGAAGGCGCGCCGCGTCGGCGGCTCGACTTATCAGGTTCCTATGGAAGTGCGGGCGGAACGGCGCGAGACCCTGGGACTGCGCTGGCTGACGGATTATTCCAGAAGGCGCGGCGAACGCACCATGAAGGAACGCCTCGCCAACGAGATTATCGACGCGAACAACCAGATGGGCGCGTCGGTCAAGAAGCGCGAGGACACTCACAAGATGGCCGAGGCAAACAGGGCTTTTGCGCACTACAGGTTCTAAGTCCGGCCGCATTTTTCCGCAGGGATTTCAAAAACGCGGCTGACCTATATTTATACAAGGAGAGAACTATGCCAAGAGACGTTTCGCTAGAGATGACCAGAAACATCGGCATAATGGCTCACATCGACGCGGGCAAAACCACAACCACCGAGCGCATTCTGTATTATACGGGCATAAACCACAAAATAGGCGAAGTCCATGAGGGCGCCGCCACAATGGACTGGATGGTGCAGGAGCAGGAGAGGGGAATTACTATCACCTCCGCCGCGACGACCACTTTTTGGAGAGACCACCGCATTAATATAATCGATACGCCCGGACATGTCGACTTTACTGTTGAAGTAGAGCGCTCGCTGCGCGTGCTGGATGGTTCGGTGACGGTTCTGGCCGCCAAGGGCGGGGTTGAGCCGCAGTCGGAAACAGTGTGGCGGCAGGCGGACAAATACCGCGTTCCCCGCATGGTGTATATCAACAAGATGGACACTGTGGGCGCGGATTTCTTCCATGTGATCAGCATGATGGTAGAGCGTCTCAAGACCAGCCCGGTCGCGATACAGCTTCCCATCGGCGTTGAAGACACCTTCCGGGGCGTTGTGGACCTGGTCGAGATGAAAGCCTATGTCTATTATGACGATATGGGGAAAGACATCCGGATCGAAGAAATTCCGGAGGACATGCGGGAGCTTGCCGACGATTACCGAATGAAGCTGCTTGAGGCCGTTTCGGAGATTGACGACGCTATCATGGAAAAATATCTTGAGGGCGAAGAAGTCCCGGAATCGGAGATAAAAGCCGCGCTTAGGCGCGGCACAGTCGAGAACCTGTTTGTTCCCGTCACTTGCGGCACGTCTTATAAAAACAAAGGCGTGCAGAAGCTTCTTGACGCTGTTGTAGATTATATGCCGTCCCCGCTGGATATTCCGCCAATTAAGGGACTTAATCCCGACACAGATAAAGAAGAAGAGAGAATTTCTTCGGACGAAGCTCCGGCGGCGGCGCTGGCTTTTAAAATCGCCACGGATCCTTATGTCGGGAAGCTCTGCTTTTTCCGGGTTTATTCCGGAGTGATAAAGGCGGGCAGCACGGTCTATAATTCCTCAAAAGACAACAACGAGAGAATCGGCCGCGTGCTTCAAATGCACGCCAATGACCGCAAAGATATAGAAGCCTGCTACGCGGGGGACATCGCGGCGGCCGTCGGGCTTAAGAACACCACCACCGGCGATACGCTCTGCGACCCGAAACATCCCGTCGTGCTGGAGTCTATGGAGTTTCCGGAGCCGGTTATCCGCGTCGCGATCGAGCCGAGAACCGCCGCCGGCCGCGAGAAGATGGGCATTGCCCTTTCAAAGCTTGCGGAGGAGGACCCGACTTTCAAGACCTACACAGACGAGGAAACCGGACAGACTATTATCGCGGGCATGGGCGAGCTTCACCTGGAGATCATCGTCGACCGCCTTTTAAGAGAGTTCAGGGTTGAGGCAAACGTCGGCAAACCGCAGGTCGCCTACAGGGAGACCGTCCGCAAGAGCGCAAAAGTCGAGCACAAATACGCCAAGCAGTCCGGCGGCAAAGGCCAGTACGGCCATGTCAGGATTATACTTGAGCCGAACGAGCAGGGCAAGGGCTACGAGTTTATTAACCGGATCGTCGGCGGTTCTATCCCGAAAGAGTTTATTGAGCCTGTAAACCAGGGAATCCAGGGGGCCATGCAGTCGGGCGTTTTGGCCGGGTATCCCGTTGTCGACGTGAAAGTCACGCTCTATGACGGCTCTTATCACGAGGTCGACTCCTCCGAGCTTGCGTTCAAGATGGCGGGTTCCATGGCCTTTAAAGAAGCTATGCGCAAGAGCGACCCGGTTATTCTTGAGCCTATCATGAAAGTGGTCGTCACTGTCCCGGAAGAATATATGGGAGACATTATCGGCGATTTGAATTCCCGCAGGGGACAGATCCAGAGCATGGACGACTTTGTGGGCGTAAAGCAGATTCATTCGCTTGTGCCGCTTTCGGAGATGTTCGGATACGCGACCGACATGCGCTCCAAAACGCAGGGGCGCGGGCAGTATGTCATGGAACCGAGCCATTATGCCGAAGTTCCCAAGTCCGTCGGCGAGGGGATCACGGGAAACAGAGGAAGATAATTTTGCAGGGGGTAAAGCCGTCTGCGCGCGCATATAAAAGAAAATTTTACAGCCTGTCTTTATTTAAAGCGGGCGCGGCACTTGCATTTATGCGCATTTATGATAAAATACTGATAAGACCATTGAGCCGCTTTCCAAATAAAAGCGGCCACCCATAAAAGGAGGAAATTTTAATAATGGGAAAAGCAAAATATGAGAGAACCAAACCGCATGTTAATATTGGCACCATCGGCCACGTCGACCACGGAAAAACTACCCTTACGGCCGCTATTACAAAAATGCTCGCCATGAAGGGCGGCGCCCAGTTTATGGCTTATGACGCTATCGACAAGGCCCCGGAGGAGAAAGAGCGCGGTATTACGATTAATACGGCTCATGTCGAATATGAGACCGAACGCCGCCACTATGCCCACGTCGACTGCCCGGGACACGCTGACTATGTTAAGAACATGATCACCGGCGCCGCGCAGATGGACGGCGCGATTCTGGTCGTTTCCGCCGCCGACGGCCCGATGCCCCAGACCCGCGAGCATATCGTCCTTGCCCGCCAGGTCGGCGTTCCCTATATCGTCGTCTATATGAACAAGGCCGACCAGGTTGACGATCCCGAGCTGATTGAGCTTGTCGAGATGGAGATCCGGGAACTGCTCAGCGCTTATGAGTTCCCTGGCGATGATATTCCGATTATTATCGGCTCCGCCCTCGAAGCCCTTGAAGGCCCGAACGACTATGACGCTCCCTGTTATGATTCTATTAAGAAGCTGATGAACGCTGTCGACGAGTATATCCCCACGCCGGAACGCAGCAGTGACCTGCCGTTTCTTATGCCTGTTGAAGACGTGTTCACCATTACCGGGCGCGGCACAGTCGCCACCGGCAGAGTTGAGCGCGGCAAGATTAAGACTTCCGACACAGTTGAAATTGTCGGCCTTGTTGAGGAAAGAAGAAAAGTCGTCGTCACCGGGCTGGAAATGTTCCACAAGCTGCTTGATTATGCCGAAGCGGGCGACAACGTCGGCGCGCTTCTTCGCGGCGTTCAGAGAACTGAAATTGAGCGCGGCCAGGTTCTTGCAAAGCCGGACAGCATTCACCCGCTGGTCAAGTTTACCGGCCAGGTTTACGTCCTTAAGCAGTCCGAGGGAGGCCGGCATAAGCCCTTTTTCTCGAATTACCGTCCGCAGTTCTATTTCAGAACGACAGACGTTACAGGCGTTATCACTCTTCCGGAGGGCGTCGAGATGTGCCTTCCCGGAGACAACGTTGACATGAACGTCGAGCTGATTAAGCCTATCGCTATTGAAAAGGGTCTGCGCTTCGCTATCCGCGAGGGCGGCAGAACGGTTGGTTCCGGCGTTGTTATCGATACTAAGTAATTTGGAATAATTTAAAAAAAGTTGGCGTCGCGCTTTGCGGCGTTAGCTAATATGCTTTATATAAAAATCCCCCGGTTTTGCCGGGGATTTTTATTATTATATTGCGGCGGAATTTAGAGCGAGGGATCAGCCTCCGATTAATTTGAGCAGGACAGCTTTCTGCACATGAAGCCGGTTTTCGGCCTCCTCGAAGATTTCTCCGGCATGGCTTTCAAAAACCGCTTCGGAAATCTCCTCCCCCTTGCGGGCGGGAAGTCTGTGCAAGACAATCGCGCCGGGCCGGGCATAAGAAATCAGGTTTTCGTTGAGCTGATACTTCTCCATAAGTTCCGCAAGTTCCTGCGTGCCGGCTTTATAGCGCGGCGAGCGCCACACGTCGGTTAAAATAACATCGGCGTCTTTCGCGGCGTCTTCCGGCTTTTCGCAAAGAGAGAATTTTTCACCATAGCTTTTTGCAAACTCTACAACGGCTCTGCTGGGGCCGTATCCGCCCGGCGAAGCGACCGCGACGCTAAGCCCGGCTTTCAGCCCGCCCACAATAAAGCTGTTCAGCGTGCTGTGCCCCGGGCCGGAGTAGGCCGCTTTCAAGCCTTTGAGCGTCCGTTTTTTCTCCCGGATAGTCATAAGGTCGGCTAAAACCTGGCAGGGATGCGCATAGCTCGTTAAGCCGTTGATAACCGGGATAAGCCCGTATTCGGCCAGCCGTTCCACGTCCTCGTGGCGGTCCGTACGGATCATTATGCCGTCAAGATAACGCGAAAGCACGCGCGCGGTGTCCTCCATGGTCTCGCCGTATTCAATCTGCAAATCGCTTGCCGAAAGAAAAAGCGGATGCCCGCCAAGCTGTATCATGCCCACCTCGAACGAAACGCGCGTTCTGGTCGAGGGCTGGTTGAAAATCATACCAAGGGTTTTGCCTTTTAGATGGCTGTGCTCTATATAATTTTTCTGCTCGTACTTGAGCTGGTCGGCCAAGTTCAGAATATCTATAATTTCGCAGTCTGTCAGGTCGGACATTTTTAATAAATGCTGCATAGGCGCAATCCCTCCTGGGGAAATTCGGCATATTTATTTTCGGCGGAAGAATCGGGCATTTCCGGCTGTTCCGCCGAAATTCCGCCAGAACTTTAAGCATAGCTCAATATGTTCCGGCTAAACCCGCTGCGCCCTGCAAAAGCGCTCTATATAGTTTTCTATTGCGTTGTTTATAGTTTCTTTCGCTTTTTCCGGCCCGTGCTCCTGGTCTACGACAGTTTCTTTGTTCTCCAGATTTTTATATACTGTAAAAAAATGGTTTATCTCTGAAATAACATGCTTTGGCAGTTCGTCGATGTTTTTGTATTCTTTGAAAGACGGATCCTCAAAAGGCACTGCGATTATTTTCTCGTCCAGCTTGCCTTGGTCAAGCATGGAAATCATGCCTATAGGGTAACAGCGTACAAGACTTAGCGGGCGTATTGTCTCGCTGCACAGCACAAGCACGTCCAGCGGGTCGCCGTCGTCGGCGTAGGTTCGGGGAATAAGGCCGTAATTGGCGGGATAGTGCGTCGATGTGTACAGGATTCTGTCCAGAATCAGACAACCGGTGGCCTTGTCCAGCTCATACTTGTTTTTGGAGCCTTTTTCAATTTCTATTACAGCTATAAAATCTTCCGGGTTTATCCGGCTGGGATTGATATCGTGCCATATATTTGACATTTTTTTACTTCTCTCCTTTTTTAGAGTGGAGCTATTTTAAAATGCGGACCACCCCGCCCTTTGGGCACCCCTCCACAGGAGGGGAAATATCACTAACAAAGCTGTGCAAAA
>JAITEB010000040.1 GCA_031282245.1 Oscillospiraceae bacterium | reverse complement strand
TTCCAGCTTCCAACTGCATAATAAAAGATTTATCCTTTCTTACTAATTTCTATATTTTAACACAGCCGCCAGTTTTTCAGTCCTGACGGAAATATTATGCCGGCATGATCAAATAAGCGCCGTCACTCGCCCATGTCGTAAAACATTGTTTCGCCCGGATAAACAAAGTCGTACTTTTCCCGGGCGACGCCCCAGATATAGGCGGCGTCGTCTTTTGTTTCAAGCTCGTGGGAAAGCTCCTGGTTGAGCAGATCCTGTTCTTCAATTTGGTTGCGCAAAAGCTTAAGCCTTGTGTTGTTTTTGCTTATCTGGATCTGAACAGAAACAAACTGGGCTATAATATAAACCGCAAACACAAAAAGCGCTATATACAAAATCTTATATTTTTTTTCTTTCTTTTTTTGGTTCTGACGGGCCTTTTTCTTCATTGGCGCCCAAGTCCTTTGAAAGCTTTATTTTTTTTCTTTTGATCTTTGCTTTGGCGCGAGTATCTATAATTGAATTATACACTAAGAGACGATGTTTTTTCAAGCTAAATTTTACATTATTTTTAAATTTTATAAATGATTTTTTTACTT
The DNA here is from genome assembly GCA_031282245.1 of Oscillospiraceae bacterium. Taxonomy (GTDB): domain Bacteria; phylum Bacillota; class Clostridia; order Oscillospirales; family Ruminococcaceae; genus JAITEB01. The sequence continues at coordinate 8,000 of JAITEB010000040.1, read as the reverse complement.
TGCGCCAGGCAGGGGAAAAAAGCCTGCGTTTTAAAAAGCTGGAAAAAATTATAAACGGCTTTATAAAAATCAAAAACAAAAGATCCAGGAATTTATTTATCGCGCCTATAACAACAGGCGCAATTTTTGATACAAGTTTCCCGATAGTGAAGTAATATGCCGCAAAGCCCGAACCCTCGCCGAAAAGCAAAAACCAGCGCGGTTTGCCGTCGTTAACCGCAAGCAGGAACACAAAAGTAGCCCCCGCAAGCGCCGCAAAGAAAATCACGTCCTGTATAAAAAGCGCTATCGCGTTCGGTTTGAAGGCTATGCGCAGAATCCTGAAAATCTCGTAAAAAACGCCCAGACCAGCGCCCAGTATCAGCGAATACAAAAAAATCAGAGCCTGCTCGGAATTGATTATATTAAACTGCATAAAGCCGCCCGCCTTTTCAGCTATTTGAATATTTTGGAAAACAGGCTTTTCTGGCGCGGTTCGTCGTCGCTGTATATCAGCGTGTGTATCTCCCCTTCGACGTTAAGCTCGCCCGTATCGACATTCAGCCTGTTTATATGCAGGCTTTCGCCTTTTACGGTCAGCTCGCCCTTGTTGGTGAACAGCACAACCGTCTGTTCGTCAAAGCTGTCTATGTCCTCTACGCCGGATACGCTCAGCAGCCTTCTTTCCTCAAGTATAAGATGATGGGGGCCTTTTGGCGGGAGCGCGTTTTTTGCTTTGAAATCTTCTGCCATTGGGATGTTGTCCTCCTTTTTGATGTTTTATTTTATTTATGATATATGCCTGAATCAGGAAGAATATGCCGTCAATTTTGCTGTCTGGCGGCATATTCCGGGTTGTCGCGTTATTTATTTATATATATCCCCAGCGCCTCAAGTATTTTAATCTGTTCAGCTAAAATCGGCTGCTCCCGGGCTATGTCCGTCTCGTATAAATAATGCGCGTTTGTTATATATTTCCCGTTTGCCTGCTTTTTTGTAAAATCCCGCCGCAGAATAATTGCCTGCGACAGTTCCGCCGATTCGTATTCGAGCACAAGACTGGCGGTTTTTTCTTCTGCCTCCTCGGGGGTCAGCTCAAAGGGTTTGCTGCTGTATTCCCTGTACTGCTCGCTGATGAGGGCAAGCGGGAGAGTTTTTCCAAGAATTACAAGATCTTTCCGCCTGCTTTTCGTTTCGTAGCGCTCATATGGAACCCTGCCGCTGCCCAGAGGTATTTTATAGCCGAACAGATCTATAATCAAAAGATCTTTTTCAACGCCGGTAAAGTCTTTCAAATAGCCGGACAGGTTTACTTCAAAAGTTTTGTCTTCTTCGATAAGGGCGATGATCTCGGCGCGGGCATGGTTGAGGGCGCTTTTGCCGTTTTTGTCCGTATAGATAGAATTAACAAGCAGTTGTCCTTTAAGAACAGCGTCGCCGGCCGAAACCTCCGCCCTGCCGCTGAAAACTTTCATGCTTTTGATAAGCCCGGTCTTTGCGGCTATAATATTGCAGGCCTCGTCTTTGTCGATAATTTCCGGAAGCTCCCCGCGCTCGCGCACTTCTATAAGGACAGTCGTGCCGTCAAGACTTATCCCCATCCAGGACAGTTCGTCAAGGTCAATCAGCGCCTTTTGCTGTATTTCGTCAAAGTCTATGCTGTCTATATACGCGCCTATTTTCAGTCCGAGGCTGTCCAGTTCCGCGGCGATTTCCTCCTGTGAGAGCGCAGAATTTCCAGTGATATTCACTGACCAGATAAATTTTGTCATGAAATAAAGCGTAAGCGCAAGGACGAGCGCTCCGGCAAGCACGCCTGTGCGCCTGCTGTAGCGCTTTGTGATAAAGGGCAGCCCGTGGCGCCCGTCGGCTTTCAGAGAGGTTCCACTGACGCCGGCAATGGCGGAAAGGCTTTTATAGTCGGCGGCGGATGTGAAGGCGGTCATTGTCTCGCCTTTTTTCTTCGCGCCCCATATGCCGATGCGGTTCTTTGCCGCAAGGTTCAAAAAACGTTCTATAAAAGAGCCTGTGGCCGTAAAACTTATATAGCCTTTTATAAATCTTATAAATTTTAGTAAAAACACGCCGCCGCCTTCTTTCAGGTAAATTCTATCGACAGAATAAAGCCGTCTATAATAATAGAGTCGCCGTCCATGCCTTTCAGGTTCAGTGAACGCCCGGAAAATTTAACCGCTTTTCTGTCAAGGCTTATTTTTATGGTCTCGTCGCAGTATTCAAGAACCCCTTGCGCGCCTTCTATTATGGCCTCTTTGTTTCCGCGTATTTCGATATGGCTTTCCGCGGAGATTGCCGCCTGCGGCACAGCCAGAAATTCGGCCAGCCTTCCCGCGGCGTTTTTTTTGTTTTCACGCTCCTGATTTCTTTTTGCCAATGTTTTCACCCCCTGTTTCTAAATTATATATATAATTTTTTCGCTTGAAATATTTCTTTTGCGGGGCTATTTTAAAATTGCGTTTCATATATTTTAATAAAGCGGCTTGTGCAGGGGCAAGCCGTGTCCGCCCGCGGGCGCGTTCGGGAAACTGTCAATCAAAGATATCTCAAACCAATGGAGAAAATCTAAAAATGTATGCAAAATCCATCCAAAAAGCCGGCGACTTTCTGGTTCTGCTCATGACAATCACAGCGGCGGCCATGTTTTTTATGGCCGGGGACAGCATACCCCTCGGCGTTTCCGAAGGGCTGGACGTCTGCGTCTCCGTAATAATCCCTTCGCTGTTCCCTTTTATGATATTCTCCAGCTTTCTCTTAAATTCCGGCATAGCGGCGAAAATCTCGAAATTCTTCGCATACCCCGCCGTCAAAATCCTGAAACTGCCGGAAGCCGCCGCCGCGCCTTTTCTGCTTTCGCTTATCGGGGGCTTTCCCGTCGGCGCAAAATTGGTGAATCAGCTGCGGCGCGATAAAATCCTGTCCCGGCGGGAGGCCCGCCGGATGGCGCTTTACTGCGTCGGAGCGGGACCCGCTTTCCTGATAACGGCGGTCGGCGCAAAAATGCTTGGCAGCGCGCGGCTTGGGCTTATGCTTTTCGCCGCGCAGACCTGCGCAAGCGTTGTTCTGGCGGTATTTTGCGGCATTGGGGAAAAATTGCCCGCCGAAAAACAACATGAAGCTGTGAACCCCGCCTTTCCACAATCAGGCTTTTCGGCAAGCTTGGTCGACGCGGCGCTGTCCTCCTTGCGCGCTATGGCGGCCGTCTGCGCCTTTGTGACAGTTTTTTCGGCCTTGATGTCAATTTTAAGCCGCAGCAGGGTTCTGGCGTTTGTTTTAAGCGCGCTGCCGGAAGAACTTCGCGCTTTTGCGGAGGCTTTGATTTGCGGCATTCTGGAAGTGACGCGAGGCTGCCTGCTGGCGGCAAAGCTGCCCGGTTTCTGGAAATATCCGCTGATCTGCTTTATGCTTTCGTTTTCAGGTTTTTCGGTTATATTCCAGATTTTCGCAAACAGCCCGCATATTAAAATACAGCCCCTGCCGTTTATTCTTGCAAGGCTTGCCCACGGGACAGTCTCAACGGGGATTTTTCTGCTTTTGCTCAGGATTTTCCCGGCGGCGGCGCGGGTTTCTCTTTCCGGAGACAGCTATACGCCAAGGCTTTCCGGATCCGGACCCGCAAGTTTTATGCTTTTTATAATGGCGCTTTTGCTTATATTTTCAGATAAAAACTCGAAAAAGACATAAAAACTTTATATTTTGTAAACTAATATGTAGTTGTATTAATAAACTTTTTATGATATAATGTGCTGGACATAAGCAAAACAAAGCATGGAAAAAGAAAAGGATGGATTTCTCAAAATGGAAGATGTATTTGTTGAGCAGCTTGTAAAAAAAGAAACAAACGCAGTTACAGCTCTTCTGCGCGTTTTGATCGTCGCCGCCTCTGTCGTTCTGGGGTTGGGGCTGTTCTGGATAAGCCCGTATCTTGGCGCGTTCTCTATCGTGGGGCTTGCCATCGGCGCGGGCGCTTTCTATGGCGGGTACTATCTTGTGACGTCTTTTAACGTTGAGTTTGAATACGCCGTCACAAACGGAATCGTGGATGTGGACAAGATAGTTCACCAGCGTAAACGCACTCGTCTGGCAAGTTTTGACTGCAAGTCCGTTGAAGCTGCCGGTAAGTACAAAAAATCCGAACACGAGGGCAAAACTTACGGCAAAGTAATAAAGGCCTGTATCAGCGAAGAAGAAGTTTCTAAACCCTGGTATCTGACTTTTACTTCGGCCAATACGTCCGGGCTTGCGCTGCTTGTTTTCAATCCGGACGAGAGGACGCTGAACGCCATCAGGCCAAAACTGCCGAGGCTTCTGCAAAAAAATGTTAACTTGTGGAATTGATATTATCGAAGTGGCTCGCGTTCAAAAGGCGATGGCAAATCCAAAATTTTCTGTAAAATGCTTTTCTGTTGAGGAACGTCTCATGTTCGAGAAAAAATCCTGCTCCGCCCAGACTGTCGCCGCGAATTTCGCCGCAAAAGAGGCTTTCGCAAAGGCTTTGGGCACAGGTGTCAGGGGCTTTGCGCTTGATGAAATCTCCGTCCTGAGGGACGAGCAGGGCGCGCCGTATTTTGTCTTTACAGGGAAGGCAAAAAATATCGTAGAAAAATCCAAGCTGAAATTTACTTTAAGTCTCAGCCATATCAAAGAAACAGCCTGTGCAATGGTTATTGCATACTCTTAACGCGGATTTGGCTATTTGAACCGCACGCAATTTCAAACGGAAATCCGCGGCCTTTATTTTTATTTACTACAGGTGGTGTATAGAAACATGAGAATACTGACCTGCGAACAAATGCGGGAAGTCGAAAAAGCGGCCGTCGGCGAGGGCTTGTCTTATCTGCAGCTGATGGAAAACGCCGGGACGGCGGCTTTCAACTGTATTTTGCAGCGCGAAAGAAGCCTTGTCGACAAAAAGTGCATTGTCCTTTGCGGAAGCGGCAACAACGGCGGGGACGGCTATGTCGCCGCCCGGAAACTGGTTCTGGCCGGAGCGCTGGTTTACTGCGTGATGGTGGGAGGCCCGCCCAGAAGCGCCGAAGCGACCGAAATGTACAATCTTTTTATCAACAGCGAAGGCGAAGTCGGCCTTGCCGACGAGGACAGAGCGGAACTAAACCGGCGTATGCTTAAAAGCGACATAGTTGTGGACGCGATTTTCGGAACGGGTTTCAAGGGCGCTTTGCCGGAAAAACTTAATTTCATAGTTGAAATGTGCAATCTTTCTGAGGCGACTACATACTCTATCGATATACCAAGCGGAATGGACGGTGACACCGGCGGCGTGAGCGCAAAATGTATCAGGGCCGATGTCACTATCGCACTGGAAGCTTTGAAGCCCGCGCATCTTTCCACTAACGACACGGACTACATCGGGGAAGTTCAGCTTGTCCGGATAGGTATAAAAGAAGACGCTTATCGCGGCGTCAACTGCAAAACTTTTTATATTGACGATTATATGGCCTATGTGAGCCTGAAAAAAAGGCCGAAAAATTCAAACAAGGGCGCTTTTGGCAAGCTTTTGTGCGTCTGCGGCAGCGTCGGCATGACCGGGGCGGCGGTGCTTTCCACGCAATCCGCAATGAAAAGCGGCACGGGGCTTGTTTATTTGGCTTCGCCTCTTTCTGTGATTCCCGTTCTCGCTTCCCATCTGGTTGAGCAGATTTTTCTGCCCATGCCCGAGAACAAATACGGCTCCCTTTCAAGAGAAGCCCTCCCGAAGCTTTTGGAAAGCCTGGAGAGCATGACCGCCGCGCTTGTCGGCTGCGGAATGCGCAGCAACCCCGACACGGCTTTTATTATGCGCGAACTTCTGGAAAAATCAAAATGCCCGCTTATTATTGACGCGGATGGCATAAATGCCATAGCCTCCGACATAGATATGTTACATAAGCACAAGCAGGATTTGGTTCTGACCCCGCACCTTGGGGAGATGTCCCGTCTGATAGGCCAGCCTGTGGACTATATCAATTCTAACCGCGCCAAAATTGCCGCCGAGTTTGCCGTCAAAAACAGGCTTACGCTTGTTCTCAAGGGCAGCAACACTATAGTCGCGGCGCCAAACGGCGAGATTTTTATAAACTCGACGGGAAATCCCGGGCTTGCCAAAGCGGGGAGCGGAGACCTTTTGGCGGGAATGGCGGCTTCGTTTGTGGCGCAGGGGCTGAACCCCGTCCACGCGGCCATGAGCGCGGTTTATCTCCACGGGCTGGCGGCGGACTATACCGCAAAGCGGCTGAGCCAGTACTCAATGACTGCCAGCGATGTGCTGGACGACTACTATGAAGTCTTTAAAGAATGCGACCTTTAAACGCCACGCACGGGAAAAAAGCCGCAAAAACCGCAACGGAGGGATATATTTGACCAAAGCAGACAAAAAAATTATTGTCTTAATTATTTTCGCGCTGACGCTCCCGTTTTTGTTTTCCTGCAACGCAAAGCCAGCAGACCCGGCCGCGGCGATCGCAGTCAGCGACAAGCCTTTTACAGTCAACGCCAGCGTGAAATACGGCGAACTTGAAACGGAACTGAATATTCAAAGGCAGGAGACCGGCCTTGCCTATGTGCAGGTGCTGAAGTCAGAAAACTTGAACGACCTTGACTACACTTTCCAGGACAACAGGATGGCTGTGTCATATATGGGGCTGGTATTCACTATTGAGCCGGAGCAATTCCCCGGAGACGCGGTTTCTTATGCGATTCTGGCGGCAATAAACGCCGCCTGGAACCCCGAAACAGCCGAAGTAAGCGATATTGGCGGAATTTATCTATTTAAGGCGGCCGGCGCCGACTTTGAGCTGACGACGGATTCGGAGACCGGAGCGCTTCTGCGTTTGAGCTGCCCGGGCCAGAAGCTGGACGTAACTTTCAGCAATTTCAATTTTATCTGAGAACCTGAAAATTTGAGCGGCGCCGCAATTATTTATTGCGGCGCCGCTTTCCCGTTTCAAGGCTCTGAAAGCCGCCCGGTACAGCTGATTGCAAATCATGCGGAGACTGTCTCAAACTGGCTGTTGTAAAGCTCCGCATAGAAGCCGCCCCGCGCCAGAAGCTCCTCGTGCCTTCCCTGCTCCACAATATCCCCGTCACGCATAACCAGAATCAAATCCGCGTCTCTTATTGTCGAAAGCCTGTGCGCGATGACAAAACTCGTCCTGCCAAGCATCAGATTGTGCATTGCGCGCTGAATGCGCCCTTCCGTCCGGGTATCCACGCTGGAAGTAGCTTCGTCCAGGATGAGCGCCGGCCTTCCGGCCAGGATTGAGCGGGCAATGGTGAGAAGCTGCTTTTGTCCCTGCGAAATATTCGTAGCGTCCTCGTTGAGTATCATATTATAGCCGTCCGGCAGTGTGCTGATAAAGTGATGCGAGTGCGCCTTTTTCGAGGCGGCAATGACTTCCTCGTCCGTCGCGTCAAGCCTGCCGTACCTGATGTTTTCCATTATGCTGCCGTTAAACAGCCATGTGTCCTGCAGCACCATCCCGAACTGCGAACGCAGGTCGGCGCGTTTGAAATCGCGCAGGTCGTGGCCGTCCAGCTTGATGCTGCCGCGGCCGACGTCGTAAAAGCGCATAAGAAGCTTTACCATCGTGGTTTTTCCCGCTCCGGTCGGCCCCACGATGGCAATGGTCTGGCCGGGCTTTACTTCTGAGCTGAAATCGTTGATAATAGTCTTCTCTGGAACATATCCGAAGTGGACGTGCTCAAAGCTGACGCTGCCTTCGATTTTTCCGGGAATAACCGGAGTATTCGTATCTTCCGGCTCTTCCTCTTCTTCCATGAATTCAAAGGCGCGTTCAGCGGCGGCGGCCATGCTCTGAAGCATGTTGGAAATCTGGGCAATCGCGCTGACCGGCTGTGTAAATCTTTGCACATACTGAATAAACGCCTGAATGTCGCCGACGGTTATAAGCCCGTTGAAAGCGAATATCCCGCCCACTATGGCGACAAACACATAGCCCAGGTTGCCGACGAAATTCATCACGGGGAACATCAGTCCGGAAAGAAAC
>JAITEB010000029.1 GCA_031282245.1 Oscillospiraceae bacterium | reverse complement strand
CGGTAAAAGCGCTCAAAAATCAGCGGCAATTCTTCCCTGTGTATTCCGATTCCGTTGTCCTCAATGATAACCGCGCCGCCCTCCGGCGTGTCTTTCACCGCAACGCGAACCTGGCCGTCCGCCGGAGTGTATTTGATCGCGTTGGAGAGCAGGTTGGCAAATACCTGGTTCAGTCTGTCCCTGTCGGCGTTTATGATAGAGGACTCAGCGGCCAAACTGACGGCAATGTTCTTTTTTGCGGCTTCGCTGTTAAAATTCTCGGCCACCTGGACGACAAGAGCCGACAGGTCAAGCGGAGCTTTTTGCAGCGTCAAGTTTTCGTCCTCCACCTGCGCCAGCCGCTCCAGATCAGCGACAAGCCCGTTAATTCTGCCGATTTCTTCATAACAGCTCTGCAGACGCTCCGGGGTGGCTTCCCATACGCCCTCAATGATGGCTTCCAAATATGAGGCCACAGCTGTCAACGGCGTGCGCAGTTCATGCGCGATATCGTTCGTCAGCCGTTCTCTGAGAGATTTCTGTATATCCAATGACTGCGCCGCATGATTGACGGCGTTGATCAGTTCGCCCAATTCAAGCGTTTTAATATTGCCCTCGAAACGGGTTTTGTAGTTGCCCCCGGCGATTTGAGCGGCGATTTGAGCCGCTTTAATAACAGGGCGCGAGATGCGTCTTGACAAAAAGCTCCCGGCGGCCAGAGAGCAGAGAAGCGCAAGCAGACCGACCGCTAATAGAACCAGATTCAAAGAATCCAAAAAATGAAAATCGCTTTCGCTCAAGAAATATGGGCCGTAATACTCTATGGCGACCGTACCGACCTTTTGGCCGCCCTGCGTCAAATCAAAATCCCGCGAAACAAATCTGCCGTTTAAGCCGGGGCGTTTTTGTTCCATGCGGTTCATAATCTCCATCATCACCTGTGAACAGGTTTCCATGTCGTGATTCTCCGCGTCCCAGACGACCTTGCCGTACAAATCCGTAAGCCGGATTATATAGCCGTCGTACATGGCCGTCATGCCGACGCCGTGAATAAACGCAGCGTCCCATACCCCGGTCTGGTCATCGAATTGATGGCTCAAAGCGGCGGCCAGCTCCTTTGCGTGGGTTCGCTGCTGTTCCTCCGCGCGTTTTGTAAACTCTATATTTATAAATATATTGGCAAGCAGGCTGATAAGCGCAACCGTGGCAAGCGTAATCGCGGCTATAACCAGCGTTAACTGCGCGCGAAAGCTCCGAAGCCGGCGGATTTTATTGCGCAGCTTATTCACCTCCGAATTTGTACCCCAGACCGCGTATGGTCAGCACATATACAGGAGATTTTGAATCGTCCTCTATTTTTTGCCGCAGATTTTTAACATGGTTGTCAATCACGCGGTCGGCGCTGCCGCTGTCGTCGCCCAGCACAAGAGTCAGCAGTTCCTCGCGGGCGAATATTTTGCCGGGATACTTAATAAGCGCGGAGAGAATTTTCATCTCGGTGGCGGTGAGATTAACAGGGACGCCGCGCCTTAAAATAAGGCCTTTCTCAAAATCCGCCGTCAAATCGCCGCCGCGCCATGAGTTTTTTGCAGGCAGAGGCGTCAGATCGCCGGCAGCCCGGCGCAGAAGAGCCTCCGCATGAGCGACCATCACTTTTAAGCTGAACGGTTTCGTGATGTAATCGTCCGCGCCAAGAGCCAGCCCGTTCAAATGGCTGGCTTCGCTCGTCTTTGCGGTCAGCATGATAATGGGAACGCGGGACTTTTTGCGGACGGCCGCGCAGACTTCCTCGCCGGACAGATCGGGAAGCATAAGATCCAGCAGAATCAAGGCAATATTATTTTTATCAAATACGTCCAGAGCCTGCCGCCCGGTTTCGGCGGCAAACGCAGTATATCCCCTGCTTTGCAGGAAGGCGGCTACGGCGCCGCGAATCTTCGGCTCATCGTCCGCCACCAATATGTTTTTGTTTTCCGCCACAGCCGCCATCCCCGTTTCAGTCAATGACTTGATAGCCTGTGTCTTTGACAGCGGTAATAATTTCGTCCGCCGTTGTCTGAGAAGCGTCAAATTCAGCGAATACTTCTTTTTTGCGCCTGCTGGCTTTGACTTTCTTAATGCCGGGCAGTTTGCGCACCGCGTCCTGAACGGCAATCTCACAATGCCCGCAGACCATCCCTTCCACACTCAAGTTAATTTTTTCCATTATAAATAATTCCTCCTTCAAAATTGCTCGGCGAAAAGCGCCGTGATGAAAAACCGCGGAATCAGCGGCTATCAGACAATATCGTAGCCCTGCTCTTCAATTGCAGCTTTAATTTTGTCAAGCGAACTTTGCGTCGGGTCATGCTCCGCCGTGACTGTCCCGGCCTTAAGATCAACCGCCACGCCGCCGATACCGGGCAACGCGCTTACTGCCCTTGTCACCGCTTTCACACAATGCTCGCAGGACATTCCGCCCACTTTAATAATTGATTTTATCATTTTTATTCTCCTCTTTATTCTCCTCACTTACTGTAAATTAAAGGCTTTCAAAAATTTATATACCAGAGCTTCTTTATCGTCCTGCATGACAGGCACTTGCGCATATGTCCAGCCGTCCACGTTTTCCGGGTCGGCGCCTGCGGCAATCAACGGCTCCGGATTCAAAACAAACACGATGTCTTTGTCTTGATCGCTGCCGTCATAGCCATTGGTTTTCATGTCCTTTGCCCACTCGAACATGGCGCCGCCGAAGTCGATGTTGTAGTGATCCATGGCGGCATGGTAAGCAATATTTTTACGGATATGCCCCGCATTGGCTTCAAACTGGGCAAACGCGCCGTCTTTCACGTTCTGGTTCAGCATATCCCAGCCAGGCAGACTATACTCTAAGGCCTTATTATAAAAAACAGTCTCGCTGATATTCGCAATTTCAGACGCTTCCAGCCCGGCGGCAATAAACGGCGAAGCGTCAATCGCAAGCCAAATACTGCCGTTATCATAAAGCAGTTTCCCGCTTCCGTCCGGGGACGTCAGCTGGTGCCAGCCATTTTTATATTCCGCTGGATGCGCCGACAACACGTCGCCGAACGCCCGCACAGCGTCGTTTTGTACGACGTCCAGCGCGGAGCAGGCTGTGCACAGCAGCGACAGTATGAGCGCCCCTAATATTATAATAAAAAGCTTTTTCATTTTGAATTGTCTCCTTTGAATCTTTTCAGCCGCAGGGCGTTTGTCAAAACAGAAACGGAGCTTAATGACATTGCCGCCGCCGCAAATATGGGATTCAGCAGGGGGCCGCCGAACAGGTGAAGCACACCCGCCGCAATCGGGATTCCCACCACGTTGTACCCGAACGCCCAAAACAGATTTTGCTTTATATTCCGGATGGTCTTTTTACTCAAATTTATAGCGGTGGGAACATCGCTTAACTGGCTTCGCATAAGAACGATACCCGCGCTTTCCATTGCGACGTCCGTGCCGGAGCCGATAGCTATGCCGATATCAGCCTGCGCCAGCGCGGGGGCGTCGTTAATGCCGTCGCCGACCATTGCCACTTTTCGCCCCTCAGCCTGTAATTTCTTCACTTCGTTAGATTTGTCCTGCGGCAGTACCTCGGCAAGCACATGGTCAATACCGACCTGTTTGGCGATTGCGTCCGCGGTTTTGCGGTTGTCGCCCGTAATCATCGCGACTTCAATGCCCATTTTGTGCAGGCTGTCAATGGCCGGCCCGCTCGAAGCCTTTACCACATCGGCGACGGCCACGATGCCCGCAAGACTGCCGTCAATGGCGATATACATCGGCGTTTTGCCTTCGCCTGCCAGACTGTCGGATTCCGCTTCCAGCGCCGTGAGGGAAATACCGCGCTCGTCCATCAGCTTGCGATTGCCCGCCAAAACGGTCCGCCCGTCTATCAGCGCTTCAATGCCGCGCCCGGTAATAGAGTTGAAGTTATCCGCTTTCAGCAGTTCCAGGCATCTGTCCCGCGCTCCGGCGACGACAGCCTGCCCCAACGGGTGTTCAGAGCCTTTCTCTGCGGAAGCGGCGATTTGCAGAAGACTGCCAGTTTCCCCGCCCCCGGCGGTAAGTATATCTGTAACCGCCGGCTTGCCCTCGGTAATCGTTCCCGTCTTGTCGAAGACAATCGTGTCGATTTTGTGGGCGGTTTCCAAAGCCTCGCCGCCTTTAATCAAAATACCGTTTTCCGCGCCCTTGCCCGTACCGACCATGATGGCCGTAGGCGTGGCCAGACCTAAAGCGCAGGGGCAGGCAATAACAAGAACGGAAATGAAGATTGTCAATGCGAATTCCAAGTCGCCTCCGCTGCCGAAGAACCACGCCGCGCCCGCAATCAGCGCAATGGCGCATACCACGGGAACAAACACGCCGGAAACTTTGTCAGCCATCGCCGCAATCGGGGCTTTGCCGCCCTGCGCGTCCTCAACCAGCTTAATAATCTGCGCCAAAGCCGTGTCGCTTCCGATTTTTTCGGCCCTGAACTCCATCGTCCCCGTAGTGTTGAGCGAAGCGGCATATACCGGGTCGCCTGCCTTTTTGTCCACAGGCATGCTCTCGCCGGTGAGCATGGATTCGTCAATGGAAGTGTGCCCCTGTATTACAGTGCCGTCCACCGGGATTTTCGCGCCTGGCCTGACGACGATAACGTCGCCTATCTTGACTTCTTCTATAGGGATTTCTTTTTCGGCGCCGTTTTGAATAATCAGCGCGGTTTTCGGCGCAAGCCCCATAAGCTTCTTAATGGCTTCGCTTGTCCGCCCTTTGGAAACAGCTTCAAGAGATTTTCCCAAAAGAATAAGAGTTATAATCACGCCCGCCGTTTCAAAATAGAGAGCGTCCACATATTTGAACTGCCCCTGCGCAATCCGCCATGTGTTGTAAAGGCTGTACAGCACGGCGGCCGTTGTGCCTATGGCGATCAGGCTGTCCATGTTGGGGCTGCGCTGAACGAGCGCCTTAAAACCGACGGTGTAAAACTTGTAACCCACGCCAATCGCCGGGAGTACCAGCAGAAGTTCCAGCAGCGCGTAAATCAGCGGATAGTTCATCATGACGCCGTTCAGCGCCGCCGCTCCGGGCAGCGCGATGAATTTGACCATGGGAGCCATCGCGATATACAGCAGGGGCACAGAAAACGCCGCCGACACGATGAATTTCGTCCAGAGAACTCTAATTGCTTTTTTCTTCCGCTCACTGTCTTTATCCCGCGTTTCCTCCCTGGGAACGGCCGCGCCGTAGCCAAGCTTTTCGATTGCGGCAATCAGTTCCGGCAGACTTGTCGCCGACGGATTAAAACGTATCTGCGCTTTTTCCGCAGCCAGATTGACGGAGATTTGTTCCACGCCTTCTTTTTTGCTCACGGCGCGCTCAATCCGGGCGGCGCAGGCGGCGCAGGTCATCCCGCGGATGCTGAGCGTCTGATTTTCCATATGTTAATCCTTTCCGGAGGGCGGGAACTTGACTTTGCCGCGGCCTCATGCTATTATTATAACAATAATTTTGCTTATTGCAAGTACGCACTTATTTGTAATATAGTACCCGAAAAGATACTGACGGAGGTCATAAAAATGGACTGCTGCCGCACCGAATACAACTGTCCCGTCGGCGCAACGCTCGAATTGATCGGCGGTAAATATAAATCTCTTATCTTGTGGCACTTAATTGACGCCACCCTGCGTTTCGGCGAACTGCGCAGGCTTATTCCACAGGCGACGCCCAAAATGCTGACCCAGCAGCTGCGCGAATTAGAGGAGGCAAACCTCGTCATTCGCACAGTATACCCCGTCGTGCCGCCAAAAGTAGAATATAAAACGTCTGACTTCGGAAGGAGCATAAAGCCGGTTCTGGAAGCCATGTACGCGTGGGGAGCGGATTATCTGCAAAAAAGCGGCAAAGAGATAAGCTGTTCCATGGCCGCGCGCGCCTGATTATTTTTTCCAGTTTGAGGGGAAACGATAAGCGTTTGCCTGTAATATATCATATGGAACCGTGATGGATTCTTCCGTCACGGTTTTATCTTCGTCAAAAATCGGCACGGGGTTACAGCCTCCCGCTTCAATGCCCACACGATCCATTGGGAACTTATTGCCGCAATTCTGACATTGCAACGCCGTTCCGCTCTGCTCGAAATAGGCTTTGGGCGAGCCGTTGCACACCTGGCAGGTGTTAAACGCCGTTCGGATTGTTCCGTCCGGGGCTTTCGCCGCGACGACCTCCATTCTTGTGCCGTCTACCGTGACGGGGTAAAATTTGGCGGTTTCTGAAATCTCGCCGACAGGGATTACAAGAGCTTCATCTTTTTTGACCGTCTGCAGATTACTTGCGCCGGCGCCGGATGCGCAGGCCGTAAAAACAAGAGCCAAAGCCGGCATAAGCGCGGCGATAATTGAGAGAGAGAGGGAAAATCTCCTTGTAAAACGCGCTGTTTTACGCATGATAAAATCCTCCTTGATAATTTGATTAACAGCAGCCGCCTTGCGCCGCGTCGCCGGGGGCGGGGACGGGGACGTCCGTACTGCCAGCCGCCGCACCCGCTTCCCTCACAGTGATATAGCCGCGAATCATTCCCATCCAGCAGCTGTACTGAAAGCGCCCGGCTTTGTCCGGGGTAAATTCAATCACGTTGTCGCCCGGCTTGAACAAGTAATTAGAAATACCGTATTCTTGAATGTTTATCCGGTTATTACAGCCGTTAATACTGCCGTTTGGCGCGTTAATTATCCATTTGACGGGCGTTCCGGCTTCAACGGCGATATTCGGGTAACTGCCCGCTGAAAGAGCGCTGCTGACAACCTGCTTGCCGTCCACAATTTTAACGCCGCCGTTATCAGCGGCCGAAGCGCCGGGGGCGGCCCATATATTCACTGCGGCGGCCATAACAAGCGCCAAAGCAAGCGAGGCAAGAGCGGAAACGGCTTTATAGCCCGGTTTCTTAAACGGGATGCTGGACACAACGCCAAGCGCGCAAAGAACAAGAATAACGGCGAATAACGCGTCGGGAAGCAGTAAGCCCGAAAGAGAGCCGCCCTGCGAGAGCATTGCCAGGCCGAGAACCACAACCAGTACCGCGCCCGCGGTCATCACTTTTTGAGTGAATTTCCTGCCAAGGGCTGAAACGACAGAGCCAAGCCCCAGCATAAGCGGCACGGTTCCCGCGCTGAACAAAAACATGGAGAGAGCGCCGGCAAAAGGGCTTCCCGAAGCCAGCGCGACAATCTGCATTGACTGCAGGGGTCCGCACGGCATTAAGCCGTTTAACAGGCCTATAACTAAAGGGCTTTTACTTTTTGCTTTTTCCGCTCCGACTTTGCGGGCAAATATTTTCGGCATACGGGGCTGTAATTTGCGCAGCCACGGGAAAAGCCCCAACATATTGATTCCCATAATCACCATGAACGCGCCCGCGATAAATTTGAGAACCCCCTGCGCCATGGCGGGAAGTCCCATACTCGAACCGCCGCCGCCAAACAGCAGTCCCACAAAGCCCAGGACAGCGCCGATCAGCGTATAACTAATCACGCGCCCCAGGTTATACAGAAAAGCGGGTCTGAATGCGGAAAAGCGGCTTTTTTTATTGCCGGCGGGTATATCTTCGCGGGGAATGCATTGGGAAAGGTTAATGCCGCCGCACATTGCGACGCAATGAATTGAAGTAATCAGCCCGGTAACGAACAGCATACCGTAGCCTGTCAGCCCGGCCCGGGTCATTTGCGCGTCGGCCAATTGACCTGGAACAAGCAAGTTCAAAACGCCGAATCGCTGTAACAAAACATACAGGAAAACGACCGCAGCCAGAATTCCGGCGACGCGGCTTACGCCGGCTTCCTGCTTTTCGCCGCCCGTCAGCGCCTGATAGTCCAGCTTTTCGATAATCGCGGCTATATCTTTTACTGATATAAGGCCGGGGTCATAGGCAATATCCGCCGTTCCCGCGCTGTAACTCACCGTAACGCTTTTTATTCCCGCCGTGTTCCGCAGTTTTCTTTCGATTTTATTTTGGCAGTTTATGCATGTCATCCCGCCGATTTTCAGCCGTTTGCGTTTAACTCCCGATTCCATAAGCGAACCGTCCTCCCTGCAGAAAGATTTTCTCATATACAAGAGCATTATATCTGGAAATTATATGTTTTTGATATGGATTGAAAATTTCTTTGATAAAAAACAAAAAAACAGAGCCGTATATCTAATCGGATCTGTTTTTTTGCTGAGAATCGCCATAGTGTACTTCACAGGCAAAATTTTAATACGGCCGTTATAAAAGCATGGAATCCCCGAAAGAGTCGTTTGCCGCAGCCGAATATACTTTCATGAGCCGTTCAACGGTCATGCTTTCACGCTCCACGCCCTCAAGAGTGAGCACAAGGCGGCCGTTTGAGAGAACTATGGTGGAATCGCCCGTGTGCAGAGCGTCATCTATATTGTGCGTGACCATAATGGTCGTAATGTTATTTTCCCGCACAAATTCGCCCGTTATGCGCATGACCTGCGCGGCTGTCTGAGGGTCAAGCGCGGCGGTGTGCTCGTCCAGAAGAAGCAGCTTCGGCGGCACGATCGTCGCCATCAGGAGCGTCAGCGCCTGCCGCTGGCCGCCGGAAAGCAAGCCGACTTTGCTTTTCAGCCTGTCTTCCAGCCCAAGGCCAAGCCGCGAAAGCGCTTCTTTGAAAAATACCCCGTCGGCCTTGCGAATTCCAATCGAAAGCCCCCGCCGGGTTCCGCGGCCGTAGGCCAGAGCCAGATTTTCTTCTATAGTCATATTCGGGGCCGTGCCCTTGAGCGGATCCTGAAAAAGCCTGCCGATAATTCTTGCGCGGAAGTGTTCAGGCTTTTCTGTGATTTCCTCGCCGTCCAGAAAGATATGCCCGCTGTCCAGCGCATAAGCGCCGGAAATGGCGTTAAGCAGTGTTGATTTGCCCGCGCCGTTGCTGCCTATCACTGTCGTGAAAGAACCCCTGGCAAAGCTGAGGTTAATTTTGTCCAGAGCCTTGCGCTCGTTGACTGTCCCGGCATTGAAAGTAATGCGGGCGTTTTTAATCGTCAGCATTATTTTTGGCCTCCTTTGCGCGGCGTTCGGCAATACTTTTGCTCGCAATCGGAATCAATATAGAAATTATTATTATTACAGCGGACAAAAGCTTGAAATAAGACGCCTTAAGCCCCAGCTGGAGCACGACGGCGATAAAAATCCTGTAGGCAAGCGCTCCTCCGATAGCCGAAAGCAGGCTGTTAAACACGGAGCGCTTTCCGAAAAGCGTTTCTCCGATGATAATAGACGCAATTCCGACGACCACCATGCCTGTCCCGGCCTTCGCGTCCGCGAAGTTCTGGTGCTGGGCAAGCACCGCCCCGGAAAGCGCGACGATCCCGTTTGCGATCGCAAGCCCGATTATTTTCATATTGTCCGAATCTATAGAGCTTGCGCGGACCATGTCCTCGTTGTCGCCTGTCGCGCGGATAGCAAGGCCAAGCTGGGTTTTGAGAAAAACTGTCAGCAAAGCCGCCACGAGCGCCACAATCACAAGCAGCAGCGCGGCCGCCACAATTTTCCTTGTGGTGGGGTTGACGGAGAATAAATCATACAAAACGCTGAAAATGCCGGGCCTGCCGTTTATCGAAACCGTGGGTTTTTCGTTTAATACAAGCAAGTTAATTGAAAAAAGCCCTGTCATTGTGATAATCCCCGCCAGCAGGGGCTGAACTTTTAACTTTGTGTGGATAAGCCCCGTGCATATCCCCGCAAGCGCCCCCGCCGCAAGCGCCGCCGGCAGCGACAGCGCCGGGATAAGCGCGCTTGCGCCGCCTTCCGGGGCAAGCTGAGTAATCATAACAGAAACGGCGGAACCAGTTATAAACGAACCGTCCACAGTCAGATCCGGTATGTCCAGTATTCGCAAAGACACAAAAACGCCGACCGCCAGCAGGGAATAAATCAGGCCCTGTTCCAGCGCGCCCAGCGCCAATATCGAATAGTCCATATTTTGCACACTTTCTTTAGGATTTCTATAAAAATATAATTCTAGCTTATGATTTCATAATCAAACTCTAAGCCCCAGTTTTTTTGATTTTCTTTTGAATAAAAGCAGATGAAAGCTGCATAGTTTAATGCAACTTTCATGCTTGCAATACATAAAATTCACGCTTTATTCAAATATCACGGTTTTGGAATTGCTTAAAACAGATTCGTCAAACGTAACGCCGATTTTTTCGGCTGTGCTGAGATTTATATAAGTCGACAGATCCGTGAAGACTTTCACCGGGATGTCGGAAATTTTCACGCCGTCAAGAACCTGCTTTGCCATGTTTGCGGTCTCAATGCCCAAATCCTCGTATTTAATGCCTATAGTCGCCAAGCCGCCGTCTTTGACCATGGAGTCCGCACCCACAAAGCAGGGGACCTTCGCGTCAATGCAAACCTGAGCAAGGGCGGCCATGCCTTCGGCCACTGTATTATCCGTGGGAGTGAAAACAAAATCGCACTGCGCAAGCGCCTGGGCGGACTGGGCAATTTCGGTGCTGCTGGATATGCTGGCTTCGACATAGCTTATGCCTTTGCTGTCGCAATATGCCTTTGCGCTGTCAATATTCGCAACGGAACTCGCTTCGCCCGGGTTGTAGATAAATCCGGCCTTCTTTGCGCCCGGAACAGTCTGGAGCACAAAGTCAATAATGCTTTCGACGGGCACGGCGTCGCAGGTGCCCGTGACATTTTTGTCGGGATGCTCCAGGCTGGAGGTCAGTTTAGCTTCAATGGGATTGGAAACAGCGGAAAAAATAAGCGGTATTTGCTCGGCGTAGTTCAGCGCGACCATCGCGACGGGGGTTGTTATTGCAATTACAAGATTGGTTCCATCGGCGACGAGAGAATCCATAATAGCGGCGACGTTGGAGGGGTCGCCCTGGGCGGAAAAGGCGGAGATTACAGCGTTTTCGCCGTTTTTGTAGCCGAGCGCCTCAAGCTGGGCAATTGTGGAAGTTTCGATCGTATCCAGCGAAGGATGTTCGACTATTTTAATAATTGCGATTTTGACGTTTTTGTCTTTGCTTTCGCCGCATCCGGCAAGGACTGTCATGGCAAGCGCGAGCGCGAGAATAATAACGGCAAGTTTTTTCATTATATTTTCCTCTTTCTGTTTGAATTTAAATTTTAATTATTATTTTTATTATTTGAGAGCCTGCCCAGGACTGCGCCATCGCCTTCTCAAAATAAGCGTTCTCATAAATTCAACCCCTTTTTTTATAAAATAAAAAGTCCCCGGATTATAATAAATAATCCAAGGACAGATAAACAAATTATATCTGCGGTACCACCTTGATTGGCCTTTGTAAAAAAAAGACCCACCTCTAAAAAACAGGGCAAACACCCCGTCACCCGATAACGCCGGTTCGCGTCGCGGCATTTCCTCCGCGCCCTCGAAGACCCATTTTCCGACCCGTATCTGCTCCGCTCTCAGCGCCGGGAACTCTCTGAAAGACCGTAGCCGGTTTTACTCTCTTCTCAACAGTTTAATTTTTAATTTTATTTAATATAACACGTGCTTGGCTTTATGTCAACATAAATTTGAATAAATTTTTAAGTTTTTTTATAAAAAATTTTTTAAAAGAGCTTGATTTTTAGCTTGTATTATTGTATTATCAAAGCAGTATAATACTCACAAGCAAATAAGTATATATTTAAAGAAAGGCAGGCTGATAATTTGGGCTGGCAGTTCAATTCCGATAAGCCTATATATCTCCAGATATGCGACAGGATTTCCCGGGATATCATATCTGAAGTCTATCCGTCGGGGCAGCAGCTTCCAAGCGTGCGGGATCTGGCTGTGCGCGCGGGGGTTAATCCCAACACAATGCAGAAGGCGATGGCCGAGCTGGAACAGAGCGGGCTTGTGACTTCGCACAGGACAAGCGGAAGATATGTCACGAAAGACAGAACCATGCTGGAGAAATTAAAACACGACTTGATAAGCGGAGGTGTCGAGGCTTTTTTTGAGGCCATGGAGCACTTGGGCATAAAACCCTCCGAGACGCTTGCGCTTATACAAAACAAACTGGAAAGCGAGGAAGCATAACTATGGCGCCTATTTTGGAATGCATAAACCTGGGGAAAAATTACGGGAGCGTCCCCGCTCTCAGCGGCGTTAACCTGCAAATCCAGCGCGGGCGGATTGTCGGGCTTCTGGGGCCGAACGGCAGCGGGAAAACGACGCTGATAAAAATGGCGAACGGGCTTTTGACGCCGAGCTTCGGCAGCATATTGATAGACGGGAAAGCGCCGGGCGTCGAGACAAAAAAAATCGTGAGCTATCTGCCCGAGCGGACTTACTTCAACGAGTGGATGAAAGTTTCGTACTGCGTTGAGCTTTTTAAAGATTTTTACGGCGATTTCAGCCCGGAAACGGCTTATTCAATGATGTCCGCGCTTGATATTAAAACAAACGCGGCTTTCCGTACGCTCAGCAAGGGCACAAAAGAAAAAATCCAGCTCATTCTTGTAATGAGCAGGAAGGCGTCGCTTTATTTGCTTGACGAGCCGATAGGCGGCGTTGACCCGGCCGCAAGGGACTATATTATCAGCACTATTATAAGCAACTATAACGAGAACGGCACCGTCGTCATCAGCACGCACCTGATTCACGATATAGAAAACATACTTGACTATGTTGTTTTTCTTGACAAGGGAAGTGTGCGCATGAGCGGCAGCAGCGACGAACTGCGTATGCAGAGTCATAAAAGTATCGACAATATGTTCAGGGAGGTATTCAGATGCTAGGAAAATTGCTTAAGCACGAATTCAAGGCGACATACAGGGTATTCCTGCCGCTGTTCGCCGCGCTGGCGGCTTTGGCGTTTATCAACCGGCTTACAATCTGGAACGAAACAGGCATGTTCGGCGGCCTTATGGTGTTTTTATATGTCTTAATAGTAATTGCCGTTTTCATCGCCTCTATTATAGTCGTGCTAAGCCGTTTTTATACAAATCTTCTGGGCGACGAGGGCTATCTGATGTTCACCCTGCCCGTCACGGTTGACCAAAATATAGTTTCAAAGCTGATAGCGGGCTTGGTGTGGTCCGTTGCAAGCTTTATCGCCGTCCTTGTCAGCATAGGTCTGATGGCGCCTGCTGAAAAGCTGTCTTATGCCATAGAAAGTATCGCGCAAGCCTGGAAAGCGGCTGTGCAGGTTTACCCAAGCTTTGCGACTGTATTCTGGGCGGTTTATGTTCCGGTCGTTATAGTCACGGTCGTTATATCAATACTGCAATTCTACGCCTCTATGGCGATCGGCCCGATGCTTGTAAAAAACAGGTTCTGGGGTACGGTAGTAGCTTATATAGCTATTTCTTTTGTAAACAGGCTGCTCAGCGGGCTTATTGCTCTGCTGCCGATGGGGAAATACCTGACTGCTCCGGATGTGCTTGCGTCCGCGGCAGCGCCGGTCTCTATTGAACTCTTCAGCCAAATGATGATAGCTACTCTGATTACTAATATCGCTTTCGGCGTGCTTTACTACTTCGCGGCCAGCGTTGTCCTTAAGAAAAGGCTTAATCTGGGCGCGGGGAGATAGGGTTTGAGGGCGGAGCGTTATAAATTGAGCGGGCGCCGGCGCCCGCTCAGCAATTTTACAGGGGCGGCAGTCCGCCGCCCCTGTAAAATTTTAATAATTATCGCTTCTAGCGCTTTTTTGCGCAACAGTCCCTTTGTGAGCAGGAAGCGCAGCCGCCTCTCTTGGACTGCCGCCATGTATAGACGCCCGCCAGCGCCACCAGCAGGACAATAACCCCCGCGATAATAAAAGTCGCCATAAAAACTACCCCTTTACGGTCTGAATTTTTTTACGCCCGCCGGAAAGCAGAAAAACAAAGGCGGCCAATATCGCAAACGCCGCAACGGTTCCAAGCCCGAAACTCCCGCCTGTGAAAAGCTGCGTAAGCTGATAAACCACCAGGGCGGCGCAATATGAAAACATGTTTTGATAAACCAGCGCAAAAGCCGTCAGCTTCCTGTCGCTCATTTCCCGCGCCAGCGTCACTATAGCCGCAACGCAGGGCGAATCGTACAGGTTGAACATAAGGAAGCAAAACGCCCCCGCCATCGTTGGGAACATTCCCGCCACAGCGCTCCAGAGAGAGACATCCCCTTCCGCCAGGCCGGCCATGCCGGTGAGAATCGCCATAGTGCTGACAATGCTCTCTTTGGCGATAAAGCCCGACAAAGTCGACGCGACCGCCTGCCAGGTTCCAAAGCCCAGCGGCACGAAAATCGGCGCGATGAAACCGCCTATCGCCGCCATAACGCTGCTGCCGACCTCCTCCGGGTCAAGCAGCCGGAAAGCCCCGTCCACAAACCCGAAGGAACTCAAGAGCCACATTGCCGCGCTGCACAGAAAAATGACCGTCCCGGCCTTCTTGAGAAAAGCCAAAACTCTTTCCCACGCGGTGAGAAGCAGGTTTCTCAGGACAGGCGCGTGATACTGCGGAAGCTCCATCACGAAGGGCGAAGGCTTTCCCGCGAAATTTTTGAATCTTTTTAATATAAGCCCAGAAATAATTACAAATATTATGCCCAGGAAATACATAAGAAGACTGAGCCACCAGGCCCCGCCCAGAAGCGATCCCGCCATCAGCGCGATAACCGGAAGTTTTGCCCCGCAGGGGATAAAAGTCGCGGTCATCATGGTAATCCGGCGGTCTTTTTCGTTCTCTATCGTGCGGCAGGCCATAATCGCGGGCACCCCGCAGCCGGAGGAAATCAGGAGCGGAATAAAGCTTTTCCCGCTGAGGCCGAAATGCCGGAAAACTCTGTCCATAATAAAAGCGACGCGCGCCATATAGCCGCAGTCCTCCAGCGCGGACAAAAGCAGGAACAGCAGGGCCATCTGCGGCACAAAGCCTATTGGCGCGCCAATTCCGCCGATAATGCCGTCCACCACAAGCGAGATTATCCACGGCGCCGCGCCCGCGCTTTCAAGAAGCGCCGCCACGCCGGGCTGAATCCATTCCCCGAAAAGCACTTCGTTTGTAAAATCCGTGATAACCTGACCAACAGAAGAAACAGCAATAAAATAAATCAGCGCCATCACCGCAACGAAAATGGGCAGAGCAAGAACCCTGTGCGTTATGATTTTGTCAATCTTATCCGAAACCGTCAGGAAATTGGAGGGCTTCTTGACGCTCTGAGCGACAACTTTCTCTATAAAGTTATAGCGTTCGTTTGTGATAATGCTTTCGGAATCGTCGTCGGCTTTTTTTTCGGCCGCGCTTATCAAGACTTCTATTTTGCGCTTTATATCCTCCGGCAAATCAAGAATCATATTTATTTTGCTGTCGCGCTCAAAAAGCTTTATCGCATAATAGCGAATCTTCCCTTCTTCAACCCTGTCCCTGATAAAACCGGAAATCTCGGCGATCAGGTCTTCTGTCTGCGGCGAGAACCGCACTTTTGACTGAACGTGTTTTTCCCGGGAAATTTTCACGGCCTCTTCCGCTGCGGCGGAACTTCCAAGACCTTTCAGGGCGACTGTCTCTACAACGGGACAGCCAAGAGCCGCCGAGAGCTTCCCCGTATCAAGCGCCGTCTTATTTTTTGCGGCAATGTCCATCATGTTCAGCGCAATCACAACAGGTATGTTTATTTCAAGAAGCTGCGTCGTGAGATACAAATTGCGCTCTATATTGGAAGCGTCCACAATGTTTATAACGGCGTCCGGCTGGTCGTCGATAATATAATTGCGTGAAATAACTTCTTCAACTGTATACGGGCTGAGGGAGTATATTCCGGGAAGGTCGGTTATGACAACATCGCTGTCCCTGCGCAGTCTGCCTTCTTTTTTCTCCACAGTCACGCCCGGCCAGTTTCCGACGTACTGCTTTGCGCCGGTCAGATTATTAAACATAGTGGTTTTCCCGCTGTTAGGGTTTCCGGCAAGGGCTATTCTCATCTTTCATGAGACCTCCTGTTTGGTTTTTTGTTTTTGGTTGGGCTGTTTTACATTCGCGGATCGCCAGTCGGCAAAAAAATTAGTTCCGGCTAACATCTGCGCCTGGACTGAAAGTCAGCCCAGCAGGATATTCCCCGCTTCTTCGCGGCGCAGTGAAAGCTCATAGTTTCTGACGGTAACTTCTATGGGATCGCCCAAAGGCGCGACTTTCCGCACAGAGATAGAGATGCCCTTTGTGATGCCCATGTCCATAATCCTTCTGTGCAATGCGCCGGTACCCCCGACCTTTTCCACTATGGAAGTTTCTCCGGGCTGAAGCTGAGCCAGCGTTCTGTTCATAATAAATATACCGCCTTTCCTGCATTTTTTATTTTATTTTTTGTTAGCTAAATCTAAATTTTATATTAGCACTATATTTTAAAAATGTCAACCGTGGCAAACATATTTTTTGTCAATAAAAATCAATTCACCTATTTGTACAAAGCGGCATAAAATAAAAAAACGCATTTCAGAGAGGAGAACCGGTCATATGAAACGCAAAGACAGAAAATTACGCTTTTATAAAAAATTGCGCGCCCTCGGGAAAACTGTACTTATTGCCGCGGCCGCGGCGATAACTTTGCTGCTGGCCTGGCGGCCGTTCGCCGGCGGTATTGAGACCGCCGCGGAAGAGCGGGCTAATATTTACGCGGAAAAGATCGTCGATGACGCTGTATACAGGGAGCTGCAGGAAAACAAAGACGATTATGCCAATTTTATCAAAACGCGCTGTGATGGCGGCGATATCTCCGCCGCGGGAATTGACGCGGAGGCTGTCAGCCTGTTCAAGTCTCGCATAAACCAACGCCTTGTAAAAGCGCTGAATAACCTTTCGGACAAGAGCATGAATATTCCCCTGGGGAATTTGACCCGGAGCCGCGTTTTTTCCGGGAAGGGTCCGCAAATGCGGTTCCAGCCTGTTTACACAGGAAGCGTTTACACAAATATAGACAGCTTTGTCGAGAACGCGGGCAGCGATCAGAGCCGCCACAAGCTTGTCCTGAATATACAAATAACGGCTGCGGCGGAAATTGCGGGGCGTTCCGTTAATATAGACGTCAGCGGAACTTATCTTATAGCGGATACGATGATTTTCGGCGTGAATCCGCATATCCAAGAAAGTTTCACGCAGGCGGACAGTTCTATTTATGACGCGCAGAATCTTGAAAGCCTGAGTTGGCAGAATTGATTATTGAAAAAAAACTCTTTTTCTGTTATTATTTATATAAATAATAAAATAAGGGGGAACTTTCCTCAATGAAAGTTGGAATTTTAGGCGCGGGAAACATTGCCGTACAAATGGCTAAAACTTTAAACCTTATGACAGAAACAGAAGCTTATGCCGTCGCTTCGCGGGATCCGGCAAAAGCGCAGGCTTTTGCGCGGGCGAACCATGTCGCAAAGGCATACGGCTCATACGAAGCAATGCTGGAAGACGCCGAAGTTGGGCTGATCTATGTCGCGACTCCTCATTCCCATCATTATGAGCACATCAAACTCTGCCTTGATTATGGGAAGCCCGTACTTTGCGAAAAGGCCTTTACCGCCAATGCTGATCAGGCCCGGGAAGTCCTGGCGCTGGGCAAAGAAAAAGGACTTCTTGTGGCCGAGGCAATCTGGACAAGATATATGCCTATGCGCTGGAAAATAAAAGAAATCATGGACAGCGGCGTTATCGGTCAGCCCGCCTGTCTGTCCGCGAGTCTGGGTTATTATATCGAAAAAGTTCCGCGTATAAGCGATCCCGCGCTGGCGGGCGGCGCGCTGCTTGACGTTGGAGTGTACACGCTCAATTTCGCGAGCATGTTCTTCGGCAACAGCATTGCGGGCATGGTTTCAAACTGCGTTAAAACGGACACGGGCGTGGACGCCTCAAGCGGCGTTGTAATTGCCTACAAAGACGGCAAAATGGCGACTTTGTACAGCACCACAAGGGCCGTGTCGGAACGCAGGGGCATTATCTGCGGGCCGAAAGGCCAGATTGAGGTTGCTAACATCAATAATTTTGAGAAAATAACGGTCTATGGCGCGGACTACCAGCCCATTGCGGTTTATGACCGCCCGGAGCAGTATACTGGCTATGAATATGAGGTTCAGGCCGCAATCAATGCGATCCGGGAGGGCAAAACCGAATGCGAGGACATGCCGCATTCGGAAATTATTGAGATTATGGAGCAAATGGACGCGCTCCGCGCCCAAATGAGCATAAAGTACCCGTTTGAATAAGACAAACATGAACGAAAATGGGCGGGCGTTTTTGCTTTGCCCGGAAAGGAGATAAACACCACGCCGGAGACAGCGGAACCGCCAATCGGCAAGTACGAAATCTTCAGCCGCGACATCGGGACGCCGCCCTATCAGGTAAAGTATCTCTACCTTACGTCCACATGAATATGATGGCATCTCTGTTACCATGGCAGAAAATCAGAAACCGCCAGCGATTAGCTGACGGAATCTGAGGAATGGCGGGACGGGGGTGTTGAAATCCGAACACTTTCACTGTATACTTCCCCGTTTTCATCGGGAACTTCCGAACCTTCAAGAGCGGCAGAAACGCCGATAAAAGAAACTTGCCTGCCGTTTTTAATATTGTAGAAAATAACAATCTTATCGTCATACAAATAAACAGAGTTAATGAAAACGTCGATCACGCGACGCCGAAACTCCGCATCCATTAAATCGCCTTTGCGGAATTGACGAAGCCATACGCTTATCTCCTCCACAGTGTAGCGTATCCCATTGGCAATGCTAATTTTGGCAAGTTCTATTGAAAGATCTTCTTTCTGGTTTGTCAGTTCTTCAATACGTTTTTCTGTCCGTTTTCTTAATTCCTTGTTTCGATTCTCAATCATAAGATCAACAGCGGAATCAATGTCCCGATCAATTTTTGCGACTCTGCGCTCCAGAGAGGAAACGGCTTCATCATTAAATTCTTTGTTATATTCAGCAACAACAGCCTCTGCGATGTAATCTATTCGGGCAGGATCCAGTATAAATTCAATAGTTTGCTCCACAACATACCATTCAATAAAGTCTTTCTTTTCGTTAGCTTTTGCGCAATTGTGGAGCTTTTTTCTCTGTCCACAGGCGTAATAATGATAAACCTCGCCACTTTTGCCACGCCCGCTCTCTCCGACCATGCGCGCCCCGCAGAGACCGCAATTTGCTTTGCCCTGCAAAAGGTAGTCTATCTTTGCCTTAGCTGCAGCGGGCGCGCGGGCGTTCTGCCGCAGGCGATTCTGCACACGCTCAAAAAGTTCTTTTTCGATTATTTGCGGATAATTGTGCATTATAATCCCATTGAACTCATACTCGCCCGTGTATTTCGGGTTTTTTAGGGCATGCTGGAAACTTGTTAAAGACAACGACGCGCCGTCGCGCCCTCTTACTCCTTTTTCAGCAAGCCTGCGCATAATTTCACGCTTTGGGACGCCATCAGCGTACTGTTCAAAGGCGCGTTTAATATAAGGCATACGTTCTTCGTCTATAACAACGCGCTTATCAATTACTTTATATCCAAAAGGAGCGGTTCCGCCAATATACCCGCCTTTCAGGGCTGTTTCGCGCTGGCCGCGCTTCACTTTTTTAGAGAGGTCGCGGCTGTAATATTCCGCGCTGGCTTCCAGCACGGCCTCTAAAATTATGCTTTCGTCGCCCTCGCCTATGTTCTCCATAGCAGACAGGACCCTCACGCCGTTTTGCCTGAGCTTATACTTATAAATCGCGGAATCATAACGATTGCGCGCGAACCTGTCAAGCTTCCAGACAATTACATAGTCAAACTGGCGTTTTCTACTGTCCGCAATCATGCGCAGGAAGTCCGGGCGGTCGTCATAACGGCCTGTCAAAGCGCGGTCTATGTACTCGCCGATAACAAGTATATCCTCCCGTTCGGCGAAGGCGCGGCAGTCCCGCAGCTGGCCTTCAATGCTCTGTTCCGTCTGGCTATGACTGGAATACCGGGCGTATATTACCGCTTTCATTGCAAAAATCCCCCTTTAAAATACAGCCGCCTGGCTTTTACGCTGGGCGGCTTGTTTTTATTCACCGTTTGCGGCCTTCCCGGATGTTATAGATTCTTCCCCGCCCTTTTTAGAATCGGCGTAACGCTGGCGCAGTAAAGCGACGGCTTCGTCTTCCGTCAGGCGTGTATTGTATTCTTTCTCCGCTTCTTCTCTGGTGTAAGCGGGAAGTTCAAGCGGATGTCTCTCCATAAAAGCATCAACACTGTTTGTCTCGCCTTTTTCAACCGCTTTTGCAAGTGATACCAAGAAATCCCTGACCGGATAACGTCTTTCGTCTGGTAATTTCAGGTATGCTTCAAGGATTGCCTTGTCAATGTCGTCAAGCCTGTATTCTTCCGCAATTTCAGAAATGAGCGTCTCGTCTGAATTCACAAACATTTCGCCTTTACCGGTTCTGAGCCATGATTCATTGATTCCAAACTCACGGCAAGCGGCAAAAATAACCCGATCAGTTATATTATTGCTGCCGCTTTCGAGTTTAGAAATAGCGGTAGGCGTTAATCCTAGCTTTTCGCCAAAATCAGACTGGCTAAGTTTTAGTGCTTTGCGCACCTTTTTCAATCTTACATTATTAGGTCGCGCACCAGTAGCAGATATTTCCCCTGTACCGTGTTCAAGTCCATAAGAAGGGTCAACAATCTCATCAATGATCAAATAATCCAGCGTAACTCCAAAAAAACTTGCTATTTTTTTCAAAGTGGGGACTTTAGCATTTGCATAACCCTTTTTATAGAACCCGTCTATGGTAGTATATGGAACACCACATGCATTAGATAAAGAATGTCTATTTAGTCCGTGCGTCTTCATCAAGTAATCCAGCTTTTCTAAAAACGACATATATTAAATCCTCCCATTAAAAAGAATAACACAATATTTCTGTCTCGTCAATAAAAAATTACCCTGTACAGTAAAAAAGTATTGACAAACTACTGTATAGGGTATATTATTATATTTGTAAGTACCCCACAAAGTAAATTTGGAATAAGGAGATGATATCATGTATAGAAACTTGGCAAATTTAATCACACAGAAAGGAACACCATTTAAAGATTTTGCTGCACTGATGGGTTTCAACGAGAAAACATTAAGGAACAAAATATCTCAGCTTACAGAATTTAATTTTTCAGAAGTCAAAAAAATAAAAACTGTTTTCCCTGAATATGATTTGTTTTATTTAATGGCCTCTGATGAAGACACCCTTAAAACGACAGAAGATTACGCGGATGCTCTTGAAGTCCAGGCGAGCTGAAAGAAAAAATGAAGACTGAAAAGGAGCGTCTTACAAAAATGCACTACACCGCACTAGAGCCCATCGACTTGCAAAAAGAACCCCCTGAAGGCAAACAGGAAGTTCTCAATGTCAAAATTCCGATAAGCGCCATTCACTTCAACTGCCCATTGAAAGAAAGCGCGCTCCGGAAAGCCGCCGAAGCGGGAAGCGCAAACTATGAAGGCCTTGCAAAGTATTTGGAAGCCGCCTTCACAGAACGTGGAATCGTAATGTGCGATTACGATTCGCAAATGTGTGACAGAAATTCTCCCATTGAGCTGTAATTTTCAAAGACAATTCCCTGCGAAGAATCAAACTGATTGCGCCTTGTATCTAATCCCACCCGGAAAGAAAAGCTATCCAAATCTCCCTTATCCAGAAGTTCTTTTAGACTATCAATACGCCCATGAATAAGACTTAGAATTTCACCTAGGCTGTATTTGGAAACATTATCCGGGACTGAGGGAATACGGTTTTCCTTCCTTACAAGGCAGACAATAAATTTTTGGCTGCTTCCCAAAGATAAACTCAGGTCAAAGCGATAAGAAACACCCATGAGCGGAGTGTCGTAAGGGTCAAACGTCAAAACAGCGGACATTTCTCCGTAATTAACTGTAATGTTGTCAGCTGCAGGATAATATGGTTCAGGACTTTTCTTGAATCCCTTTGAAACGAAAAAACTTTCAAAGTCCTTTTTCGCTTTTTCGATCGCATGTTTTCTTTCAGTTTCGACTTTCGCCCAGTATTTATCATCGAGAGATTTGCATTCAGCCTTTAAATCTTCCACTTGCTTCAATTCATCCAATGTCACAAATTTCACCTCCTTTCACCCAAAATTTTACCACATCAGGAGCGATTAAACAAGGCTCAAGCAAGCTAAGATGATTCAAAATATTTATCAAAGAAAGGGGGTGAATACTCAAATGGAAATCAAAGGCGAAAAGGCGAAGCAAGTCATAGTTTCCGGAGAGAACGGTGAAGTTCTCGCTGTTTTAACTGACGACAGGATTGTAGAAAAAAGCGGTGTAAACGTGGTCATTGACTGGGAATTAACCTAAGTTATCTGTTCCGCTCTTGCTGGGATTGGAGACCGGTGTTTTAATGCCGTTGATTACCCTCACATGATAATCTTCGTATTTACCGTTCTCTATGGATTGTACAAACTGATTGGCGTTCATATTTCGGCCTGTTACGTTATCATGAAATACTTCGTTTCTGCCAGTATCACTCTCGCGAGTTACCGTTATTCTGGGTTCTTTTGGTATTTTTCAGCACCTCTGTATTTAATAGATTTAACCACGTTTACAAAAATCTATTATAACATAGCACAATATGAAGGTAAATACCCAGGCAAGCTAAAAGGAAGGAAAGGAATGGAAATTAAAGTAGTAGGCAATCCAAAAGAAATAGCCGCCCTTGTAGTGGCAATACAAGAACGGCCTGAAAAAAATTTAGAGGTGTCAATCGAA
>JAITEB010000046.1 GCA_031282245.1 Oscillospiraceae bacterium | reverse complement strand
TTTGGGCACCCCTCCACAGGAGGGGAATTATCACTCACAAAGCTGTGCAAAACTTTTACCCCATGCAAAGAAAATCTTGCTCTCTGCGGATTTTCTGAAAAACGTAAATTCTAATAACTGCATGGGGAACGCTCTTTAAAAAAACGTACCGAGTGACAATTCCCCTCCTGTGGAGGGGTGCCCAAAGGGCGGGGTGGTCCGCACACGCAGAATTCAAAAACAACCGCAGCTATTATTCATAAAGCGGGAAATTTTTCAAAAGCCCAGTCACGCCCTCGCGGATAGCGTCCGCGCTGTTCTCAAAATCGGTGGCGCACAGATCTATATATTCCGCAATTTTTTCCATTTCCGCCACGCCAAGCCCGCGCGTAGTCACGGCGGGGGTTCCGATACGAATTCCGCTGGTCACAAACGGCGACTGCGGATCGTTGGGGATTGCGTTTTTGTTCACAGTGATGTAAACCTCGTCGAGCCGGTTTTCAAGAAGCTTTCCCGTTATACCCTTTGCCCTCAGGTCGACAAGCATCAGATGGTTATCTGTCCCGCCGGAAATAATATTAAAGCCGCGCTTTAACAAAGCGGAGGCAAGCGCCCGCGAGTTTTCCGCCACTTTTTTCTGGTACTCCGCAAATTCCGGCTTGAGCGCCTCCCCGAAACAGACAGCCTTTGCCGCTATCACATGAACAAGCGGCCCGCCCTGCGTTCCCGGAAACACGGCCTTGTCTATTGCCTTCGCGAATTCTTTTTTGCAGAGAACAACCCCGCCGCGCGGGCCTCTCAGGGTTTTGTGCGTCGTTGTGGTGACAATATCGGCGTAAGGCACCGGCGAGGGATGAACGCCGGCCGCGACAAGCCCGGCAATATGCGCCATATCCACCATAAAGAGCGCCCCGGCGCTGTGGGCTATGCTTGCGATTCTCTCAAAATCTATGATTCGGGGATATGCGCTTGCGCCGGCCACAAGCAGCTTCGGCCTGTGTTCCTGCGCGAGCGCTTCCAGTTTTTCGTAATCAATGCGGCCCGTTTCGGGGTTAAGACCATAGGGAATAAAATTAAAATAAGAACCCGACACGTTCACAGGCGAACCATGGGTCAGATGCCCGCCCTCGTTAAGGCTCATGCCCAGAACGATGTCGCCCGGCCGGAGCAGGGCAAAATAAACGGCAAAATTCGCCTGCGCGCCCGAGTGCGGCTGAACGTTGGCATGTTCAGCTCCAAAAAGCTTTTTTGCGCGTTCTATAGCTATTTTTTCGATTACGTCAACGCACTGGCAGCCGCCGTAATATCTTTTGCCGGGCAAGCCCTCCGCATACTTGTTGGTCAAGACAGAACCCATTGCGGCCATTACAGCCGGAGAAACAATATTTTCCGAGGCGATAAGTTCAAGATTTCTTTTCTGGCGGGAAAGTTCGTCGGCGATCCCCTGCGCAATCTCCGGGTCGGCGGACTGTAAAAATCCTGGAATATCTAACAGTTCTTCATACATAATAAAGCTTAATCCTCCTTTTTCTTTTTCATGTTATATAGTATATCATCGGGGCTTTTTTTGCAAGTGAGTTTTGCTTAAAGATTCCGGGCGGATTTGCGGCTGCGGATCTAAACGCCGTCCGAAAACAGTTTTCGATTTTGCCAGACGTAAGTAAATCCCGAAATAAGAGTAATCAAAGTTGAGGCATAAATCAGAATTTCAGCGACAACGCGCGAAGCATTCAGCGGGATCAGCCCAAAAGCATAGGTCATAAAATACAAAAGCATTGTTATAATAATCGAAAGCATCTGTGTGACGGTCTTAGCCTTGCCCCAATTGTTGGCGGCGATGACCGTCCCGGTTTCAATTGCGATAAGCCGGACGGAAGTTACAAGAAATTCCCGCGCAATGATAATAATAACCGGTATCGCTCTAGTTATATTAAGCTGTACAAAAAAAATAAAGGCTGAGCACACCAAAAGCTTGTCGGCCAGCGGATCCATCAGCTTCCCGAAATTGGTAATCTGGTGGTTTTTTCTCGCAAGATAACCGTCGGCAAAATCCGTCAAAGCCGCCGCCGAAAAAATTATGTCCGCAATAAAATATTTCCACCCGGCAAACGCGGGGGCGGCTTTATCTATATAAAGCGCGCCGATAAAAAACGGAACAAGAATAATCCGCAATAGAGTAAGCTTGTTTGGCATGTTCATTTTTTTCACTTGTTTTACTCCCCTTTACAGCCCGTGTAAAATATTGTACTATACGCCGGCCGTATTTTCAAGCGGCAGCCGTAAATTAGAAAAACAAGCGTCTCTGAAAAATATATTTACAATTTTTTTATAAAATATTATAATCTTATAGACATAAAAATACAAGAGGGAGAATGGTGAGAATATGCGGCAAACAGAAAACACGTCGCTCTTCACAGGCAAAGCCGCCGTATATGACAGCAGCCGCCCGGAATATCCCGGCGAAGCGCTGGACTGTATAGCGGAGCAGTGCGGGCTTGCGCCCGGAGCGGTCGTAGCCGACATAGGCGCGGGAACCGGCAAGTTCACAAAGCAGCTTCTGGCGCGGGGATACCGCGTCACAGCGGTCGAGCCAAACGCGGACATGCGCGGCGCATTGCGGGCGGCGCTCGGAGAAAATCCCGGAATTCAAATCATCGCCGCGCCGGCGGAGGCGACAACTCTGGCCAGCAGCTCTGCGGACGCCATAACCGCGGCGCAGGCGTTTCACTGGTTCGACCACGCGGCCTGTAAAACAGAATTCGCCCGGATTCTAAAAAGCGGCGGCAAAGTCGCTCTGCTATGGAACAACCGCGATCCGGACATGGAGCTTTCGCGGGAATTCGGGAACTTAACCGCGAAGTACCGCAAGCGCGAAGCCGTCAGAAGCGACCAGCTTAGCAAAGTGTATAGCTCTTTTTTCGCAAGCCATGAAGTTTTCAGCTTTTTAAATACACAGCGTATGAACTGGGACGGGTTTTGGAATTTGATTTTATCGCGCTCCTATTCGCCGCTGCCCGGCGAGGAAAATTATGCCGAGCTGGAAACCGCCGCCGAAAAGCTGTTTGATAAACACCAGGCGGACGGCTTTATAGACATTTTTTACAAAACCGGGGTTGTGATAGGAAAGCTTTAATGCGGCGGCAGGTGTTCCGGCAGAACATACTGCGCAAATGCAATGCCCGCCTGATCAAACTCTGACTTGATGCGCCTGCGGACGTCGCTGCAAGCGTCAAAATTAGTATTCACGTCTTTTGTCCATATGCTTGCGCGAAGCTCCACACCGTAAGGGCTAAGCCCCCTGACGTATACTTTCGGCGGCGTGTCCTCACCCAAATAATATGGATGTTCCGTTATGGCCTTAGAGATAATTCCGGAGGCTTTATCCAGGTCCGAATCATAAGTGATAGTCGCGTCGATAAAACCGGAAGCCTTGTTATCCACCATGTCGGCGTTTTCAATCAGTTCTTTGTTGATGACGGAATTCGGCACAATAATCCTGCTGTTATTAAAAGTGCGTATAACCGTGTGCCGCAGCGTGATGTTTTCTATATAGCCGGTGATACCGCGGCCGACCAGCGATATGCGGTCGCCCACCTCAAAAGGCTTGGAAAAAGTGATAGTCATGCCGTTAAGGGCGTTGCCGAGAGCCTCCTGCGCCGCAAGGCCGAGGATTAAGGCGGCAATTCCGGAGCCGGTCAGCAGTGTGGCTATTCCGCTGTCAAAGCTGGGGATTTGGCTGAAAAATAAAATAAACCCTATAAAATAAATAATTATAACCGTGAGGCTGTAAAAAAATTTGTGGTGGATTTTTGTTCTTGGCCAAAACCGCTTTGCCGCCGCGCCGAACAATTTCACGGCAAACAGGGTGAGCAGCAGTATTACGGCCATGCGCATAAGGACGTAAGAAAAACCGGTTTCGCTCAAGAATTTTTCAAACCAATTCATGACGCTTTCCTCCTGTTGTGCGGATATTCTGTGGTCTTACGCGAG
The DNA here is from genome assembly GCA_031282245.1 of Oscillospiraceae bacterium. Taxonomy (GTDB): domain Bacteria; phylum Bacillota; class Clostridia; order Oscillospirales; family Ruminococcaceae; genus JAITEB01. The sequence goes on along the minus strand of JAITEB010000046.1, from coordinate 1,562 downwards.
CGGGGCGCCGCCAGTCAAACAGAAGCCGCCTCTTTTATTTTCTCGGCGCGGAGGGCTTTTTTGTGCAATTCCTCAGTTGCGAGCGCAATTTTTGTAACTGAAAAATTTTCCCCTTTGGGGTAGATATATAAAGTGTCTGCAATATTATTTAAATCTATACAGTCGCCTTTTTTCGCGTAATTATATTCGATATGGCAGGCATATAAAGCTTTTGGAGCCCAGCGCTCTTCATATGGCTCGCCCTGATATTCCCCGGTCAGCACAAAGCCGTCCATGTTGTGTATAAGCATACCCTCGCCCAGATCGACGAATTTTTTGGCGTTGGGGAGTGAATCCACCCGCACTTTCGCCGAGAAACTATACGTTCCGTTTTCAACTTCCCGGCGGACGTTCTCACGCTCCCACTCGTACCAGTCCGGGATATGCGAAAATTCAGTCGAACCGGAAACGGCCTCAAGTTCTCCCAGTTCAGTCATGCGCCAGCGCTTACCGCAGCGCCCGCAGTAAAGCTCATCCTGGGCGGAGGACATTTTGTACTCCGCGCCGCAGGCAGGGCACTGATAGAGAACTTTGTGCAGCCCCTCGGCGCGGTTTTTATTTTCTATACGTATATTATTGGCCTTTTGCCAGGCGAAATCGTCGTAGACCATTGCGTCGGCAATTTTTTTATTTATCTCCGGGACAGGGAGCGTCTTTGTTTCGCCGGCCGTGAGCAGAAGGGTAAATTCCGCTTCAAGGCGCTTGACCCCCTGGTTGCCTGTGCGCCAGAAAGGAGAGTTCACATGATGGCCGTGGCATATTAAAGTAGCGACGGGAACGCCCATCATTTTGATAAGCTTTCCCACGGACTGGGGCAGCTCGGACTGGGTTCCGCAAAGGGAGTAGCGCGCTTCCGGATACAGGGCCACAATGTCGCCGTTATTTTTGGCGCGGATAATATTTTTGACAAGCGCGATACTGTTGGTAAATTTCCGGTTGCCAATACAGCCCACATTGCGCAGCAGCCACTCATTGATCAAAAAGCCGTCGATAGCGACCACATAGTTCGCCCTGTGGGGGAAAATTGCGGCGGACAGCACCATAAAGTCCAGAAAGGCGTTATGATTGCACAAAATAAGATACGGCGGTTTCAGACCTTCTATGCCTGTTTTGATAATTTTTGTTTTGTGCGACCAAACAGCGGGATAGCTCAAGGCCCAGACTATCGGGCGAAGGTAATTGCGCTGGCGCAGAGGTTTTTTTTGGAAGTCAAAGCGTTTAAAATTTCCGATCATTAAGAATTCTCCTTTTTGTGTTCTGCCTATTTATATTTTAGCGGTTTTTATTTATTTTTTCAATCTTTTTCTTAAGTTATAAATGCCCCAAATTTAAACTGATACTGACTGCTTTCTTGATTAAAGAAAGAGGAACATAATAGCAAGTTTCTTCAGGCTTGGTCAAAGCTTCGGAATTTGCGCTTTCGAGGCTCATTTTTTACCAGCTCTTTCCTCCTGCCCGGTTTAGCCGCCAGGTCTCGGCGTTCAGGTTCAGGCTGACACTGATTTTAGGTCTTCTTTTGCGGC
>JAITEB010000007.1 GCA_031282245.1 Oscillospiraceae bacterium | reverse complement strand
CCGTTCAGCGTCAGGCTCTCCATCGCCGTGAGGATGATGTTGCTGTCGGGCTTGGGGTCAACATAAGGCGCGATGTCGGATTTGTTGCCCCATCGCGCTGAGCCGTACTCTATGTCTTTGCGGTATTTCTTTTGATTGGAACGCTTGCTATTCAGGGCAAGGGCGATAATCGCCGCGCCCACAACGCCGACAAGTAAATCCTGCGGGTGGAAGCTCGGCAAGGGATTTTGAAAGGCTGCGGAAAAGCCGCCGCCCAAGTTGAGTAGCTTGCCGGACAAATCCACGCACTGCGCCAGCCGAAACGCTTGACCGGCCTTGCCGAATAGCCAGAAAAACAGAATAAAGGGCAGGGCTTTGATAAACAGCTTTTTCACGTCGATATTTTTCATAGCTCCATCCCCTTATCTTTGCTTTTCGTTTTAGCCCGCTGCGCGTTCATCTGCGCCGCCTTTTCTTTCAGGCTGGAAAGCGGTCTTGCGGATAGACGGCTTTTCGGCCTGCTTGACGAGCTTCTTTGTGTACTGGTTAAAGGCATGGGTCATAGCGTCTGCGTCCCGCCCTTTGAAAAACAACAGGGATTCACCCTTGCCGGTCTTGATCGGCGAGAAGTCAATACCGCATTTCTTCATTTCTTAGTTAAGCTGCCACAAGTTGGGGTCTTTCAGTTCCATGCTGGAAAGCCCCACATTTTGCGCCGATAGCTCCTTTAGGCTTTGTTTGCCATGTACGACGGGTAGGGATTTTCTGATTATCTTTTTTAGCTCGTTTAGCTGTGCAAGCAGCTTATCAATGGCTTTTTTGATTTCGGCGGCGGTCAGATTGGCGACTTCCGATCCACGCTGTAAGGCTTCCCGGTTCACTTCTTTATGCAAAATCTATGCTCCTTTCCCGGCTAACCGCCGTTTCCGTATAAATCGTGGTTGACCCGCGCCGAATAGTAATTGCCGATGGTGGACGGCGCATTGAACAGCACCACCAGCATATATTTTTTGATATTGCGCACGTCGGTGGTGTTCTCCCTCATACAGTAAAAAACAAACTGGATATGCGTACTGTACAGCTTCATAAACTTCGCTTTCACAAGCCCGGCGGGGTAATTGTCACCGGCGACGCGGATTGTTTTTCTCGCTGTGCAGACGGTTTCAATCATGAGGTCAACGATTTCGTCTAACTGCTCCCGGTCAACCCGTTTGTCCTGCACGATAATGTCATACTTGATATTGTCCTTAATGATTTCCTCATAAACCCTGTATGCGTCGGTCGCTTCCAATTCTTTCCGTTCCGACGGCTCTGCCGCCATGCCCTCATTAGGCAAGGGGTTAGAGGAAAGGATAGGAATGGAATGGGTATTTGCTCCATACATATTTAATAAATCTGGTTTTGGTAAATTAGTCTTTGATACTTCTTTATTTAATTGCGTTGGATTTTCCGCTGTCGGATTTTTCGACGACGGATAACCTAACAACGGTACGGCCTGCGGCTGTTCATAAATGATATATTCATTCGCCGCCATTTTGCCCTTGTCGTCCCGCGTCTGCCGCCGCACGATATACCCTCCAGCTTCAAGCTCCTGTACCGCCGTTCGGATAGCGTCGATTTTTTCCCGGTTGATATGGGCCAAGCCGGAAAGCGTAAAGTCCCATTCTTCCGGCAGGGAAAGCATTTGCGACAAAAGCCCTTTTGATTTCAGGGTCAAATCCCGGTTGCGTAGGTGGTGATTGCTCATGACCGTATAGCCCTTGTTGCGCTCTGCCCGGAATACTGCCATAGCGTGATACCTCCTTTCGCTCTAAAAAATAGCGCAAAAAAACGCCGTAGATTTTCAAAACCTACGGCGCGTGTCCCCTTGTGAGGGAGCTATTTAGGGAATTTGTTGTCTACCGACTACCTGTAAACCATTGATTTTACTGGGTTTCTTGAAAAAGTCCTATATCGCCACTCGCACCATGCCCTGTTTCATCCACATAGGCGATTTGTTCGGAATCAATCCACTTGAGCTTTTTGGAATTCAGCTTTTTGAACGCCTTGCGGCGTGGCGGATCATCTTTTACTTTATCTCACATGTCCTGCTTATATTATATCATTCAAGAAGAATCCCCCGGTAAAATCGGGGGATTCTTCTTGAACTAATTTACGTCGCCGCCATGAAAGACGCATTCATAGATTTTTTCGCCCTGATTAAAAACCCGATAACGCTTTTATCCATTTTGGATGCCTCAGATAAGTTTAATATTTGCCGTTCAGATACTCGCTGCACTTCACAGCGGCCTTGCGTCCCTCGGAAAGCGCCCACACGACAAGGCTGGGTCCCCGGCGGGCATCTCCGGCGGCAAAAACCGTCATCAGGCTGCTTGCATAGTCGTCGTTCGCTTTGATATTCCCCCGGGCGTCCGTTTCAAGCTGAAGCTGTTCTATAAGCGTCTTTTCCGGCCCCAGAAAACCCATAGCCGTCAAAACCAGCCCGGCAGGCCGGATCTCTTCACTGTTTTCGACTTCTTTATAGATAAACCTGCCGTTTTGATTAAACCACTCTACCCGGACAGTTTTAACCCCCGCGACATTGCCTTTGCCGTCGTCAAGAATTTCTTTCACAGTGGTAAGGTATTCCCTCGGGTCGCGCCCGAAAAGTTCTATTGCTTCTTCCTGGCCGTAATCCGTTTTGGAGACCCGCGGCCACAGCGGCCATGGATTGCTTTCCGCGCGCGTTTCTGGCAGGCTGGGCATAATCTCAAGCTGGGCGACGCTTCTTGCGCCGTGCCTGATGGAAGTGGCGGCGCAGTCGGTTCCGGTGTCGCCGCCGCCGATAATAATAACGTCTTTGTCCTTTGCGCTGATATATTTTCCGTCGCGCAGACCGGAGTCAAGCAGGCTTTTTGTGTTCTTGCTCAAAAATTCAATAGAAGTGTGAACCCCGTTTAAATCTTTGCCGGGAACCTGGATAGTGCGCTGTTCGGTCGAACCGATGCAGAGCACTATCGCGTCATACTCGTTCATGAGAACCATCACGGGATAGTCAATGCCTATCTCTGTGTTTAATATAAACTTTACGCCTTCTTCTTCAAGAAGACTGACGCGCCGCATAAGCACTTCTTTATCAAGCTTCATATTTGGGATGCCGTACATGAGAAGCCCGCCGGGGCGGTCGCTTCTCTCAAAGACAGTTACTTTGTTGCCAAGCTGGTTGAGCATATCCGCGCAGGACAGGCCGGAAGGCCCGGACCCTATAACCGCGACGCGCTTCCCTGTCCTGTTTTTGGGAATGCGCGGCTTTATCCCGTCCATGCCAAACATAGCGTCTATTATATAGCGCTCTATGTTTTTGATTGCGACGGGCTTCTCATGCTCGCCCAGCGTGCACGAGCCTTCACACAAAGCGGGGCAGACCCTCCCGGTAAATTCCGGGAAAGGATGGGTTTTGCTCAGCCTCTCGTACGCGCCTTTTATATCGCCGCGGTAAACCATGTCGTTTATCTCCGGGATTATATTCGTCAGCGGGCAGCCGATGGAAGCGCCGTCAACGATAAGCCCCGCATGGCAGAAAGACACTCCGCAGTCCATGCAGCGCGCCGCCTGTACGCGAAGATCCTCCTCTTCCGGGGGAAGGATGAATTCGTCATAATCTCTAATTCGCTCGTTTACCGGGCGGTGGGCGGCTTCAAGCCGCTGGTACTCTATAAATCCGCTTGCTTTTCCCATTTTATAATTAACTCCCTCCTCACTTGGCTTTAGCGCTGGTAAGCCTGTCAAAAGCGTACAAATCCTGCTCGTCCGGTTTTTTCCCGGCTTCGGCGGCCTCCTGCCTGTAAAGCAGAATCTTCTTGTAGTCGTTCGGGATGATCTTGACGAACTTCGCAAGCTCAGACTCATAGTCGGCTAAAATCGCCCGGGCTTTTTCGCTGCCAGTATATTCGACATGCTTCTCCAGCATTGACTTAAGCTTTTCAGCATCCTGTTCGTCCGGGCATTCAAGGCTGATAAGCTCGGTGTTACATTTCCCGGGAAAACTCCCGTCGTCGTCATATACATAGGCGACCCCGCCGGACATGCCCGCGCCGAAATTCCGGCCAGTCCTGCCAAGTATCACGGCGATTCCGCCGGTCATATATTCACAGCCGTGGTCGCCCACGCCCTCCACAACGGCGTTGACGCCGCTGTTGCGCACGCAGAAGCGCTCGCCCGCTATGCCCTGGATATACGCTTCGCCGGAAGTTGCGCCGTAAAACGCGACGTTGCCGATAATAATATTCTCATCGGGCTTATAGCCCGCGCCCTCCGGGACGCTCACAATAATTCTGCCGCCGGAAAGGCCCTTGCCTATATAGTCGTTGCTGTCGCCGTGAAGCTCCAGCGTCACGCCCCGGGCCAGAAACGCGCCGAAGCTTTGCCCGGCGGAGCCGTCGAAGCGCAGATGAATCGTGTCGTCCGGAAGCCCTTCTTCGCCGTAGATTTTAGTGATCTCGTTTGAAAGCAGAGTGCCGACAGTTCTGTTGATATTCCTGATGGGCAGCCTGTAGTTCACTTTTGTTTTGTTCTCAATTGCGGAAAGGCAAAGCGGCACAAGCGCGCTCTTATCAACGGATCTCTCCAGATGGTGATCCTGCATATAATGGAAAAACCTGTCCTGAATGCTGTCGGCGGTTTTCGGCTGGAACAGAAGCTGGGACAAATCGACCGTCTTGGCCTTTTCGCTGGGAATATTTTTCTTGACTTTAAGCATTTCGACGCGGCCTATCAGGTCGCTGAACTTGCGCACGCCGATTCTGGCCATCCACTCGCGGACTTCCTCCGCAATGAACATCATGAAATTCTCGATATATTCCGGTTTGCCGCAGAATTTCGCTCTAAGCGCCGGATTCTGCGTTGCAACGCCGACCGGGCAGGTGTCCAGATTGCAGACGCGCATCATGTCGCAGCCCATAACCATCAAAGGTCCCGTCGCAAAGCCGAATTCCTCCGCGCCCAGCAGCGCCGCGATAACCACGTCGCGCCCCGTCAGGAGCTTGCCGTCTGTCTCAAGGCGCACACGGTTGCGCAGATTGTTCAGCAAAAGCGTCTGATGCGTCTCGGCAATGCCAAGCTCCCACGGAAGGCCGGTGTGGCGGATGCTCGTTCTGGGGGCGGCGCCCGTTCCTCCGTCGTAGCCGCTTATCAAAATAACGTCGGCCAAGCCCTTTGCGACGCCCACCGCGATTGTGCCGACCCCGACTTCGGAAGCCAGTTTGACGCTGATTCTCGCGTTTCGGTTGGCGTTTTTCAAATCGTGGATAAGCTGCGCCAGATCTTCTATCGAATAAATATCATGGTGCGGCGGAGGGGAAATAAGCCCCACGCCCGGCGTCGAATAGCGGGATTTCGCGATCCAGGGATAGACCTTGCGGCCGGGCAGGTGCCCGCCTTCGCCGGGCTTTGCGCCCTGCGCCATCTTGATTTGTATTTCGTTTGAATGAGTTAAATAATTGATCGTCACGCCAAAACGCCCAGAAGCCACTTGTTTTATCGCGCTGCAACGGTCGTCGCCGTTCGCGTCGGGGCTAAAGCGCTCCGGGATTTCGCCGCCTTCGCCGGTGTTGCTCTTGGCGCGCAGGCGGTTCATGGCGACCGCCATAGTTTCGTGCGCTTCGCGGCTGATTGAGCCGTAGGACATAGCGCCGGTTTTAAAGCGCCTGACAATCTCTTCGGCGGGTTCTATCTCGGAGAGCGGCAGGGGTTTGTCTTTTATAACTATACTGAGCATACCCCGAATATATTTCACCTCGGCGGATCTCTTGTTGACACAGGACGAAAAGGCTTTGAACATCTCGTAGTCCCCCCTGCGGCAAGCCTGCTGCAGGTAATAAATATTCTCCGGATTGAACAGGTGATATTCCCCGTTTTTGCGCCACTTGTAATTGCCGCCCACTTCCAGGGATTCCTCGCGGGTAAGCGCGTCATAGGCGGCTTTGTGGCGCTGTCTTGATTCTGTTTCAATCTCTTTCAGGCCAACGCCGCCAATGCGGGTTGTCGTCCCTGTAAAATATTTATTTATAACTTCTTCGCTCACGCCCAGCGCCTCGAAAATCTGTGCGCCGTGATAGCTTCTCACAGTGGAAATGCCCATCTTGGACATAACTTTTACTATATTTTTGGTGATTGCCTTTGTGTAGTTGGCTTTCGCCTTTTCCGGATCAAGCTCTATAACATTGCGCCCGCAGAGATCTTCTATAGCTTCGTAGGCAAGATATGGATTCACCGCGTTTGCGCCATAGCCGACCAAAAGCGAAAAATGGTGAACTTCGCGCGGTTCGCCCGTTTCGGCGACAATGCTGACTTTTGTGCGGCGGCCCTTTCTGATCAGATAGTGATGCAGCCCGGAGACAGCCAGAAGCGCCGGAATCGGGATTTTGCTCTCGTTCACGCCCCTGTCGGAAAGAATAATTATATTATAGCCGCTGTCCAGCGCCATGTCCGCCGCAAAGAACAAATCGTTCAGAGCCTTTTCAAGGCCGTTTTCTTCCCGCGCGCTGAACATAATCGGCAGAGTGACGCTCTTGAAACCCTCTTTGTTTATTCCGCGCAGCTTTTGAAGCTCGGCATTGCTCAAAACAGGCGTGGAGTGGCTGATAACGCGGCAGTTTGTCTCGTCCGGCTCCAGAAGGTTGCCCTCGCCGCCTATCTGAATTGTGGAGGAAGTGACGACCTTTTCGCGGATCGCGTCAATCGGCGGGTTTGTCACCTGCGCGAAAAGCTGCTTGAAATAATTATACAAAAGCTGGCTTCTGTTTGAGAGCACAGCAAGCGGCGTGTCGACGCCCATTGCGCCTATCGGGTCGTCGGCCTGCGCGCTGATTTCTTTCAGAGTGAGGCGCAAATCCTCCCAAGTGTAGCCAAAAATCTTTTCTTTCTCCAGCAGGGGGACTTTGCCGCTAAAATCAACATCCCTGTTTGCAAAGAGATTCTTAAGTCCGATATAGTCTTTAAACAGAACCTGCTCGGAGGGCCGGTCAACGCCTTCGCGTTTTTTGCTCTCAACCAGATTTTTCCAAGTCTTGCCGCCTGCCTTAAGCTCCGGCAAATCGTCCAGGTGCAGCATGTTTTTCGCAAGCCATTCGGCATAAGGCCTTTCGCTTGCTATGCTTTCTTTTATTTCGGCGTCTTCTATAATTTTTCCCCGCTTTGTGTCTATCAAAAGCATCCTGCCCGGGCGCAGGCGTTCTTTTTTGAGTATATTATCTTCCGGGGTGGACAGCACGCCGACTTCGCTGGCAAGAATAACAAAGCCGTCTTTTGTGACGTAATAACGGGAAGGCCGCAGGCCGTTGCGGTCAAGCGTCGCGCCCGCGACTTCGCCGTCGGTAAAGGCAATCGCCGCCGGGCCGTCCCACGGTTCCAGCAGGCAGGAGGCGTATTCGTAAAAAGCTTTTTTCTTTCCGTCCATATCGGGGTTATTTTCCCACGGTTCCGGAATCGCCATCATCAAAGCGTGGTGGAAGCCATAGCCCGAATGATAGAGCATCTGCAAAAAATTGTCCAGCATAGCTGAATCGCTGCCGTCCTCGTTGATGACCGGGAAAACTTTTTTAAGGCTCGCCCCGAATTTCTCGGATTTAAGCATGGATTCCCGCGCCTTCATCCAGTTGATATTGCCTCTTATAGTGTTTATTTCTCCATTGTGTATAATATGCCTGATTGGGTGCGCGCGTTCCCAGCTTGGGAACGTATTGGTCGAATAGCGCGAATGAACAAGGGCTATCGCGGAGACGAGATCCTCGTCCTGCAAGTCCAGATAAAAACCCGTCAGCTGGCTGGGCAGAAGCATTCCCTTATAAACAATAGTCTTGGAGGAAATGCTCGCTATATAAAAATACTTGTCAGTGTTTTGCTTGTCCTGCATTGTGTAGCGGATTTCCCGCTCGGAAATTTTGGAAATAACATAAAGCTCGCGCTCGAAGTCTCCCGCGCTCATGCCGGCGGGTTTCCGGATAAAAATTTGAAGTATATCCGGCTGAACTTCCCTGGCCGTTTTGCCAATATTGCCGTCATAGGTTGGAACTTCGCGGACGCCCAGCACTTCAAGGCCTTCGCTTTTCACGATATCGCTGAACATTCCGACTGTCTTTTTGCACCTGGCGGAATCAGGTGAGGCAAAAAGCATCGCCACACCGTAACCGCCCTCTTCCGGGAGCGTTATATCCTGATTTTGGCAAACCCTTTTCATAAAGGCGTGCGGGATCTGAAAGAGAATCCCCGCGCCGTCGCCCGTTTCGCTCTCGCTGCCCACGCCGCCGCGATGGGTCAGGTTTTTCAAAATTTCCACAGCGTTGCTGACAACCCCGTGCGATTTTTCTCCTTTGATATTAACCAGCATGCCTATTCCACACGCATCGTGTTCATAGCCCGGATCATAAAGCCCCTGCTTGGCGGGAAGGCCGTTACCTTCGCTCAATTAAGCTCAACTCCTTTGGAAACGAATAAAATAAAACCCCTGCGGACGCAAAATGCCGCCACAAAAAAAATAAAGTGACACAAAATTAATAATATCACAAAATCTTCTGCTTGCAAAGCGATTCTACTAACATTTGTGCGCTTTAGATTTATTTTCTGTAATTTTTATAATCTAACAGTTTTGTTGCGCGCTTTTTAGCTCCGTCATTGAAAAAGCGCCGCTTTGCAAGCGGCGCTGAAAAAAATTTTTATAGCTTGTGTTCAATGTGAAGAAGCTTGTGCGCGGCATGTGAATTGGGCTTCTCAAAATACTCGCTGTAAGCCGCAATCACAGAAGGATTCTCGTGGGAAAAGCGAAGCGCGTTCTTTTTATCCAGATCATAGAGCGTCTGGAAGCGCTCGGGCGCCATCTCGCAGGCCTCCCGAACAGGCTGGCCGCCGCCGCCGACGCAGCCGCCGGGGCAGGCCATAACCTCCACAAAGTCATAGCTGACTTTTTTGGCAAGCAACGCTTCGATCAGCCTGCGGGCGTTTGCAAGGCCGTTGACGACCGCAACCCTTACATTGACTTCTCCGGCTTTATAAGCGGACTCTTTCCAGCCGTCCATGCCGCGAACGTCCTTAAAGGCGTCCGGCGGCGGGTTTTCGCCCGTAATATAAAAATATGCCGAACGCAAAGCGGCTTCCATAACTCCGCCCGTCGCGCCGAAAATCTCGCCCGCGCCCGTGCCTATGCCAAGGGGCATGTCGCAGGGTTCCGGCTCGACCTGCCTGGGGTCAATGCTTTCCATGCGGAGAAGGCGCGTAACTTCGCGGTTTGTGAGGACGACATCGACATCCGGGTCGCCGCAGGCGTCGTTCATGCCCAAACCGGAGCACTCGAATTTCTTGGCGAGGCAGGGCATGATAGAGACGTTGAAAATCCTGTGCGGGTCTATATTATTTCTCTTTGCAAACCAGGTTTTCGCCGCGGCGCCGAACATCTGCTGCGGGGATTTCGCGCTGGAAAGCTGGGGCAGCAGCTCCGGATACTCGCTCTTGACAAACCGGACCCAGCCCGGACAGCATGAAGTAAACATGGGAAGCTCGGCCAAACCGCCTTTTGTAAAGCGGCCGATAAATTCGCTCGCTTCTTCTGTTATAGTCAAATCTGCGCTGAATGTGGTGTCAAAGACATAATCAAAGCCAACCCTGCGCAGGCAAGCCGCAAGGCGCTCCACAGTGCCTTCCTCGCGGCTGAGGCCGAAAGCCTCGCACCAAGCCGTCCTGATCGCCGGGGCAATCTGGACAATCGTGATTTTATCCGGATCGGCAAGGGCGGCGAACACTTTGTCTGTGTCGTCGCGCTCACGCAGAGCGCCGGTCGGGCAGTGGGTGATACACTGGCCGCAAAGCGAACAATTGGCTTTCTCTATAGAGCAGCGCCTTTTCACGCCGACAGTGGTTCTTGAGCCCGTATTGATAACATCCCAGACCTGCAAATTCTGAATCTTGTCGCAGGTTTGAACGCACCTCATGCACTTTATGCACTTGGACTCACTGCGGATAAGCGGGAAATCCGCCGGCCAATCCGCCTCGGGAATATCCGGTTCGTACTCCGCGCCGATAATATTCAAATCATTCGCAACGGTCTGCAAAGCGCAGTTTCCGCTGCGCGCGCACTTTGCGCAAAGGCAGTCGTGCTGGCTCAAAATAAGCTCCACGTTAGTTCTTCTGGCTTCGCGGGCCTTGGGGCTGTTGGTGAAAACAGCCATGCCTTCTTCGACAGGCGTGTTGCAGGCGGGCACAAGTTTGTCTTTTTTCTCTATTTCAACCGCGCAAACCCGGCAGGCGCCGATTTCGTTCAGACCCTTGAAGTAACAGAGACTTGGTATGCCGATACCGTTTGAACGGGCGGCATCTATAATAGAAGTGCCTTCCGGGACGGAAACAGGCTTTTTGTTTATAGTTAAGTTTACCATTTTGTATTCCTCCCGCCTTTAAATCCGCCGTAGCCGAAGCGGTCGCAGCGCAGACAGCGCGAACATTCCTGTGCGGCTTCCTCGCCGGTCATGGCAATCTCCGCAAGAACAAAATCGCGCTTGCGCTCTTCCGCCGCCCGCTCGGCCATCTGAACCCTGCCGCAGGGGGCATTGTCGCTCAGGCGCGGCGCGGGTATGTCGATATCCGTTTTGATTTCGTGATTATAGCCCAAATACCTGTCTATATTGGCGGCGGCCACTTTGCCGCCCGCGATGGCGCGGATAACAGTAGCGGGACCCGTCACGCAGTCCCCGCCGGAAAACACGCCGGGAAAAGCTTCGACAGAGCCGTCCGAAGCCGCGGCTATATTATCCCATTTAAGGGCAAGCCCGGCCTCTTTAAACCGGCCGCTCTCTATTCCCTGGCCGATGGAAACAAGCACCAAATCGCATTCAAGGCGTTTTTCGGGGGCGTCGGCCTTTCTGGGGGCCGGCCTTCCGGCGCGGTCGTTGGGTCCGATAATCTGCGGCTGAACCCACAGGGCTTTCACATCGCCGTTTTCGTCGGCTTCAACCCGGACAGGGGCTTGCAGTTCCAGAACCTCGCAGCCTTCGGCGATTGCGCCATCCACTTCTTCGGGAAGGGCGGTCATATCTTCTTTGCGGCGGCGGTAGGCGATCTGAACGGATGCTCCCAGTCTCACTGACGAACGCGCGACATCCATCGCGACGTTGCCGCCGCCGACGACTATGACTTTCTTGCCCTTGAAGTCCGGCATAACGCCGTCGCCGATTCCGCGGAGCATCTGCACGGCGGAGATAACGCCGCGGCTGTCCTCGCCGGGAATTCTCAGCTTTTTATCGGTGTGCGCGCCGATTGCGATATAAACAGCGTCGTATTCTTCGCGGAGCTTGTTAAAGCCGTCAAGACCGTCTATATCTGTATTTGTTTCGACTTCCACGCCCGCCGCAATAATAGAGTTCAAATCATCCTGCAAGCGTTCGCGCGGCAGGCGGTAGCTGGGTATGCCATAACGGAGCATTCCGCCCGGCTTGTCGCGTTTCTCAAAGACTTTCACGCTGTGCCCCATCAAGCGGAGGTAATAAGCGGCAGTCATTCCGCTGGGGCCGCCGCCGATAACGGCGACTTTCTTGCCGGTCGGCCCGGCGCATTCCGGCGGCGGGACATACCCGGCCGTGTCGGTCGCGGCGCGCTTTATGCCGCGTATATTAATGCTGTTGTCCACCATTTTGCGGCGGCAGCGCGTTTCGCACGGGTGTTCGCAGACATAGGCGCAGGCCGTCGGGAATGGGTTGACGTGGCGGATAAGGCGCACGGCGTCGGCATGTTTTCCGGCGCGCACAAGCGCGATATAGCCGGGAACGTCCACCTCCGCGGGGCAAAGCGCGACGCAGGGAACGGCGTCCCTTTCCTGCCTGTTGCAAATACAGTCGTGTTCTTCAATGTGCGCAATATAGTCGTCCCGGAAACCGACAACGCCCCGCAGGACGATTTCGGCGGCCTCAAAGCCTATTGCGCAGTCGGCGGAATTCTTGATGGCGCGCGCGGTTTTTTCAACCAGATCAATATCGGAGAATTTGCCCCGACCCTCCAAAACCCCGTCTAAAAGCTTCTGGAGCTGACCAAGCCCGACCCGGCAGGGCACGCACTTACCGCAGCTCTGGGCATGCGTCATACGCAGGAAAGAAGCGGCCATATCCACCGGACACAAGCCCGGCGGACTTACGGCAAGGCGGCGCTCCATACTGCCATAAAGCCTGTCCATCACTTCCTGAGCGCGGTTCTCAGGCTTTATTGTAATTCTGCTCAAAAAAACACTCCTTTTTACAATATTTTTCCGTCAAAAAGTTTGAAGAGCCAGCTTTTGACTAAAAACTTTGTTAAAAAATAGACAACACACAGCACATCCCAAATTATCTGGATTATCTAAATTTTATCTGTCTAGTATTATGACATAAACATGCACAAAAGTCAAACGTCATATTCTGAATTATTTTATAACGTTTATGCAAAAACTGACGGAGTAAATTGCAGCCGACGTTGACAAGCGGCGCAGTTATGGTACAATAATAATATAAGCCTTTTGGCGCGGAATGCGTACGCATTATTCTGCGCGCCCCAAATTTTGCGGGACGGCAAGAGTTTTTATACAAACGAAAGGCGGCGCGTTCTCTCATGAAAACACGTCTGGTAACGTCGGCGGCGGCTCTGTTTGTGCTGGCGCTGGCGCTGATCTTTTTTGACACTTTCTTTTTCCCCTTTGCCATAGCGTTTGTTTCCGCTGTGGCTGTTTATGAGCTTCTGGTCTCGACCTCTTATATAAAAGACAAAATTATAATTTCGGCAAGCGTAGCCCTGGGTTTTATTATACCCGCCAGCGTGGATACGGCTGTTTGGGCGCACAGGTTTTTGATTTATATCACCTATGGCTCGGTTCTCAGCACGATTTTGCTGCTCAGATACGAGGATATTGATTTTAGAAATATTGCGGCCGCTCTGATGATAAGCGTTCTGGTTCCGTCGATGTTTGCGATTCTTGTAAATCTGCGCACTAACTATGCCTATACTGGCATGTTTTATGTTATGCTGATTTTCGGAGGAGGCTGGTTCCCGGACGCGGGGGCGTATTTTATCGGCACTTTCTGGGGCAGGCACAAACTCTCTCCAAAAATAAGCCCTCAAAAGACAGTGGAGGGCTTTTTCGGCGGTTTTGCAACCGCTGTGGCCGGATATCTGCTTATGGGATGGATTTTCTCGATTGTTATGCCCATGGTATACCCGATTATTTTTTTCAGGCCGAATTATGTATATCTTTTTCTGCTGGCGCCTGTGCTCGCTTCGGCGGCGGTTTCGGGGGATTTGCTGGCGTCTGTTCTGAAGCGGCAGACCGGCATCAAGGACTACGGCAAGATCATGCCCGGCCACGGCGGTATTATGGATCGTTTTGATTCTGTGCTTTTTGTCGCGCCTGTGTTTTATATCGCGCTGCAATATCTGCCCTTTAATTTGGTAACTCTTGGATAGACGAGGGCAAACGGCCGCTCAAAAAGGAGACGTTCAAAAAAATGGTCGAAGAAATATGCGTTCTGGGCTCAACGGGTTCCATCGGCGCCCAGACGCTTGAAGTATGCCAAAGCCTGAATATAAAAGTCAACGCGCTTTCGGCGGGATCAAATATAAAACTCCTTGCGGAGCAAGCCCGCCGTTTTCTGCCAAAAAAAGCTGTCATTGCGGACGAAAGCAAATATCGCGAGCTAAAACTTGCGCTTGCGGACTGCCCTGTGGAAGTTATGTCAGGAAGGGAAGCCGTCTGCGAGATCGCCGCTTTTCACAACAAAAACGAAACTGTTCTGAATGCGATAGTGGGCATAGCCGGGCTTTTGCCGACTCTTGCGGCGGCCGGCGCGGGAAAACGCCTGGCTTTGGCCAACAAAGAAAGTCTTGTTGCGGGCGGGGAACTTGTCATATCCACAGCGAAAAACAACGGCGGCAGTATTTTTCCCGTGGACAGCGAGCACTCGGCAATATTTCAGTGCCTTTCCGGGAATAATTCCAGAAAAAATATTAATAAGATTATACTGACGGCTTCCGGCGGGCCGTTTTTTGGAAAAACGCGGGGAGAGCTTCAAAATATAAAGCCCGAAGACGCTCTGAAACACCCGAACTGGAGCATGGGCAGAAAAATCACGATAGATTCCGCCACCATGATGAACAAGGGTTTTGAAGTAATCGAAGCCGTCCGCCTGTTTGATTTAAAGCCGGAGCAGATAGAAATCGTGGTTCACAGGGAAAGCGTTATTCACTCGGCGGTTGAGTTCGCGGACGGCGCGGTCATTGCGCAGCTGGGCGAGCCGGACATGAAAATACCGATACAGCTTGCGCTCACCTGGCCGGACAGGTTTCCCGCGGGAGAAAAAAAGCTCTCTCTGGCGGCGTATGGAAGCCTCAGCTTCTGTGAGCCGGACATGAAAACTTTTTACGCCCCGGCAATCTGCATAAAAGCCGTCGGCAGGGGCGGGCTTGCGCCCTGCGTCGTCAACGGGGCAAACGAGGCCGCCGTCGGGCTTTTTCTGGAGGGTAAGGCGAGTTTTCCTGACATTGCGGATTTGGCCGGGGAAGCTCTCGAACAATTGGACTTATCCCATCTGGAGAAAGGCGGCGTCACTATAGAAAAAATTCTGGAAGCCGACGCTTTGGCCCGGGAATTTGCAGTTTCGCGCGCTGCCCGGAATATCCGCAATATTTAAAATAAGCGTTTTGAAAAGAGGTAAAAAATGAGTATTATATCAATTCTGCTTGCCGTGCTTACTTTTGGACTGATTATTTTCATCCACGAGGTCGGGCATTTTGTCGCGGCGAAAATTTTTAAAATTAAAGTAAACGAGTTTGCAATGGGCATGGGTCCGGCTTTGTTTAAGTTTGGCAAAGGCGAAACGCAGTACGGCCTTCACCTTTTTCCCATAGGCGGCTATGTCCTTATGGAGGGCGAAACTGAAGAAAGCGCCGACCCGCGCTCCTTCGGGCGGCAGAAACTGTGGAAACGCGCGACAGTTCTGGTCGGCGGGGCCGCAATGAATATACTCATGGGGCTGGCCGTCGCGACGGGCATTGCTTCTATGCAGGACGTTTTCGCTTCCACGACAATCGCAACTTTCGGCGAAGGCGCGACAAGCAGCAAAGTTCTTCAGGCCGGGGACGATATTTACAAAATAAACGGGGCGAGGATTCACGCAGATATGGATTTGATGTTTGAAATGCTCCGCGATGACGACGGTTTTGCGCAGTTTGAAGTTATCCGGGACGGCGAGCGCATTAAATTCGACAGGGTTGAATTCAAAACCTTCACAGACGAGGAGACGGGCAGGCAGAGCCTTATTCTTGATTTTAAAGTTTATCCGCGCCAGAAGAATTTTTTTACCACTATAAGGCAGGGTTTTTACAACTCGTTAACTATTGCGCGGACGGTGTGGGTTTCGGTTTTTGACCTGCTGCGCGGCAAATATGGCATAAACGACCTTTCGGGACCCATAGGGGTAACGTCGGCGATAGGCGGCGCGATTACGAACCCGGCGGGGCAGGCTTTCAACTTCCGGGAGGCGCTGGAAAATTATCTCTTTATGGTGATGATGATAAGTATAAACGTGGGGGTTTTCAATTTGCTGCCTTTCCCCGCGCTGGACGGCGGGCGGCTGGTCTTTCTGCTCGTCGAGAAGATACGCCGCAAGCCCGTCCCGCAGAAATACGAGACGGCGATCAACGCCGTCGGTATGGCGCTGCTGCTCACGCTGATGATTGTTGTGACGATAAGCGATGTCGGGAAGCTGATAAAGCCGTAAATTCAGGCAGGGGCGGCAAATTGCCGCCCCTCGCATCCGCAGGAATATCCGCGAATACATAAAATTTTGGAAGGAGAGAAAAAATGCAAACACAGCTGACGGACAAGCGCAACAAATGGTTTTTCGGGCTGGGCACAATCGGGCGCGACATGTTTTACTCAATGGAAAGCATGTTCCTGACATATTACCTGACTGAGGTTCTGGATCTTCCGAACAGCACAATGGCGCTCATGACAGTGGTTCTGACCGTCCTGCGGATTTTCGACGCCTTTAACGACCCTGTCATGGGCGTCGTCGTGGACAATACAAAATCAAGATGGGGCAAGTTCAAGCCCGGAATAGTTATCGGGGCTTTCGGCGCCGCAATAGCGCTTATTCTTATGTTCACGGATCTGGGACTGAAAGGCTGGGCTTTGGCGCTTGTTTTCGGTTTTTTTTACCTGAGCTGGGACATATTCTATGGCTGGAACGACATAGCCTACTGGTCAATGCTGCCGTCGCTTTCGACTGACCAGAAAGCGCGGGAAAAAATCGGCGCTGTTGCGCGCAACTGCGCAAACATAGGGCTTTTTGCGGTTGTTGTGCTGATACTGCCCGCCACATCGGCGATGGGCGAAGCCGTGGGCAGCGCAAAAAGCGCCTGGTTTATTTTTGCGGTGATAACAAGCGTTCTGATGCTGGGCTTTTTGTGCTTCACTGTTTTTGGCGTCAAAGAAAAAGAAAATTATTTCAAGCAGGAAGGGAAGACTTCACTGAGCGACATGTTCCGGGCTATCGGCAGAAACGACCAGCTTTTGTGGGTCGTCGTGTCCATGTCGCTGTTCATGATCGGTTACATGACCACCACCAGCTTCGGCACTTATTATTTTAAATACGTTTTCCGGAACGAAGGCATGTACTCTGCTTTTGCCGCCGTGCTGGGCGTGTCGCAGATTGCGGCGATAGCGGTTTTCCCAACAGTGAGCAAAAGTTTCAGCCGCGAAAAGCTTTTTGCCTTCGCTACCGGCCTGGTGGCGCTGGGCTATATAATATTTTTTCTCGCGCCGCTGAACATGATTATAATAGGCGCCGCGGCCGTTCTGCTTTTTGTCGGCGAAGCGTTTATCCAGATTCTGATGCTGATGTTCCTTGCGGACACAATCGAATACGGACAGTGGAAGCTCGGCAAGCGCAACGAGAGCGTGACTTTTTCCGTTCAGCCCCTGATTAACAAACTTGGGGCGGCAATTGCGAACGGCGTCGTCATGCTGGTGGCCATCATCTCCGGCATAAACGAAGCCGCAAGTCCCGCCGATGTGACCGCCGGGGGAATTTTCACCCTCAAGGGCGCAATGATGATTTTCCCCCTGGCTGTGATTGCGGTGAGCTTTTTCATATACCGGGCAAAATATAAAATCGACGCGGAGAAATACAGCCAGATCCTTGCCGAACTCAAGGCGAGAGGAGACATTAGGGCCGACTGACGCGCCGTATGCTAAAAGCAGGCGCAAAAAAACCGCTTTCTGCAAGGCGGTTTTTTTTGCGCCTGTAAATACCTATCCCAGGAATAAAAATAATGGTTGACAAATCAGTCTATTTGTTATAGACTGACAGTGGGGTTTATAGCTAATAGACCACAAAAACCAGAAGGGAGAAAAAAGTGAATACTTACGAACTGGCTCCGGCGGAGGCAAAATTCGCCGAGCTTATATGGAACAGCGAGCCGATTTCCTCCGGCGAGCTTGTGAAGCTGTCCGAGAAAGAGATGAAGTGGAAAAAATCCACAACATACACAGTGCTCAAAAAACTTTGCAGAAAGGGCGTTTTCAAAAACGAAGATTCTATTGTTTCGGCTCTAATAAAAAAAGATGAATTTTATGCCGGCCAAAGCCGCAGCCTTGTAAAAAGCGCTTTCGGAGGTTCTTTGCCCAAATTTCTGGCGGCGTTTATCGGCGGAGGGCGCCTGAGCGCAAAGCAGGCGGAAGAGCTTAAAAAACTGATTGATGAATACAGGGAGGGTTGATTTTTATTAACAGCGTTTTTTTAACCGTGCTTAATATGAGTTTTACGGCCTCTTTTGTAATTCTAGTGATAACTGCGGCAAGATTTTTTCTCAGAATGGCGCCGAAGTATGTTTCATATGCGCTCTGGTCGATAGTGGGGTTCCGGCTGCTTTGCCCGTTTTCGTTTCAGACTGTTTTCAGCTTTTTGCCGTTTAATGCAAACCCCATTCCGCAGAATATCGAGATGATGCCGCGGCCGGGAATAAATACGGGAATTGCCGCCGTCGACGCGGCGGTGAACTCCGGGCTTCCCGCCGCAAGTCCAATATACAGCGCAAATCCTATGCAGATTTATGTTTCTATCGGCGCGGTCGTTTGGCTGGCGGGCATTGCCGCAATGCTGGCTTACAGTATAGCTTCTATAATTTTGCTCAGGTACAAGCTCCGCGGCGCCGGATTTGCCGGCGAATGCGTTTACGAGGTCGAAAATTTAAAATCGCCGTTTGTGCTGGGTTTTTTCAGGGCAAAGATATATATTCCCGCCGGGCTGAAGGGCGAGGACAAAAATTATATCCTCTGCCACGAGCGTGTTCACATCAGGCGCGGGGATCATATTATAAAGCTTGCGGCGTTTTTTGTGCTCTGCCTGCACTGGTTTAACCCTCTGGTGTGGCTGGCCTTTGCGCTGATGAGCGCCGATATGGAACTGTCCTGCGACGAGCGCGTGATGAAAGAGCTGGGCGGGGAAATCAAAAAGCCGTATTCGCTTTTGCTGCTGTTTATGGCGGCGAGACACACCTTCAACGCAAGCCCGCTGGCTTTCGGCGAAGGAAATATTTCAGTGAGGGTGAAAAATATTATGAAATTCAAGAAGTATTCGCCGGCGGCGCTTGCGCTTTCGCTCGTTCTGGCGGCGGCGATAATCGCGGGCTGCGCGGGCAATCCCGCCGCAGGAAATTCCGGCGTAAAATTCGGTGATTATACAGTAAACATGGAGCTGCCCGCGGGCTTTGAGATTCTGGACACTTTCGACGCGTCGGCGGGGTATCTTGGCATTGATAGTTGGGCTGTAAATCCGGCGCCCGGGAACGCTGCGCTCAATATCAGCAAAGACGGCGGAACAGTCGGGGCAATCTCGTTTATCAATTTTGAAGCTGTCCCCGAGGGCGATATTGACGCTTTCAAAGAAAACCGCTCAGTGAACTATCGCGCGCTTTATCAGGGTTTTATGCTGGGCAGCATGTATAGCTGGGGGGCAGAATACAAAGTCGTTTCTGAATCCGAAAGCGAGGGCGCGGCCACAGATCTTGTTTATTATAGAAGCGACTGGATTGACCAAAGCATTCCGGGCAGAGATTTGACGCACTTCAAAGCGGAGACTGTTGAGGGCGACCCGCGGACGGTCTACTACAACAGGGGAATTCTGGCCTATAACCTGGACTTGAAGCGTTATACAGCAATAGAGCTGGACTATGACTCAGTAACGGACGCGGAACTGGAGGCCATCGCGAAAAGCGTGAAAATAACGGCTTAGTTCGGTTTATATTTTATTCAGAAATCTGTAAAAAATTAACAGGGGCAGTCGCCGCGGGCGCCCCTGTTAATTTAATCCCTCATTCTGCTCTCTTTCATCGCCCGGTCGATATCCCGCCCGGCATCGCGCCTTGCGGCGTCCTCGCGCTTGTCGTAAAGTTTTTTGCCCTTGCAAAGCCCCAGCGAAAGCTTGACCCGCGAGCCCTTGAAATAAAGCGAAAGAGGAATAAGGCTCAAGCCCTCAATCTTAATTTTACCAAAAAGCTTTGCGATTTCTTTTTTGCGCATTAGCAGTTTCCGCTGGCGCAGGGGGTCTCTGTTAAAAATATTTCCTTTTTCGTAGGGGCTGACATGCATCCCCAAAACAAACAGTTCGCCGTCTTTGACAGTGCACCAGGAGTCTTTGAGATTGACATTCCCCGCCCGGATTGATTTAACCTCCGTGCCGAAAAGCTCAATTCCGGCCTCAAAGCTTTCCAGCACGAAATAATCGTGCCGGGCTTTTTTGTTTGCGCTGATTGTTTTATTATTTTGTTCTGGCATGGTTTTATTTCCCTTTCTATTCTATCAATACATCTCTTTCGGCGAATAATCCCCTATAACTACCCCAAGCAAATTTCCTTTGGCTTTCTTGATTTTCTGTATTGCCCCATCAAGCATATCATAAGTAGTGTGCGCCTGTTTCACAACCAGAATAATCCCGGCGCAAGCGTCGGAAATAGCCAGCGCGTCCGAGTTCACACCCACAGGCGGCGTATCTATAATCACATACTCGTAAGAGCGTTCCAGCAGCGCGATAAAGCGTTTCATTCTGTCCGAGCCGAGCAGATCAAAATATCTGCCCTTTACGCGACCCGCCGTCATCACGTCAA
Organism: Oscillospiraceae bacterium; assembly: GCA_031282245.1. Lineage (GTDB taxonomy): Bacteria > Bacillota > Clostridia > Oscillospirales > Ruminococcaceae > JAITEB01. Next base: position 18,533 of record JAITEB010000007.1, on the reverse strand, counting down.
TATTGGGCGCAAGCGCTATGATATGCGGCCTTTCGCCTTCTTTACCCGCCAGGAACTCCGAAAGTCCCCCGGCGTTTTTTATGCCGAGGAGCTTGTTTAAAAAAGGATGGTCCGTGTCCGCGTCCACAAGAGCAACGCTGTGGCCGGACTTTGCCAGGGAGAGCGCTAAATTGGCCGAAACCAGAGTTTTGCAGGGGTACGCCCCTGTCCCGGAGACTAAAACCACTTTGCTGCCGCATTCCGAAATCAGGTTCAGCAGGTTTATCCGCATAGTTTTGTATGCTTCCAAAATTTCCGGGTTTATTCTGGTATAAGTTAAAAGATTTTTTCTAATCTCCAGCAGCCGCCTTCGTTCTTTTTTTTCGGCTGAGGAAAGCCTGGCCTGTTTTTTTCGCGGAGCGTTCCAGGAGGCAGCTTTTGCGGGCAATTTTTTCTCGGGGACAGTTTTTGTTTTCTGGGCGGCGGCTGTCCCGCTTGTGTTTAATAAAGGGGAGGAACTTTCCTTCCCCGCCTTTTTTTGCGGCGGCTCCGGCCATGTTTTTTTTGCGGCGCTTGTCCGTGCCTTAGACAGCTTGGGCATAGCGTGGCTGTTTGAAAGGCTTAAATCCTTGTTCATATTTGACTGGAGCTCCTTAAGCGTGGATTTTGGCTTTGACTTTGGCGCCCATGGGTGAGACTGAACAAGCAACCGCGTTAAGCTGTTTTAAATATTAATCATCTGTCGAAAAAATTTGGACGGACAATATCGCCCGCTGCGGGGTTTAGTTTGCGGCCGGCAAACGCAAGGCCACAAATTCAATAAATTATTAAATAAATTATATATTATAATTTGATAACAGTCAATATACAGGGCTTGCCTTAAAAATAGTTTATAGTTTAGTAACCTTTCTGTATACTCTCCACGAATACAGAGCCGGAATAATCGGTTTTATTTCACTGTTTAATTTACAATAATTTAATAAATAATCCATAGTTAATATATATTATATATTATTATAAAAAAGAATTCCAGACCATAGTGTTTAAGCATAAAATACCTATAGCTGCGGCTATTGACAAAGATGTAATCTTGTTATATAATAATTTCAAAATTGGATATTGAGTGTTTCAGGGCGAGGTGAAAGTCCTCACCGGCGGTAATGGGCGTTTTTTGGACGCTTTAGCCCGCGAGCTTGTCTTTTTTTGAGCCGAATACGGTTAGATTCCGTTGCCGACGGTTAAAGTCCGGATGAAAGAAACGTGTTTATTTGCATGCCTGTTATGCAAATTATTTTGGTTCTGAGACGTTTGCGGCTCAGGATCTTTTTTTGTGTATATATTTATTGCTTTTTCGGCAAATTAAAGAAAAGAGGTTTTGTTAGAAATGCAAAGAGTGAAAAAAATTGACGCACGAGAACTTGCCATGCTTTCCATGCTGTCGGCGATCGCTTTCGTTACCGTCTGGGTTTGCAGGATAATTCCCCCTATCATACCGTCGCTGCCTTTTTTATCCTATGAAATAAAGTGCGTCGTAATTGCGATAGGCGCGTTTATCTTCGGTCCGTTGCCGGGCGTTCTTGTTTCTCTTGTGGTTTGCCTGATTGAAATGCTTACAATCAGCTCGACGGAAATTATCGGTTTTCTTATGAACGTTGTTGCGACAGCGGGCTTTGTATGCCCGGCGGCTTATATTTACAGAAAAAACCGCACATTTAGAAACGCTGTAATCGGGCTGCTTGTGGGAACTGCCACAGCGACGGCTTTTATGGTCGCGTTCAATTATTTTGTCACACCCTTTTATATGGGCGTTTCTCAGAAATTGGTCGCCGGCCTGCTTCTCCCGGCAATAACGCCTTTCAATATTTTCAAAAACGGGCTGAATTCGATTTTCACGGTTGCGTTTTATCCGCCGGTTTTCAACGCCCTTGCCAGACACAGGCTTATAAAAACTACTGAAAGCGAACTCAGGGCTTTCAATGGAACAAAAAACATCGTGCCGCTTTGCGCCGGTATGGTTTTTGTCGTTTCGCTTTGTCTGGCGGGACTGATTATTTATAACATCAATCACGGGTTGCCACAAAATTTCTGAAAATCACAAAAAAGGGGGGAGGCATAGCGGCCTCCCCTTTTTGTGATTATTTATACAGCGGGGAAAGCGGCTAACGCTGTGTTTGTAAAATATAAATAAAAAACAAGCGATATTTTTTATTTAATAATTTACATAGTTGAAATTTATTTTTTTATAGTATATAATATAATGGGGTTGAATATTATTATCAGATTAAGTCTAATCCCAATTAAAACATGGGTATTTTTGACGGATTGAGTTTATTGACTGTAATGAAAGGAGAAGGAAAATGACTCAAAATAAGAACGTGCTGAACTGGATTGAAAAAATAAAGGAGCTTGTCAATCCTGACAAAGTGGTCTGGATTGACGGAAGCGAAGAACAGCTGAAGGCAATCAGCGCCGAATCAGAAGCCGCGGGCGAGCTTCACAGGCTCAACGAGGAACTGCTGCCCGGGTGTTTTCTCCACAGAACTAAAGCAAACGATGTCGCCCGCGTTGAGCACCGCACTTTTATCTGCTCACGGGACAAAAACGACTGCGGCCCTACAAACAACTGGTGGGATCCAAAAGAGGCTTACGCAACTTTGGGAGAGCTTTTCAAAAATTCTTATGCAGGACGCACTATGTACGTTATCCCTTACTGCATGGGTCAAATCGGCTCCGAATTCAGCAAAGTAGGCATTGAGCTTACAGATTCTCGTTATGTAGTTTTGAATATGGACATTATGACCCGCATGGGCAGAAAGGCGCTTGAACAACTCGGCGGCGAAAGCGACGACTTTGTGCGCGGCCTTCACTGCACCGCGGATATTGACGAGGAAAAGCGCTATATTTGTCAATTCCCGGAAGATAACGCAATCTGGTCGATAAATTCGGCCTACGGCGGCAACGTTCTGCTCGGCAAAAAGTGCTTTGCGCTCCGCATTGCCTCCTATCAGGGCAAGAACGAGGGCTGGATGGCCGAGCATATGCTGATTCTTGGCCTTGAAAACCCGCAGGGAGAAGTAAATTATGTGACGGCGGCTTTCCCCTCGGCCTGCGGCAAGACAAATCTGGCCATGCTTATCCCGCCGGAAGTCTATAAAAAGCAGGGCTACAAAGTCTGGTGTGTCGGCGACGACATTTCCTGGCTGAGAATAGGCCCGGACGGAAGGCTCTGGGCGGTCAACCCGGAAAACGGCTTCTTTGGCGTCGCCCCCGGCACAAACGCAAAGTCCAATTTCAACGCGCTGGAAAGCACGAAAAAAGATACGATTTTTACAAACGTCGTATTAAATCTTGATAATAATACAGTCTGGTGGGAAGGCCTTGACAAGAACCCGCCAAAAAAGGCCATAGACTGGCTGGGCCAGCCCTGGGACGGTTCAACGGCCTCCGCAAAAGGCGCTCACCCGAATTCACGGTTCACCGCTCCTGCGAAAAACTGTCCCTGCATCAGCCCGGAATTCGATAATCCGGCGGGCGTTCCGGTCAGCGCGATTATTTTCGGCGGTCGGCGCGCGAAGACCGCGCCGCTGGTTTATCAGTCATTCGACTGGCAGCACGGCGTTTTTGTCGGCTCGACAATGGCGTCGGAAACTACGGCGGCAGCGGCCGGGGCAGTAGGCGTCGTCCGCCGCGACCCGATGGCTATGCTTCCCTTCTGCGGCTATCACATGGGCGATTATTTTGGCCACTGGCTGGAGATGGGCAAAAAGCTGGGGGACAAAGCTCCGAAGATTTTCAACGTCAACTGGTTCAGAACGGACGATAAGGGCAATTTCATCTGGCCGGGCTTTGGCGACAACATGCGCGTTCTTATGTGGATTGTCGACCGCTGCGCCGGAAAGGCCGGCGCGCTTGAAACGCCTGTCGGATATGAGCCTGAACCGGAGGATATAAATATAGAAGGCCTTGATATAACGGTCGACACCGTCCGCGATCTGCTGAGCGTTGATCCTGAGCTTTGGAGGGCGGAACTCGCGGGTATTAAAGAATTTTACGCCAAATTTGACCGCCTCCCCGAAGAGCTGCGCGCGGAACTTGCAAAACTGGAAGAAAGGCTTGGCTGATTTTCACTGCCTGACATGCTGAAAGCGCCCTGCGGCGGAGATAGCGTCTCCGCCGCAGGGCGCTTTGATTAGAAGTTCATAATAATAGCCCGTCTTGCAAATCACAGCGTTACGCCGCTTTTTAATATCGCGATTTCCCTGTACTGATTTATCTCGTTTTTCGCTTTTTGCCCGTTTGCGGTCGAAATTACAAGCGAAAAAAGCTGTTTTGAAACTTCGCCCGCGGGTGTTCCTTCCGCGATACCCCCTGCGTCGAAGTCTATCCAGCCCGGCTTGCTGCGGAAAAGCGCGGTGTTTGTGGAGATTTTCAATGTCGGAACCGGCGCGCCGAAAGGCGTTCCCCGGCCTGTGGTAAACAAAATCATGTGCGCCCCCGCCGCGGCCAGAGCCGTTGCCGAAACCAGGTCGTTGCCGGGCCCGGAAAGAAGCGTCAAGCCTGATGTTTCAACGCGCTCGCCATATGCTATAACGCCGCTGACGGGAGCCGTCCCGCCTTTTTGCACACAGCCGAGGCTTTTGTCTTCCAGAGTGCTTATTCCCCCCAGTTTGTTTCCCGGCGAAGGGTTTTCATATACGGGCTGGCCGTGCGACGTGAAATAGTCTTTAAAGCTGTTGATCATATCGACAATTTTTTCAAAGATTTCAAGAGAAAGCGCCCGGTTCATAAGAATGCTCTCCGCGCCGAACATCTCCGGCGTTTCGGTTAGAATTGCGCTTCCCCCCTGAGCGATAAGCGAATCGCTGAACGCCCCAACAGCCGGGTTTGCCGTTATCCCGGAGAGTCCGTCGCTCCCACCGCATTTCAGTCCGACAAGCAATCTTGAAACAGGCGCCGGCGTTCTCTTAAAACGCGCGGCATATTGAATCAGCTCGCGTATCAGAAGGGAACCCGTCTCCAGCTCGTTTGCCGTGTCCTGGCAATTCAAAAAGCGAATGCTCTCCTGGGGACGATCCGCCAAAATTTCCCTGAGCGTTTCCAGGCTGTTGTTCTCACAGCCCAGTCCCAGCACAAGCACGCCGCCTGCGTTAGGGTGCCGGGCAAGGTTGGCCAAAATTTTCCGCGTCGTTTCATGGTCGCCCCCAAGCTGGCTGCATCCGTATGGGTGCGCAAAAGCATAAACGCCGTCAACGCCGGCGCTTTGGGCAAAGGCGGAATTTTCCCGCGCCAGCCGCTCCGCTACGCCGTTGACGCAGCCCACTGTGGGAATAATCCAGATTTCGTTCCGTATGCCGACAGTTCCGTCCTCGCGGGCATAGCCCATAAACGGCTCCGGCGGGACTGCCGGGATCCGCTCGAAATTTGGCGTATAGCTGTAGCTGGGCTTCTCGGAAAGACCGGTTGCCAGATTATGGGTGTGAACCCATTCCCCCGCCCGGATCGCCCGGCTTGCCCGGCCGATCGCGAAGCCGTATTTCAAGATTTTCTCTCCCGGCTCCGCGTCTTTCAGCGCAAATTTATGTCCCGCGGGAATTTCATCCAGAAGCTCTATTCTTAAATCTGCAGCTTCGATTCTCTCGTGTCGAGCCAGCGTTCGCAGCGCGACGGCAACCCCGTCCGCCGGATGAATCTGAACAAAATCCCTAGGCATGTAAAAACTCCTCCAAAGCCGCCGCGGCGCCCTTTTCGCTGATCAGGCCAAAGAATTCTTCCGTTGCGGCGGCGAAGCCCGGGATAAGATTCAAATCCTCACCCCAGAAATTAACATTGCCGCAAACAGCTTTCACATATTCGGAACTCTCCAGGCGGCTGAGCTTCCAAAGCTGTTCCAGAACTCCCGGCTCGTCGGCGATTTGATAGCTCTCGCCGTTTCGCTCGCCGAAAAGTTTCCCGTCTTCCATGCGATTCCCCCGTAAAAACTGAAGAAGCGCCGAAAAGCCCAGGCAAAGTCCAGCCGGGGGCTTTTTATTTATTTGAGCGTACGCCCTGACGGTCGGCAAAACCCGCGCCCGCCATTTCGACACGGAATTAAGCGTAATAGACAGCAGCTGGTGCTTAATAAAAGGATTATGAAAACGGGAAATAACAGCGGCGGCAAAATTCTCCAGATCGTCGCGGGGCAACGTAAGCGTGGGAATAATTTCCTCGTGAATAACCCGGCGTATATATTCTCCGGCCGCCGGATCCTCCGCGCTTTCCCGAACCGTGTCTTTTCCGGCAAGGTAAGCAAGCGGCGACATTGAGGTATGAATTCCATTGAGGATCCGAACTTTACGTTCTTTATAAGGCTTGTGGTCGGCTGTCACGATGACAGGCAGGCCGGCCCGCTCAAACGGCAACTCTTCGCGAAGCCATTCCGGGCCTTCTATGACCCACAGGCCAAAATTTTCAGCAGTCACGATAAGCCGGTCAAGATATCCGTTGGCCTGATTAAGCGCGTCCGCTTCCCCGGCGGGATAGCCTGTTACAATCCGGTCAACAAGGGTTGAACAGAACAGGTTTTTTTCGTCCAGCCAGCGGGAAAACTCCTGGCCAAGCCCCCACAAATCCGCATAACTGCTCACGCACTGTTTCAGCTCGGCGCCGTTGTCGTCAATCAGTTCGCAGGAAAGTATGACAAAGCCCTGCGCGCTCTCCCCAAAGGCCAGCCAGCGCTCGTATAAAAAGCGCGTCAGTTTAGCGGGAAAAGACGACGGCGGCGCGTCGTCAAAGCGGCAGGCCGCATCGAATGCTATGCCCGCCTCGGTGGTGTTGCTGACAATATATCTAAGGCTTTGTTGCCGCGCGCAGTCCAGAAACGCCCGGTAATCGGCATAAGGATTGAGCGCCCGGCTGATACAGCTGATCAGGCGCTTTTCCTCGTGCTTTCCGCCGTTTTGCTCCCCCCGAAGGTATAGCGTGTATAAGCCGTCCTGCGCGTTCAAAGCATCAGTCATGCCGGACGCTATTGGCTGAACAACGACGACTTTTGCGCCGAAGCCGGCCTTTTCGTTGGCGATATCTATAAAGCAGTCCGCGAATCCGCGCAAAAAATTACCCTCCCCAAACTGGAGGACGCGTTCAGGAGCATATTTCAGCAAAAAGCCATCGAAGCCTGTTTTTTCTATTTTATTATAATTAAGTAAATCCATTATGAACCCTCCTGTATAAATGCAAAATATTAACTAAAAACTCTTGACAAAATCTGTAAAACTTTGGTAAACGGGGAATATCCGGAGGATTATAAAGCTTTGGGGCGGGCTGTGCGGGATAACAATGCGGCTCGCTATTTTGGTTTTGGTATATAAAGGCCGCGGGGCGCCGCCCCGCACCCCGATGGGGGGACCAGTCTCCCCCATACCCCCCGTTATTTTGGCGGGGGTAATTTTTTTTTACAGGAGCCAGCCGGAAGGAAGGTATTCCTGTGTGTTTTTCAGCATTTGCCGCAGAAGCGCCTCGCCGCTCAGAGGGGTCAGATTTGCGCACATGGGATCGTTCAGGAACGTTGTCAGCGCCAGGTTCAGGTCGCAGGTCAGAGCGGCTTCCAGCGTGTTGCGCTGGTTGAGGACATGTCGCGACACAAGCGCGGCGACGTTTCCGGGAAGTGTTCCGGCTTGTATCGGGCGGATTTCACTTCTCTGGAAGAGCGCGTTTGTTTCGACGACGGCTCCGAGGGGAAGGTTGCTGATTTGTCCCATGTTGGGCAGATTGACGTTGCTGATCAGGTCGCCAAGGCCCATCAGGGCTTTGATCAGCAAATGGCCTTCTTCGCCGGATGGCGTGATTTCAACTTCTTCCTCGCCTGAAACGAGCGCTTTTGATCGCGCAAGGCGCTCGGCCAGGTCACGCTCCCGCCAATCGACTGTTGTAAGGCGGAATTTCCAATTGCTCACGGTTTCGGGGCTTTTCAGGTACCAGCCGGGCACGAACTCCGCCAGATGTCTGTCCCCGGCGGCGGCAATCAGCCCGAATCGCCGGAACAGATCGAATTTTACGCGATGCAAACAATGGAAATTATTGTTTATCCAGTTTGTGTCTCCGCCGCCTTCAAAACCCGTTTCGGCATATTTTTCCGCGAAATCCCGATAAACAGGGAATAAATCCATATCCTGATAAGACGCGCTGTCGAACCAGGTGAAATGGTTAATTCCGGTCACGTTTACGCGGATTTCCTGTCTGCTTATATTTTTTATTCCAAGGCTGTCCTCAATCATGGCCGCCAGGAGCTTCTGGGTGCCGAAGACTTCGTGGCAGCAGCCGAACGCGCGTATTTTCGGGAAGGCCTCGTAAAGCGCCGCCACGCAAACGCTCATCGGATTTGTATAGTTTATAACCCAGGCTTCCGGCGCGTAATTTCTAATAGCGAGCGCGATTTCGACGAACATGGGAACCGTCCGCATAGCGCGGACAAAACCGCCCGCCCCTATGGTGTCGCCGACGGGCTGATAAATGCCCGCCGTCTCCGGCAGATGCACGTCGCTCCGCATTTCTTTAAAAGTGCCCGGCAGAATCGAAATCACCACAACATCCGCTCCGGTCAGCGCTTCTTCAAGGGAATCCGCAACCGAATAGCGCCAGCGGGACTTCGCGTCCCTGTGGGCGGAGATTTTCTCCCCAATTATCCTGTTATTCTCAGCGGCGGCTTTGTCTATGTCGTAGAGACTTACACTGCCCTCCATTTCGTCGTCATCGGCCAGATCCATCATAAAGCCCCAAGCCCATCCGCGCGACCCTCCGCCGATATAGGCGACATGAATATCTTTTACCCTTCCATTCTCCCGTTTCAAAAACAGCCACCCCTATAGCAGTTAATAAAATATCGGGGCTGTGGGGGAACAAGTCCCCCCACGCCCTCTGGTTTGCCAACGCAGTTCTCTACTTAACCATCAGTCTCTGAATAAGATCAAAAACATCTTTCGCGCCCTGCTCACGGGTAAGTTCTCCGAAAGAGACGCTCTGGCCAATCTGCTTCAAAGTATCGATAAACTCCTGGTCATTCGGAAGGTTCGGACCCTGCGGGACAGTTCTGTCCGCCGCGACCGAAAGATACTCGTAAAGCTGTCTGTCAATGTCGGTAGCTTTGCCGGCAATAGCGTCGCGGACAAGAGGAGAGCTGGGAATGCCGCGGTTTGTGGCAAGCTCTTCGCCGGCCGCCTCAGTAGTGACGAAATAGTTGACAAACAGCGCCGCGGCCTCGGGATTCGAGCACGTGTTGTTAATTGCCAAATACTGGCTGACCTGAATAACCAATGCGTTGTTTTCGCCTGTCGGAAGCTGGCAAAGCGCAAGCGTATCGGTCATGGCGCCCTGATAAGAAGCGAACTGATTGCTCCAGATAAGCCCGAACACAGCCTTGCCCGCAACAAGCGCGGAGTTGTCCGTTCCGGTTTCGCCGTATCCGCTCGTAGTCTCAATATCCGGGATAAGGCCCTTTTCACGCATATCTTCCCACATGTTGATCCAGGCCAGCGCGCCTTCCTCTGTGGCAAAAGTCTCGCCTTCATAGGTCCAAATCGGCTCGTCTCTCTGCTGGAAGAAATAGCTGATATAGTTGGCCTGGTTTACGCTGTTGTCAACAAAAGGCCAAACGCCGTCGGGCAGAAGCGGAGCGATCTGGTCGCCATAAGCGATCATCTCGTCCCAAGTCATATTGTCGGCGGGAAGCGGGGCGCCGGCGGCCTCAAGAACAGTTTTGTTATAAGCCAGCACAAGGCAGTTTGTGCCAAGGCAAATGCCATAAAGGTTCCCGTCAGTGGTGCCCGTGGTCAGAACAGCCTGGTCAAAAGTCTCGGGCGTGTTGATCTGGAGAAGGCTGCCATTATAATCCTGAAGCGGAAGCAGATAGGAAACAAAGTCGGGATAGTTTCCTCCGAACTGAATCAGGTCCGGCGCGTTGCCGCCCTCAAGCTGGGCGTTAAGGCTGTCCCAATAGCTGTCCGACGGCTTCGGCTCTCCGACGATTGTAATTTCCGGATAAGCGGCATGGAACTTATCAATCACTTTGTTTGTTATTTCGGCGCGTTCATCGTTGCCCCACCAGGTGAAGCGCAGCTCGACAGGCTCGCCCGTATAGGCGGGAAGCCCGTCCTCACGGTCGACCGGGACAACAGGCTCCGGAGCGGACTCTTCAGCTTTGCTTTCTTCGGGGGCCGCGCTGACCGGCGGAGTGCTGGACGCAGCCGGGCTGCCGGCGCAGGAACCCAGCGCAAGCGTTACAAGCAGACATAGGGCAAGCATCAAAGGCATAAAACGCTTTTTCACAGATTATTTCCTCCAATTTCATGATTTAATTTAAGAACTTTTATTTGTATTAAAAAGGCGCGGGCAATTGCCTCAGCCCTTAATACCGGTAGTAGCGATCCCCTGTACAAAATATTTTTGCAGCGAGAAAAACAGCGTAAAACAGGGAATCATAGAAAGAGTGGACATAGCTAGCACAGCTCCCCAATTCGATTCGCCGGAGGCGTCCACAAAAGCGCGCAAGCCCAGCGGCACGGTAAACCGGACTGTTGTGTTGATATAAAGCAGCTGGTTAAAAAAATCGTCCCAGGTCCACAGGAAAGTGAACAGCGCGGTGGTCACCAGCGCCGGGCCGGCAAGCGGAAGCACGATCCGGAAGAAAATTCCATACGCGCTGCACCCGTCGATAGTCGCCGCCTCGTCCAAATCCCGGGGGAGACTTCTCACAAACTGCACCAGGAGAAAAACAAAAAACGTGTCCGTCGCCAATAGCTTTGGAATTATAATAGGCAAATAAGAATCAATCCAGCCAAAACTGTTATACATGACGAATCTCGGTATAGTAGTAACATGCGTGGGAAGCATAATGCTGATCATCATGATGCCGAACCAGAAAGCCTTCCCAAAAAATTTCAGCCGCCCGAAAGAATAAGCCGCCATAGAACAAGCCGCCAGATTCGCCACCACAGACAGTCCGCAGATAAAGAGCGAGTTCAGGAAAAAGCGCCCGAACTGAACGCCGGAATAACCTTTCCAGCCGCTCGCATAATTTTGCAGGGTAAACGATTTCAAAATCAGGCTGGTGTCGCTGAAAATCTGATTATTCGGCTTAAAAGAGCTTAAAACCATCCACACAACAGGATAAAGCATCACAACCCCCAGCAGGATGATAAACAAATGAATCAGCAGCCGCCCCGTTATTTTTTTTGCGCTATGCAGCATATCATCATTCCCCACTTCCATAAGACACCCACGACCCGGATGTTTTGAAAATTATTGCGGTGAAAACGGCGATAATAATCAACATAACCCAGGCCATGGCCGAGGCGTAGCCCATTTCGTGATAATAAAAGCCCTTGTTATACAAGTGCAGCGTGTAAAACAAAGTCGAGTTAACCGGCCCGCCCTTGCCCTGGCTTATAATATACGCCTGAGTAAAAGCCTGGAAAGCGCTTATCATCTGCATAATCAGGTTAAATAAAATAATAGGCGTAATCAACGGAAGCGTGATTGAGAAAAACTGCCGCGTCTTGCCCGCGCCGTCGATTTCGGCGGCCTCGTAATATTCGGGCGAAATTTGTTTCAGCCCCGCCAGAAAGATAATCATGGACGAGCCGAACTGCCAAACCGACAAAATCACCAGCGTGCCCAGCGCGTATTTCGGGTTCGCAATCCAGCCGGGCAAGTCCTCCGCCCCGGTCAAAGCCGAAATCAGGCTGTTTATAATGCCGTCCTTCGCGAACAGTTTGCGCCACAGCACCGCAATGGCGACGGAACCGCCCAGCAGCGTCGGGATATAATACACCGCGCGGTAAAGAGACACAAATTTCAGCCCCCGGTTCATCAGCATGGCCACAAGCAGAGCAAAAGCCAGCTTGAGCGGAACGCTGGTGAACACATAGGTAAAAGTGACCGTAAGGGATTTCAAATACTGCGGATCGCCGGTAATGCGGTCGCTGGAGAGCATTTTCAGATAGTTTTCAAGGCCGATCCAGCCCCATTCCCTGCCCATGCTGTAGGATGTAAAACTCAGATAAAGCGACTGGATCATCGGGTAAACTGTCAGGATCAGAAAACCCAAAAGCCAGGGCAGCAGGAATACATATGCCGCCGAGTTGTTCCTGAAAAATTTTTTGGCGCCTTTCAGCAAGAGTTTCGCCTCCGTTTCTAAATTAATATTTTTCTATTTTCTATTTGTCCGGCCAAAATCAGCGTCTTTAGCCGACAGCGCTTGAAAACCGCAAGTCGTTGTTTTTTCAGTTTTATTTATCTATTAACCCAGAACGGACAAGCGCCCGTCTTCTTCCAAAATTTCCAGAAATCTTGCCCGCTCGCAGGGCGTATTATTCGGGCTGTGAATCGCAAGAAAAAGCCCGCCGCTTTTTTTAAAAAGCATTCCATGGCCGCCGTCGTCCGAATAAAGCGGCTTTTCAGCCTGCCGCCAGGGGCCGGAAAGTCTGCCGTCCGCGCAAGAAGCAAGACCTATTGCATATTTCCCTTTGTGGAAGGACGACCACAGCATAAGCAAAGCGCCATTTTCCGACCTGTATAAATTTGGTCCGTCTGTTACATAGCAGCCCGGCCTTCCCGGAAGCGGATCCGCCCACGGAGCCTCGCTTGCGCTGAAAAGCGTTTTTGCTTCTCCCGCCGCCGATCTCAGGTCTTCGCTCAGCGGAATCGCGCAGATTTGCCCGTCTCCAAGATCTTTCCACTCGTGGCAAAAAATCATATACGGTTTGCCGCCTTCTATATAAAGAGTACCGTCCAGGCATTCCCACTCCGGAGGAGTGACCGGCCCCGCGCTCCACGGCTCAAACGGCCCCAATGGACTCTCAGCCCGAAGCACAGCCGTCCCTCGCCGCCCCAAAACCGGCAGAAAAGTTGCAAACATGTAAAACTTTCCGCCATATCCATATACCTCCGGAGCCCAGAAATTTTTCCGGCTCCAGAAGCCTTCCGGCGGGCGAAAGGCCGGGCGCGGCCCGTCAAATTCCGCCAGCGCTGCATCTTCAGCAATATATACATCAAAGCCAACGCCGTCCGCTTTCCAAATATCCGTATCTGTCGAGCCATAGAGATAATAACAGCCGCCGTGCTCAAAAACATAGGGATCCCGGATTTGTATATCAAGTACGCCTGGCATATTTTTTCTCCTTGAGAGATATTGATTTGCGACATGAAATCCTGTACAATAGGCATGTAAATTGTTACATTTGAGGTGATTTCTTAATGATAGACCGCAAAACTCTGATTATGTCCCACAATCCGCACTATACGGCGCCGAACCCGGCTGCGCCGCTCTCCGTGGGAAACGGGGATTTCTGTTTCACAGCCGACGCGACCGGACTGCAAACATTTGCGGACGGCCCGGTCCCCCTCTGCCTTATGGCCGGATGGGGCTGGCACAAATATCCGGACGCGCCCGGCAGCGACAGCGCCCTGCGGCTGGAGCAGTTTGACACCTTCGGCCGGAGCGTCGGCTATGCAAGCGACCACGCCGGACAGGAGGATTTGTTCTACGCTCTGCGCCAAAACGCCCACAAAGTTTCGCTTGCGCGGCTTGGCTTCACGCTGGACGGGCAGCCTCTCTCAGAATCCGCCTGCGCTGGATTCGACCAGACTCTCAATCTTTGGGAAGGCCGGATTTCGTCCCGCTTCTCAGTAAAAGGCGAGCCGGTTTCCGTGGAAACCTTTGTCAGCCCGAATGAGGACAGCCTGTGCGTTCGCGCCGTTTCGCCCCTGTTTGCGAACGGGCGGCTCGGCGTAAGCCTTGCCTTTCCCTATGGCAGCCACAAAATCAGCGCCGCGGATTTCTCAAAGCCGGAAGCTCACAGCACCGCCATTTTGTCAGAAACCGCCGATCGGCTTTGTCTCAAGCGCGAAATGGACGATTTATCTTATATGATTGATCTTTCCCATAATAGAGCAATCGTCTCCCGAAAGAGCGAACACATGTTTGCGCTTGCGCAAAAGGGACAAACGCTGGAATTCTCTGTGAAATTCGCGCAAACCCTGAACGAAGCGGCCCCATCGTTTGAAAAAGCCAAAGCCGAGCGCGCCCTGTTCTGGGAAAATTATTGGCTGAAGGGCGGCGCTATCCGGATTTACGGCACGGATCCCCGCGCGTTCGAGCTGGAGCGCCGCGTCATTCTGTCCCAGTATTTAGTCGCCATCCAGAGCCGGGGCGATCTTCCGCCAGCCGAAACCGGACTGACAATAAACAGCTGGTATGGCAAATTCAACGTGGAAATGCACTGCTGGCACACGGCTCACTTCCCTTTATGGAACCGCCCCTCGGCGCTGGAACGCCAGCTTGCATGGTATAAACAAATTCTCCCTGCCGCGCGGAATACTGCCAAGTCCCAGGGTTACGCCGGCGCGCGCTGGCCAAAGCTCTGCGACGCAAGCGGCTATAATTCCCCATCGGCGATCGCCGTTTTTCTTATCTGGCAGCAGCCGCACCCGATAATGCTGGCCGAGCTGTGCCACCGCCGGAATAAAAGCCGGGAATTCATGCTTGAATACCGCGAAGTAATAATTGAAACCGCCGAGTTCATGTGTTCGTTCGCCCATTGGGACGGAGCCCGCTATGTTCTGGGAGCGCCGTATATCCCGTCGCAGGAGCGCTTCGACCCGCGCACGGTCTTAAACGCCGGCTTTGAAACGGAATATTTCCGGCTGAGCCTGCGGCTGGCAAACAGCTGGCTTGAGACGCTTGGCGAAGCGCGCCGCGCCGAATGGGATAAAGTCGCCGACGGGCTGGCAAAGCCGTTTATTGCGAATGGCGTGTTCCCCGCCCACGAAAACTGCCCGGAAACTTTCGATAAAGCGCCGTTTAACACAGACCACCCGTCTATGGCCGCCATGCTGGGGCTTCTGCCCGGAGAGGGCGTGAGCCATAGCGCGATGGCCGCAACGCTGGACAAAATCTTGGAAAGCTGGGATTTGGACTCCATGTGGGGATGGGATTTCCCAATGCTGGCCATGACAGCCGCGCGGCTTGGCCGGCCGGAGCAAGCCGTGGAGTTTCTGCTTATGGACAGCCCGAAAAATACGTATATGGCCAACGGCCACAACCGCCAGGGCGACAAAGCGGACTTGCCGCTGTATCTGCCGGGCAATGCGGCTCTGCTGCTGGCCGTCGCCATGATGGCGGCGGGATGGGACGGCGAAGACCGTCCTGCGCCGGGATTTCCGGCCGACGGCAGTTTTTCGGCGGAAGCCGAAGGGATTGACCGTTACATTTGACAAGTAACGATTTACATGATTATCGTAACACGTAAACTGTGAATTGTCAACAATATTTTGCTCATTTTTTTAAGATTTTATTCATAATTAATATGTTTGACGCGACTAACAGCAAAAATCCGGCTGTAAGCGCCAAAAAACGCTTGCGCGGCAATATTCGTTCTTGTAATAAGTTTCATTTGGAGGACAGAAATATGAACATTCGGCAAATCGCCCTGCTGTGCGGAGTGTCGACGGCGACGGTTTCGCGCGTTATCAACAACAGCCCCAGCGTCAGCGCAGTGACGCGTGAAAAGGTTCTGGGCGTGATGGAGCGCGAAGGCTATGTGCCAAACGCTTTCGCCGGCGGATTCGGGCGCAACGCCCTCAAAATCGTCGGCATTTTGTGCGCGGACATTGCCAATCTATACTACGCCGGAGCCGTCTCGCTTCTGGAGCGGGAACTGCGCGCGCGGGGGATAGACACTCTTCTGTGCTGCACAGGCTATGGCCAGGAGGACAAGAAAGAAGCCCTGACCGCGCTTGTTCGCAAGCGCGTGGACGCGGTTATCCTGGTCGGATCGGCGTACCGGGAGGAGCGCGACAACACGCATATCCGCGAAGCGGCGCGGCAGATTCCCGTTTTCATGCTGAACGCGCACGTGCAAATCCCGAATGTGTTCTGCATTCTTTGCGACGAGCGCGAGGCCATCAGCGCAACAGTCCGCCGTCTGGCGGCGGCGGGGCGCCGGGCCATTCTCTATATCCACGACATGGACAAATGGGCCTGGGCGGGAACGCAGAAGCTTGCGGGGTACCGCGACGGTCTTGAGGAGTGCGGGCTGGAAGAAGATTCAAGGCTTATCCGTTTTGTAAACTCCGCCGGGAACGATATGCAGGCCGCGCAAAAGCTGGTTGAAGAGCTGCTCCGCAGCGGCTTGGAATTCGACAGTATTTTGGCTTCGGAGGATGTGCTGGCTATCGGCGCTCAGAAGGCAATGTTCTCCAAACGCAGATCGGTTCCCATTATCGGCTTTAACAATTCCCAGTTGGCGCTGTGCTGCACGCCCTCGCTTACCAGCATAGACAATATGCTCAGTGTAATTTGTCCTATGGCCGTGGAGATGCTGGAGAAACTCCTTGGCGGAGACGGCATACCATCAAAAGTGGTCGTGTCCGGCGCACTGGTCGAGCGGGAGACATTCCGCGCCTGTGCGGAACCGGGAGAAGGCTGACGCATAACCGCAAAATTCAAGCGTGGGGACAGACCCGATCGTCTGCCCCCACGCGCTTGAGTTAGCTCTACAGTTCTCCCGGAATTTCCGCAGAACCGGGCCGCCTATCAAATTTAAATCCGGGAAATTTAGGAAACAAAAAACAAGTATAAAAATATTGACAATTCATAAATATTATTATATAATAAGCAAGCGCTACAAATAAGAGTCAATCTGTTTGCGTTGAAAATTCTATCTTTGTGGTGGCTTATTTAAAAATATATTTTTAAATAAATAAACAAAAGTTTATGATTTGATATTTAATACGATGAATTTGGGAGCGTGCCCGAGTGGTTAAAGGGGGCAGACTGTAAATCTGTTGCGAGAGCTACGGTGGTTCGAATCCACCCGCTCCCACCAATCAAAAAACCCGCACAGTTAAGCCATTTAACTGGAGCGGGCTTTTTCTTATATATAAACTGATTTTTTATTCAAGTCTTTCAAAAAATCATAGTATAATTTATAAAAACTGCTATGAGTGTGATGGGTAAATAAGCCCTCTGCTTCTCGACCAAGCATATATAATCCGTTTCGGGGTATTTTGGATATATACATATCCAGCCTTTCATCGTATGCTATTTTTCTTTCTCGTTTGCCTTTTGTGCCGAATTCAACCTTTTGGCCGCCCTCCGTCTGCCGGAGCGTTCGCCGAACGGTGAACACTTTATTTTTTATGTCTATATCCGCCCACATAAGGCCGATTAATTCCCCGTATAGTATAATAAGACCAAGCTCAAAAAACACGATAAACACAAGGGTTTGTGGTTTTTTTGCTATCCATTCCAAAGCTTATTCCAATACTATTACGGGGTAAAAATCACTGCTTAAAAATGCTGATGGTATATAAAGACTAAGATTTTGCCCCGAAAACAGGAGGTTTTTATGGGCAAAATCTTTTTTATCGGCGCAAGAAAAGGCGGGGTCGGCAAGACCATGACCGCCGCGAGTCTTGGGTTCGGACTCGCTAAACAGGGCAAACGCGTCCTGTTGATTGACGCTGACAGCCAGCATTCGCTAACCGCCAGTCTTGGACGTCCGTGAGCCGGACAAACTCAAGGCGACACTCGCGTCGGTAATCTCAGAAATTATCGACGAACGAGACGCCGACCCCGGCGCGGGCATCCTTCATCACTCCGAGGGCGTGGACTTTCTGCCCTTGACCTGCTGACCGTAAACGCGCTCGCGGCGGCGGACAGCGTAATCATCCCCGTCTGCCCGAAGTATCTTGACGCGCTCGGTTTGGAACTGCTTCTGAAAGCCGTGGCGCAAATTCAAACCCTTCGCTCGCAGTCGGCGGCATACTGCTGACGATAGTTGACCGCAGGATGAATCTGACACGCGGGGTTATCGCGTCCATTGAGCAAGCCTAAGGGAAAAACATTCGTATTTTTAACGAGCATATCCCGCATTCGGTAAAAGCTGCTGAATGTTCCGCGCAGGGAGTGAGTATCTACGCCCATGACCCAAGCGTGTTCGTGGATAAGAAACCCGCTGCCGTTCTTTTCGGGGACGAGCGGCAGGTCGTAGGCATAATCCTAGCGCGATGCAACAGCGAACATCACGAACGGCTCATGTACCCGCGTGACAAGATTCACGGCAAGGTTCGGACAATCCTCTCCGCGAGCGCTTCCGGTATGCGGCGGCCGCTGAAAATCGACGACAATATGTATGTCGAGACTCACTAAGGAGCTTGCCAAGCAAATGGCCGCCCCGGTCAAGAACAGACACAGAGGGGAGCGTGATATTTAGGATGAATGTGCGCACCCTCAAACGCTACGTCCTCCCAAATCTCCACTACGTCTTCCTTTGGTGGCTCTTTGATAAGGTAGGCGAAGCCTATCGCACTGCTTACGGCGCGGATAAGCTGAAAAAGCTAATCGGAGCAGCGGCAATCTACCTGACCGTACTGTATAAGAAGCACAAGAAAAAATGGCGTAAAGACATAGAGTACGGCTCAGCGCGATGGGGCAACAAATCCGACATCGCGCCTTATGTTGACCCCAAGCCCGACAGCAACATCATCCTCACGGCGATGGAGAGCCTGACGCTGAACGG
>JAITEB010000002.1 GCA_031282245.1 Oscillospiraceae bacterium | reverse complement strand
GTACGCTTTTAATATGCTATAATTAAACTGTAAAAAACTATCATGATCATGTTTCCTTAATTTGGCGGGCTTCTGACTGCAGTCGGGAGCCTGTATTTTATTGTCCGG
This sequence comes from Oscillospiraceae bacterium, assembly GCA_031282245.1. Lineage (GTDB taxonomy): Bacteria > Bacillota > Clostridia > Oscillospirales > Ruminococcaceae > JAITEB01. Next base: position 3,602 of record JAITEB010000002.1, on the reverse strand, counting down.
CCGGACAGAAGTGTCTGTGTGACGATTCTGCGGCCTTTTTGGCTTTGAGCAATGATATTATATTTCATTCCGGAAAGCAACGTCCCGTAAAACGGCTCACAGACGCCTTGCGTGGCGTTGTTAGTTTTTGGAAGCTGGATGCGGCCTCTGCTACGCAGCCGGAGGACTGGTAACCGATCCTTTCTAAGCATAAAATTGCTGAAAAAAAAGGTACTTCCCGCCCCTTGGGGGCCAGCGCGGGGGGAAATTCAGCGCGGGCTTTTTTTGTGTATAATCCGCTTGAAACAGGGTTAAAATGTTAAAAATTTTAGCAGATACTAACAAAAGCAATCGCATAACCGCGCCATTTATAGCCGTTTTCAAATTATTACCTTTTAACATGCGGAGGTGAAGAAAGCATGGCAAATTTTACAAAGAGATTTCGGGGCGCATTTGCGTGACAAGCGCCTTCGCCGCCGGAATCGGCGTGGTCGGCAGCGCCGTTAAATTGCGGATCGGCTGATGGCAACGTTTAAAGAGCTTGTACGGGACGATATTGACAATATTATCCTGAATATGGAAGAATTCGGCGAGCATGCCATGGTCGAGAGCGCAGGCTTTAAGAATTCACCAGATTTTACAATATATAGATTTTTCGGCCAAACAAAATCTTTTGAAATACTCCTCCGGGGCGTATCTTGACAATCTTGCGGCGATGCTCGGGCTTGAACGCCTTCCAGCGCAAAAGGCAGTTTCAAGGCGCAGTTTGTGTATATATCTAAAAATCAAATGTCATAAAGGGCGATAAAATACGGATAGGTTTATAGTTCTCTGAAACATTCACACTGCTTACCGCCCTAATCGCACTTAACAGGAGACAACCCGCATATGAAATACCTTCGGTAAAACCGGGGGTTATTTTGCGATTTCCTTCGGCTCCGGGCTGGATTCTATGTCGAAGATAAAGGCGTCGTCCCGGACAGTGCAGTATATGTTCTGCCCTGGCTGAATACGGCCTTCCAGAATTTCCTCGGACAGCCGGTCTTCAATTTGCGCGCTTATCGCCCGCCGCAATGGTCGTGCGCCGTAAATGTCGTCATAGCCGACTTTCGCGATTTTATCCGTCGCCAAATCGTCAAAATAAATCCCGACGCCTAAATCCGCAACGCGCTTTTCAAGATTGCGGAGCATGTTGGAGGCTATCGCCTTTATCTCATCGTGGGAAAGCTTTGTAAAAACGATAATTTCATCAACCCTGTTGAGGAATTCTGGCTTGAAAGATTTTTTCAGCTCGCTTAAAACATTGTCGCGCATGCGTGAATTGTCCGCGCCGAGTTTATCCTGATCGCTGCTGACACCTGTAAAGCCTAAACTGCCGACTTTCTCTGAAATCAGCCGCGCGCCCACGTTTGAGGTCATGATTATAACTGTGTTTTTAAAGTCGACCCGTCTGCCCTGCGCATCCGTGAGAATGCCGTCCTCCAGAATCTGCAAAAGCATGTTGAACACGTCCGGATGGGCTTTTTCAATCTCGTCAAACAAAAGCACAGAATAGGGCTTGCGCCGGACTTTCTCGCTCAGCTGGCCGCCTTCGTCGTAGCCGACGTACCCCGGGGGCGAACCGACCATCCTGGAGACGGAATGCTTTTCCATATATTCTGACATGTCTATCCTGATAATAGCGTCCTCGTTGCCAAAAAGCACCTCGGCAAGGGCTTTGGAAAGCTCCGTTTTTCCAACGCCCGTCGGCCCCAGGAAAATAAACGAGCCTATTGGCCGTTTCGGGTCTTTCAGGCCAACTCTGCCGCGGCGGATTGCTTTTGCGACGGCGCTGACGGCTTCTTCCTGCCCGATCACCCTGTTGTGCAAAGTTTCCTCCATATGGAGCAGGCGCTCGCTTTCTTCTTCGCTCAGCTGCTTTACGTTTATGCCTGTCCAGCCGGAAACAATCTCGGTTATGGACTCCTCGGTCACTTCGCCAACCATCCTGTTAACCCGTTCGCGCCAGGAAACTTTCTGTTCCTCAAGCTGTTCGCGGACAAGCTGTTCGCGGTTCTTCAGCTTCTCTGCCTGCAGAAAGTCCTGAGCGTTTATCGCGGCGGTTTTATCTTCTAAAATGCTCTTTAATTTATCTTCCAGTTTTTTCAGTTCCGGCGGGGAGGTGAACGCTTTCAGCCGGACGCGCGAGGCGGCTTCGTCCACCAGGTCTATAGCTTTATCCGGCAGAAAACGGTCGTTGATATACCTGACGGAAAGCTTTACGGCGGCCTCCAGCGCCCCGTCGGTGATTTTAACTTTGTGGTGCGCCTCATATCTGTCGCGCAGGCCTGCAAGAATTTTTACGGCATCCTCCGGGCTTGGCTCGTTGACCAGAACAGGCTGGAAACGCCTTTCAAGCGCCGCGTCTTTTTCTATATATTTCCTGTACTCGTTGAGCGTCGTCGCGCCAATAACCTGGACCTCTCCCCGGGCAAGAAGCGGCTTTAAAATATTCGCCGCATCCACGGCCCCCTCGGCCGCGCCCGCGCCGACTATCGTGTGGATCTCATCAATAAATAAAATAACGTTGCCGTCTTTCTGAACCTCGTCAAGCGCGTTTTTAATTCTGTCCTCAAAGTCGCCGCGGTATTTCGTCCCGGCCACCATACTGGACAAATCCAGCGAGACGACGCGCTTGTTTTTGAGTATCTCCGGGATTTCGCCGTCGACTATCTTTTCGGCAAGGCCCTCCGCAATGGCCGTTTTGCCGACGCCCGGCTCGCCTATCAGACAGGGATTGTTTTTTGTGCGCCTGGACAGAATCTGTATAACGCGCTCAATCTCTGTTTTGCGGCCAATCACCGGGTCAAGCCGCTGGGATCTTGCCGCGTCCGTCAGGTCGTTGCTGAATTTGTCAAGATTTGGCGTATTGCTTTTGCGCTTTACGGGCGCTTCCTGTTTGCCCATGCCGCCCGCCGCTTCCGGCTCGCCGCCGCTTATGGCCTTTATACACTCGTTGTACATTTCTTTGGGGTTAACTCCCAGCTCGGCCAAAAATTTTACGGCATAACTGTCGCTTTCATGCAAAATCGCCATCAGAATGTGCTCTGTGCCGATATATTCATGCCCGAGCATCCGCGCCTCCATGACGGACATCTCAAGAATGCGCTTGCTGCGCGGGGTGAAATCCGAGGGCGAAAGCCGGGTTTCTTCGCCGCGGCCAATCGTGTTGAGCATCTTGCCGTCAAAGTCGTTGTAAGTTATATTGTTTCTCTCCAGAATGGTGAAAGCGACGCCGCTCCCCTCGCGCAGAAGACCTAAAACCATGTGTTCGCTGCCGATATAAGTATGACCGAAGCTTTCCGCAATTTCTATCGACAGGTTTAAAGCGTCGTTTGCTTTGCTTGTGAATCCGCTGAATTTATACATATAAAAATACCTGGCCTTTCTTGTTTTGATTTATTATGGCTGTTTTAAAGCGCCGACCACCCCGCCCTTTGGGCACCCCTCCACAGGAGGGGAATTGTCGCTCGTCCTGTTGTTTATAGCTTTTACCCCACGCAACGAATTGCGTTTATGCTATATCGGGAAATTTTGCAGGTGTATGGCTTGCAGCTTTACCGTGTGGCATGGGGTACAGGTTT
>JAITEB010000036.1 GCA_031282245.1 Oscillospiraceae bacterium | reverse complement strand
CAAAGTGACCGGTATCACAAATTTTGGAGCTTTCGTCGATATTGGCGGGGGTAAAACTGGCATGGTACATATCTCCGAGGTCGCCTCCTCCTATGTGAAGGAAATCAGCGAACACCTGACCGTCGGCCAGGTTGTCAAAGTAAAAATCCTGAATGTCGGAGCGGACGGGAAAATAAGCCTTTCCATCAAGAAAGTTGCCGCTTCCGAGCCGCAAAGACCGTCCGCGCCGCAGAGCGAACAAGACAGCGGCACAAATAACGCCAGGCATTCCTCCGGGCGCCGCCCTCCCCACAAACCTGACGGGAGAAACTTCAGCAACGGGAAACCCCGGCAGAACGCCGGCGCGTCCCCCACGAGCTTTGAGGACATGATGGCCAGGTTCAAGCAATCCAGCGAGGACAAAATTTCTGACCTGAAGCGGTCGGACGTCCGCAGGATGCCCCGCACAAACCCCAAAAAAGGCGATTGATTAGATTCCTGATTTCCGCAAAGCGCTAAGAATAAGCCTGTCCCCTGTCAAGCGCGCAGGGAGCAGGCTTATATCCTAACAAGTCCAGAGAAAAAGCGAGAGCGGAATTAAAAATAATTTTAACTCCGCTCTTTACTTATTTTTGGTTGCGGAGGATGGACTTGAACCATCGACCTTTGGGTTATGAGCCCAACGAGCTACCAACTGCTCCACTCCGCGATATCTGTTTTTTTATTATAGCACACAAATATGCCGAATGCAAGTGATTTTGATAAAAAATTATTTTCTTTCTGGAGCGGACACGGGATGATACAAAAATATTGATTCAATATTTTTTTGGCTCTATTTTATTAAAAAATTGTCTTGACAGACATGAGTTACTGTGCTATGATGTTTTCCAGAAAAAATAAAGAAGAAAGCTGGGCTTTCTCACCTGTGCGCTTTTTGTGCGCGCTGCGTCAATATTCTAAATTCAGGGCAGGTTTTGTTTGAATCTGTTTTGATGTTGCGTATTGCGGGCGGGAAAGCTGAAAAAGCTTTGACTGCCCGTATTTGTTTATGGGCAAAACACGCTGGAGGTGTTGAAAAATTAGCAATAAAGATATGCAGATCAACGAGGACATAAGGGACAGAGAATTGCGGCTTATCGGCTCAAATGGGGAACAGCTCGGCATTTTCCCGCTAAAAGAGGCTCAGCGCATGGCGGCGGAAAAAAACCTTGATCTTGTGAAAATCGCTCCGCAGGCCACCCCGCCTGTCGCGCGTATCATGGATTATGGGAAATTCCGTTTTGAGCAGGCCAAACGCGAAAAAGAAGCTAAAAAAAACCAAAAAGTTGTAGAAATCAAAGAAATCCGTTTATCCGTCGGGATTGATCAGCATGACTTTGACACAAAAGTAAACAGCGCAATTAAATTCCTGTCTCACGGCGACAGGGTTAAAGTCACTATCAGATTCCGGGGACGGCAGATGGCGCATACCGGTCTGGGGGCTGACTCTATGAAGCGTTTTGCGGAGGCTTTGGCTGAGCACGGCAGCACCGAAAAGCCCCCGAAGCTTGAGGGGCGCAGCATGTCTATGTTCATTTCGCCGAAGCCGGGCAAATAGCCGGGGAGCTTGTGTTATGCCGGAATATATTGTCAATATGTTTTGGGACAACGAAGCCGTCGTTTTCCGTCTGTTTCCGTTCGGAGAAGCGTTTGCAGGTGGGATAACAGCGGCTGAATATGGGAAAAAGGCGGCCATGACATTTGGTACAGCCTGATAGCGAACCGAATAATAGCCCTTGACAGCAGAATTAAGTCGCGGCACATGGCGAATGCTATTTTAAAACAAAGTGGTATCAACCGCCGGTTCTAGTTTTTTTATACAAAATTGAATTGAATTGAAAGGAAACAAGATTTATTATGCCTAAGCTTAAAACACACAGTGGCGCAAAAAAGCGCTTTAAGTTCACAAAAAACGGAAAGGTGAAACGCCCGCACGCCTTTATTTCGCACCAGCCGGAGCTGAAAAGCCGCAAGCGCAAGAGAAACCTTCGCGGGACGGCAGTCGCGCACGACAGCAACATGAAGGCTCTGCGCCTTATGATGCCTTATCATTGAGAGTTTTTTTTGAAAATTACTGTAAAAAAGAATGGAGGATTAATATATGGCTCGCATTAAAGGTGCGCTGATGACCCACAAGCGCAGGAAAAAGGTTTTAAAGCTGGCGAAGGGCTATTATGGCTCGCGGTCAAGACTGTTCAGGGTTGCAAAAGAAGCGGTTATGAAGTCCGGCCGCTATGCTTTTATCGGCAGAAGGCAGAAGAAGCGCAATTTCCGCCGCCTGTGGATAACCCGCATTTCCGCCGCCTGCAAAATCAACGGAGTGAATTACTCGACTTTTATCAACGGTCTGAAAAAAGCCGGGATAGATTTAAACCGCAAAATGCTTTCAGAGATTGCAATTGCCGACCCGGAAGGGTTTGCCGCTGTTGTCGGGAAGTCCAAAGCCGCGCTTGCCAAGTAATTTTGCAGACTGACAAAAGAGCCGCCCGGGTTGTCCGGGCGTTTTTTCGTTAGAATCTGTGTGTGCCAGAAGGAGGCATTGAAAAGTGAAATTAGGATTTATTGGCTGCGGTAACATGGCGTCCGCCCTGATTGAGGGTATTTTAAAAAACGGTCTTCTTTTGCCGGAGGAGATCGCCGCCGCCGACTTAAACACAGAAGCATTGAGACGGTCCGCGGAAAAATTCGGAATTAAAACCTTTGCGAGCAATATCGAAATAGCGGAAGCCGCCGATTATTTGCTTCTTGCGGTTAAGCCGCAATTTTATGAAAACGTCATAAGCGAAATAAGAGAAAATTTTCCGGAAAAATCTGTTATAATTTCTATTGCGGCGGGAAAAACCCTTGCCTGGCTGGAGAAAAAGTTCGGCAGACGGATCCGGGCGGTCAGGGCCATGCCCAATACACCCGCTCTTGTCGGCGAAGGCATGACCGGGCTTTGCTGCGGCGGCCCTGTTTCCCGCAGTGAGCTTGACTTTGTGAAAAGCCTTTTTTCCGCCTGCGGGAAAGCCGAGGAACTCCCGGAAAGCCTGATTGACACAGTGACGGCTGTAAGCGGCAGTTCGCCGGCCTATGTTTTTATATTTATTGAAGCGATGGCGGACGCGGCGGTCGCCGGAGGAATGCCCCGCGCGCAGGCTTATACTTTCGCGGCGCAGGCGGTTCTCGGCAGCGCAAAAATGCTTCTGGAAACGGGCAGGCACCCAGCGGAGCTGAAAGACATGGTTTGCTCCCCGGCGGGCGCCACAATCGCCGCCGTGCGCGTTCTTGAGGAAAAAGGCTTGCGCTCCGCTGTTTTTGAGGCTATGGAGGCTTGCCGCAGGCGGGCGGGGGAACTATAGTTTTCGGGGGTTTTATTTATACCAAAGGAGGTTTTTCAAAATGCCCGCTGCAAAAGAATTTGAAGCGGCAAGGCGCAAACGCTCCAGAAGGGCGGCTTTCCGGCGCTTGCGCTCGCTTGTTATTTTTTGCGCGCTTGTCGCCGTCATACTTGCGTTTGCGCGCTATCTTTCCGAAAAACCGATTTTAAATATAATAAAGACAAATCTGGCGATCTCCAGGGAAAAGGGCTCTTTTCCCGTCAGGATCCCGGGCGAAAAAATGTTCGGGCTGACAAAGTGCGGCAACGGCAATATTGCCGTTTTTTCGGATAAGGGGCTTTTCGCCTATGACGGCAAGGGGAGAAAAACTCTGGAAGTTCTTGGCGGCACAAGCGATATGATTTCTTTTGCGTATGACGACGATATAATTTATTACGGCTCAGGCGGCAAAAAGGTTTACATACAGAACGTCTATGGGGCCTCCGACGAGATTGACCTTGAGGGGAAAAAAATTGTAAGCGTCTGCGTTTCCGGGGACGGAAAAATTGCCGTTTTGAGCCAAAAAAGTAATTATATTTCCCAGCTGGACGTATATGACAAAAGCCTGAAGCCGTTTTTCAGCGTCCAGGTTGACGCGAATGACTTTGCTGTGTCGGCGGCCTTCACCGCCGACAGCAGGGGTATTCTGATCGTCTCCTGCAAAGCGGAGGGCGGCCAGCTTTGCGCGCGAATGACGGAATATGCTTTTGACGGCGGCAGAGTTGTTTTTGAATCCAAAATCAAAGACTTGCTGCCATTTTCGGCGGAGTATCACAATATGGATATCATTCTTGTAGGCGACAAAAAAACCCTGACGCTCAACCGCAAGGGCGAAATAATTGGGGAATACGCCTATCAGGGGAAAGAGCTGGTCGATTTTGACAACAAATCGCAGGACGGGGCTGTTCTGGCGCTCGGCAGCTACGGCGCTCATAATTCCTCAACCGTCCTCGGCCTTGACCACAAATGCGGCGTACAAATGGCGGCGACGCTGGATGCAAAAGTAACCGCGCTGAAGGTTTCCCAAGGAAAAAAATACCTGCTTCTAAAAGATTCCCTCGTGTGGTATAATAAAGAAGGCGCGCCCGAAGGCAACGCGGAAATAAATTCGGATTGCTTTGACTTTCTCGTCGAGGGAAACAACGCATATATCCTTACGGCAAACCAGCTTCAAAAAATAGAGCTTAAAAAAGCTAAAAAATAGCGTTTTGCGGGGACGGACTCGAAAGTCCGCCCCCGCCGAAAAAATATCATGCTTTACATACTTTGAAATCAGGATTTTTTATAATCTTAAAGATTTAAAATGACTTTTGACCATTTGAGCAAAACATAAAACATCACTTAATAACGCTTTACTAACATCTTTTTTAGTTTTTATCTCAAGCAAAAAATCTTCCAAAGTCCCGTAAAAATTTTCAGAACATACGCAGATGCCATTGCCAGCGGTTTTGAACGCCGTAGCGGAAATCGCGTTTTCGCCAAGCCCCCTTGAGTATATCAAATCGCCGACGCTTCTGACAAGCGCTTTTCCGCACAGCCTGGCGCTGTCGTGAATTTCGGCCTCCCCAAAGACCAGCGCTTCGCCGGATATTTCCGGCTCGCCGAAAACCAGAGCTTTGCCAAAAACTCTCGCTTTTTCGCGGACGCACGCCCCGTCGAAAATGTTGGCGCCGCCGAAAATTTTCGCTTCGCCGCGTATCCACACCTCGCCGAAAATTTTTGCTTCCCCAAAAACCCGCGCCTCCTCAAAGACGCAGGCAGCATCGTGTACCCATGCCCCGCCTTCGTGTGAAAGATTTTCTTCGCTTTCCAGATATCCTCCTTTCTCGCCTGCCAAAACAGATGAAAAATTTTGGCAGGAAATAATTCTTTTAAGCTTTCTGCCAGAGATAAAAGCACAGTCGTCTTCCGCCATTATATATTTCCGCATGTCCCCCGTCTCCTTCATGCCGATGTAAAATTTGCCGCCGCTGCCAGGCATTATTAATATATCACAGAATTTCTGAACTGTCAACAGAAAATCCAGAAATTCTGAACTTTGCGACAAGAATCTTTCAAGATGGAGGTCATTTATTTGACAAAAATAGGCGAAAACATTAGAAAACATCGAAAAATGCTGAATTTAAAGCAGGAGGACGTAGCGAAACACGTCGGAAAAAGCAGAAACGTGGTCGCGAACTGGGAAGCCGGAATTAACAGCCCGGATGTAAATACTGTGGAGCAGCTGTGCGAGCTTTTCAAAATAAGCCCGAACGACCTTTTCGGGTGGCTGGACGGCGGCGACGGAAGGCCGGTCAGCTTTGTAAAAGCGCAGGAAAATCTGAACGAAAACGAAACCCTGCTTTTGAAAAACTACCGCATTGCGGAGGAAGTCATCAAAGAAGCGGCTTTCAAAATGCTGGAAGACTCTGCACAGAGAAACGCGGCCGCGAAGCCGAAGGTCTCGGTAAAGAAAACGGGATAAGGGAAGGCTTGTCAACATCAAAGATTATCAAAACTGAAAATTCTATTTGGAAGAAAAATCCAAAGAAAGTTTTATGTTTTTCAGACGTTCTGGCCCAAAAGCCGGAGGGCCTCTTTTGCGGCGAACTGTTCGGCTTCTTTTTTGCTTCTGCCTTCCCCGCTGCCAATGACATTGCTGTTCAGGCGGACCTCAAAGAAAAACCGCTTGTCGTGGTCGGGGCCGCTTTCGCCGGTCATTACATAGCTTAAAATTTCCTCTTTAGTCTGCTGGGAAATCTCCTGCAACTGGGTTTTGTAGTCTTTAAAGGGCGCGTTTTCTATATTTTCCGTTTCGGGCCTGATAAAGCGCATAACAAAAGCGCGCGCCTTTTCCATGCCGCCGTCAATATAGAGAGAAGCCAAAACTGCCTCGAAAGCGTCAGAACGTATGGACGGCCTTTTGCGCCCGCCGCTGTTATCCTCGCCCCTGCCCAGTATGAGAAACCTGTCCAGTTCCAAGTCGGCGGCGAATTTGTCCAGCGATTTTTCGCAGACCAGCTTTGCCCGGAGCTTTGTCAGCTCGCCCTCGCTGAGCCCGGAGTATTTTTCATATAAATAATCCGACACGATCAGCGACAGCACGGAGTCGCCCAGAAACTCCAGGCGTTCGTTGTTTCCCACGTTACGCCTGCCCTCGTTTGAATAAGAAGAATGCGTCAGCGCTTTTTTCAAAAGCCTGGCGTTTTTGTATTTGTGCCCGATTTTTTCCTCAAGTTCTTGCAGTTCCATAGTGTGCCCTATCAGGCAGGCTTTCCGCCGGATCTGCAGGGGAGAGCGCAGCCTGCCCCCTATATGTCCGTGCTTTGCAGCGCGAGAAGCTCACCTATACCTTTCTCAATTCTTTCCGTCGTTTTGTTGTTGCAAAAATCAAGCGCCGCGCGGATTGCGTTCTTAAAAGCAAGCGCCCCGGAGCTTCCGTGAGCTTTGAACACCGGCTTCGCAAGCCCAAGCAGCGGAACGCCGCCGTATTGGCTGTAGTCAAACTTCGCCTTCAGTCCTTTTAAAGCCGGTCTTATCAAAGCTCCGCCTATTTTCGCGGCAAAGCTGGACATAAGCGCGTCTTTAACCAAATTCATCACAGCGGCGGCGCTGCCCTCGGTCAGCTTCAGGACGACGTTCCCGGTGAAACCGTCGCAGACCGCCACATGACAGGCGCCGTCGTTCAGGTCGCGCGCTTCGACATTGCCTATAAAATTGACAGGCGCTTTTTTAAGAAGCTGATACGCTTCCTGCTGGAGCGGCGTGCCCTTGCCTTCTTCCGCGCCCACGTTTATCAGGCCGACTGTGGGATTTTCGACTTTTATCAGACCCCTTGCATAGGCGCTGCCCATAATTCCGAACTGCGCAAGCATTTCCGGGCGGCACTCGGCGTTCGCCCCGGAATCCAAAAGAATATAAAAGCCTTTTCTTGTGGGGATAGCCGTGGCCAGCGCGGGGCGTTTCAGACCTTTAATGCGCCTGACGATAAAAGTCCCTCCGGCAAGCAGCGCGCCCGTGCTGCCTGCGCTCACAAAAGCGTCGCCCTCGCCCCTTTTGAGCATTTCCAGCCCGACGGCCATAGATGACCGCGACTTGCTTTTTGTAATTTCGGTCGGTTTATCTTCCATTGAGATAATATCCGGCGCATCCGCAACGGCAATGCCCGCAAGACTTATACCGTTTTCTTCCGCCGTTTTTCTCAAAGCGGTTTCCCTGCCAGTAATAATTATCTCCGCATTGAGGCTTTCCGCCGCCTGGCGGCAGCCCTCCAGAACGGCCAAAGGCGCGTTGTCCCCGCCGTAACCGTCAACTATTATCCTGATTTTTTTTTCCATTTTATTACTCGGCCTTCCGTTTGTAGATTATAATTCCGCGTTTGCCGCGGGAATCAGACTAGCGCCCCTGCGGTTTTAAATATTCCGAGAGCGCCGCAATCCCGCGTTCCGCAAGCGCCTGATAGCGCGGCTGCCTGCCCTTCACAGCTTTTTCCAGCGGCGGCAGAAGCCCCATATTCGCGCCCATCGGCTGGAAGTCCTTTACGCTGCTGTCGTTTATATAAGCCAGAAGCGCCCCCGTCATTGTTTCCTCCGGCGGATTCCCGGCGAACTTCCCGGAAATATTAAGCCCCGCAACAAGCCCGCAGACGGCTGATTCCATATAGCCTTCGACGCCGCATATCTGCCCGGCGAAATAAACGTTCGGCCGGGCTTTCAGGCTTAAATCCCTGTTTAAAACTTGCGGCGAATTTATAAATATATTTCTGTGCATAACGCCGTAACGCAAAAACTCCGTGTTCTCAAGCCCGGGAATCATCGAAAAAACCCGCTTCTGTTCGCCGAATTTCAGGTTGGTTTGAAAACCGACTATGTTATACATATGGCCGCGTTCGTTTTCTTTGCGGAGCTGCGCGACGGCGTACGGTCTGCGCCCAGTGCGCGGGTCGGTCAGACCGACAGGGCGCAGCGGCCCAAAGCGGATTGCGTCCTCCCCGCGCTTTGCAAGGGTTTCAATAGGCATACAGCCTTCGTAAACGCGGAAATTCTCCCGCTCGAACTCGTGAAGCTCCGCTGTTTCCGCTTCTTTCAGGGCGCTTAGAAAATTTATATACTCGTCTTTGTCAAAAGGACAGTTTATATAGTCCGCGCCGCCCCTGCCGTATCTTGCGGCAAAAAAGGCTTTGTCCATGTTGATACTCTCAAACGAGACTATGGGCGCGGCCGCGTCGTGAAAGCTCAGCAAACCGCCGCAAAGTTTTTTCAGCTCTTCAGAAAGCGCCTGTGAAGTCAACGGACCTGTAGCTATTACTATTTTATCTTTTTCCGGAAGTTTTTCAAGGCTTAATACCTCTCCCCGGATTATTTCTATATTTTTACAGGTTTTAATTCTCTCTGTGACAAGAGCGGCGAATTTTTCGCGGTCAACGGCCAGCGCTCCCCCGGCGGGAACTCTTGTCTCTTCGGCGCAGTCAAGTACGAGCGAAGCCATAAGGCGCATTTCTTCTTTGAGCATTCCGGAGGCCGAAGCAAGGCGCTCGGCCTTAAACGAATTTGAGCAAACCAGTTCGGCGAAATTTTCCGACTTGTGCGCGGGGGAATAGCGCAGGGGCTTCATCTCATAAAGGCGGACAGAAACGCCCTGTTTTGCAAGGGCGAAAGCGCATTCGCACCCCGCCAGCCCCGCGCCTGTTATGTGAACCATTTTTTTTGCTCAGCTCCTTTTATGTAGCGGGCGAACGGCGTTCGCCCGTCCGCGGGAAATTTTATTCCTGGCTTACAACGGCTTTTGTGTAATCGCAGCCTTCTTTGGCGCAGTGTATTTTACTTTGGGTTTTGCCGCTCTTTTTAAAAAGCGTGCTTCCGCATTGGGGGCAGACGTCCTTCAGCGGCAAATCCCACGTCGCGAAATCGCAGGCGGGGTAGTTCTCACAGCCATAAAAAGCGCGGCCTTTTTTGGACTTTTTCGCAAGAATCCTGCCGCCGCACTTTGGGCAAAAGCCGCCCGTCTCTGCCGCGACGCTCTTTGTGTTCTTGCACTCGGGATAGCCCGAACAGGCTATGAATTTGCCGAAACGCCCGGTTTTTAAAACCATTGCTTTCCCGCATATTGGGCAGATCTCGCCGGTCGGCTCGTCCGGAATTTTGAGCGAAACTCCCTCCAGCGCCTTTTCGGCTTTTTCAAGACTCTCGGCAAAACCGGTGTAAAATGCGCTGATAGTGTTTTTCCACTGCTCGTTGCCTTTTTCAACCCGATCAAGAGACTTCTCCATATTGGCCGTAAACTCGACGTTTACTACATCTTCAAATTGCTCGCGCATAAGCCCTGTCGTGACTTCGCCAAGCTCGGTCGGCTTCAGGGTCTTGCCCTCACGGCTGACATATCCGCGCGTTGTGATAGTGGTGATAGTGGGGGCATAGGTGCTCGGCCGGCCTATGCCGTTTTCCTCCATGGCCTTGATCAGCGAGGCTTCGGTATAGCGCGGGGGCGGCTGGGTAAAGTGCTGGTTGGGCGCGATTGATTTAAGCTTTAATTTTTCTCCCGCTTCAAAATATGGCAGCGCCCCGGCGGACGCTTCCGAATCAAGCGCGTCGACGCCCTCTTCGTAGAGCGCCGTAAAGCCGTCAAATTTGACTGAATAGCCGCTTGCCTTGAACTTATACTTGCCCGCGCTTATTTCGGCGGAAACCGTGTCCAGAACCGCCGCGGCCATCTGGCTGGCGATAAATCTCATCCAGATAAGCCGGTAAAGCTTGAACTGGTCGGGACTAAGGCTGTTTTTCACCTGGTCGGGCGCAAGCTCCGGCATGGTGGGTCGGATTGCTTCGTGGCCGTCCTGGGCGTTTGCGCGGGATTTATATAAACGGCGCTGAGGCGGCAGATATGCCGCGCCGTATTTCTCGCTGATAAAAGCGGCGGCGGCGGTATAGGCTTCGTCGGAAACGCGCAGGGAGTCCGTGCGCATATACGTGATAAGCCCGACGTCTCCCAGCGACGGGAGTGTAAGGCCCTCATAAAGCTCCTGCGCGGCTTTCATGGCGCGGCGCGCCTGAAAGCCCAGTTTCCGGGAGGCTTCCTGCTGCAGCGTGGAAGTTGTGAAAGGCGGCGCGGGGGTTTTCTGGCGTTCGCCGCGCTTGACTGAATCCGCCGTAAACTCCCTGCCTTCCAGGTCTTTCAGAATTGCGGCGGCTTCCCCGCCGTTTTTCAGGGCAAGTTTTTTCGGGTTGCCGTAAAATTTGGCGGGGAAAGCTTTTTTGCTGCTTTTGGCCAGAAGCGCCGCGTCGATCGTCCAGAATTCTTCTGATTTAAAGTCCCTGATTTCTTTCTCGCGGTCGCTTATTAATTTCACAGCGACAGACTGAACGCGCCCGGCGGAAAGACCTTTGCCCACTTTTCTCCACAAAAAGGGGCTTAGCTGATAGCCCACAAGCCTGTCAAGCACGCGCCGGGCCTGCTGGGCGTTCACCAGATCGGCGTCGATTTTGCGGGGATTCGCCATGCCGTTTTTCACGCCCGTTTTTGTGATTTCGTTAAAAGTGACGCGCACGGGGTCGTCGAGCTTTATGTTAAAAATATGCGCCAAATGCCAGGCAATAGCTTCGCCCTCCCGGTCGGGGTCCGTCGCAAGATAGATTTTATCTTTGCCTTTGGCTTCGGTTTTCAGGTTTTTTATTATTTGCGATTTGTCGCGCATGTTGATATAATGCGGCTCAAAATTATTTGCTATATCAATTCCAAGCCTGCTTTTGGGCAAATCGCGGACATGCCCCATGGAAGCCACAACGTCGTAATTTTTTCCCAAATATTTTTTTATAGTTTTTGCTTTTGCCGGAGATTCGACTATTACAAGATTCTTCATGCTAATATCCTTTCAAGATGTTTGGCGTTTTGTATGCAGAGACGCGCCTTCCGCAGGCTCGTACAGGTTTTTGCGTTTACGTCCAGGACTTCGCGCATGCGGGCGAACGCCGCCCGCCCCTATGTCAGCCGCAGATACATCCGCCCCGGCTGGTTTTCGGCAAAGCCCTCAAGTTCCAGTTCGGTCATAGCGGCCAGCAGTTCCGTCGGCGAAAGGCCGCTTGACTCCTGAAGCTCGTCGGCGTGGGCAGGCTCCGCACCCATAAGGGATAAGATTTTTTGCGCGTTAGCGGACAACACGCCGGGATCCGGCGGGGCTTTTGCCGCCGCGGAAAGAACCTGAGCGCCGCCGCCTTTATTGCTGCCCGGCCGGACCTCTTTATTTTTTGGCATTACGCTGTTGTTCTTTCTGATTTCGGGCTTAATTATTTTAACGTCCGGCGGATTTTTTCTTAGAGCCGGGCTGAAAAAGTTTGGCCGGATGTTTTCGGCAGTGAGCCGGTCAGGGTAAGCGTCCAGATAGTGTATGACAATATCCAGCGCGGACATCACCGGCGCGGCTCCGTCCTGTATCAGCCAGAAAGCTCCTTCGGAACGGCTGTCGAAAATATCACCGGGCAGAGCGAAAACGTCCCTGTCCTGCAAAACCGCATGAGCCGCCGTGATCAGAGAACCGCTCCGGAGGCCGCCCTCGACGACCAGAACCCCGACGGCCGCTCCGGAAAGCAGCCTGTTGCGGACGGGGAAATTGCCCTTCATTGGCGGGGTTCC
This sequence comes from Oscillospiraceae bacterium, assembly GCA_031282245.1. Classification (GTDB taxonomy): domain Bacteria; phylum Bacillota; class Clostridia; order Oscillospirales; family Ruminococcaceae; genus JAITEB01. The sequence goes on along the minus strand of JAITEB010000036.1, from coordinate 27,205 downwards.
CGGCGGGAACTCGCTTAGAATTATCCCGCGCTTTTCGATTTCAGAGCGCAGGATGTTATTGGGCTTCGGGTAATCTATATCCACGCCGCAGCCCGCAAAGGCGGCGGTCAGCCCTTTTGCCCGCATACACTCGGCGTGGGCGGCAAAATCTATCCCGGCGGCCAGGCCGCTCAGCACAGCAAAGCCTGCCCTCGCCAGATCATAAGAGATAAAGCGCGCCGCGCTTTCCGCATAGGGCGAAGGCTTGCGCGTCCCGACGACAGCTATTGCCGGGCGCGCGTTCAGCTCCGCTAATTTCTCAAAATTCCCCTTTGCGTACAGAACCGGCGGGAAATCCTGTATATTCAGCAATCTTTCCGGATAAGAGCTCTGGCGGCAAGTGATAAGCCGGCAGCCGGCTTTCCCGCACTGTTTGAAAATTTCGGCTGCGCTGTCCAGCTTTGTTGAAAGCAGGCGCTTTTTGATTGATTCCGTGCAGGCGTCGAATTCTTTGAGCGCGCCCGGAAGGGAAGCGTAAAACTCGCGCACATCAGTATGGCGCCGAAGAACCTCCGCCGCAAATCGGCTGCCCGCGCCAAGAGCTTTCGCAAGCCATATATAATAAATTTCCTCCGGAAAATCGGCCAAAATTTTTCACCCGCGCATTTCCCACATCAGAATAGAGGCCGCCACAGCCGCGTTGAGCGATTCCGCCCGCCCGGGCATGTCAATCATGACGGAAGCGTCGCAGGCGGCGGCGGTTTCCCTCATAAGGCCGTGAGCCTCGCTCCCGATAAATACCGCGGCGGGGGACGAAAGCCTTGTCTGCGAAAGCGGGAGCGCCTCACCGGAAAGCGCCGCCGCCCAGCATTTCACGCCAAGCTTTTTAAAGACCGCAATTGCCTCCGCGCTCTCCGCAAAATAAACGGGGAGCCGAAAGATCGCCCCCATGCAGGAGCGCGCCGCCTTTGGGGAATAGATGTCCGCGCAGTTCCCGCACAAAACAAGCGCGCTTATCCCGAAAGCTTCGGCCGCGCGCATGATCGTCCCGACGTTGCCGGGATCCGAAATATTTTCCAGCGCGGTATATTTGCCGTTGCTATCTATTTTATCCGCTGAAAACGAATTGTCAAGGGTTTTGCACAAAGTTATAAAACCCTGGGGGTTTTCTTCGTCAGAAATTTTTTTAAGCACATGCTCCGGAACCAAATACAGCTCGGCGGATTTTGCCTGAAGTGTGACCAATTCCGCAGAAAATTTTCCAGCGGATTCCTCGGAGACAAAGCTCTGGCGGATTCCGGCGGAATACTGCGCGGCTTCCATGCACAGGCGGCGGCCTTCGGCCAGAAAGAGACCCTCACTGCGGCGGAAGCGTTTGTCGCGGGCGATTTTCGCCGCATATTTTATATTGTCGTTTGCGGCGCTTTTTATATACTTCATGAGAGACATCCCTCGTTATATAATAAAATTAATTTAAATTATACACAGTTGTCTGTATAAAGTAAAGAAAGAAAAAGCCCGGAAAAGCGTTTCAAAACGTATTTCCGGAGCTTTGCGCACAGCATGGATCAGGTAATAGTCCACCCGCCGTCAATAAGAATAAAATCCCCTGTGAGCATGTCCGACGCGGGCGAGGCAAGAAAAGCGACTGTTCCGGCCACGTCCTCCATGGAGCATACCCTGCCCAGGGGAATATTTTTGAGGACTTCCGCGCGGAACGCCGGATCGTCCAGCCGCTCCGCGGTTCCCGGCGTATAAACAAAAGTCGGGCCTATTGCGTTCACTGTAATTTTTTTTCCCGCCCATTCGTAGGCCAAAACTTTCGTCATCTGGTTTACGCCCGCCTTTGACGCGCAGTAGATCGTTTCCCCGGAAATGGCGGCCACGCTGGCCTGGGAACTCATGTTGATAATTTTCCCGCCGCCTGTCGCCGCCATTTTTTTTGCAACCGCCTGAGAAAAGAAAAACATCCCCTTGAGGTTCAAGTCCATCATTTCGTCCCAGTCGCTTTCTTCCAGATCAAGGGCGGGGATTGGCTTTCCCATTCCCGCGTTATTAAATAAAATATCAATTTTCCCCTGGTCGCGCGCGATTTTGTCGACGCAGCGGCGTATATCCGCAACATTGCGCAAATCTACTGTATAGGGGCAGGCTTCCCCGCCTTTTTCACGGATTGCCGCGCACACGCCTTCAAGCGCGTCTTTGCCGCGCGCCGCAAGATACAGCCGCACTCCCAGTTCCGCCATCAGTCCGGCGACGCCTGCGCCGATGCCTTTGCTTGCGCCGGTAATAATCATGCTTTTTCCGCGCAGGCTGAATTTTTCTTCAAATCCCATTTTAATAATCCCCCGTTTATTTTTTTATTTATCAAAACTTCTCCGCCGCATATTCGCCGGCAGATAAATTTCTAACGGTAATATTATTATTTTAAACACTGCCGACAGAAAAAGCAATGCGGCGCCGGGAAAATGCCTTCTTTATTTTTTTGCCTTTATTTTCTTTAATTTTTTTATTAATATTGCGGCAAAAAAAGTTTTATGCTATTATAATTTATATAATTAAAATTGGCGGTAAAGAGAAAATATGAATATTACTATAAAAAACGGCATTGCAATTGTCCGCAGCGATGTGCCCGTCATAACGGACGGGCAGTCCGCGCTGGATTTTATGGCTTCGATAAGCTATGGTTGTAACGTCGGAAAAATCGCCCTCAACAAGGCGGCCGTCGCCGAGGACTTTTTCAGGCTCAGCACCGGCCTTGCCGGGGAGGTTGCCCAGAAATTTGTCAATTTCAGGATACAATTTGCCATTATCGGCGATTTTTCGGGATATACTTCCGAGCCGCTGCAAGCTTTTATCCGCGAAAGCAACAGGGGACGGCATATGTTTTTCGTCGGCAGCGAGGATGAAGCTGTTGAAAAACTGTCAGGGAAATGATATAGTTTTATTATATCAACGCAAACCGCAAATAAAAAAAGGATGATTATTTTGAAGCAGGCGCTCTCAATATACGAAGTGAAAAAAAAGCTGCTTTCCGGCGCTTTTGAACGGATTTTTACAAGTCTGTACGGCCCGCATAAACTTACGGAACAGGCCGGGCGCTGGCTGAAAGCGCTGGACAGCTTTATGAAGAACTGTTCCTGCGGCGAAGACTCTCTTGTTTCACTGTACAGCGCTCCCGGGCGCACCGAAGTCGGCGGCAACCATACCGACCACGAAAACGGGCGAGTGCTCGCCGCCGCCGTCAATCTGGACATTATCGCCGTTGTAAGCCGGTGCGACGCAAACACAGTTTTTATAAAATCCGAAGGCTACAGGGGCGACCGTGTCGATCTTGGCGACCTGGAAAAAAAGACGGAAGAAATAGACAAATCAGTTTCCCTGGTCCGCGGGATTTGCGCCCGCTTTAACGCTTTGGGCTATAAAACCGGCGGATTTAACGCTTATACGACTTCGCAGGTTCTCAAAGGCTCCGGGCTTTCATCGTCGGCGGCCTACGAAGTTCTTGTCGGGACTATCCTGAACGGGGAGTTTAATAAAGGCGCAGTAAGCGCCGTCGAGATCGCGCAGATTTCCCAGTACGCCGAAAACGAATATTTCGGCAAACTCAGCGGCCTGATGGATCAGACGGCTTCTTCTGTGGGAAGCTTTGTCGCGATTGATTTTGAAGACGACGCCAAGCCCGTTATTAATAAGCTTGATTTCGACTTTGCCGCCTCGGGTTACCGGCTGTGCATTGTGGACAGCGGCGGCGGTCACGCGGATCTTTCGGAGGAGTATTCGGCGGTCACGCGGGAGATGCGGGCGGTGGCGGCTTATTTTGGCAAAAAAGTCCTGCGTGAAGTGAGCGAAACCGAGTTTTATAAACATATACCGGAAGTGCGTCCAAAATACGGCGACAGGGCTGTTCTGCGGGCGATGCACTTTTTTGACGAAAACCGCCGCGCCCTTGAGGAAGCCGCCGCGCTGCGCCGGGGAGATTTCCCGCAGTTTTTAAAGCTTGTGAACGAATCCGGGCTTTCTTCTTATATGTATCTGCAAAACGCCTACGCGGCTTCCGCAACGGAGAATCAGGCCGTCCCTGTCGCGCTTGCTCTTTCAAAACGCATACTGGGCGGCGAGGGTGCCTGCCGCGTCCACGGCGGCGGCTTCGGCGGCACTATTCAGGTTTTTGTTCCGGAAACGCTTCTTGAAAAATACAGGGAAAAAATCGAGATTTTTTTGGGCGCGGGAAAATGCTACACACTTTCTATAAGGCCGCACGGCGGGATCTGCGTTTCTGATTTTATTTAAAGGAGCTTGCGTATGCCCGGACGCATTATGAAGCTCATTCCCGCGATTAAAGACTATCTGTGGGGCGGGGACAGGCTTAAAACGCAATTAAATCAGCCGGGGGAAGCTTCGCCAATGGCCGAAAGCTGGGTTCTAAGCTGTCACCCCGACGGCGAAAGTCTTATAAAAGAGGGCGATTATGCCGGGCAAAGCCTTGCGGCCTGTCTGAACAGAAACCCGAGCTGGGCCTTCAAAAGTCATTGCTATATAAAGCATTTTCCTGTGCTTGTGAAGCTGATAGACGCAAAGCAAAAGCTGTCGGTTCAAGTGCACCCGAATAACGCTTATGCGCTGCTGCACGAAATCTCCTATGGAAAAACCGAACTATGGTATATTATAGACTCAGACCCGGGCGCGTTTTTATACTACGGCTTCAAAAGGAAAAGCAGCAGAGAAGAAGTTGAGCGGCGCGCTGCGGACGGCAGTCTTGAAGAAATTCTGAACGCCGTCCCGGTCAGGGCCGGGGACGTGTTTTTTATTGAACCGGGCACAGTTCACGCAATCGGCGCGGGAATTCTTTTGGCGGAGGTTCAGCAAAATTCCAATATAACTTACCGGCTGTATGACTACAAGCGCAAAAGCGCGGACGGCAAGCCCCGCGAATTGCACATAAAAAAGGCGCTGGACGTCGCAGAGCTTTCGCCGCCCCGGAGAGAATACGGCGCGCCGCGTGAAATAAAGCGCGCGGACGGCGCGTTGATCACTCCGCTGGGCGCGTGCGAATGGTTTGAGACGGCTGTAATAAAAACGGCGGATGTTTTTGAAAATTCCGCCGCTAAAAGCAGTTTTCATTCTCTTGTCTGCCTTGACGGGGCGGGGACGCTTTCCGGCGGCGGGCAGGCTGTGACGCTGGAGAAAGGCGAAAGCGTTTTTATTCCTGCGGGTTTTGGCGAATATAAAATCGACGGCAGCGTGAAAATTCTGTTCACCCGTTGGCCACAGGCTTTGAGCGGACGCAAACGGCGCGTCCTGTAAAATATGCAAAACGACCGTTATCAGACTTAAAAAGGAGAACGCAAAAAATGGCCGAGCTTCGTTATGACCCATTTACGCAAGATTATATTATGATTGCTTCCAACCGCCAGAACCGCCCGCAGATGCCGAAAAACTGGTGCCCGTTCTGCCCCGGCTCCGGAAAAGTGCCGGATAACTACGACGTTTATAAATACGACAACGATTTCCCCTCCCTGCGGCAGGATCCGCCGGAGCCGGACGACGTTTCGACGCAGCCTGTTTTTAAAACTCTGCCATGTTATGGCAAATGCGAAGTTATTTTGTATTCGCCGAACCATACTATAACGCTGCCGGAACTGCCCGTCAGTCATGTTCAAAAACTGGTTGATCTGTGGATAGAGCGCTTTAACGCAATCGGCGCGGACAAAAAAATCAAGCACGTTTATATTTTCGAGAACCGCGGCGAAATGATCGGCGTGACCATGCCCCACCCGCACGGCCAGATTTACGGCTATTCTGTGATTCCAAAAAAAATCGCGCTGGAGCTTGAGTCTGCGCGGGAATATTTTGAGGAAAACGGGCGTTCGCTCTTTGCGGACGTTCTGCAAGCCGAGCTTGCAGATGGCAGGCGCATTATTTTTGAGAACAGCGAATTTGTAGTCTATCTGCCTTTTTATTCGCCCTACCCTTATGCGGTGAACATCATGCCCAGGAAAAATCTGCAATATATTTCTCAGTTCGATGAAAACCAGAAAGCGCTTTTTGCCCGGACTGTGCGGGACACGGCGGGTATGCTGGACAGCCTTTTTGATATTAAATTTCCGTATATGATGTGTATGCACAACGCGCCCGTCAACAGCGGGGACATGGGCTTTTTCAGGTTCCATGTGGAGTTTTTTTCGCCCGTGCGCAGCGCGGATAACCGCCAGTTCGACGCCTCCAGCGAGACAGGCGCGTGGGCGCACTGCAACCAGACCTGCCCGGAGGACAAGGCCATAGAACTGCATGCGGCTTATAAAAAATTTACTGGGCAAAACTGGGAATCCAATAAAAAATAATATATAAACGGGATTAGTTTTATTATAGTGGATTGCACAAAAAACGTAAAAAATTTTGTGCAATTCTTTTGTCTTGTTTTTGGGTGAGCTTTGCTGTATAATATATAATAAAACAAAATTGTATAGGAGGAACATCATGTCAAATATCGTTGTTTTAGAGAAAGTTTTCAACAATGGCAGTCGCAGACCTATTGAGTGGAATTTGGAATCAAACACAGCCGAAGAGTTTGATTACGGCAACGAAGGTATTCGCTGGAAAGCCGAAGTCAAACTGGTCGGCGATGAGTTGACAATCACGATTCCTGTGGGATCTCCCCAATTTGAAAAAGATCAAGCCTGGCTTATGCCCTGTATTTTCAAAGGGAAAAGGGCAGTCAACAACGGAAAACTTGTCTTTCCGGGCGTGGAAACAAACGCTTCAGGCTGGAGAGATGAATACCCTGTCGAAGTTGTTTCTGGCGCAGAACATCTTGGACTGGACATAAGTAGTGTTTCATCTGCGGCAGACGTTTGGCCGCAACTGCACATCTTTAAAAATTGATTAATTATTTTTCCCTCTACTTGTACTTTACAGTGCTTTGATGTAGAATGAGCATAGTATCCGAATATATATCAGGAGGAACAAAAAATGGGAATAAAAATTGGCATTAACGGCTTCGGGCGTATAGGAAGGCTTGTTTTCCGCGCCGCCGTTTCGCAGCCGGAAGCATACGATATAGTCGCAATAAACGATCCGTTTATTTCCCTTGACTATATGGTATATATGGTCAAATACGACAGCATTCACGGACGTTTTGACGGCACTGTCGCGATTGAGGACGGCAAACTTGTCGTAAACGGCAAAGCTATTTATGTCTATGCCGAAATGAAGCCGGAAGAAATCAAATGGGCCGAAAGCGGCGCCGATTATGTCGTCGAATCGACCGGCGTTTTCACTTCCACAGAAGCGGCCTCCGCGCATCTTAAGGGCGGCGCGAAAAAAGTCGTCATCTCCGCCCCGGCAAAGGACGCAACCCCCACTTTTGTCTGCGGCGTCAATCTGGACAAATACAGCAAAGACATGACTGTTGTGTCAAACGCTTCCTGTACAACAAACTGTCTTGCTCCCCTCGCGAAAGTTATCAACGACAATTTCGGCATTGCCGAAGGTCTTATGACTACAGTTCATTCCACCACAGCCACCCAGAAAACCGTTGACGGCCCCTCCAAGAAGGACTGGAGAGGCGGGCGGGCCGCTTCCGGGAATATTATCCCTTCCAGCACAGGCGCAGCGAAGGCCGTCGGGCTTGTTATTCCCGAGCTTAAGGGCAAACTGACGGGCATGTCCTTCCGCGTCCCAACGCTTGACGTTTCTGTCGTCGACCTGACTGTCCGCCTTGCGAAGCCCGCCACCTATAAAGAAATCTGCGCGAAGCTCAAAGAAGCTTCCGAGGGCGACCTGAAAGGCATTCTCGGTTACACTGACGAAGATGTTGTATCAACTGACTTCCTCACCGATCCGAGAACTTCTATTTTTGACGAGAAGGCCGGCATCCCGCTCAGCGATACTTTTGTGAAGCTTGTCGCATGGTACGACAACGAATGGGGCTATTCCAACAAAGTCCTTGAGCTTATCAAGTATATGTACGCTGTTGATAACGAATAGTCAGATCTTTCAGCCCCCGGCGCATTAATCGCGCCGGGGGCTTTTGCATTGGCAGGGGCAGAAAGACTCGAACTCTCGACACTCGGTTTTGGAGACCGATGCTCTACCAACTGAGCTATACCCCTGTATGAAAAATTTCTGTAACGGCCTGAACCCTGCCGCCGCTGTTTTTAATCATAACCGATATTTTTATTTCTGTCAACAATTTTTTTGAAAACAGCGCGGCTAAATTTACAGAATTTACTGCAGCGGCAAACGGCAGGAACAGGCGCGCCAAGTCCGGGAGACGTACCTGTTCCGCAAGCTGCCCGGCAATAGCGTCAGATCCTGGTTTTGTTATAGACAATATTGCCTTTTCTTCCGTCAGCCCGCTGTCCGCCCGGAAGTATCGCCTTGGCGATAATACCTTTTTCTCCGCCAAATTCAAACGGCACGTCATCGGTGTTTCCGTTTTTGATGTCCTCACAAACCGCAATCACGTCTTCGATCATTTCTTTATGGGCATTGCCGCCGCCATGGGAAAGATACACTGTGTCGAACCGGCCCGCAAGCGCTTTCGACAGCGTTTGCAGGGATTTCTCGTATTCTGTAATCGTGGTGGAGTATCCGCCAAACATAAAAGTAAAATAATTGCACGCGTCCCCCAGCAAAACAGAGCGCTCCTCCGGGATTAAAAACACAACGGAGCCCCTTGTGTGTCCCGGGCAGTCATACACCTCAACCGTAACGCCTCCCAGATCGAAGCTGTCCCCGCCCTTCATATCGTGAAAGCGGCCGACGTCCGCCGTTGGTATCATATCGCCGTCACCGACTTTCAGGCCGGGGGCAAGTATGTTCAGCCCTTCTTTTCTGAACGCCATATCGCCGTGTTCGGCAAAGATATAGTCGTCCTTCCGGTTCATATAGACTTCGCCGAATTCATCCGCACCCATCGCATGATCTACGTGCCCGTGCGTCAGAAGAACGACGAGAGGCTTATCAGTAAGCCTCTCCACGCACTCTTTCAGACTGCCCAGGCCGCTTCCCGTATCCAGCAGCGCCGCTTTTTCGTCCCCTTCAACCAGGTACGCCAGCTCTGTCGAAAACGCGAAAATCCGGGTTACCCGATCAGTGAGTTTTTCTGTTTTAAATTCCAGCATATTATTGCCTCCTCAATCTTTTGTTAAGCACTTTCTTTCCGCGCGTTAAGCTGAGCCGTGCGGCGCTGCATCTGATAGGTGTCGAATCCGATGGTGGCCAGCATAATCGCGCCTTTGGCCACAAACTGCCAGTAAACGTTCATACCGGCCATCTGCATTCCGTTTCCAAGCAGTCCGATCAGCAGAATGCCGGCTATACAGCCGTTTATTTTTCCCTCGCCGCCGCGAATGGACACCCCGCCCAGCAAAAGCCCCGAAATAACCGTAAATTCGGTGCCCATAGCGGTGGTTGCGGCGGCGGAGCCGACCCTGGCCGTCAGTACCAGCGAGGCGATCCCCAAAAACGCGCCCGCCACCCCGGCGATATAGATCTGTATTTTCCTGACGTTGATTCCGGCCAGCCTTGCCGCGTCGGGATTTCCGCCCAGAGCAAAGACATAGCGCCCAAAATAAGTTTTATTCAGGACGAAGCTGACCGCGACGCCAAGAACTATTGTAAGCAGCAGCGCGAATGTGAAGCCGCTTCCAAACAGCGCGCCCTGGCCGATATATTTATAGCCTGCGCTAAGCCCGCTGATTGTCTTGGACTGGGAAATGATAAAAGACAAGCCCTGATAGACCGTCATTGTGCCAAAACTGACAAACATTCTGGTAATGCCGAGCATGTGGCTTATAAGCGTGTTCAGAATACTCATAAAAACGGTCAGAGCAATGGTCAGCGCGATCACAAGCGGAAGCGGCAGCCCAAGCCTGCTTGACATAATTGCGCTGAGCACGCCGGTCATGCTCATCATATAGCCGATTGAAAGGTCCATCTCTCCGGACATCATGATAAAGCTGATGCCAAACGCCGCAATCATCACGTAAGCGTTCTGGTTGAGTATATTCAGGATATTGCGCACTGTAAAGAAATTCTCCGAAAACAGAGAGAAAATCAGGCAGCAGACCGCCAGCAGAACCCAAGCCAGATTTCTTCTGCAAAAATCAAAAAAACGTTTCATTTTAATTATACCCCTATATGCCGGACGACAGTTCCAGAACCCGTTCCTGGCTGAATTCCTCTTTTTTCAGTTCGCCGCTCACTCTGCCTTCATGCAGAACCACAATGCGGTCGCTCATGCCAAGAAGCTCCTCCATTTCGGATGAGATCATCATGATGGACATCCCCTGCTCCGCCAGTTCGTTCATGAGCCGGTATATCTCCTGCTTTGCCCCCACGTCAATGCCGCGTGTAGGCTCGTCAAATATAATAATATTAGTTTTCGCCGCAAGAACTTTCGCCACGGCCACTTTCTGCTGGTTTCCCCCGCTCAGGTTGCGCACAAGCTGACGCAAAGACGGCGTTTTGATCATAAGCCGCTTTGAGTATTCTTCCGCAAGAGCTTTGGCTTTGGCAAAATCAATAACGCCGAATTTGCTGATGGATTTCAGGCTCATGACGGGAATATTCCACTCTATCGTATAATTCAGGAAAACGCCCTCCAACTTTCTGTCTTCCGGAACCAGTCCGATCCCGGCTTCGATAGCCTGGGAGCTGTCCCTGAATCTGACGGATCTTCCGTTTACACGGATTTCCCCGGAACTGGGTCTTATGTCGCCAGCCAGCATTTTGGCAAGTTCCGTCCTGCCCGCGCCGACCAATCCCCCAAGCCCCAGAATTTCGCCCTTTCTCAATTCCAGGCTGATATGAAAATCCCCGTTCCCGCTCAGATTTTCCACTTCAAGAACAGGTTCGCCGGCAGGCGCGCTGCGGCCTGGAAAGGATTCCGTCAGCTCGCGGCCAACCATCATGGCGATCAGTTCTTTTTTTGTCACGTCCCGTATGGGCTTTGTGGCGATATACCTGCCGTCCCGCATTACGGACACGCGGTCGGATATCTGGAACACTTCGTCAATGCGGTGGCTGATATAAATAACCGTTACGCCGGAGGCTTTCAGCTGCCTGACAATGCGGAACATGTTTTCCACTTCCGCCATAGCGATGGATGCCGACGGCTCATCCATGATTAATACCCTGCATTTTTTTCCGATCGCTTTGGCAATTTCCACCAGCTGCTGCTGCGCGGTGGTCAATTCCCCGACCATGCGCCTGGAATCAATATTCACGCCGAGTTCGTTCATAATTTCGCCCGCCCGCCTGTGCATAAACTTAAAATCGGGCATAATGGCGTTTCCGGTCTTGTCACCCAAAAAAATGTTTTCCGCGACGCTCAGGGAAGGTATCATATTAAACTCCTGATAGATCGCCCCAATGCCGTTTTCTTTGGAAATAGCGGGGTTCAGTTTTTCAAACGCCCGCCCGTTTATTATAACTTTTCCACAGTCCGCCGGAATCGCGCCTGTAATAATCTTGATCATAGTGGATTTTCCCGCGCCGTTTTCTCCCATGATGGAATGAATCTCGCCCTCTTCAAAGCTGATTGAAAAATCGTCCAGCGCCACGACGCCAGGATATTCTTTTCTTATGCCCTTCAGTTCCAGAATCGCCGCCATTGCCAGCCTCCATATAAAAAGATTCTGCGGGATCGCTGCTTCCAGAAAACCCGCGGAACCTCATACGTATTGATTAACTTACATAGTTGCCGATATTTTCCGTAGTAATGAGCTTAACCGGCTTAAAAATCGACCTGCTCTCATCCATGTATTCCAGATCCGCGTCAATCAGGCATTCCCAGACATCAATAGAAAGATCGTCTCCCAAACTTACCGTTCCGCGGATAAGGCTCTCGTCCGTTATGGACGACTTGATCCCCTTATAGATCACTTCGTTGGTATCCACGCCGAAGACGGCGAACTCGGAGCGGTTCAGGCCGGCGTTTCTCATGAAAGCTTCGTTGATGCCCAGCGAGGCGTCTGTGCCATAGGTGACGACGCACTTCAGATTGGGGTACTGGCTTTGCATAATCTCGGCGTATTCCTGAGCCTTGATATTGCTGTCTGACGCGCCGGCAAGGTCATATTCCGCCACGACTTTGATTTTAGGCGACAGTTCCGCGACAGTTCTCTCACCGTCTGAGCGCTTGTTGCTGTCAACTGTGGAAGTATTTACGATGAGCGCCGTTTCGATTGAGCCGTCCGCCGCATCCGGGAAAGTGGCGTCTACCCATGAGGCCGCCATCTCGGCGGCGCCGACTCCGGAGGCGTACTGGTCAGTATTAATAATTTTATCATAAGCTTCCAGGTCATCAATCGTACAAGCAATGCCATACATCTTGATGCCCGCCTTACGGCCTTTTTTCAAAACGTCCGTGAGGGCGTTGGGATCCACGGCAAAGAAGAAAATGGCCTCGCAGTTCATTGTGATCAAGTTTTCTATGTCGGATACCTGCTGCGCGGCGTTTGCCTCGCAGGAAATCGTAATCACTTCGTAGCCCCCGGCTTCAAGCCTGTTATGCACCGCGGCGTCCATACTGGAAAAAAACTCACTGCCCAATGTTATAGTGGAAAAACCTATTTTGCCATTGCCCTGCGTCGGTCTTACGGCTGTTGCCGCCTGCCCGGCGCTCGCGGCCTCGCTGGCGGTGGCGCTCTGCACAGGCGCGCTGCTGTTATCCGAAGCTGCGCCGCATGACGCCAGTGAAAAAACCAGCGACAAAACAAGCGCAAAAGATAATATACGTTTCAAAAAAAATATTCTCCCTTCAAATTTGGTACGCTTATTCTAGCAAAATTCTCAAGGCATTGCAGTAGAATATTTTGTCCGTTTGGTGTTTTTTTTTGAGAATTGTCCGGGATTTTTTATTTAGTTTTGACAGTCAGACAATCCTTGCGTTTTTTCCCGCGCGGGTAATAATCACAGGGCCGCAAAAATCTTCAATATCTTCCCAATCTTTAGAATATATAAGCAGTTTCACTCTTTTTTGTCCTAAATCGGCAAGATAGCCGGTCAGCTGCCCGATTTCTCTTTCATCCATCCCCCAAAACGGGCTTTCTAATACAATAGTATCGGGTTTATCCAACTCCAGCCGGTAAATAGACAGTATTTTTTTCTGAACTTCCGTCAATTGGCTTACGCGTGTGACCTGGGCATCCAGGCCCAGCAAAGCGTGAAATTCCCGCAGAAGCAAACGCTTCATCCCGGAATGTATGATTCTTAGCTTAGTCTTCCCCGCGCGCCCGGGAATACAGATAATCAAATTGTCCTCTACGGACATATTTTTCAGCAATCTGCCCGCGCTGTCACAGGGAACAATGGCTGTTTTCCCGTCATAAAAAGAATCTCTTTCCGGCAGGGAGAAAGCCAGATACTCGTTCCAAATCCGCTTGTTATTTTCTCTGAGCGTTTTCAGGCAGGAGTGAATCGTGGCCCTTGAATTCCAGTCTATATCCAGAAGACAGAGAGCTTTGACTTTATTGCCGCAGGACGCCTTTTCCCTGCGCCTCGCCGCCTGTCCCCAGCGGCTGTTGTAGCGGCTCCGGTTGAAGATACCGCCCTCCCATTGATAAAGGTCGCTTCCCTTGTGGATGATCTGCACCCTGTCCGCTATATCAAAAAGCGGATTCGGTCTTTCGCTGATAACCAGAAAAGAAACTCCGGCGGACTTCAGCCGACAGATCTGTCTGCCGAGTTCCACAGCTTCACGGGCGTTGTAAACGTCGTGGACGCAGTTGATGATCACAAGCCTCGCGCCGCTTTTAACCGCCTTCGCAACGGAGAGAATCTGTCCTTCCAGAAAAGAAAGGCTGTCGACCTGTCTGTCCGGCGTGCCGCTGATTTGATATTCTCTTAGTGTTTCGGCCGCGGCAAGATATGCCTTTTTCCGGTGATAAACCCGGAAAGGATTTTTGACCGGCCGGATTGCTTCCAGATTGTCCGCGACGCTCAAATTGGCCGCCATGGAATTCCTCATGCCAATAGAATAAATGCCTTTGCTGAACGCGTTGGCCGGACTGTGTGCAGGGCACTCCTCCCCGTGGACGTAAAGCAGCCCGCCGCTCAGCGCCGTTTCCCCGGTCAGCGTCTTTTCAAGCGCGGACTTCCCGCTGCCGGATATTCCCATCACACAAACAATTTCGCCCGCGAAGACGGCAAGGCTGTAGCCGGAGAGAACGCGCCCCATTCCCGTATTACAGCTTGCGTTATGCAGTCTGATAATTTCTTTCATACGTTTATATTCCTCAATCTGTTTTCAAGGCTGACCCTTGAGAAATCATCGACCAGCGGCATCACGATTTCGACGTCTGTTCCCTCTCCGGGCATGGAACGGTATCTCAGCCCATAAGGGGAACCGAAACAAAGCTGTATTCTTGCGTTGACGTTCTGAACGGCAATGCCGGAATGCTTATCGCTGTCGGGATTTGCATCGGCCCAGCCGCCCAAAAGCCTCTCCCTGATCCGCCGCAGCTGCGACGCGGGCATTCCGCCGCCGTTATCAATAACATGGATAAAAAGATCCTTCTCTGTGGCTCCGAGTTTGACCCATACATCGCCTTTGCCGCTGTATTCTTCAATGCCATGGGAAATAGCGTTTTCCACAATTGGCTGCAAGGTCAGCTTTGGAATATAATACTTGAGCAGTTCGCTGTCTTCAAGTTCAAGATGAAGGCGTATCCGCTCCCCAAAACGATACTGCTGTATACTGAAATAGTCCTGGACGTTTTTTATTTCCTCCGACAGTTTGACAATATCCCCGCGGCTGCTGACGCAATAACGGAAAAAACGCGACAGCTTTTCCGTCATAAGCGCGATCTCATGCTGATCGCACGACAGCGCCTGTCCGCGTATGCTGTCCAGCGTATTGTAAAGAAAATGGGGGTTAATCTGGTTTACAAACAGAATCATGTCCGGTTTTGCTCCGGCCGGCGGGTTTTCCGGCAATTTGGGTTCCCGCTTCCGGGCCTGGCCGACAAGAAAGTCCATAATTTTTAAATTTCTCCAGGTCAGCGCCGTCAAAACCGCCAGAAAAATCAACAGTAATCCCAGGCAAACCCAGACGACAATATCCAGACCAAGAAAAAAGCACAGCGCCGCGGATAATAAAATCAACACGCCGAATGCCTGCAGAAATAATATACGTTTCATTTGGCGCGCCCCGTATACAGCCTTTTATATTCGCTCGGCTTAATTCCCACCTGTTTTTTAAACAGTTTGGAAAAATATTTGTCGTCCTGGCAGCCAACTGCCGAAGCGATGCGCCTGATGGAATCGTCGGAGGCCAGCAGCAGTTCCTTTGATTTTTCTATTCGCCTTCCGGCCAGATACTCTGAAAAGCCCTTTCCTGTTTCCAGTTTGAAAAGCTTGCTGAAATAGCTTGGCGACAGATGAATTTGGTCGGCGACTATTTCCAGCGACAACGGCTCCGGATAATGCGCTTCTATATATTTTTTCGCCGCGTCGACAGGCTTGTTTTTACCCCCCTGAATCAGTCTCAGCTTAATATTCAGCCATTCTTCCAGATAAAGATAAAACTCTTTAATAACTTCCTGAAAATTTCTTGCCTTTTTATACCTGAAGCTCAACTCGCTCCTGACGGCCATAAGTTCTTCGCCAGAAAGATCGCTTGCGTGGACAGAGAACAAAAGAGCCTCAAGATAATCCATAAAGCGCCGCATATCCCCCGGATAGAAATCGTTATATTGGGCGGCGTTTTTGGACAATCCGGCAAAACTCCGGCCGGCGGCTTCCGTCTGAAAAAACTTGATATAGCCGCTGAGCGCGGCTTCCTGCTCCGCGCTCAGCATATCCGCCGGTTCAAAGCGGGGCAGGCTTTTGAGAACGTCATACTCCAGCACTTTGTCGCCCATCAGAATCAGCCTGCCCCACTCGGCGACATTCGCTTCTTCAAAAGCCTGCCCCAGTTTATTCACACGGTCTTTCTCCAAGCTAACCCCTATATTCAGCAAAAAGTTTCCGTATATTTCCGTTAGATTTTTCAGGCTGTAATACAAAGCGGAAATCGCCTGCTTAACATCGCCGCGCTTTTCTCTGCCATAGTTGATTATCAGCAGAATGCCCTTTCTTTGCGTAAAAGCCAGATAACGGTAGTTTAAAGCAAACAGTTCGTCAAGGCTTTCCTGAATTTTTTCGCTGAACAGCGACTCTCCGTCGCCCAGCAGACTGTCCAGATTCGTCGTAAGGTAAACGCAGCGGTACAGCTCAAATTCAAAATCGGTTTTATAACAGGCGTTGCATTCCTCGTTTGATTTTGGAAGCTCCGTTTCCGCAAGCCCGCCTTTAGCCAGAACTTCCAAAAATCTCATCCGCGCCTGCCGCTGATCCTGCTTTTTATAGTCCTCCAGCTGTTTGCTGCCCAGGTCGCGCTGTCTGCCGGCGTCAATCATTCTGCATGTTTTCTCCAGCGTTCTGTTCAGCTGAACCTCGTCAAGCGGTTTAAGCAGGTAGTCCACTACCCCTAATTGTATGGCGCTTCTGGCGTACTCAAAGTGCCTGTAACCGCTCAGAACTATAAAATGAGCGGATATTCCGGCTTCTATTGTTTTTTCAATCAGCTGGATACCTCCGCAGACCGGCATCTTGACATCGGTCAGAACGATATCCGGCTTTAATTCCCTGATACGATTCAGCGCTTCCTCGCCGTTATTGCAAATCGCGGCGATTTCAATGCCCAGTTCATCCCAGTGACCCAATTTTCTGATCAGTTCAATTATTTTATTTTCATCATCCGCAATTAAAATCCGATAAGCCATTTCTTATCTCCTTGCCTGTTCAGGTCTGAAAATACCCTTATAAAATATATTTAACCTGTACTTTATGGCATAATGTTACAAAAAATATGCCTGTTTCGTGACTTTATATGTTTAATTATATCAGACAATAATAAAAACCGCAATTGTTAAATTCCGTCATAAAACAATTGCATCATGATATCCAGGCTGGTACAGTCCCGTCTTGCCGCCGGTAATTAGTTTACGCAGCGGTAGAATAAAAAATTCAATCTCAGCGTCAGAGGGTCAGTCCCGCCTTTATAGCTGGCGTCGATATCCACAGAGCTAATTTACTGCGTTGAGGCCGGCGCCGCCGGCTTGTCTTGCAAAATATTCCAGACTAAAAATAAAATTTGCACTTGATTTTTTGGCGGAGCTGTTGTATAATATCATTCAGACGCTTTGAAGAGACGCAAACGTTAGAAAGTTTCCAGCATCACAGGGGAGCATAGCTCAGCTGGGAGAGCACTTGCCTTACAAGCAAGGGGTCACAGGTTCGAGCCCTGTTGTTCCCACCAATATTTTTTGGCCCAATAGCTCAGCTGGTTAGAGCGCTAGCCTGTCACGCTAGAGGTCGTGGGTTCGAGCCCCATTTGGGTCGCCATGTTTTATTATATTTTATATGTGCCTCTGTAGCTCAGTCGGTAGAGCAGAGGACTGAAAATCCTCGTGTCGATGGTTCGATTCCGTCCGGAGGCACCACTTGTTGAACAGATAGTGGAAGTTGTGAGTTTTCTTCCACTTGTATTGCGGGTTTAGCTCATCCGGTAGAGCGCCACCTTGCCAAGGTGGAGGTAGCGAGTTCGAGCCTCGTAACCCGCTCCACAGAAAAAGCGCATCACTAAGCCATTAGTGATGCGCTTTTCTTTTTAACTTTCTTGCAAGAAATTTGCAGTATCACAATAATACCACAATTAGAGATTATTACGTTCTTCACACTTCCTCGGCCCTGTAATAAGGCGGGATCAAGGTAAACCAGCGCACCTGGCCTGTCGTAGGTCTTTATCAGCGGCTCAAAATCGCGGTTTTCTATGACAATATTTCTAATTCTGTCAGAAATTTCCGGGAAAATATCAAGCGCCTGCGAAACTGCACACATCCGCGACAAAACTTAGGCGAATTAACAGGAAATATTTATCCGCATGCTAAATATCTGTAAGGCCGCGCTGATTAATCTGCTCGCGGTAATCGAAGAAAAGTTCGCGCGAATTTGGGGCCCAATGGTCCCAGTGAAACCCATTCCCGTTTTTGTTAAGTGAAGCATTATTGCTGTTTCTGTCCTACCTGCATGTTCAAGCCGCCATCCGGCGAATTGCGGAATAATTTTACGCAATTCTTGCTTAATCAGCAAAATAACTTGAAAAGTATTTGTATAAGTGCTATAATATTTTTACAAAAGCATGAAGCAAATTTGTGCTAAATACTGGAAGAGGGAGAACAAAAACTATGGATCTTAAAAGAGACCCAAGAGTTCAGGCCTGGGTTGACAGCTTTGGAAACTGGTTCGACCGGGAAGGGGCTTTCTCCGGCGCATCCATGGGCGGAAAACTTTATCCCTATGACGCGATTTTCTCGCCGATAAGAATCAACCGGCTCACAGTCAAAAACCGCATTGTGATGGCGCCTATGGGCAACATCAGCATGTGCGAGGAAACAGGCCGCCCAAATGATAAAATGCTTGAATATTTTATTGAGCGGGCAAAGGGCGGCACCGGACTCATCACCACCGGCCTTGTCCCGGTCAGCCACAAAGAGGACAACACTATCTCGGAATTGGGGGATTTGAGTTATTTTCCACGCGCGGACAGAAGCCGCACAGTTATCGCGGGCTGGCGGGATTTGGCGCAGGGCGTTCACGTTCACGGCGCAAAAATTTTTCTTCAGCTGACCCCCGGTCTCGGCCGTGTCGGCAACCCGCAGTGTCTTCTGACAAAATTAAAGCTGCCGCAATCGGCTTCTACCAACCCGAATTTTTACATGCCGCAGGTGCCCAGCGTCCGCATGAGCGGCGGCAAGCTTAAATCTATCGTGAAAAACATGGGGCAGGGCGCGGCGGACGCAAAGCATTTCGGGATGGACGGCGTTTATCTCCACGGTCATGAGGGCTATCTGCTTGAACAGATGACCAACCCCGCCTATAACCGGCGCAAATTAGGGCGATATGCGGACTGGCAGGCTTTCGGCATTGACTGCGTGACCGAAATGCGTCGGCGCGTCGGCGCGGATTATCCGATTATGTACAGGATTGATCTGTCTCTTGCGCTCAACGAAACCTACGGCGAGAACATAAAAAATACTTCTCTAAAAAAATTCACCAACGGCCGCACGATTGACATGACGCTGGAGTACATGAAAAACCTGGTCAGCGCCGGAGTGGATATTTTTGACGTCGACCTGGGCAGCTATGACAACTGGTGGCTGCCGCATCCGCCCGCGTCCATGCCGCCGGGCTGCTTCCTGGAAGTCAGCAAAATCGTCAAAGATTATTTTAAAGCGAATAAAATTCAATCAAACGCCGGAATCGAAGTACCTGTTGTGGGCGTCGGCAAACTTGGCTACCCGGATCTGGCCGAACGCGCCCTGCGCGAGGGCGACTGCGACATGGTTATGCTGGGCAGGCCGCTTCTGGCCGATCCGGAATGGTGCAACAAGGCCTATAAGGGCGAAATCGCCCATATCCGCCCCTGCATAGGCTGTCAGGAGGCCTGCATCAACGAGTTTGTCGAGGGCGGCCACCCGCAGTGCGCAGTTAACCCGCGTTCGGGCTTTGAACATATTTTCCCTTCCAAGCTGACGATAGTCGCAAAACCGAAGAGAATCGCCGTCGTCGGCGGCGGCCCCGCGGGAATCATTGCTGCCGTCATTGCCGCAAAGCGCGGGCACAAAGTCACCCTCTACGAAAAAACCGGGAGGCTCGGCGGGCGGCTTGTTCCCGGCGGCGTCCCAAAAATCAAGTATGAAATCGCAAACTACAGGGCTTATCTTGAGAATCTCGTAAAAGAAACCGAAGAGAAAAACGGCCTGAAAGTTCTGCTGAATACGGCGGCCGACACAGAGACGCTCAAAGCGAAAAACTATGACGGCATTGTATTTGCGCTGGGAACTATAGAGAAAATCCCGCCTTTCCCGGGCGTTGACAAGGTGAAAGCTGTCCGCGCTTCCGATTTGCTGGGCGATGAAAAACTTATCGTCGGGGCGAAAAAAGCCGTCGTCGTCGGTGGCGGTATGGTCGGCTGCGAGACTGCGTATTGGCTGAGATACGAAAAAGGTCTTGATGTGAAAGTCGTCGAGATGGACAAATATATCATGAACCACGTCTGCACGGCCAACAGAGGGCACTTGATTCACTATCTGCAGGCGGCGGGCGTTGAGCTTCACAACTGCACAAAAGTGACCGGATTTGAGGACGGAGCCGTAAAGGTGCTGAAAAACGTTTCAAAAACCGTCCCGGACCCATATATAACCTGGCATCCGATTCTTCCGGAAAATATCCACAATCCGCTTGAACCCGCGCTCAAAATTGAAGAGCGGGAAATTAAATTCGACGCGGAGCTGTTTGTCATCGCCACGGGCGGAAGCCCCGACGACGCGCTTTTCTTTGAGGCCCAGAAAGAACACGCCGCGCCGGAGATTCACAACATCGGCGACAGCTTTGCAAGCGGACTTGTCTGGCAGGCCACAAAATCCGCCTACAGGCTTGCGATAACGCTATAATAAAGCCTGACCGCGTTCGCCCGTCCACATGCGCAATTTCCGCAAAAAACTCAGGAAAGGGAGACAGGATTTAATATGCCAATGAAATTAAGTCCGGAACAAGAGGCTATTCTAAACGGCGAAAAAGGCGAAACCTTCGCAAAGGTCATGAAAACGCTCGTGATGTACGGCGAAGCTTTCGGCGCGGAAAAAATGGTTCCCGTCACAAGTCGCTACGGGCATCTGGTGACAAGCTTCGGCCTTTCGGTCATGAAGCCCGTTTATGCCCTTATGGATAAATTAATACAGGGCGGCGCGATTTCCCAGCAGAAGTTTACCGTCGATCCTCAGCCGCTTGACAAGAACGTGCCCGCAAATTTTCTGCAGAATATATTTTTTAAAGTGATGTACTCAAAGCAGGGCGAATATAACGCCCAGCTTGAAAAGCTTGGAATTTTTGACGCGGATTCATATAGCTGCACCTGTTATATGGACGAAGCGGGAAACATCCCCCAGCCCGGAGAAGTTCTCTCCTGGGCGGAGAGCAGCGCGGTTGTTTACGCGAACAGCGTCCTCGGCGCGCGCTGCAATCGGAACTCTGGCATTATAGAGCTTTTTGGAAGCATAGCCGGAGCTGTGCCATATTTTGGGCTGCTCACCGACGAAGGCCGTAAAGCTCCTTGGATAGTCGAAGTCAGGACAAGCAAAAAGCCGGAAGCCCAGATTTTGGGCAGCGCTATCGGCATGAAAGTCATGGAGGACGTTCCCTATATCAAAGGCCTTGACAAATGGCTGGGCGTCCGGCTTGACCAGGCCGCCCGCGACTATCTCAAAGACATGGGCGCGGCAAGCGCCAGCAACGGCGCCGTCGGGCTTTATCACGTCGAGAATCTCACACCGGAGGCCAAAACGCTCGGCGAGGGCTTGATTCTGCCGGGCGCAAAGACTTATGTGATAGACGACGCGGAACTGGAACGCGTGAAGGCGGGCTATCCCTGCATTTGGAAAGACCCGGGCGCAAAGCCAAAGCTGGCGTTTATCGGCTGCCCTCACCTTTCACAGGCGCAGCTTATCGACTGGACGCAAAAGCTTTCCGCCGCGCTTGATAAAGCCGGGCGCAGTTCTGTTGCGATCCCGGTGGTTTTCACAGCCGCCCCAAAAGTTATAAGAGAATTTGAGAAAACGCCGCAGGCCGAGCGGCTCCGGCGTTTGGGCGTCGCGCTCAGCTATATCTGCCCGCTGATGTACATGAACAACCCGCTGTGCGGAAAAATGCCGGTTATCACCAACTCTAACAAGCTGCGAACTTATACAAGCGCGAAGTATTTGACAGACGCGGAGATCTTGGCGAAAATATCCGGGGAGGCGATATAGATGAAAACTTTTAAAGGGCGCGTCGTCGTCGCCGGCGAGGTTACGGCCGAAGCCGCCGTCACAAAAGCGGGCTTCAACACGCTTGCGAGCTTCCAGAAGGCCCTTATGTTCGGCGACAAGACCGCGAAATGCTCCGATCAGAATAATGCGGATCTCTATGGCAAGCCTATGGCTGGGAAGGCGCTCTGCCTGCCGCAGACAATCGGCTCTACCACCGGGGGCATGGTGCTTTTCTGCGCCGCAGAACTGGGCCAGCAGCCCGCCTGCCTGCTTTTTTCAAAGCCGATCGACTCGCTTGCCGCCGCCGGCGCGATTCTTGCCGGGGTATGGTCCGTCAATTCAATGCCCACAGTCGACACGCTGGGGGACGAATTTCTGGATTATGTCAAAAGCGGAATGAAAGTCAGCGTTGCAAAAGACGGGACTGTTTCGGTCGAATAATTTATTTTAATATTTATGCGTGCGCCGGCTGACCTGCAAAAGCCGCAGGTCAGCCGGCATTTTAAAAGAGCATGAATTTTTTTTAATTTTTGCGGGGATGATCTTCATGCCAAATGTGAACAAGATAGTTATAAAAGCGCCGGCCAAAATAAATCTGACGCTTTTTATCACCGGCAAACGGGGCGATTTTTATCACAATATAGAAAGCCTTATGCAGCAGGTCAGTCTTTTCGACACTCTCACGATTGAGAAAAAAGCCGGTAGCGGGGTCGAAATATTTTGCCCCTGTGAAGGCGTGCCCCAGGACGGACGCAATATCTGCGCAAAAGCCGCCGAAAATTTTTTCAGTCACACTGGGAAAAGCTTCGGCCTTGAAATACATATAGACAAAAAAATTCCGATACAAGCCGGGCTTGCGGGGGGCAGCGCCGACGCCGCAGCTTGTCTCAAAGCTTTTGACGTTCTGGCGGGAACGGCCCTGCCTGGCGGCGAGCTTCTCAAAATCGCAGCCGAAACAGGCTCGGATGTGCCTTTTTGTCTTTCCGGCCCTGCCCGGCTGGTTCGCGGCAGGGGGGAAGAACTGGAAGAAGTCCCGCCCCTGCCGGATTGCCACATAGTGATAGTAAAGCCGTCTTTCGGCTCTGACACGGGAAAGGCGTACGCTTTGTTCGACGCTTTGCCGCAGAAGCGGAACCGGACTTTGAGCGGCGCGGCGCTGTGCGCTTTGGAGCGCGGGGACTTAAAAGGCGCGGCGGAAAATTTAAGCAACGACTTTGAGGGAATACTTGATATTCCGGAAATATTTGAGATAAAGCGGCGATTTTCGGCGTTTGAGGCGGCGGGTTCGCTGATGAGCGGGAGCGGAACGGCGGTATATGGCCTGTTTTACAGCGAAAAAAATGCTTTGAGCTGTAAAACAGAACTTGAAAAGCTTTACGAAAAAGTTTTTATATGCAAGCCCCTTCAAAACTGGACAAAATAGCCAAAATTACCTAAAATATTTTTATTGACAGCAATAATTTAATCCTGTATGATGAATTTATTATGAATTATATTCGTGCCCGCTTCACAAAGCCCGCCTCGTCTTTTAATTCGTACCCCCCGGATATTCTCTCTTATTTTCGGTTTTTTATATTTTATTTTCCTGCTTTAGCTGGCAAAAATAAAAGCAGGAAAACAAAATGTATCAAATATTGCCCCCCGGTTCCGGTGGGCTAAAAAAAATAATTTATAACCAAAAGCGAGGTAAAGTTTTCATGTTTGAAGACAGAGCATTGATCTGTAAAGATTGCGGGAACGAGTTTATCTTTACGGCAGGCGAGCAGGCGTTTTATCAGGAGCGGGGCTTTGAGAACGAACCGCAGCGGTGCAAATCCTGCCGGAACGCAAGGAAAAACGTTCAGAAGCCGGAAAGAGAGTATTTTACGGCGACATGCGCGAACTGCGGCGGCGAGGCGCGCATTCCATTCCGTCCGCGGGAAGACCGTCCCGTTTATTGCAGCAATTGCTTTGAGAAGATGAAAAACGCATAAGTACATGCTGGTTTTGGCTTGCGTTTACGTTTAAAAGTATGCATAAAAATCCTAAAATTCTCCGTTTTGCACTGGCGGGTTTTGGGGTTTTCTTTTTTTTGTCCGAAAAAACGGCGATAAATATAAATTTATAAAAATACTTGATTTTTTCAGTATAATATTATAAAATAAAGCTTGTAATATTAATATAACGGCAAAATATATTAATAAACGCTTATATAATTCGCTTTTTATAAAATAAAAAGGAGGTCGTAAAATATATCGTCAAGCATTATAACTATAAGAGGAGAGAAGCAGAAAATTGAATACCTACAGCAAAAATGCGGATATAAATTATTTGTATCTTACCAGTGACTGCTTTGTGGGAATTTTCTTATCCGCCGCCTTTTGGCTGACCGGAGCTTTGATGAATGCCGCTTCTGAAAAAATCTATGTTTTCGTCTTCGCAATATTCGAAACGCTGTACATTTTGATTAATATATGCAAGGGTCTTTACAAAGTCTCCGCCGCTTATCCGGCAGGCGGACTGATAACGGAAGTTTCCAAGACGTTTATGCTTGCCCTTTCACTGTGCTGCTTTTTTTTCGGAACCATGCCGGAAAGCGGCGGCATAAGTTTTCTCAGGATTTTTATTTATTTAGAAACGGGCTATATTTTTTACATATTGAGCGCTGTAGTTTCCCGCAGGCTTTTAAAAAAAGATTCGCTTTATACCCCCCGGGCGCTCATCGTGGGCAGCGCGGACAGCGCGGAACGGCTGAAGGACGATATTGGAAGCAGCAATCTGGAAATGCATGTCGTCGGCTTTATATGCCCGGAGGAAAGCCAGACCCCCGGCTGCGCTTTTTTGGGAAGCCTTGGCGACCTTGAAGGGCTTTTGCACAAGTACGCTATAGACGAAGTTTTTTTTATCAACCGGGACAACAAAAACAGTCTTTTCAAAAAATATTTTGAAATATGCGCGTTGATGGGCGTTTCGGTCAGCAACGTAGTAAGCGCGCCGGCGCGGGAAGGGCTTTACAGCTACTCCGGCGCTCTTGGCGGCCACACAGTTATCAAATATCACAGGATATGCCTGAACCCGGCCAAGCGCCTATTAAAACGCACGCTGGACATAATCGTCAGCCTTGTGGGTATTGTTATTACAGCCCCAATCATGCTGATAACGGCAGCCGCGATAAAGCTTGACTCCAAAGGCCCCGTGCTGTTCATGCAGTCCAGAATAGGCATGAATGGACGCGTGTTTAAAATATACAAGTTCCGGAGCATGCGCGCGGACGCCGAAACGCTGAAAAAAAAGCTTATGGAACAAAACAACGTCAAAGGCGGCTTTATGTTCAAAGTCAGCGACGACCCCAGAATCACAAAAGTGGGAAAATTCATCAGAAAATACAGCATTGATGAGCTTCCCCAGTTTTTTAATATTCTTTTCGGCACAATGAGCCTTGTGGGTACGCGCCCTCCTACAATGGACGAAGTTGGAAAATATCAGGCGCATCACTGGCGCAGAATGAGCGTAAAGCCGGGGCTTACCGGGATATGGCAGACCAGCGGCCGCAATAAAATTACCGACTTTGAAGAAGTCGTCAAAATGGACACTTATTATATAGACCACTGGAGCGTCTGGCTTGATATAAAAATCATATTCAAGACTTTCGGGAAATTGTTTAATCCCAGCGACGTTGTTTAATTAATTTAATTATAATAAAAATCCCCCGGAAATCAGGGGATTTTTTTGCTGATTAATTCAAGACTTATTATACAGTAGGGATTCCGTCAGGAGGATAGGAAGGCGCGCAGTATGCGACAATCAGCAGAATAGGCCCGGCAATGGGAATCAGTCCCATAAAGAGATATGTCCATCGCTTGCCGGAATCGCGCAGGCGGCGAACCGTTATCGCCAAACCGGGTATAAGAACGGCAAGAGAATAAGCGCCGCCCAGCCATGACAGAGGGCTGCCGTCGCTGCCGGTAGTAAGGACTATAAGCAGGCTAAGGGCGACAGAAGCCAGGCAATTGAACAGAACAGCCATCCAAAAGCCTTTTACGTTTGTGCGATCCTGGAAATTTACATAGTTTTTCCAGAAAGCGATGTATTCTTGCATTAACAAATCCTCCTTTAGAATATAAGTATTATGTATATAATATCTGAAAGTTATAGTCTTGTAAAGGGGTTTTTATAATTTTTTTCAAAAAATACAAACAGTAGTTCCAGAGTGTTTTTATAAAATAAAAAGTCTTTGGCAATGTTTTTCGACCGATTTTATTGGTATATTTTGCTAAAATTAATAAAGCAAAAAACAAACAAGTTTTAATATCTTTTCGGAAACAGCGCGTATTATATTGACAAAGCAGGAAATAATTATAATAACTAAAAGGGGTTGTGAAAAAATGGCAATTAGGGTTCAGTCAGCGGGAGAAGTCGTCACAGCGTACATAATCGGAGACCTTGACCACCATTCCGCAAAAGAAATGCGCGAGGAAATCGACGCAAGCCTTGAGAGGATGAAGCCAAAACTGCTTATCCTGGATTTCAAAGATGTGACTTTTATGGACAGCTCCGGCATAGGGCTGATTATGGGGCGCTACAGGTTAATGCAGATGCTTGGCGGAGAAATCCGGGTTTCAAACGTTTCCGCTCAGCTCAGGAAGGTGATGAGGCTTGCGGGGCTTGACCGCCTTGCTGTGATTGACAACGGGAGTGTGGCCAAATAACATGAAAAATATAAACGAAATTAATATAAAGTTCCCCGGCAAGTCCTGCAACGAGGCTTTCGCAAGGGTGGCCGTCGCGGCCTTCGCCGCCCAGCTTGACCCCACTCTGGACGAAATGTCCGATATTAAAACCGCTGTGTCAGAGGCCGTCACAAACTGCATTGTGCACGCCTACAGGGGGAAAATCGGCGCTGTGTACATAAGCGCCGCCATCGCCGAAGGCGGGCTTCTGCGCATAAAGGTGCGCGACACGGGCGTCGGCATACCTGACATTGCCTTGGCCATGCAGCCGATGTACACCAGCGCCCCCGGAGATGAACGCGCGGGGCTTGGCTTTGCTCTTATGCAGACTTTTATGGATAAAATCAAAGTTCGCTCGACGCCGGGCAAGGGGACAAGCGTCTCTATGGAAAAAAAAATAAAGCCGCGGGATTAGAAAATGCAAGCCGCGGGTTATACTCTGCGAACGCCGACCACTTTTGAACGCACATCACTGAGTGAATTCTGCGTGTGCCAACCACTGAGTGAATTCTGCGTGTGCCAACCACTGAGTGAATTCTGCGTGTGCCAACCACCCCGCCCTTTGGGCACCCCACCCCATGAGGGGGATTGGAACACCGACTAAAAATCAAAACGTGTAAACCACCCCCCGAAATTGGGATTAAAGCGCAGGGGGAC
>JAITEB010000015.1 GCA_031282245.1 Oscillospiraceae bacterium | reverse complement strand
TTTCAATCGAAATAACTATATTTATTCCCCCGCTTCCCTTGCTTCTTTCAATCCCTTTGCCGTGGCTTCCATTACGATATAGTCTTTTTCACCCAGCCCATCAAGAGTAGCGTCAAGCTGGCGGCGGCGCGTAGATTTTTCGTTTTCCCCATCGGGATAAAGAAATTGGTCTACCGAGATATTGAACAGCGTCATAAGGTCAACAAACACCTGAAAACTTGGGTGCTGGCCTTTGTTTTCAAGGGACATAATGTAACGGGGCGCAAGGTCAACTTCTTGCGCTAACTGTTCCCGCATCCAGCCCTTTTTTATTCGGGCTTCCTTTATGGCTTGTCCCATAGCCTTAAAGTCATATTTGCTTTTGTCTTTTGACATAGTTATATCACCCTATGTCATTCTACAATTCCTATGAGGAAAGCTAAACGATACAATAAATTACATAGAGGACTTTTTCATATCATACAGTTATGCTTTACATTACGTTGCGTAATATGTTAATATAAGAGCAGAGGTGATGAAATGGGCGAAAAACAAATAAGCACAGGTGAAGCGGCAAAAATATCGGGGCTTACCATACGAACGTTGCAGCACTATGATAACATCGGAGTGCTGCCCGCGTCAGGCCGCACGGAGGGAGGCCGCCGCTTCTATACAGAAAGCGATATGGTGAAACTGGAACACGTTGTTTTTTATCGTGGCTTGGGGTTTTCGCTTGAACAGATTAAAGAGCGACTGCTTGACACAGAAATAGGCGAAAATGCAAACGAACTGCTGTCTTTGCAAAAAACCTTACTCTACAATCAAGTTTATAGTATTCAAAATAGTATTGCTGCCATCGAAGCCAGTCAAGAGATTATCGGTGTCGGAAAAACGCCACCGTGGACGCTGTTGGCAACTTTTATGCAATCGCTTGGAGCAGTTGATATTTCCATTTGGGCAGACTATGAATTTACAGAAGAACAGATAGATGTTTTTAAGGAGCATTTTCAAGCATTTGATGATGTGATGGATTTCTACAATACTTGGAAACGCTTATCTATAAAAGCGGCAGCGTTTTGTGAAGCCGGAATAATGCCCGGTGAAACAATAGCACAAAAGCTGGCAACAGAATGGGCTGAGATGGAGCAAAAGGCTACAGGAGGAAAAGACGAACACGAACAAGCCTATTTAGCAGTTGATAGCAGGCGGGATATGTGGAGCTCTGCCGAGCGAGAACTTATTGAAAAAGCAGAACCGTTTTTAGATGAAGCTGTAAAAATCTATCGTCAAAAACAAAAATAGAAAAAGGAAACAAGACCAAATTCCGGGGCAACGATGACCCCGGAAATTTTTATGAAAAAACACTTGCTAATAACGTAACGTAATGCATTAAGATGTAGGTGGAAAGGTTGGTGATGAAATGCAAAACATCATAGAAATAAGAAATCTGTCAAAGCAATTTGACAAGTTGCTTGCTGTAAATAACATCAGTTTCGCAGTAAAGCAAGGAGAACTATTTGCGTTTCTCGGTACGAACAGCGCGGGAAAATCCACTACTATCAGCATGATTTGTACGCTGCTTCCGAAAACTTCCGGCAGTATTATTGTTGATGGATTTGATACAGACAAGGAAGCTGCAAAGGTTAGGAACCGCTTGGGTGTGGTTTTTCAAAACAATGTTTTAGATGATTTGTTGACCGTTGAGGATAATCTGACTACACGGGCGCGATTTCAAGGATTGCATGGTGATGAATTGAGTAGCCGCATGTATGAATTGCGTGATGTATTTGAGCTTTCAGATATTTGGAAACGCCCATTTGGAAAGCTGTCAGGAGGGCAAAAGCGCAAATGTGAAATCACCCGTGCTATTTTAGGCAGACCCGAAATCCTTATATTGGATGAGCCGACAACCGGCCTTGACCCGCAAACACGCACAACGATTTGGAAACTTATACGGGATATGCAGAACCGGCAGGGCATGACGGTTTTCCTCACAACACATTATATGGAAGAAGCGGCAGCAGCTGATAATGTAATCATATTGGAAAGGGGCAAAATATGCGCCGAGGGAACGCCGGACGCGCTGAAAAGCCAATACGGAAAAGATACCCTAAAACTGCGCTTTGATGATTTGTCGAGCGGTATGGAAAAGCTGAAAGCTATGGGGTATTCCCCAAAGCTAAAGACCGACTATTTAGCACTCCCTGTTGAGAGCAGCCATGAAGCCTTGAAAATTGTGAACAGTCTAAATGACTTCCTTGATTTTGAGTTGATAAAAGGAAGCATGGACGATGTATTCTTGGCTGTAACAGGCCACACGGAGGTGCCGAAATGAGAGAAATAAGTGTTTTGACCGGCAGGACAATGAAGCTCTACCTCAAAAATCCTCTATCTATTCTATTTTCGTTTGTCTATATGCTATTGTTTATTGTCCTTATCAGCCTATTTCTCGGTGACTATATGGCAAAGGGCATGATGGATGTATATGCCGGAGTAAAAGGAATGGACTTTTCGCATATACGTTGGTTGGTTGACACAACATCAATGGCAGGGGTATTGATGATTAACTGTATCTTGGTTCCGCTTAACGTGCTTACAATCATGGTACAAGACAGCAGCGATAACCGATTGGACAGTTTCCTTGTGAGTGCAGTATCCCGTGACAAGCTGGTAATTGGCTACTGGCTGGCCCCGTTCCTTGTTGGTATTGTAATGAATAACATTTGTTTGTTTATCTCGCAGGGCTTTATCGTAATGAACGGCGGCGAGTGGTTAAGCATACAAAGCAATATCGAAATGATAGGGTTGATTGCCGCCAACACGTTTTCCGCAACAAGTATTCTTTTTGTGGTTGCCATGCTGATGAAAAGCGCAAGCCTGTATAGTACGTTTACAGGTATTATGTCTGCGTTAATCTCTTCTGTTTCTCCATTGTCGAGCAAACCTTGAAGATACTCGCCGTGCAGTCTGCCATGTTCGCTTTGATCTTCTAAACTGCTGGCGGAATAGTTTGTTGTCGCTACAGGGGTTTCGTCAATAACCGGCAGGATGTTAGCGTTTATAACAGCATCGCAAGCGGCAGCAATGGCGTTTCTGTCAACCGCACGAACAATAATCTCGCACACGTCCAAACCGGAAATCAAGGACAGCAGAGTGGATTTGCCCGCGCCGGATTCCCCAATAACCGTATAGACCTTGCCGCTCTCAAATGCGGCGCTGATGTTTTTTAGGACATATTCCGTACTCCCCTCGTAGCGGTAGGATACATCTGCAAGCTCTAAGCATTTCACATTTTCACCTACTTAATTTAGTTCCATCAAAAATCTTGATAGGTTCGTATTTTGCTATATTGCTGACAGAGATAATCCCCGCGACGGACGCAAAGAGCATTGCCACACCGAATATTTGCAGTGCATTCAGCAGGCTGACAGATATATCGACAGGCTCGGTTGCGGTGTTTGCAAGCCCTGACAACAAAGCATCTGAGATAGGCTGTGAAAGCAAGCCGCTCGCAATCAAACTTAATATAAAGCAAACGCCAGTGATAATAAGGATTTCCTCTATGGAATCAGAAGATACTTGTACTGTTTCGCTGTTTGCTGTGCTGGCTTCAGGTATAGGCATCTGACCGCCGGATGACCCGCCGCTATAGTTTATATACTTCTTGGCCGAGTAAAAAAATAAATACTTATTTCATGATTTATCCCGCGGCTTGTTGTATAATAATATAAAGGCGGAGTCATAAGAGGAAAGAGGGGCGCTTGCTTGATAAAGAAAAAAGAAGTAAAAAAAATATATGCCGATTTGCCGCGCCTTAAACCGGACATAAGCTCCGGTCTGACCAGCGAGGAGGTTCGGCTGCGCCGCGCCGCCGGGGCCTGCAACATACAGCCTGATAACCTGACAAAAAGCGTCGGCGCTATTGTCTGGAGCAATATACTGACGCCATTCAACCTGATTAACTTCCTGATTGCGGCGGCTATTCTGACTGTGGCAGTTAATTTGCGCTCCTGGGAAGTGGCTAAAAACGCTCTTTTTTTCGGAATAGCCGTTTGCAGCGCCGCAATGGGGATATTTCAGGAGCTGCGCTCAAAAAAAGCGCTTGACAAGCTGGCGATTCTTTCAAAGGCAAAAATTAAAGTCATTCGCGATGGAAAGCAAATGGAAATCCATCAGGAAGAGCTTGTTTTGGACGATATTGTCCTGCTCTCCACAGGAAATCAGGTATGCGCGGATTCAGTGGCGCTTTCCCCGGAAGGGCTGGAGGTCGACGAGTCTTTGCTGACGGGCGAAGCGGACAGGGTTCCCAAAAAAGAAGGCGACAAAGTGCTTTCCGGCAGCTTTATCACGGCAGGACGGGCTTATGCCCGGGTGCTTTCCGTCGGGGCGGATAATTATGCCACAAGCCTGACTGTGGCCGCCAAAAAAGAAAAAAAGCCCCAAACCCCGCTTATGCGGACGCTGAATACGATTATCCGGGCGCTGACGCTGGCGATTTTCCCGCTGGGCGCGCTGCTGTTCTACATGCAGTTTACTCAAAGCAGGGATTTAGACGCTTCGGTGCTTGGCTCGGCGGCGGCAATGCTGGGTATGATACCGGAGGGGCTTGTCCTGCTCACCGGGGTAACGCTGACTGTTGGGGCGCTCAAGCTTTCGCAGAACAAGGCGCTTGTGCAGTCGCTGCCCAGCATTGAGACGCTGGCCCGGACAGACGTGTTATGCCTTGACAAAACCGGCACCATTACCGACGGCGCTTTGAGCTTTGAGGAACTTATTCCCTGCGGCGCTTTTTCGCAGGACGAGTGCGCACAGGCACTGGCCGAACTCCTGGCGGCTGTGCATGACACAAACGCGACCGCTTCCGCATTGCGCAGAGTTTTCTCCAGCAGAGATATTTCCTGGAAAGCGACGGAAAAGCTCCCGTTTTCGTCGGCGCGGAAACTCAGCGCGGTAAGCTTTGACGGGCGCGGCAGCGTCGTTCTTGGCGCGCCGAAATATATTTTCCCCGAAGGCGGGCAGGACTGCCTGAAAGCGGCCGGAGAACGCGCCGCAATGGGGCAGCGCGTTCTCTGCCTTGCGAAGTCCGGCGGGGCTATATCTAAAGACGGGGAGCTTCCGGGGGACTGGCTGCCTATGGCGCTTGTTCTGCTCAGCGATACGGTGCGCCGTGAGGCCGCCGGCACTTTCAAATTTTTTAAAGACGAGGGCTTAACGCTGAAAGTCATTTCCGGGGACGACCCGCTCACTGTGAGCGCAGCTGCGAAAAAGGCCGAAATAGAAGGCTCGCAGAATTATATAGACATGAGCGAGTATGGCGAAACGGACGATTTTTCCAAAATAGTGGAAGAATTCACGGTTTTCGGGCGGGTTTCGCCGGTGCAAAAGCGCGGGCTTATTCTTGCGCTCAAACAAAACGGCCACACCGCCTGCATGACCGGCGACGGCGTGAACGACGTTTTGGCCATGAAAGAAGCTGATTGCAGCGTCGCCATGATAAACGGCAGCGACGCCGCCCGGGGCGCGAGCGATTTTGTTCTGATGAGCTCGGATTTCTCGTCCATGATAAAAGTCCTGCGCGAGGGGCGCAGGGTAATCAACAATATAGAAACAGTGGCCTCCATGTATCTTGTGAAGACGATATACTCGGCGCTGCTTTCGCTGATTTACGCGTTTTTACCGTTTCAGTACCCCTTCAGCCCCATACAGATGACGCCGATAAATATTCTGATTGTGGGTGTGCCGTCGTTCCTGTTCGCGCTTCGGGGAAATTACGAAAAGCCCAGGGGGAAATTTATACCCAATGTGCTGGAGAACGCGATTCCCGCCGCGCTGACAGTAGTTTTTAATATTCTGGCGGTGCAGTGCGTAAGCCTGGCTTTTGCGCTTCCGGAAATACAGACCTCCACCATGAATGTGCTGCTGACCGGCGCGGTCGGGGTAGTGCTGTTAACAAGAGTAGGGCGGCCTGTCACAAAATTAATCAAGTATACTATTATTGCTCTGGCGGCGGCGTTTGTGCTTGTGTTTATCCTGTTCCGGCAATTTTTCTCTCTGGATATGATTATCAGCCGAAACGTGTTTTTCTATGGGCCGCTGATTTATGTAAGTATACGGATATTCGCGTTTCTGGAAAAAACTGCGCGCGCGCTTGAAGACAGGCTTCTGGAAAGAAACAATCAGAAGAAAAAATCAAAGAAATACAAGATCGTGCATTGACGGCGGCGGGCTGCCGCCGCAAACTAAAAAATCGAAAGGGTTCTGAAAATGAAATATAACGAGCTTATTATCAGCGTTTCAGTGGGGAATCTGGAGACTGTATCCGGCATTTGCCAAATGCTTGTGCCCTATGGGATTTACATAGAGGATTACTCTGACCTGGACGCAATCGCCCGCGGACTGCCGCCGGAACTTATTGATGAGGATTTGTTAAAAAAAGACAAAAGCACAGCCCTGATTCATGTGTATATACAGGAGGACAAAAACCTTGCCGAAGCCCTGTCTTTTCTTGAGGAACGCCTTAGTTCGGAAAAAATCCCCCACAGCGTTGCGCGCGGCCTGGTGGACGAGGAAGACTATGCCAATTCATGGAAGAAATATTTTCATCCGCTGAAAATAGGCGAAAATCTTGTTGTGGCGCCCACCTGGGAAAGCTATAATAAACAGGGCGGCGAAGTAATAGTAAATCTTGACCCCGGCATGGCCTTTGGAACAGGCGCGCACGAAACAACCCGGCTCTGTATGCGCCTGCTTGAAAAATATGTCCCGCAATATCCGGGCTGCGATATACTTGATATAGGCTGCGGGAGCGGGATTCTTGCGGTGACCGGCGTCTTGCTGGGCGCGGAAAGCGCTTTCGGCTGCGATATTGACCCGCTGGCAGTGAAAGTCGCAAAAGAGAATTCTGTTTTGAACAATACACTGGACAAAACCGAATTCGCCGAATCGGACTTAACCGGGGCCGTCAGAGGAAGCTATGACATAATCTGCGCGAATATCGCGGCGGACGCCGTAATAAAGCTGAGCGGGCAGGTTAAACCGTTTTTTAAAGCGCGAGGGCTGTTTATCTGCTCCGGGATTATCCGCCTGCGGGAAGCCGAAGTGCGCGCCGCGCTGGAAGAACAGGGCTTTGCGCTGTGCGACGCTTTGGAGGAAAACGGCTGGTATGCGTTCGCGGCGAATAGTTTATAAAGAGTTCATGCATTAAACATAAAATTATCATAAATTAATCAAGGAGCAAACATCATGCCAAACGGGAAATTAGCAAGATTTTTTGAAAATATCAAAGGAAAAAGCGTCTGCCTGATCGGTTTCGGGGTGTCGCACAGGGATTTGGCGGCCTTTTTTACTGTGCGCGGCGCAAAAGTCAGCGTCTGCGACAGACGCCCGCGCGAAAATTTTGAGGAAGCCGCCGATCTTGAAGCCCAGGGCGTGACGCTCCATCTCGGCGCGGATTATCTTTCACACCTTGACGCTGATATAATTTACAGAACGCCCGGCCTGCGCTTTTATACCCCGGAACTGACCGAAGCCAGGCGGCGCGGCAAAATCGTCACCAGCGAGATGGAAACTTTTTTTGACCTTTGCCCCTGTCCGATTATCGGCGTAACCGGCAGCGACGGCAAAACCACCACGACTACGCTTATCTCCGAAATGCTGAAGGCCGCCGGGAAAACCGTCCGTCTCGGCGGAAATATCGGCCGGGCGCTTCTGCCCATAATAGAAGAAATCCAAAGCGGCGATTTTGCCGTTGCGGAGCTTTCCAGCTTTCAGCTCATCAGCATGAGACGTTCGCCGGATATCGCAATCGTGACGAACGTTTCGCCGAACCATCTCGACATGCACAAAGATATGCAGGAATATATTGACGCAAAGCGCAATATTTATCTTCACCAGAGCGCGTTTTCCAAAGCTGTCCTGAACGAAGACAATAATATTACTTATAGTTTTAAAGATGATATTTTGTGCAGAATATATACTTTTTCAAGAAAGACTATCCCGGAGCGCGGCGCGTTTCTTGATGGGGAAGGTTTTCTCTGTTTCGGCGAAAGCGGCGAAAAAACCCGGCTCTTCCACATGGACGATATAAAAATCCCGGGAATGCACAACGCCGAGAATTATCTGGCGGCTATAAGCGCGGTCTGGGGATTGGTTGAGATTTCTGTTATGCGCAAGGTCGCGCGGGAGTTCGGCGGCGTTGCGCACAGAATTGAGTTTATTCGCGAACTGGACGGCGTTCAATGGTACAACGACGCCATCGCGACCAGCCCGGCCCGCGTCGTCGCCGGCCTGAACTCGTTCAAACAGAAAATAATCCTGATTGCCGGGGGCTATGACAAGAAAATCCCGTTTGAGTCCCTTGCGCCGGAAATTATCAAGAAGGTCAAAGCGCTGATTCTGATCGGCGCGGCGGCTGACAAAATTTATCAGGCGGTGACTTCGGCGGCGGGATTTGACCCCTCCGCGCTGAAAATTCACCGCGCGGCCAGCACCGGCGAATGCGTCAAAATTGCGCGCGAAATCGCCCGGCCGGGGGATATTGTGAGCCTTTCGCCCGCCTGCGCAAGCTTCGACATGTACAAAAATTTTGAGGCCCGCGGCGAGCATTTCAAACGGCTTGTCAAAGCTCTGGACTAAAGAAGAAGATTAAAAGCGAGGGTAAACAATGTTCATAGACAAGGCAAAAATCACGGTTTCATCCGGCAAAGGCGGCGACGGCGCCGTTTCTTTCCGCCGGGAAAAATACGTCGCGGCGGGCGGACCCGACGGCGGCGACGGCGGCAGGGGCGGCGGCGTTTATCTTGCCGTCGATAAAAATATGTCGACTTTGATTAATTTCAAATACAGGCGCAACTACGCCGCCCCCGACGGCAGCCCCGGCATGGGCCGGCGCTGCTCCGGCAAAAGCGGCGGGGATTTGATTATCGGCGTTCCGCGCGGAACGCTTGTCCGCGACGCAGGCAGCGGGCGGCTTATCGCGGACATGTCCAGCCAGAGCGAACCCGTGCTTATCGCGAAGGGCGGTAACGGCGGCTGGGGAAATTCTCATTTCGCAAGCCCCACGCGCCAGATTCCGCGCTTTGCAAAGCCCGGCAACCCCGGCGAAAAGCTGGAACTGCTTCTGGAATTAAAGCTTTTGGCGGACGTCGGCCTGGTTGGTTTCCCAAACGTCGGCAAATCAACGCTCATCTCCGTTGTGAGCAACGCGAAGCCGGAAATTGCCAATTATCACTTCACGACTCTTTCGCCGGTTTTGGGTGTCGTGCGCGTCTCGGACGAATTTTCTTACGTCATGGCCGACATTCCCGGCCTGATTGAGGGCGCGTCGGAAGGGCTTGGCCTTGGGCGGGAGTTTCTGCGCCACGTTGAGCGCTGCCGCATGATTCTGCATATTGTGGACGTCTCCGGCTCGGAAGGCCGCGACCCCATTGAAGACTTCGAGAAAATTAATTTTGAGCTGAAAAAGTTCAATCCGGAGCTTGCCGGGCGGCTTCAGATAGTGGTGGGAAACAAGGGCGACCTGGCGGACTGGCGGAACGTGGAAGCTCTGCGGGATTATGCCGAAAATCTGGGCTATATATTTTTCGAGATTTCCGCCGTCACTCAAAAGGGCGTGCAGGATTTGAAAAACGAGATTGCCCGTATTCTCCCGGCTTTGCCGCCTATCGCGGAATACGAGCCGGACGCGCCCGAGCTTCCGGAAGCTTCAGCCGGGCGGGAATTCAGCATAGAAAAACACGGCGACGTTTATCTTGTGGACGCGCCCTGGCTTTTGCGGGTGATGAATTCCTGCAACATGGACGATTACGAATCCCTGCAGTATTTCCAGCGGGTACTGGTGAATTCCGGGATAATCGCCGATCTGGAAGAAAAAGGGGTGCAGGAAGGCGACCTGGTGAGCATTTACGACTTTGAATTTAACTACGTGCCATAAAACACAGGAGATTTTAATAAATATTTTTTGGCGCCGTATATAAAAACCCAGCGTCGGAATTTAATTTCCGCCGCTGGGTTCCAATTTTGCGTTATATATCAGGCGCCCGCGCCTGTGCGACCAGCAGCCGAAAGAAATCCCCGCCGCAAGCGTCGCCGTGTGCCGCGCCGAAAACTCCATATGAACCGCCATGACCGCTGCGCTGCCCGGAAGACCCTGCGCGCCCATGCCAAGCCCGGACACCGCTTTTTCAAGAAGGCGCTCAAACCCGGCGGCTTTCGGATCGGGGTTTCGGGAACCAATCCTGCGCAGTAAGGCTTTTTTTGAGAGCAGGGCGGCAATCTCCGCCGAAGCGCCCGCCCCAACCCCAACAACAAGCGGCGGGCAGGCGTTCGCGCCGAATTCCACAATCGTATCCAAAACAAAAGCGGCGACGCCTTCCAGACCTTCCGAAGGCATAAGCACCCGCGCCCGCCCGGGCAGGGAACACCCGCCGCCGGACATATAAACCGCCGCTTCCAGCGAGTCTGATTTTGGCGCAAGTTCCCACTCAAACCACGGGATTTTCTCCGCGATGTTATTCCCGGTGTTGCCGCCGAAAATTTCAACCGCGTTGGGCCGCAGGGGCGCAGCTGCCGTCGCGCGTCTCACAGCTTCTGTAAAAGAATCCTGAACGTCATCCAAATAAGGAAAACGCGTTCCGGCCTTTATAAAAAACATGGGCAGCCCCGTATCCTGGCAAACCGGGCGGTTCAGCCTTTCCGCCGCTTCCAGATTCCTGAACATAGAAGCGTAAATTTCCCGTCCGGCGGGATTTCTCTCGGCTTCGGCCATTTCTTTCAGCCTGTCCAGAACATCGTCCGAAAGGCGTTTGCTAAGCCGGCATATAAACTCCGCCATGCTGTCCGCAAGCGCTTCATTCAGAGACATCGCCTCCCGCCTCCCCCGTTCCGGCAAGATAACCGGCATTCATGTTTTTTATGTAAAAACTCTCAAACAATTTTAAAGGCAGGTTAAATTTCTCTTGTCTGAAGCTTCTGTTTATACAGAAAGCGATAAACAAAGAGCCGCCAAAGCAGGCAATCAAATCCAGCATTGTGTCGTCCACGCCTGTCGCCAAAACGTGCTGAGTGTCTATTCCGGTAATCTTCCAGGCGGCGAATTCAAAAATTTCCCAGAAAACGCCGATAAGCAATGAAAACGCAAAGGAAAACCACTCCAGAATGCGTCTGTCTCTCTCCCATTCTATTTTTTTATCCGCCTTGAGATAATAAAACGCCGCCATGCCAACAAGCGCAAAAAACGCCCCCGCAAAGCCGTGAATAACTTTATCGTACCAAAAGTTTTTTCTGTATACGGCAAAAGCAATGCCGATCAGATACGCAAAAAAACAGAAAGCAATCACAGCAACAGTCAGCTCCGGCACGGGCGCAAGCCGGAAAAGCCTGTACGCCAGCAGCGGTATAAAAAGCAAAAACGGGGCGGCAATGCTGTACAGCAGCGCTTCCATGTTGTGACTAAGCAAATTATACAAAAAGGACACCACGGAAAAAACTGTATAAACAACAGCGATTGCGATAACGGCTTTGTTTGTGACCGCTTTTTTCAAAGATTTGCACCTCGCTTTGATTTTGTTCGGATTATTATTATATCAGTATAATCCGCGCATTACAATAGGGAGATCCGCTTTGCAAAGCAAAAAAAGCGAAGCGCCTCCTGTTTCTTTACACAGAAAGCGCTTCGCTTTTTATTCGGGGGATTGCAACGGAAATGGAGTCGAGCAATCACTTGTTCGCTTTATATATCAAAATGTGCCAGTCTTTACCGCGCTTTTCAAGCGCATAAAACAATAATAATATAATCCTGTTTGCCAAAAGAACAGCCAGCCCATACTCTCTGACCCGAACATCGTTTTTCTACTTTTGCAGACATACAGCCTGATAGTCAATCTATGGGGGCGCTGTCTCTTTTTGGGCAATGATACAAGTTGAGCTTATTCAGCGTTTCCCTCCTGTTAGAGGTATAAAACTATCATTGCCGGAACCTGCTTTTGTATCAAGTGTTTTTATCTGCAACACTGATATACCCGCAGGGCGGTTACTGCCGCCATACGCATTTTCCTGCACGCTTATAATATGTGAACTTATCAAGATACTGCCAGCAGGCCGGCTTGAATTTTAACGTTTAACTTGGGTTTTCACTGTCTTAGAAAGACGAGCGCGCGTGATTGGAAACTCAGAGTAAAATGAACAAGTTTTCTTCTTTTGCGCTTTCACAAGTGTTTTACCCGACATCCCTTGCGGCTTCCCACATAAGCCGCAGAAGTTCGCATTGCTTTGCCTAGAACATTGGAAACAACCTCTTTCTTGAGAAGGGATTTAAGCCCCTTCATCGTTATCTATACTATACTATAGTTTTGCATATTTGTCAAGCGTTTTGTTTAAATTAACTAAAAAAATTTTTTTTATATAAATCAGTGCTTAAGCAGGTAAATCCGGTACGCCAGGTCTGCGGCGAAATCCCTTGTCAACGCCGCGCTGGGGTGGGCGCAGCCGTCATAGAGATTCAGGACGTCATATGCGGAAAGATTAAGATAGCTTTGCAGCGCGTCTTCCGGAACAGAGGAAAGGTCGCGGATATAAACCGCGCTTTTGGAAACGTCTCCCATACCGAGTGCGCGGTCGGCCATTTTGACGGCTTCGGCGCGGGTGACGATCCCCTCGAAGTCGAAATATTTTTCTGTGATAAGGCCGTTTTTCAGCCCCGTGTCGATATAGGGCTTTGTCCACAGGCGCAGGCCGGAATCGTTGACAAGACCTGTATTTATGCAGCTTGCGTCTTCCGGTTTCAAATCGGCGGCGGCGGAAAGCATGAGCAGGAATTCGCCGCCGCTCACCTGTTTCTCCGGATAGAAAAGCAAAGCCCGGCCGATTTTTTCTCCGCTGATAATCTGTTTTTCACTGGCCTTCAACGCGGAATAGCAATAGGCGTTGTCTTTCATGTCGTCGAATTCCCGGCTTTTGCCGGGGGACTGTATTTTTATTTCGGCCGTACCCTCCCGGGAAAGCGCGCCCATACTGTCAGCCGCGCAGAAAACAAAGCTGTCCGTCCCGGTTTGGCCGGTGTAGGGGGTGTACACAAAAGTGACGCCGTTGAATTCGACGCGGCCTTTTTTTGGCGGTACGACGACATAAACGCTCAGCGCGCCGCCTTCCGGGTCTGCGGCTTTGACGCAGCCGCTAAAGCTGTTGTTTTCCAGCGTGAAGTAAGCGCTCCCGGAGACATAGGGGGGCTTGTTTTCGCCTTCCCGCGCGTTCGCCATTGCCATGCGCGAAGCGCCGGCGGCGAAGCTTGCGCCCAGAAGCGCGGCGACTGCCGGAATAAGGGCGGCAGCGCGCATATATTTATTTTTCATGAATGATCAGCTCCAAATATATTTTTAGATAGTATTTGCGCTTGTACTGGTAATTATTGATTGCTTCTTGAAATTTCTCTTAAAAAGTGGCAAAATATATAAGATACGCAAAATAACAGGTATATAAATTAAGGAGTGTCGTTAAATTATGTCCGCAGAAAACAAAATGGGGATAATGCCGGTCAATAAGCTGCTTATCACCATGTCCGTCCCGATAATGCTTTCTATGATAGTTCAGGCGCTGTATAATATTGTCGACAGCATTTTTGTCTCTATGGTGAGCGAAAACGCGCTGACGGCGGTGTCTCTGGCTTTCCCGGTTCAGATTTTGATGATTGCCGCCGCGGTGGGAACCGGAGTCGGGATGAATTCGTTTTTGTCCCGAAGCCTGGGCGCAAAAGATTATGACGCTGTCAACAGAACGGCGAATGCGGGCTTTGTTCTGTCCTGGCTGGGCAGCCTGGTTTTCATATTGATCGGGATTTTCGGCGCGGAAGCTTTTTTCAGTTCTCAGACGGACATAACGGAAATTGTGAGCTATGGCCGGGATTATCTTTCTATAGTATGCATTTTTTCATTTGGGGTATTCAACCAGGTTCTGGCCGAGCGCCTTCTGGTTTCGACGGGCAGAACCGTTTATTCTATGATTACGCAGATTGTGGGCGCGGTCGTCAACCTGATTCTTGACCCGATTATGATTTTCGGTCTTCTGGGCTTTCCCCGGATGGAAGTTGCCGGAGCGGCGATCGCAACGGTTATCGGCGAAATTGTCGCCGCCGCCGTTGGGCTGTATATCAACCACAGAGTCAACAAAGAAATCAAAATTTCGCCCGCTTCTGTCAAAAACGCTTTTTTAAAGCCCGACTGGAAGATTATCGGCCAAATATACGCGGTCGGGCTTCCGGCAATTGTCATGCAGTCTATCGGCTCGCTGATGGTTTATGTCTTCAACCGGATTTTGCTGGATTTCACTCCCACGGCGGCGACGGTTTTCGGGGCTTATTTCAAACTGCAAAGCTTTATTTTCATGCCGGTTTTCGGTCTCAACAACGGCATGGTGCCGATTATTTCGTATAATTACGGCGCAAGGCACAAAGACCGCATTGTAAAAACAATCAAGCTGAGCCTTGTTTACGCCGCCGGTTTTATGCTTTTGGGGATAGCGCTTTTTAATTTTATCCCTGATAAACTGCTGGGTTTGTTTAACCCCTCGCCGGAAATGCTGGACATCGGGGTTACTGCCCTGCGGATAATCAGCGTTCACTATTGCTTCGCGGGCTTCAGCATAGTGCTTGTGTCCGTATTCCAGGCGCTGGGCAACGGGGTTTACAGTC
Organism: Oscillospiraceae bacterium; assembly: GCA_031282245.1. Lineage (GTDB taxonomy): Bacteria > Bacillota > Clostridia > Oscillospirales > Ruminococcaceae > JAITEB01. The sequence continues at coordinate 128,215 of JAITEB010000015.1, read as the reverse complement.
TGTGCGTCTCCGTCGCCCGTCAGCTGCTTGTCCTTTTGCCCTCGGCGTGGCTGTTTTCCCTTTCGGGGGAGCTTTCCAGCGTCTGGTGGTCCTTCCCGGTTGCGGAGTTTGTCAGCCTTGCCTGCTGCCTGTTTTTCATCAGGGCAATCTATCGCGCGAAAATTAAATATCTTGCCCCTTCCGCAAATATTCACCATATGACAGAAGTAAACGCGGGTTAAAAATGCGGATTTAAGCCAAGCGCGCGGAAATGGTCTGTTTTTTCTCACTGTTTCGCGCGCACGGACGCAAAGAGCGCTCGCCGTAAATTTTTTGTTCCGCAGGTATTGAAATTTTTTAAAACATCATGTATACTATAATACGGATTAAAAATAAAGTTAATAAGTCCGCGAATGGGTCTGTAGCTCAGCTGGGAGAGCGTTCGGTTCGCATCCGAGAGGCCGTGAGTTCGAGTCTCATCAGATCCACCAAAAAGGCGATAAAATACAGGCTCTCCAATCTTTTTGGACAGCCTGCGTTTTTTGTATGGCAAATAAGAGGTAAAAATCATGAGATTTGTATCGTGGAACGTCAACGGTCTCCGCGCCGTTCTCAAGAAAAATTTTGACGCGGATTTCAAGAGGCTTGACGCGGACTTTTTCTGTCTTCAGGAAACAAAGCTTCAGGAAGGCCAGCACGATTTTGCGCCCGAAGGCTATTTTCAATATTGGAACTATGCAGAAAAGAAAGGCTATTCCGGGACGGCAATCTTTGCGAAAATTGAACCGCTCGGGGCCTCTTATGGCATAGGCGTAGAGTATCACGACCACGAAGGCCGCGTTATCTGCCTTGAATACGGGAAGTTTTATCTTGTGACGGCGTACGCGCCGAATTCGCAGAACGAGCTGCAAAGGCTTGATTATCGCGTCAGATGGGAAAGCGACTTTCTCAGGTACCTGCTGGAATTAAATAAAAAAAAGCCCGTGGTTATGTGCGGGGATTTAAACGTTGCGCACAAAGAAATCGACCTGACGAACCCCGCCGCGAACCGCCATAACGCAGGCTTCACCGATGAGGAGCGCGGCAAATTCTCGGAACTGCTGGCCGCCGGATTTATCGACAGCTACAGGCATTTTTACCCGGAGAAGCGCGAAGCTTACACCTGGTGGAGCTACCGCACAAAGAGCCGCGACAGAAACGTCGGATGGAGAATCGACTATTTCTGCGTTTCTGAGAGCCTTCGCTGGAACTTGCGCGGCGCCTGTATTTATTCTGATATACTGGGTTCCGACCACTGCCCGGTGGGTTTGGAACTTGACGGGCTTTTTTAATTTTCAAATTAGATCCCCGGACTGGCCGGGGATCTAATTTTTTGCATATCCGCGCTTGTTTCCGCGATAAGTATATGCTAAAATAAATGGAGCATAATTGATATGAAGGGGCGAAACTTATGTCAGGGCATTCCAAATGGAGTACTATTAAAAGAAAAAAAGGCGAAACCGATGCTCAGAGAGCGAAAATTTTTACTAAAATGAGCCGCGAAATCACAATGGCCGTCCAGGAAAGCGGCGGCGACCCCGGCGTCAACGGTAAATTGCGCGATTTAATCACAAAAGCAAGGGTGAACAACGTCCCCAGGGATAATATCGACAGGGTAATCAAAAAAGCGCTGGGCGGCGACAGCAAGTCCAACTATGAAAGCGTTATATACGAAGGCTATGGACCCAGCGGCGTGGCGGTAATCGTTGAATCGCTGACCGACAACCGCAACCGGACGGCCGGGGATGTCCGGCACTATTTTGACAAGTTCGGCGGCAATTTGGGCACAAGCGGCTGCGTGTCGTTCATGTTCCAGGAAAAAGGCGTTATTATCGTCTCAAGAGAAGGCACAGACGAAGATAAGCTGATGGAGGACGCAATAGAGGCCGGGGCTTCGGATTTTTCCGCCGATGAGGAGGACATTGCCGAAATCACGGCGGAACCTTCGGATTTGCGAAGCGTGCGGGAAGCGCTGGAAGAAGCGGGATATAATATCCTTTCGGCGGAAGTGGAACAATTGCCCTCTACATACGCCGCTATCAGCGACGCGGAGTCGGCGCAGAAAATGATCAGGCTTCTGGAGGCGCTGGAAGACAGCGACGACGTTCAGAACGTCTGGCACAACTGGGAAAATGAAGACGAGTTTATATGAGTTTCAAAAAGGGAGATAAAAATGGCTGAAAAAAAAATAAAGCGCTGTATGAACTGCATGGAGGAACTGCCCGGCGGCCTGATGTGCCCTTACTGCCGTTTTAACAACGCAAACCCCATCCGCGACTGGAGGGCGCTGCCGCCCAATACTTCCCTTGCAGAAAACAGATATCTTGTCGGGAATTATATTTCCTCCAACAGCGAGGGAATTACCTATATAGGCTTTGACGGCCAGAAAAGCGGCAAAGTCTGGATACGTGAATTTATGCCCTTTTCCATGGCGAGCAGAAGCTCCGGCAACGCCCTTGTGCCGTACGGCGAAAGCCTGTCCCAGTTCAAGACGCTGAAAATAGATTTTTCAGATATGTACACAGTTCTGCGCGGCAGAAAGAACACGGGCGGGATTGTCCCCGTGCTGGATATTTTCGAGCAAAACAACACTATTTATGCCGTTTTGGAATATATAGAATCTATCACGCTTGAACAGTTTCTGGGCAATATTGACGGCGGCCGGCTGGAATACAGGCACGCTTCGGTGATTTTTGAGCCGCTGCTGGATACCCTTTCGGACCTGCACAACAACAATCTTGTGCACAGGGGGATCAGTCCGCAGACAATTTTGATAGACACAGAGGGCAGCCTTCGTCTGACGGGCTTCTGCATTTCTTCTGTGCGCACACTCAAATCCGAGCTTGAGGCCGAGATTTTCCCCGGCTATGCCGCGCCGGAGCAGTACAACGTCACAAGCTGGCAGGGAACATGGACGGACGTTTACTCTGTTGCGGCGGCGCTTTACCGGACTTTAACGGGCGTTGCCCCGCAGGAATCAATAGAAAGAAAAGTAAATGACGAGCTGCTTCCGGCCGCTGTCGCCGAGCCGTCCGTGCCAAAGAATGTCTCAGCCGCTATCGGCAGGGCTATGACCGTCGAGCCGGATCAGCGCATTGAGACCATTGATATTTTCAGCGAAATATTAAAGCATGGCCCGGGCGATTACAGGAAAAACAAAGCCATGACCAAGCAGGTTGACTTTTCCAGGGGGATAACTCCCGAAAACGCGCCCCGCAAAAAGAGAAGAAAGGGCACCCTGCCGTATACTCTCGCCGCAATGTTCGTTACGGCGGTCGTTTTGCTTATCGGTATGCAGTTTGTCATCAGGGCGCTTGACAGCGCAAGGAAACAGAACGCCGCCGAATCCAGTTCATCCGCCCCCGTCAGCAGTGAGGCCGAGCGTGAGTATAAGATTCCAAATTTTACTACAAAGCGCTATGACGCTATTATATACGAAGACGGTTACCAGAAGTTTTTCTTCCTGGGCGAGCCGATTAGAAAGCACAGCGGAACTTATCCGTCGGGCATGATTATCGACCAGGATGTCGAGCCGGGAACAGTCGTCACCGAATCAAAGCCCGTCACGATTATTTTTACAGTCAGCACAGGTCCCATCCCCATTCCCGACATGACCGGATGGACAAAAAGCGACGCGGCCGCCCAGCTTGCCAGCCTTGAGATAGAAGACTACAAGTTTACTGATATATACAGCGACTCTATCGAAGAAGGCCGGGTTGTGCGCTACAGCCGCAGCGGCGACTCTGTGACTGTTATGATCAGCATGGGCAAAGAGCCGGAATCCTCCGGCGAGGAGGATCTGACGAGCGGCGCCGGCTCAATTGAGATTATCGGCGGGGAAGCGGGGAACGCCGGAAATACGGCTCCGGAAACCGAAAACCCCTGGCCTTATTACAATACTCAATCCGAAATTTTTATCGAAGCCACGCCATAATTTGCCGTGCGGACATGAAACGGGGACGCGAATTTAACAGCGTCCCCGTTTTTGCGCGAAGAATCGTCAGAGAGATATACAACATGTATTAAATCTCTATAATATAACAAGCATTGTGATAATTGTATAAATTTTGCTTAAAACAGTTTACATTGGCAGAAAAATATTATACTATGATAAAAAGATTCAGGAGAGAAAGCCCAAATGCGAGAAGAAAAAATAATTGGGATTATCGGCGCGCTTGAAAAAGAAACCGCCATGATTGCCGCCAAAATCGAAGACCGGGAGCTTCTCCGCGTTGCGGGGATGGAGTTTATTTCAGGCCGTATCGGAGGGCGGAAAGTCGTCGCGGCGACTTGCGGGATAGGTAAAGTCAACGCCGCCTGCGTCTGCCAGACGATGTTCTGCCGCTATTCGCCCGATTGTATTATTAACACAGGCGTCGCGGGGGGAATTAAAGACTTTTTAAAGCCTCTTGATGTGGTAATCTCTGAAAGCGTCGCTTATCACGACCTGTTTATGCCTGAAGGTTACCTGACTGATGAAGTCCCTGCAGATAACAGGCTTGTTTTGGCTGCGGGGGAAGCTTGCGCTAGGCTGGGTATAAAATACTACAAAGGACGAATTTCTTCCGGAGACCAGTTTATATCAGACGCGCAAAAAAAGCAGGATATAATCAAAATAAGCAACCCGCTCTGCGTCGAAATGGAAGGCGCGGCGGTCGGCCATTGCTCAGCGCTCAACGGCGCGCCTTTTGTGGTGGTGCGCTGCGTCTCCGACAGCGCGGATGACGGTGCGGGAGAGGTCTATTATGACTTTGTTCAGAGAGCCGCCGAAATTTCTTCTTCTGTCGTTTTGGCAATGCTGGAAACTCTATAGGGACGAAATGCGTTTGCCCGCCGCGTATGACAATCCCGGCGCTTGAAAGGAAGATGTCAATTGCTATTTTCCAGTGTGACGTTTTTGTTTTATTTTCTGCCCATTGTAATAGCCGTTTATTTTTTAATCCCTATGAAGAATGGCTCCCCAAAATACCGGAACAGGTTTTTGCTTCTGGCAAGCTTTGTTTTCTACGCCTGGGGAGAGCCTTCGTATGTCGCGCTTATGCTGGCGCAGTCCCTGGTCGGCTGGGCTTCGGGCCTTTTGATCGAGCGCTGGCGCGGCAAAGCCGCCGCAAAAAAAACGGTCGCCGCCACAGTTGTAATTATTATCGGCGTTTTGGTTTTCTTTAAGTACACCAATTTTTTTATAAGCAATATCAACCTGATACCCGGCGTAAATCTCGGGCTGCTCCGGCTTGTTATGCCCATTGGGATAAGCTTTTACAGCTTTCAGATTTTAAGCTATCCGTTTGATCTTTACAGGGGGAAGACGCAGGTTCAAAAAAATTATCTGGACTTTGCGACCTATGTGACGTTTTTCCCGCAGCTGATTGCGGGGCCTATCGTGCGCTATTCGGACATCGCGGAGGCTTTGTCAAAACGCGAGCACTCTCTTGCGAAATTTGCGCAGGGCGTGCGGCGCTTTGTTTTGGGGCTTGGCAAAAAAATCCTGATTGCGAACGTTTTGGGCGAACTTGTCGAGACTTTAAAAAACTCAAACGAACGGACGGTTCTGGCTGTCTGGCTTTATGCCGTCGCCTTTGCTTTGCAGATTTATTTTGACTTCTCCGGTTACAGCGACATGGCCATCGGGCTTGGAAAGATTTTCGGGTTTGACTTTATGGAAAATTTTAATTATCCATATATTGCGGACAGCATAACGGAGTTCTGGCGGCGATGGCATATCAGTCTGTCCGGTTGGTTCCGCGACTATGTTTATATCCCGCTTGGCGGCAACCGGGTCAGCGTCCCGCGAAATGTTTTTAATATATTTGTCGTGTGGCTTTTGACGGGTTTCTGGCACGGCGCGGACTGGAATTTTATTTTCTGGGGGCTGTATTTTGCTATTTTGCTTATACTGGAAAAATTCGCCCTCAAAAAACCGCTGAAAACGCTTCCGGTTTTCTTGACGCATGCGTATGTTCTGTTGACAGTGCTGATAAGCTGGGTATTTTTTGACACGGCAAACATTGGCTTGGCTTTCTCAAAAATCGCTCTGATGTTCGGCGCGGGGGCGCAGGGGATAGCCGGCGCGGATTCACTTTATTATTTGAGAAGCTTTGCCCTGCCTTTGATAATCGGCGCGATAGGCGCGACAAGGTTTCCGGCGCTTGTATCAGAAAAACTTGGAAGAAAATTCAAAGAAATCTTTGGCGTGCTTGAGCCGCTGGCGGTGGGGGCCTTGCTGGTGGCGGTTACAGCCTATCTGGTCGACGGTTCTTTCAACCCGTTTATTTATTTCCGGTTTTGAGCAGGCGCGGCCGTCTCTGCGCAAATTAAAATTTTTTAGTAAAGAAGGTAAAAATATCGTGAAAATCAAAACAAATTTAAAATTGCTCTGTGTCTGTTTTGCGTTAATTCTCTCGCTTGCGCTGACTTCCTGCGGCGGGGCGAAGGACACGCTTGTTGGCGGCACGGACGAAATTCTTAAGCAAATCGTTGACGGAGCGAACGCCGCAATCCCCGAAGGCTCCGGGGTCGGCATGACTTTTGACGAAGCTGTCGCCGCCGAGAACTGCCAGGGAATGCTCGGTCTAAGCTCGGACGAGTTTGCCCAGTATGTGGAGGACGCATACGCTTCCACGGCGGCGCTTATGACCTTCGCGCACGAGGCCGCCCTGGTGAAATGTAAAAACATAGCGGACGCGGCAAAAGTCAAAGAACTCATGATAAACGGCTTTAATTCCGGGCGCTGGGTTTGCGTCATGCCCGATAAGACATATGTGATAGAATCCGGCAGCTATGTTTTTCTGGTCGCAAGCAAAACGGTGGTTGCGGACGCTTTTGTCGAGAGCTTTAAGTCCGCCGCGCAGGGAAATACGGGGACGGCCGTTCTTGCGTTTGATTTCTCAAACTATGAAGAAGCTGACGGCGGGGGCGGTTTGAACCTTGGATGATTCAGTTAATAAAAAATCAACTCTGCGCGAAAAGCTTGTGTTCGCTGTTTTTGCGCTGATTTTGGCGGGATTTTTCGCGCTGAACAGGTTTATCCGGCCGCCGGAAGTTTCCCAGAGCGAGCGCCGGGCGCTTGCGAAAATGCCGGAGTTTTCGGCGCAAAGCGTTATTTCCGGAAAGTTCATGAGCGGTTTTGAAAGTTTTGCGGCGGACAGCTTTTTTGCCCGCGACGCTTTCCGGACTATCAGGGCGCATATCGTTTTTGACGTTTACAGGCAGACGGACAAGTCGGGGCTTTATCAGGGCGATTATGGCTTTGGCAAAATCGAAGCCGTTAACGAGGCGTCCTACCGCAGGGCGGCCGGAAAAATAAGTCGGCTTTGTGAAAATTTTCCCGGGATGCATATTTATTACTCCGTCGTGCCGGACAAAAGCATTTACGAGCCGCGATATATGCCGGGCTTCGACCCGGACAAGGCCAGGGAAATTCTGGCCGAGGAGCTTTCGGGTTTAACTTTTATCGACCTGGCGGACTGTCTTGACGGCGAAAGCTTTTATAAAACCGATCTGCACTGGGATCAGCCAAAACTGGGCGCGGTTTCCGCCCGGCTGGCCGAATCTATGGGCTTTGCTTCTCCGGAGGGGCTTGAGACTGTGCCGGGCGGCGCTTTCTTTGGGGTTTACGCCGGACAGGTCGCCATGCCAATTGAAGAAGACCGCATGGATTATGTCACGGGCGGCGCGTTGCAGAACGTGACTGTGAAATACCTGGACACAAAGAGCGGCGAATTTGTGCCCGGCGGGATGTACGACCCCGCCGCAATTTCCGGGCGCGACCCGTATGATTTTTTCCTTGGCGGCGTTCAGCCGCTTATCGAAATAGAAAACCCGGCGGGCGAGGGTACTCTGTATTTTTTCCGGGATTCCTTCGGTTCCAGCCTTGCGCCGTGGCTTGCCGCAAGCTATAAAAAAATAGTCTTGATTGATCTGCGCTATATTGACAGCCGGATTTTGAATAATTACGTGAGTTTCGAGCCGGAGGCGGACGCGCTGTTTCTTTACAGTTCGCAGATTCTGAATAATGCGGACGTTCTTCTCAGTCCGTGAATATTTTCGCAGGGTACGGCGCGCCGGGGGCGTCGTGCCCTGAATATTTTTTAACAGGAAATGATTTTCTCCCCTTTCTTGACATAGCCGCGCCGCAATGCTAAAATATCAACAGAAATTATCATCAGTGCGGTGGAGGGGTGAGCGCTTTGGTTACAATTGACGACATAGCCGCGGAAGCCGGCGTAAGCAACACGACAGTTTCAAACGTCATCCATGGCAGGACAAACCGCGTTTCCAAAAAAACTATAGACAGCATCAACAAAATTATAAAAGAGCGCGGCTATGTCCCCAATATGTCCGCAAGGGCGCTCGCTTCAAATTCTTCAAAAGTAGTCGCGATTATTAACAATCTTGATTCTGATAAAAGCGCTAACTTTATGGAAGATCCTTTTCACAATATTTTTATCGGCGCGGTCGAAAAGGCTCTGCGAAGTCAGGGCTATTATTTGATGCTGCGCACTGTGGGGAGTTCCAAAAAGCTTTTGGAATTTCTGCGCAACTGGAATATGGACGGCCTGTTCCTGACGGGCGTTTTTGAGGATGACGACATATATGCGGCGCTTTCCAATCTGAAAGTTCCGGTTGTGCTCAGCGACAGTTATCTGTCGGATTACGGCCAAATGGTGAACGTCGGCCTTCAGGATTTCGAGGGCGCAAAGCTTGCCACAGAATATTTAATAAAAAACGGCCACAGGCGCATTATTTTCGCGGGGCCGCAAATCCGTCCCAGCGGCGTTGTTCAGCAGCGGCTGAAAGGCTACAGATCCGCGCTGGAAGCCGCCGGCATTTCTTTCGACGAAAAACTTGTCTTTGAGAGCGAATTCCTGATTGAGCGCACGCTGGAGCTGGGCGCGGAGATAGCCGCAAGGGACGATGTGACGGCTGTTTTCGCCACGGCGGACATCCTGGCGGCGGGGATTATGTCCGGCATTCAGCAGGCCGGGCGCAAAGTCCCGGAGGATTTTTCCATTGTCGGCTTTGACGACATTGACTGGTGCCGCATGACTATGCCCACGCTGACGACAGTGCATCAGGACGCAAAGCAAAAGGGGGAAATCTCCGCCGAGCGGATGATCACTCTGCTAAACGGCGGGGAAATTCTGGAGCAAAACAAAATCCTTCCGGTGCGTCTCGTTGAGCGGGAAAGCGTCCGGAGTATTCTCTAGGGACAGCCTTTTCTTCGCTTTTTTTTTCAAAAACAAAAAATATCTGATAAGGGGCGGGCGCAAGGCTTGCTCCTTATATATTTATATAAAACTTACAAAAAAATAGTTTTAATTTCGTAAAAATTGGCCATTTACAAATTAGACATAGCGTTGTAAAATATAAATCGAAAGTTGAACGCTAAACTATGCTTATAGCATAGATACAATCAACATAATAAAAATATTTTGTTGAGTTTGTCGCTAAACATTTATTGCCAGGAGGTTAATTATTTATGAAAAAAATGAAAGCATTATGCCTGATTCTTGCTTTGACGATGCTTGTGTTTACAGTATCGTCATGCACAAGCACAGCGCCCGCAAGCGCCGGCAGCGCAGATACCCCGCCGGCCGAAACGCCGGTCAGCGCGGCTCCGCCGGAAAGCGAGCCGGAGGAGCAGGTAACAGGCACTTTTATCTGTGGCATCTGGCCGGCGGACACCGACTATGTGGCGCTTCAGCAGCACTTGGTCTACGAAGCCATTTTCAACGCCGAGCACTCCAATATCGAATTTGTGAGATTTTATTACAAGTACGCGACGGACAACTTCCTGCCCATGGTTCAGGCCGGGACGGTTCCGACAATTTTTGAATCGTGGTTCACAGAACCCGCAAAACTTATCGAAAGCGGCGGGGCGCGCGATATAACGGATATTCTTAACGAGCGCGGCTGGGCTGAAGCGATCAACCCGTCCATCAAAGAGCTGCTCTCCAAAGACGGTAAAATTTACGGCATACCCCGCGACGCTTATGCGCTTGGCCTTGGCCTCAATCTTGAGCTGTTCGAGCAAGCCGGGCTGATGAACGCCGACGGCACCCCGCAGTATCCGAAAACCTGGGAAGAACTTGCGGCGGCTGCGAAGAAAATTAAAGACGAAACCGGAGCGGCGGGCCTGTGCCTGCTGGCAAAGGACAACGCGGGCGGCTGGCACTGGAGCAATATCGCATGGGCTTTCGGGGCCAATCTGGTGACGGACAACGGCGACGGCACTTTTACGTCAAACCTTGATTCGGCCGAAGCTGTTGCGGCAATGGAGTACACAAAGAGCCTCAAGTGGGAATATGACGTTCTGACGGCCGACCCGCTTTCGGAGGACTGGGGCACCGGTTTCACACAGCTTGGCACAGGCGCGGCCGCTATGTATATCATGGCCAACGACGCGACCGAGCAGCCCACAGCCAATAACGGCCTTGCCGTGGACAAATTCGCGCTTGTTCCCGTTCCGGCGGGCCCGGGCGGACAGTACAGCCTTTCCGGCGGCACGCCGTACTTCTTCGGCGCGAACGCGAGCGATGCGGAAGTAAACGCCGCGCTTGACTATCTTATTCTTATGGGTAAAGCGCCGGTTCTTAACGACTTATCTATCGCGGGCATGAAGGCCGGGAACGCGACGAAGGTTTCCATGGGCGCTCCTGTTATTCAGCGCTTCCCCTGCTGGACGCTTCAGGAACTGATTGACAAAGAAAATGAAATCACCGCCGAATTCAGCAATGTCAACGAAGCTCTCTACGCCGATTATTTCAAAGCGGTTACTACTGAAGGAAATCTCCGCCTTGAGGAAAGCGGCCAGACTCAGAACATGTATGCCGAGCTCACAAAAGTTTTGCAGGAAGTTCTGACCAATTCTGACGCCGACGTCGCCGCCCTTATGAAGACCGCTGACGAGAACTATCAGTCAATGCTTGATAATCCCACAGCGTAGAGAAACGGGGAATATTTAGTTTAAAAAAAACCAGCTGCTTCTCTCCTCCGGGCGGGGAGGGAAGCAGTTTGCGTTTTTTCATGATTCCAAAAAAGGGGGGAACAAAATGACAGCAGGCGCGCGGGGCGGAAACCTGCAGAAGAAAAACAGAATCCAGAAAAACATAAGCGCATGGGCGATCATGCTGCCCACACTGGTTCTGTTTGCGTTTTTTATCTGGGAGCCGATTCTGGAGAGCATACGCCTTTCAACATACAGGGGGATAGGCGTGGATTTTTCGCGGCTGAGATTCGTCGGGCTGGACAACTACCGGCTGATGTTTATCGACCCGAATTTTAAGGCCGCTTTGAGCAACACGTTTATTTATATTCTGTGGTCACTGATAATCGGCTTTTTTGTGCCGCTTATCATGGCGGCGCTGATATCGGAGACGGCGCACCTGAAAAGCGCGATACGCGTCGCTATTTATTTCCCGAACATAATGCCCGGTCTCGCGACGGCGATTATCTGGACTTTTTTGTTCAGGCCGGGGCCGACGGGGGTGCTGAATATAATTCTGGGCTGGCTGGGGCTGGCTCCATTTAACTGGCTGTCGGCAAGGGGATGGACTATCCCGCTGATCATCACGACCATGACATGGAAAAGCGCGGGCAGTACGGCTCTGATTTATATGGCGGGAATTGCGGGAATTAACCCGGAACTGTACGAGGCGGCCACGATTGACGGCGCAAAACCAATGCGGCGTTTTTGGCATATTACGCTGCCGGGCCTGCTCAGCCTTGGCAAGACTATGCTTATTTTGCAGATTATTTCTGTTTTCCAGGTTTTGTACGAGCCTATGATGATGACGAACGGCGGCCCGAACAACAAGAGCATTTCTATGATGATGCTTGTCTATCAGTACGCTTTCCGTGATTTTAATTATGCTATGGGCACGACGATTTCTGTTTTTATCTGTCTGATACTGGCTGTTTTGACTATAATTTACTTTGCGCTGACCAGAAAAGTTTCTAACGAGTGAGGGGGAGGGAAAAAGCAAATGCAAAAAAATAATATAAAGCGCAAAAGTCCTGTATCCGGCTTTTTGGATAAGATTTTTTATAATAAATATAAGAAAAAGCGGGAAGGCGCCATACGCTTTTATGATATGTCCTCCCCGCTGGTGAAAATAGCCTGCGCCGCGATTTTCCTGATTTGCGCGGCTATGATTATAGTCGCGGTTTTCCCGGCGGCGTGGGCGATTCTTGCCGGATTTAAAGACCTTAAAGAATTTGTCACCGGCAAAAAAATACTTCCCGTTTCTTTCAGCTTTGCGGGCTATGCCAAAACATGGGAGAGCATGAAGTTCGCCCGATATTATTTAAACTCGGCTATAGCGGTGGCCGGGGGAGTGGTCTGCGCGGTTCTGTTCAACGGGCTTTTGGCATATGTTTTGGGCATTCTGCGCCCGGTTGGTCACAAAGTCGTTTTCGCCCTGGTGATGTGGACTTTGCTGATTCCTCCGACAACCAGCGTTGTGGCGCAGTTTGTCAACATTCACAAAGTCGTCGAGTTCTTTAATAAGCTTGCGGGGCTGGATTCCATGAACTCGTTTTTTAACGTTATGCCGCTGTGGCTGATAATGGGCGCCAACGCCTTTTGGCTTGTGCTTTTCAAAGAATTTTTCGAGAGCCTGCCCAAAGACTATACAGAAGCCGCCCAACTGGACGGCTGCACTGATTTGGGCGTTTTCACAAAAATAATGCTGCCGCTTTCCATGCCGATTGTGGTTGTAGTTTCGATTTTTGCGGTGACGGCGGCCTGGAGCGATTTCCTTCTGCCAAACCTTTTGCTGAGCAACAGCGAGTGGCGTACTGTAATGGTCAGGCTGTTTGAGTTCCGAACGGCGATAAAAGTAACCGAAATAGATAAGCTCCACGCGGTGGTTTTCTCAATTATACCGCCGACTATTATGTTTATCCTGTTCCAGAGGCAGATTACCCGCGGCGTGACTGTGGGCGGCATAAAAGGCTAAAGCTTTGCGCGCGGGGCGGCGGCTCCCGCTCAAAGTTCTTATATAAAAAAATTAATTAAATCAGCAAGAAAAAAAGGATGTGCGGTCTTATGGGCAAATTTGCCGACAAATATTTTGCGGTTGCCCCGTGGGAAGTGCGGGAAAACGGATTTAACCCGGCTTACTCCGAAGTTTCAGAATCGGTTTTTTCACTTGCTAACGAATATATGGGACTGCGCGGATATTTTGAAGAGGGGTATTCGGGGGAGAGTCTTCAGGGAAGCTATGTCAACGGCGTTTACGAACGCCGCTCCGTACCGCCGGGCGCTTACCGCGGAATGCTCAAATCGACGGAATTTATGCTTAACACAGTCGACTGGGTTTATACGCGCATTGTCTGCAACGGCGAAGCGCTTGACCTTGCAAAATCAAATTTTGAGAATTTCGAGCGCGGTCTGGATTTAAAAACGGGCGTTTTAACCCGGCGCTTTGTCTGGAATGTGGGAGACGGCGCGCGGCTGGAACTGTCTTTCGAGCGTTTTTTGTCTATGGTCAGGCCGCACATCGGCGCGCAGCGCATTGCGATAAAGGCGCTGGAAGGCGTCGCGGATATGGCAATTAGCGCCGGTCTGGATTTTACCCGGCTGCATATGAGCATGGGACAGAACTTTTGGGACTGCTCCGGCGCTTTTGCCGACGGGAATTTCTGCGAAGTGACCGGCACAACGAAAAACACAGCCCAAACGCTGAGAGCTTTGGCTGTTTTTCGCGGGCTGGACGGGAGTTCGTCCCCGGAAATTAATTCCATGCGCCCGGAAAACGTTTTCCGGCTGAAGCTGAAGCGGGGCCAAAGCGCCGCCCTTGAACGTATTGCGGCGCTGGATAAGGCTACGGATTTCACAAAAAGATCTGTTCTTGAAGGGCTTTATTATAAATCTCTAAAAGAAGAAAGCGCGGCATGGTGGGTAAAGCAGTGGCGGCTGTCCGATATAGAGATTGACGGCGACGAAGAAAACCAGCAGGGAATTCGCTTCTGCATTTTCCAGATGCACCAGACGCTCCATACCGCCGGGCAAAGCGCGGTTATCGGCGCGAAAGGACTCACCGGGGAATTTTACAACGGCAACGCTTTCTGGGACACAGAGGTTTACTGCCTGCCATTTTATCTGTTCAGCAACCCCGCCGCCGCGCGGAATATTTTGCAGTTCCGGTATGACACGCTCGGCGAAGCGAAAAAGCGCGCGCAGGAACTTGACTGTAAAGGCGCGTATTATCCCATAGCGACTATCAGCGGCCGGGAATGCTGCGATTTATGGCAGCACGCAAACCTGCAATTGCAGCCCTCGACCGGGCTTGTGTACGGGCTGTGGAACTATGCGCGAATCAGCGGCGATACTGAATTTCTGTATAATCAGGGCGCTGAAATTCTGGTTGAAGTTTGCCGGATGCTTGCCTCGCGCGGGAATTACAGTCAGAACGGCGAAAGCTATGGTTTTTACGGCGTGATGGGGCCGGACGAGTTTCACCTGATGGTAAATAATAACTGCTATACAAATTATATGGGCAAAAAAAGCTTTGAATTCGCGCTGGAGGTTCTGGAAAAGCTCCGGGAACAGGGCGGCGGCCGCTATGAGGCGCTTGCCGAAAAGCTTGGCTTAACTTCCGGAGAAGAAGCTGGCTGGGCGGATATGGCGCATAAAATGCGCATTTCCCGCGATGTGGAAAGCGGGCTGTTTGAGCAGCATGACGGTTTTTACAGCCTTCCTCACACGGACATAAAATCCATTCCTGCGGAGGAATTTCCGCTTTACAGCCACTGGGCATATGACCGGATTTACCGCAGCGACATGCTGAAGCAGCCAGATGTGCTGATGTTTATGCTCATGTATAACTCTGAATTCACAAAACGGCAGATAGAGACAAATTTTGACTATTATGAACCCCGCTGCATACATGAAAGCAGTCTTTCGCCGTCTGTGCACTCTATTTTAGCGGCGCAGATCGGGCGCATGGAGCAGGCTTACGGTTTTTTCCGCTTTGCCGCAAGGATGGATCTGGACAACTATAACCGGAACACCCGCGAAGGTTTGCACATAACGTCTATCGCGGGAAGCTGGATGAATATTGTTTACGGCTTCGGAGGTCTGCGCAGCGACGGCGAAAGGCTTTCGCTCGCGCCAGTGAAGCCGGAAGGCTGGCGCGCTTACTCCTTTGCTCTGCAAATCCGGGGCCAGGTTCTGCGCGTGAACATAAACGAGAATTTAGTTACACTGAGCGCGGACGGCGACGGAATTGAAATAGACCTCTACGGGGAGACGGTTCATGTCGGGCGGCAGGGCATGACCGCCGCTCTTGGAGGGAAAAGGTGAATCGCATATGAAATTTGAAATTTCTAAAACCGGATGCGACCCCGCAAGCATACCGGACGACGGCAATCGGTTTTTAATCGGCAACGGCTATATGGGCGTTCGGGGAACGCTTGAGGAATTCACGAAAAAAGAGCTTGCCGCGGTGAATTTGGCCGGTATCTATGATCAGGCGGACGACGGCTGGCGCGAGCCGCTTAATGCTCCCAACCCGTTTTATACTGTTGTTAGTGTGAACGGCGGAGCGCTTCGCGTTCAGGATTTCCCTCCGGCGGAGCATGAACAGCGTCTTGACTTCAGATATGGGCTGGCCTCCCGGAAAACTGTCTGGAATTTGGCAAAAGGGCGGCTGACTTTGCGCGCGGAGCGCTTCGCAAGCATGGATAATTCCCATCTGTTGGGTTTGAAAATCACGCTTTGCGCGAACGCGGATATGCGGGTGAAACTTGAAGCGGGCATTGACGCGGATGTCTGGGACATTCACGGGCCGCACTACAGCTCGGTTAAATTTGGGGAAAAAGACGGCGTTCTGATCTGCGAGGCGGCTGTTCAGAGCGGCGGAACTGTGGCGGTCAGCCGGAATTTCAGCCTTCCGCCTGATGAATTCATGCGGGGGACGGCGATTTATCTGCCGGAACTCAAAGCGGGGGTTGAATTTTCGCTCAGTTCCGTCTGTGCGGTTTATACTTCAAAGGACCTGCAGAACCCTGCGGAAGCGGCGCAAAAATCCTGCGCGGGGAGCTATGAAAATCTTTTGAAAGCCAGCAAAGCCCGCTGGGACGAAATCTGGGACTGCAGCCTTGTCGAAATAGAGGGCGACGAAGAAGCTGAACTTGCCATGAACTATTCGCTGTATCACCTGAACTGCGTCGCCCCGCGCGGCGGCGGCGCGGTTTCAATCGCGGCGCGGGGGCTTTCCGGGCAGACATACAAAGGCGCGGTTTTCTGGGACAGCGAGATATTTATGCTTGATTATTTTCTTGCAAGCCAGCCGGAAATCGCGCGGTCGCTGCTGCGCTATCGGATTGAGACTCTGCCGGGGGCTTTGAAAAAAGCCGCGTCCTACGGCTGGGAAGGGGCTTTTTACGCCTGGGAAAGTCAGGAGGGCGGCTTTGACGCGTGTTCGGACTATAATATTACGGACGTTTTTACAGAACGGCCTGTTCGGACTTATTTCAAAGACAAGCAGGCGCATATTTCGGCGGCGGTCGTCTGGGGGATTATGCGCTATATAGAACGCACAGGAGATTTATCTCTGCTTAAAGAGGGCGGCGCGAGGGTAATTGCGGAGTGCGCCCGCTTTTATAAATCCCTGCTTGTCATGCCGAACGCCAGGAAGCGCTGGGAAATCCACGACGTTGTCGGCCCGGACGAGTATCACGAGCGCGTGAACAATAACGCATATACAAACCGCATGGCGCTATTTGTTTTTGATGCGCTGGAAAAAATTTCTGAAATCTTGCAGGAAGATGAAAAGCTTGAGCGGGAATGCGGAATTGCCGCGCTTCTGGAAGAAATCAGGCCCCTGCGGGAAAATTTCTATATGCCAAAGCCGGGAGAAAGCGGCCTGATTGAGCAATTCGACGGCTATTTTTCGCTGGAAGACGCAAGCCTTGCGGAAGCGCGTTCGCGACTGAAGGACCCGCGTGAATACTGGGGCGGGAGCCATGGCGTGGCGGGAGACACGCAGATTATCAAACAGGCGGACGTTGCGACCATGCTGGCGATGTTTCCGCAGGATTATCCGGAAGAGATACTGCGCCGGAACTGGGAATTCTACGAGCCGCGCACAGAACATGGCTCGTCGCTCAGCGCGTGCATGTATGCGCTTTTGGCCTGCCGCTTTGGGAATGCGGAAGCCGCTTACCCGTTTTTTATGAAAAGCGCCTGCGCGGAGCTTCGCGGGGGCGGCAAGCAGTGGGCCGGGCTTGTGTATATTGGCGGGACGCACCCCGCCGCCGCCGGGGGAGCCTGGAAAGTTCTGGCGCAAGGTTTCGCGGGGCTGGAATACAGTGACGGCAAGCCTTCGCTCAGGCCCTGTCCGCCGCGGCATTGGAAGCGGCTGCGTTTGCGTTTTATTCATGAGGGGCAGATTATGCTTGCGGACATAACTCCGGGAAAAGCGGAGCTGAAATCTAAATAAAACAGCGATTCGTCAGGGGCGGCAAATTTCTAGCCCTGCAAATCGCTGTTTATAATTCTGTCTGCGGCTTCAAAGCCGCTTTGCGCGGCGCCTTCCATGTCGAGCTGGCTGTGCCGTCCGCCGCGGCCGACGCAGCAAAGATTTTCAATGCCGCTTAAATAAGTCTTCAACCCGGAAATATCGGCATATGAGCCGGTGTAAAGCGGGAGAGCTTTTTCCGCCCGTTCGACGTTCATTTCAAGCACTTTCCGGCGGTCTATAAGACCTGTTGAGGCCAGCTCGGCGGCGGCAAACTCGGCGATTTCCCCGTCGTTCAGGTTCCAGAAACCGTCGTCCCCGCCGCAGAAATATTCCAGCCCGAGACTGACGCTGCGCTGAGGATTATTCAGCATATAGGGCGACAGGTTGTTGTAAACCTGAATGCGGCAAAGATTTATTTCCGGCTCGAAAACATAAATCAGGCTGTCAGGTATGATATTTCCAAGAGTGGGAAAGCCCGTTATATTTTGGGCTTCAAGGCTTTTCATCAAAACGTTCACGCCGACAAAATTTCTGTACTGCAATTTTTCGGCGGTTCTTTGAACAGATTCCGGTTTTTTGTAATCTTCCACGGCGGGCACAAATTCGCCCAGCGGGGCCGAAGAAATAATATAATCGGCGTCCATACTGCCGCTTACGCCGCCCTCTGTGTAAATAAGCGTTTTTATCCGGCTGTTTTCGCAAATAAATTTTTCCGCGTAACAGCCTTTTAATATTCTCCCGCCAAGTTTTTCCACTTCTTCGGCGACGCGTTCCCAAAGCTGCCCCGCGCCGAATTTAGGGTAATAAATTTCTTCAAACTGCAAATCTTCTCTGAATTCCGGAACGACTGTCAAAAGCTCTTTTTCTTTTGCTTTTATACGGCCAGGCTCAGGAAGGCTTATAAATTTCCGCGAGTCGTAATCTGTCAGTATTTCGGACGCGCTCACCCCGTAAAGTTTTTCGAGATAATCTTTATAAAACTCGCCGTAAAGAGCCTTGCCATATCGGTTGATATAAAAGTCTTCAAGGGTATGCGGCGTTTTCCGCATAATTCTGGCCTTTGCGAAGCTTAATCCCATGAATGCCGCTTCGGTAATTTTCAGCGTCTCGACTGTGCGCAGATGAAGGGTCGGAGGATAATCCCACAGACTGCCCTTGCGGAAAAATCTTGACAAACCGTCCCGGAAAAGCATGACGGAATCCTCCCGCTGGGGGTCCGCGCCGCCCCTGACCGTTTTGACGTTTTTGTCCAGCAGAAGGTCGTCTATGGCAGGTCTTCCCTGAAATGTCAGGAATTTTTTGGAAAAGGCGAGAAAGCGCTCGTTCCCGGGCCGGAAAATATGCCCGCCAAGCGTTGCGCGGGGCTTCCCCGAATAATAAACGGTTTTTGAAAGCCCGCCGATACAGTCGGATTTATCCATCAGCGCTATATTAAATTCATCGGTTCTGCTCAAAAGCTCATAAGCTGCGCTGAGGCCGGCGGGTCCGGCCCCAATAATAAAGACTTTCTTTTTAGGCATTATGCGTTAATCCTTTTGTGAATCCTCAGGAGAATTTATAAATTTACAGCCATTCCCCGAAACGGCGCACATACATATTTTTGATAAGCTGCGACAGCAGGCAGTAGCCCGCAAGCAGCAGCAGCAGCCAGGGCACAAACCCAAGCGGCAGCGCAATTAATTCAAGACCGCGCGCAAGCGGCGCGATAAAGGCGATCAAAAGCGTAACAGCGATGACGGAAAAGCCTGACAGCACCAGCGGCAGCGAAGGCCTGCTCTGCACAAAGGGGATTTTGCGGGTTCTTATCATGTTGACAATCAGGATTTGCGAAATAGTTCCAAAGGCAAACCACGCGCACTGGAAAAGCCCCTGCACAGCAGGGCTGTTCGCCTTGAAAACAAAATACATGATTATAAAGCACAAAATGTCAAAAAGCGAGCTGAGCGGACCCATTACGAACATAAAGCGCTTGATCGAGCTTGCGTCCCATTTTCTGGGCCTGGCGATATATTCCCGGTCAACCCTGTCGAACGGTATGCCCATTTGAGAAAAGTCGCACAGCAGGTTCTGCGTGAGGATATGCACCGGCAGCAGGGGCAGAAACGGCAGGAAAACGCTTGCCACTATAACCGAAAGCATGTTGCCGAAATTTCCGCTCACGGCCATGTTGATATATTTTACTATATTTCCGAATGTCCGGCGGCCTTCAACAACGCCTTTTTCCAGCACCATCAGGTCTTTTTCAAGAAGAATAATATCGGCGGTTTCTTTTGCAATATCAACCGCGCTGTCAACGGAAATCCCCACGTCCGCCTGCCGAAGCGACTGAGCGTCGTTGATTCCGTCGCCCATATAGCCGACAGTGTGCCCGTTGGCCTGAAAAGCCGTCACTACGCGCTGTTTCTGCGCGGGGGAAAGCTTCGCGAACAGGTCGCAGGTTTTGCAGGCTTTCTGCAAAGCTTCATAATTCATTTTTTCAACGTCTTTGCCCAGCAGGTACTTTTCGGTGTTCACGCCCACTTTTTTGCAGACTTTCACGGCCACGCCCTCGCTGTCGCCTGTGAGGACGACCACGCGTATGCCGTGTTCTTTAAGGGCGGAGATGGCCGCCGCGCTGCTTTCCTTCGGGGGATCCAGAAAACCGACAAAGCCCAGAAGCACCATTTCGCTTTCGTCCTTCACTCCGAAAGTTTCTATCCCGGCGACGTTGTTTTTCTGCGCGACAGCAAGCACTCGCAAACCGTCTTTATTGTGCTTTTCGTAAACAGACAAAGCTTCAGCCTTTAATTTTTCGTCAAGAGGAAGAATCCGGCCGTTGTACTCCACAAGGGAACAGATTGACAGAATTTCCTCAACCGCGCCCTTTGTGATAAGCTGGCGCTTGCCGCTGCGGTCAACCAGAACGACGCTCATACGGCGCCGGGCAAAATCGAAGGGAATCTCGTCAACCCTTGTATAATTCCGGGTCAGGTTGTCAAGCCCGTTTTCGCTTGCCCGAGAAATAATAGCCAGGTCTATCAGATTTTTCAGTCCCGTCTGATAGTGGCTGTTCAGATATGCATGGCGCAGAACGCGCGCGTCGTCGTTGCCGCGCACGTCCATATATTTTTCCAGCACTATTTTATCTTCTGTAAGAGTGCCGGTTTTATCCGTGCAAAGCACGTCAATTTCCCCAAAAGTTTGAATTGCGCTCAAAGTTTTAACTATTGTTTTCTGCCTGGACATGGAGACAGCGCCCTTGGCAAGTGTGGAGGACATGATAACCGGCAGCATTTCCGGCGTTAAGCCTATCGCGATGGATACGGCGAAAAGCAGGGAACTGCCCCAGTCGTGCTTGGAAATGCCGTTAATGACAAAAACTATCGGCACCATTACCAGCATGAAGCGCAGCAAAAGGCTGCTGACGGAATCAACGCCGCGCTCAAAGCTGTTCTTTGCGCGGTCCCCGGAAAGGCTTTCCGCCATGGAGCCGAAATATGTCCTGTTACCGGTGAAAAGCACAAGACCCAGGGCGCTTCCGCTGACCACGTCGGAACCCATAAAGCCAAGGTTTGCCGCGTCTGTGAGGGATTCGCTGTTTTCTTTCTGCTCTGAGAACTTCTCGACTGGATTGGCCTCTCCCGTCAAAGCGGCCTGGGAAATAAAGGCGTCTTTTGTCCAGATAAAGCGCACGTCGCCGGGGATCATGTCGCCCGCCGAAAGCTTGACAACGTCGCCCTCAACGACTTCTTCAATTCCGATTTCGGTGAGCTTGCCGTCGCGGAAAGCGTCAACTTTGTTGGAGATCATTTTGGAGAGCGCGGCGGCGGCGCTGTTTGAGCGCTGAGCCTGCGCAAACGACACTATGCCTGACAAGAAAATCAGGAATAAAATAATCAAAACTGTCGTATAATCCGAAAGCTGCGACGGGCTTGTCCGGGAAGGCATAAGCACATCAGTCACAAAAGAGATAATCGCCACGGCAAAAAGCACTGTATTAAAAGGGTTTATAAAAGCCCCCGCGAGCCGCCGCAGCACGCTGTCTTTTTTGCCGGTCACTATAACATTCTGCCCGTCTCTGTCAAGGCGCTCCTCCGCTTCTTCGGAAGAAAGCCCCTCTCGGGCGCAGTGGAGCAGTGTAAAAACGTCTTCTAATTTATCGTTGGAAAATTTGCGGAGTTCATACTCGGTTTCGCTCTGAATTTGGAGCCTGCTTGCTTTTTTGTTCCAGAAAGCCATTTTACATCAACCTTTCATACATTAATATCCGGACCTTCCGCATGTTTTTTATCCGGCGGAAAGCCCGTTTGAACAAACACGTAATGTATGAACAGCAAAACCAGAGCCGTATGTTTTTTCAGCTTGCCCAAATGACAGAAGTACAAAGCAATTCCGGGAAAACCACGGCCCTGTGTCTACTGTCACCACTACTCTGTATCTCCATAGTTTTCCCACCGCCCCTTGATTATATATTTTTTACCCAAGCGTTAATTTTATTATAACATATTTTCCGCCGCATATCAATAGGATACCTGGGGTAAAAAATCAGCTTTCCGATTGAATCGCTTGAGCCGCGCCCGCTCCACCTAGTTATAAAAGTCCTCGGAGGCTTTTTGCCTTCCGGAGGACTTTCTTTTCTGGAACCTATTGAGAGAATATACAATCGCGGATTTGGCGGTTTAGCCCTGATATGCTTCCAGCTTTACGCTTTTGGCGATAATTTCCAAATGTTCGCGGATAGTAATAGCGCTGCGGTCAATTTCGATATAAACATACTGCATTAAGTCAAGGTCAGATGAGAGTATCCCCCAGTGAATCCGAGACGGCTTTTTTCCAATTCCGCCGCCATCTCCCAAAATAGTAGAGTATACATCAACAGTGGCAGTCGACTTGGTTTCGGTTTTCTGAATCACAGTATAATTATCGCTCCAACTATACCATGATGACATGAATAAATCATTGTAAATCAAACTGGGATAGGCCGTCTTGGGGGTTGGCAGATTGCCGTTTTCATCTGTATAAATTATTGCGGCGCCGCCAAAAGCGCCAATACAGCCCCAAACGTCAAAAATGCCGACTGCGCCTCGAAATGGATGTATTTCGTCTTCACTTGCCACTTTTGGATTCCAGCTTTCTGGCAAATCCACCTCTAAAACAATAGGCGCGGATTTCTTGTCAGTTCCCATGGAAAACCCATTGAACAAAATGCGTGCATGAATCCATCTGGTTTCTTCGTCGCGTTCGACGCTGAGCACTTCAGCTGCAGCCAGCGTAGTTTCGTCGGCGCTTTCGGTTTCGGTAGTGCTTTCAACTTCAACAGCACTTTCTATTTCAGTGGCGCTTTCGGTTTCGACGCTATTTTCTGCTTCAGCAATACTTTCAGTTTCAACGGGTGAGCTTGTTTTTCCGCAAGAAGAAAGCACAAAAATCATTATTAAAAATAACAGGAATATTTTTTTCATTCGTTATACCCTCAATATATTCAATAAGTGGCAGTGTAAAATCTATTTATGTATTGCTATCTTCTCAACATTTATGGCTTGAAATAAAGAGTTTTTGTGAAAATTTTGTTAATTTTACAGCAAAGGTCGGGCTTGAGAGCGGCAGAGCGATTGTTTCCGGAGGTGTTCTCAATACGAAGTAGTTTGAAAGAGCTTCACAAAAAAGCGGCGCCGTTTTCAAACTGCGGCGCCAGCTTTTTTGAAATTTTACTTGAATTCTATGTGTTCGTTTGTTGAGTTGTCGCCCCAAATAAACACATTACCGTCAGCATCAATTGCGGTGCCAACAAACTCGCTTATTGAGATTTGCGCAATGTTTTTTAAATCAAGCTTTACCGGAACAGAAATCATTTTGCCCTCATCAAGAAGTACATAAGTTTCGCTGGGATATTCTGAAATACCATGAGAATCCCGCCCCCAGACATAAACTTCTCCGTTTTCAGTTAAAGCGGCAAATGGATTGTCGCCGTTTGCGGATATCTGTTTGACTTTATCAAGATTCTTTTTGTAGATATTTTCTGATATTTTTGTGTCCAGCGTCTCGTTGATTAAGCCTTCGTCCGATGTTCCATAGATGTAAACGCCGCCCGTTTCAGAAAGCGCCATGATACCGAATGCGCTTGCGGCAACGTCTGTTATCTTTTCGGGGAAATCAAGCTTGGACGGTTCCGCAAAATAGAAGTTGTCTTCACCGCTTGCTTTAGAACAGTCTATCATTCCCTGGATGTATACTTCGCCTTCTGTAGAAAGAAAAATATATGCTATTGGGGAGGCATAGATATTGGCGCATTTAAAATCTAAATATATTTTTGTAAATTTTTCATGCACTTCAAGCTCCCCAAAATCAAACGCGGAAAAATATTCATAGGGACTTTTAAATTTTTCAATCATTATTCCCGTGTGATAAACATTGCCGCTGTCATCCAGTATAAGGCAAAGCCCTGTACTAAGCGCGACGCTTTTCACGTTTTGAACGTCTTTGATTTTCTGCGGGTACAGCATATAGTCGAAAGGCAAAGGAATGGTACTGTGGTAGTTGAAGCCCCACATATAGAGTTCGCCGTTTTCGGAGAGCGCGTATGAGCATATATCGCTGGCAACGTCGACTATTTTACTGGAAAAAGCATTTCTGAACGGAGGTGAAGAATTCGGCACCATTTTTCCGTCATCTTGTATATACTCATATTTTTTGCCATTACCAACAGTCCCGTTATAATTTGTCCCCCATAAGACTATGCTTCCATCGTCAAGTATAGTGCATATGGTGCTTCCTCCAACGTCTATATACTTTATGCCTGTTGTTTTTGTCAGATCGATATAGGCGCTTTCCAAAGCGTCGTTTTGGCTGCTTATCTTCTCTTCGCCGGATTCCGGAAAGGATTCGGAAGAAGTTTCTTCACTGGAACCCGCACTAATTTCTGCAGAAGATACAGAAACGGCGCCGCTCACTCTGTCCACGTAATTACTTATTTCACTGACAGTTTCTGTGTGCGCGCAAGACGAGAGCGCTAAGAGAACTATAAAATTTATTACAATTATGCGTTTTACCGTTTTTGGCGCCTCCTGTTCTACATAGCGCTGGGATTGGCCCAACTGACTTTAGGAAAAACGATATAATTAAACGGGTCTTTTATTGTGCCGGAAAGACGTACTTCAAAATGCAAGTGCGCTCCTGTAGAATATCCGGTTGCGCCGACATATCCTATTGTCGCGCCTTTGCTCACATTTTGCGTTGCTTTAGCGACTGTGGTGCGCGCATAATTTTTATAAGTCTTTTGATCGAGCGATCCTGTGGAACTATAACTGGAGGAAGAAACGCCGTTAAAAGAGCTTAAATGCGCATATATAAGCTTATAAGAACCCGACGTAAGCTGTATATGCTTACCATATCCAGCAAATAGTTTGGTGCCGTTCACAGTTATTGTTACTTCCGCATATTGGGCGCTTCCGGCAAAAGCCGCGTAGACTGACGTCCCGGACGCTACAGCGACGTCAATGCCTGTATGCCCGTTAGTATCAGTGAGGATACTGCCATAGTATTGACTAATAGTTCCGCTCTTTATGGGAACGCTCCACCCGAGCGCCGGCGTATAAAGCGCGGTCGTAGGAACATAGCCGCGAGTCAGAACATGGCTTCCGTTCTCAAACTCAATATAGGCATAAGTGCCGGAGACGCTTATTACATAAACTATTTCCCTGTAACTCACATATCCCAGCGAGCTGCCGGACGTGGATGCCGTCGAGTATACGGTCTGGTTGCCGGAACTTCTGACATACGCAAGTACGCCTGAAACGATTGCGCGCTCGTTGTCAAAGTTACTCCACGGCACAGTCACCCCATAAACTGGAATGTCCTCGTCAATAAGTTCCTGGTCTGTTTTTTCGCCTGGCTCATCAAAAGGAATGCCTTTTGCCGCGGCGTCTTCCAGGCTGGCCGCAAAAATGTCAGGTATAATTACTTCTTCGGATGACGTTGTCGGTTCAGGCGTTTCTGGGAGTTCTTCCGCCGGATATACAGGAGTTGGAGGATATTCCCCGTTGTCAGGCCCCGCATAGAGCGTAATGCTTAGGCTGGCAACTAGCATAAGCGCCAGCAAGAGACTTAGTAATTTTTTCATAAATTTCCATATCCATTCTTAAATTAAAAATTTTTAGGATGCATGCATGTCCTGATTAGATAATATCATAAAGTAATTTTTTACATATAGATATTTTTTTAACATTTATGGCTTAGAATAAAAAGTTTTAATAAAAGTTTTGTTAATTTTACAGCAACGACCAGGGCTTGTCCTCAGTCGTTTTTTGCTGTATAATCATCCGAAAACAGTAAAAAATTAAAAATAACTCAAAGGATGTAATGACAGTGAGCGCTTTATTAAATGAATTGATTGTTTACAAAAATTTCCATGACGATGGGCTGTTTGAGGACATGCTGCGCCTTGTGGAGTTGGATATGGGTATTTCCAAGGGTTCTTTGCCGTTGCCTTGCAGCTCAGCAGGCCGAAATCTGTTTTTTAAATGTATGAGAAAATTGCTTGATTTTTCAGAAACTTATATTCTTGAAAATAATATTTGGCAGAATTATTGTACGTTTGTTCTTATAAACAACGAAAATTATTTCAGCCTTTTCTGGGAGCGAAATAAATCCGCAGCTACGGAAATATCACTGGAAATCGTTCATGACTTTAAAATTATGCAAAGTGTTTTCAATTATGATTTGCATAATTTTTCACAAACCCTGGGTATAAACCATGTCATGATAGAGTCGATCTGTAATTACAGCGCATTAAATCAAAAAAGTAAACATATAAATACAGCACTAATTAAAAAAATAAATATATTAGTCAAAAGCTTAAAAAATGCTGAAACTCCCCAAGAATTCGGGCAGTTCATCAGGGAATTTTATTCTGCCTATGGCTCAGGAAAATATCTCCTCTATAGGGCATTCAAAATAGATAACAACTGCAAAATAGTGTCAATAACAAACACAAAAGATATATATCTGGACGACCTTGTAGGTTATGAAGCACAGAAAAAACAGCTCCGGGAAAACACAGAAAGTTTTATCAAAGGCCATGAAGTGAACAACGTTCTTTTATTCGGGGATAGCGGTACAGGAAAATCCTCCAGCATAAAAGCAATTCTAAACGAATATGCCTCCTCAGGAATAAGAATGATACAGATTTTCAAGCATCAATTGGGATATTTACAGGATTTAATCAATCAAATTAAATACAGAAATTACTATTTTATTATTTATATGGATGATTTGTCTTTTGAAGACGGGGAAAACGAATATAAGTATCTGAAAGCCCTTATTGAGGGAGGGCTTGAGGAAAGACCTCAAAATATAGTCATATACGCAACATCAAACCGGCGTCACCTCATAAAAGAGCAATGGAAGGATCGTGAAGATCAAGATGAAGAAGTAAACCGTTCCGATACAATTCAGGAAAAACTTTCCTTGGCGGCGCGTTTTGGAGTAGCGATTTTCTATCTTGCACCGGACAGGAAAGAGTATAATAATATCATCAAAAGCTTAGCAAATAAACACAATTTAAATATTTCTGAAGAAGAGCTTTATTTGCTCGCAAATAGATGGGAGTTACGTCATGGCGGGCTTTCGGGCAGAACAGCGCAACAATTTCTGCTTTGGCTTTTGGGGCAAATAGATGAATAAATATTCAATTTAATATCCCTGCAAAGAATTACTTGAAAATATTATTTCATTTAGCAATATATGTTTTAAAATATAGTTTAATCTCTCGCATTTATGCAGAAGAGATGCTACGCTTTCTTCATTCGCCAATTTTTCTAATCCTGCAATATTAAATGTAATTTCATCAAATTCACTGTTTTCAGTAAAAATAGACATCTTTTTTTCTATTAATAGCCAATATTTACTTAAAAAAATAGTTTTTTCTTTAACAAAATCAAAATCGTTCTTTTCAACGGCAGCAATAATACTATTTGTAATATCAATCATATCGCGGAGGTTTTTTTTAATATACCCTAAAGAAACAAATGCTGTCGAAAAAAGTAGTATCATTATAAAAAGAGAAATTATAAATTTTTTCATAAAATAATATTACCCCGCTTAATCTTTAGGAACTATATAATAATTATTATTACTATTACAGGTCATTATAAATATTTTTTCTATATTTTGTTTTTCTTTTTTCAAAATTTTATCTAACCAAATTACATCATGACCCAATGTTTTTAAATTATTGCTAATTAAATTTCCATTATCTATAATTATTAATTGTGGATTAATATCTTTTTGAGCTTTATTTATCTGATTTGATGACTTTTCATATATGCTTAATTTTCCATTAGTTTCAATTAATGCAAAATCAACATCAGAAATATTAAAAATATCCTTTTGCCTTAGACTGCTGGCAATATCTTCTACTGAAAGGCGCATTTTTGCAAGAATTTTTTGGTCTATCGTACCGTTTATTATGATAGGAGTGGCTTGGCCGCTGATTAAAGTGCGAATTTTAATATTATATATAGAAATATATGATATTATTACTTCTAAACATACTAAAATTAATACAGAAAAAATAGCTGTTAATAGAGGATTTTCAATATTTTGTATTGGCTTCGAGGCAATTTCTGATATAAGTACTGTGACTACTAATTCATAAGGTTGCATTTCTGCAAGTTGCCTTTTTCCCATAAACCTGAAAGAAAATATTATAAAAAAATATATAATAATTGTTCTTAAAAGTATTATTAACATAAAAACTCCTTATTTGTTAATTATTTGTATTAATTTTACTCTTGAAATGTATACATCCATTTGATCCGCTATCTCTCTCGTTTGTCGAAATAACGCGATTTACTGTTCCAGCAAAATTAAGGCCACAATAACCTTCAGTTTGATATTGGCAATTTTTAGCACACATAATTAAACTCATTCTTTTTCCCCTGAAATATTTTTTATCAATTTGTATCTTAAAAATATTTTGTTTATATAGCGCAAGATTATTCATAAAAAATGCACTGCAAATTAAAAAAATATATTAATAAACTCTTTCTTTTTGGAGAAAAATATATTCAGAAATTTTTTCATGAAAGGGGATATTTTTTTGAATAAAGTTTTAAAAAAGAAACTGATTGTTCTTTCGATAATATTTGTAATAATTACTGTAATAATTTATTTTATTCCTGCTATAATTAAGAATTCAATAATATTAGTAAATATAACTTATCCCAAATTAACTAAATATAGACAATTTATGAATTGTGATGGAGAAATTAAAGAAGAAAATTGTAAAGAAATTTATTTAGATGTGCCAGTAATTATTGGAAGACTATATGTCCAAGATGGCGACTTTGTAGAAACGGGACAAAAATTGGCAGATATAGATAAATCTTCAACCATTAATGCATTATCCAAAATAAATCCTTCTGACGCTATATCCGTGTTTCTTTCTTCTGAAGATATTTCTTTAAATAAAATTTCTCAATTTATAGATAGAAAGGAATTTTTAGAAGAAAATATTTCTAAATATCTTAGAAGTGATGTTATACCTTCAGCGATTTATGCGCCTTGCCCGGGGAAAATCAGTTTTATAACAAGAGAAATTGGGCTTGTGTCTCCCTTTAGCGCTATTGCCAGTATATCTCAAAACAACAAAAAAATAGCATTTATTACTGTAAATGAAGAAAATATTTCTAAAATAGAACTGGGACAAATTGTATATCTAACAAGTATCGCATTCCCAAAGCAGCAGTTTTCAGGAGAAATCTATGATATAGCGCCAAGGGCTAGGAAGATTATTAAAGGCACAAATATACAAACAGTAATAGATGCTTACGTGAAACTTGACGACGGACAGGATATTCTGAAAAACGGATACACAGTGACGGCGAAGGTAATGCTTGGCGAGGGCAGACCGATGATTATTGTCCCTTATGAAAACATCTTGCAGGACAATGAAAATAAAGAATTTGTATATTTATACAAAAATGGCCGGGCAATGAAACAGGCCGTTGTGACGGGCGCTGAACTTACAAACGGCGTCGAAATTGTACAGGGATTATCAATGGGCGATATGATTATTGACAATCCTGAAAACATATATTCTGACAGACAATTTGTTCGTTTAAGTTAAAACGCTTTGGGAGATTTGAAAAAATGGTAAAAATTATTGATTATGCTGCCAATGCGTCCAAAAATATTGGGCGAAAAAGGCTTCGTTCGGCGCTTACTGCGCTGGGAATAGCGATAGGCGTTTTTTCGGTTGTGCTGGTCGGCAGCATTGGCAATGTCGTCAATATCCTAATCGAACGGGAAATTGCCTCTTTTGGCGTGGGAGGACTGACAATCGGAGTGAAAGATGTCGACAGCGGTCATAATTTGGGTTTGTCCGATCTCCAGACTATCAAGGAATCGCCCTATGTGAAAAGCGCGATACCCGTTTTGCTGGACTATGGCAAGGCATATTGCCGGAATCTGGTTACGGACTGTGCGCTTTGGGGGGTGAATGAAGGTTCAAAGCAGATTTTTTCACTCCAGCTTTTGCACGGGAGAGTTTTAGAAAAATTTGATATAAATTCAAATAAATGGGTTTGCGTAGTTGATGAAGATTATGCAAAAGAAGTGTATAAACGCAGCAATATCGTTGGCAAAAAAATAAGTCTTCAGTTTAGCGGAACACGGCATGAATTTGAAGTTGTAGGAGTCGTAAGATCCGGAGGTTCAATAGTTCAGAACATAAGGCAATATATTCCTTTATTTGTTTATATACCCTATACGACAATGCAGTCAATGGGTGGAAAAAATTATTTTGACCAGATTTGCATAGAAATAAAAGATAAAGATACCAGCGAAGAAGTGGTAGCAGCTTCTGTAATAAATTTGCTGGAAGAAAAAAATGGAGAGAAAAATATCTATAATTTTCAAAATATTAATCAAATTAAGGGGCAAATAAGCAATATAGTGGAAATAATAAGCGGGGCGCTCTCGGTCATAGCGGGAATATCGCTGCTGGTGGCGGGTTTGAGCGTGATGACGGTGATGATGGTTTCAGTCAACGAGCGCACAAAAGAAATTGGAATAAAAAAGTCAATAGGAGCCAATAAAATTCATATTATGTCAGAATTTATGATAGAAGCCTTTTTTATTTCGCTGACGGGATGCTTTTTTGGAGCGCTGGCGGCGGGGGGACTGGCCTTGCCGCTGTGCGCGATTGCGGGAGTGCCTTTTGCGCTGAACTGGCGGCTCACGTTGCTGTGCTTGCTTTCGTCGGGGCTTGTAGGAATTGTTTTCGGCGTTTACCCCGCCTTGAAAGCGGCAAATTTAAAGCCAGTGGAGGCTTTGCGGTTTGAATAGATTTGTGTTATAATAATCAGCGTCCCTATTTTAGGGGGACGCTGATTGGCTGTTTTGGAAAATATTGGCGAGATATATTCATGAATGGAGGATATTTATACATGATTTCAGTCGTGGGGACAGGCAGGTGGGGGACGTTTCTCGCGTGGTACTGCGCGGAAAAGTTGAATCAGGAGGTCGTTTTAATCGGTCGTGACGAGCAGTCAAAATCTTATACGGGGCTTTTGGAGACTGGCGAAAACAGTTTTATAAAACTGCCTGCTGACGTGCGGCTTTCCTGCGACAAAACTTTCTTGAAAAATGCAAAATATATTATTATATCTATC
This sequence comes from Oscillospiraceae bacterium, assembly GCA_031282245.1. Lineage (GTDB taxonomy): Bacteria > Bacillota > Clostridia > Oscillospirales > Ruminococcaceae > JAITEB01. The sequence goes on along the minus strand of JAITEB010000015.1, from coordinate 97,077 downwards.
CATTCGCAGGAATTGAGAGGATTTTTATATAATATAAACAGGGAAATTATTCAAAATAAAAAAGTAATACTATGCATGAAAGGACTGGAAATACATACGGGCAAAAGGCTTACTGAAATTTTCCGTGAAGAAACCGGAAATGCGACCGTGGGGGCGCTGCTCGGTCCCGGGCATGTGCAGGAAATTTACGCCGGAATTCCCACATGCATGGTGGTGGATTCTGACAGCGAAAGCTATAAACAGGAGATGTGTAAGTTATTTAATACCAGTCTTATCAGAATTTACAAGGGAAATGATTTGATCGGAAATGAGACCGGCGCGGCGGCTAAAAACGTCATCGGCATTGCGGCGGGCTTTTTGGACGCTCTGGGACTGGGACAGCTCAAGGGGGCGCTGATGGCGCGGGGCTGCTATGAAATTGGTAAAATTATCAAGGCTCTCGGCGGGCGGTTTATTTCGGCTTACGGGCTTGCGCATCTTGGGGACTACGAGGCCACGCTGTTTTCGCCGCACAGCCGCAACAGGCGCTTCGGCGAAAATTTTGTTCGGGGCAGGGAAGGGGACTTTTACGCCGAAGGGGTGGAGACCTGCCGGGCGCTCTATGAAATTTCGCAGAAGCGCGGGATTGACGCGCCCATTGTGGAAAATGTTTACAGGGCGATTTTTGGCGGGGAAGACCCCGAAACCTTGATTTACAGGCTGCTTTACAGGGACGTCAAGCACGAGTTTATGCCGGATTTACTTGAATAATTATTCATAAATATAATTAAAAATCTTCGCAGATTTGAAATTCAGCAGGGAGAAAAATAAAATGCTTATACAGCTGAAAAATATAACAAAAAGCTTCGGCGAGAACACAATCATCCGCGAAGCCGATATATCTATAGAAGAAGGCCGGAAATATGGCCTGATCGGTCCGAACGGGGCAGGGAAGACCACTCTTTTGAAAATTATTTCCGGGGAGATGGAAGCCGACAGCGGCGAGACCGACCGTTCCCGGAGCCTTTTTGCGGGCTATCTTCGACAGGACAGCGGGCTTAATCCTGGCAACAGTATTTATGGCGAGATGAAAAGCGTCTTTACGCCTGTTCTGGAAAAATTAAGAGAGCTGGAAGAAGTTGGCGAACGCTTGAAAAAACTTGAGCCCGGCAGCCCGGGCTATGCGGAAATTTCGCATAAATATGCGGATTACCAAAATTATGTGGAAGTCCATGAGGGCTATAATATAGACTATAAAATCAAAAATGTTCTCAATGGCATGGGTTTTGAGGGCAGGGATACGGGCGCGACGATAAAAACCCTTAGCGGCGGCGAAAAAACGCGCCTTGCCCTCGCAAAGCTTTTGCTGGAAGAGCCTAATCTGCTTATTCTGGACGAACCGACGAACCACCTTGACTTTAAAACGCTGAGTTGGCTTGAGGCGTATTTGAAACGCTATAAAGGCGCGGTTTTGCTTGTCTCCCACGACCGCTATTTTCTGGACAGCACTGTCGGCGCGATTTATGAGATTGAGCATATGCGCCTGAATTATTACCCGGGAAATTATAGCAGGTATTTAATCCTTAAACAGGAAAAGCAAGAGCGCGAAGAGAAAGAGTATGAGGCTCAGCAGGAAGAAATCGCCAAAATGGAGGACTTTGTGCGGAGAAATTTGGTCAGAGCTTCGACCTCCAACCGCGCAAAGAGCCGCGTCAAGGCGCTGGAGCGCATGGAACGGCTGGAGGCGCCGAAAAAAGCGCCCAGAAAAATCCGCCTGCGATTTGAAACCGCGTCGGAACCATGGAGGGAAGTCCTGAAAGTCAAAGAAATAGATGTGACGGTGGGGCAGGGAAGCGCCCGTAAAACGCTTGTGCCCCGCGTTTCTTTTGAGATGCGGCGGGGCGAGAAAGTCGCGCTGATAGGGGCAAACGGGGTGGGGAAAACTACTCTTTTAAAAATCCTGATAAAAAAAGCGCAGTTTTATACCGGGCGAATATCATGGGGCGAAAACACCAAAATCGCTTATTTTGAACAGGAATCAAAAGATCTGAATCCCGCGAACAGCGTTATAACCGAGCTTTGGAACCGTTACCGCACAAAAACCGAGTACGAGATAAGAAGCCGCCTTGCCAGCGTGGGCATAGGCGGCGAGGACGTTTATAAAAAAGTCGGCGTTATCAGCGGCGGCGAAAAGGCAAAGCTTAAATTCTGCATACTCAGCTTTCAGCCCAGCAACGTGATTTTGATGGACGAACCGTCGAACCATCTCGATCTGCCCTCAAAAGAAGTGCTGGAGGACGCGCTTTTCAACTATTCCGGAACGCTTTTGTTCGTCTCACATGACAGGTACCTGCTGAACAAAATCGCGACAAGAATTATTGAGCTTACTGACGGCGGGATTATTGAGTATCAGGGCAACTATGAAGCCTACAAAGAAGCCGCCGATAAAAAGCCGCCGCAGGAAAGCCGGGGCAGGGGAGAGGTGAAAAAATCCGAGCCGGAGCCGGGGACTTACCGCTCCAGGAAGCAGCGCAGCCTTGATGTGCAGAAAAAGCGGGAGCTTGCGTCGCTTGAAAAGAGCATTTCCGATACAGAAGCCGGCATTGCCGCGCTGGAGGCCGAAATCTCAGAAGAAAGAGTCTTCAGCGATTATGTTCTTATGCAGGAAAAGTGCGCCGAGATTGAGGCTGCGAGAGCTCTTTTGGAAAATTTGATGGCCGAGTGGGAAAATTTTGCGTAGAAAAAACGGCGCGCTCTATATCTTTTATGCCGTTTTTTGCATCAGCGCTGAAATAATATACAGTATATAAATATGCGCCGGATAAAAAACATAGAAAAAATACTTGTTGAAAGCCGGGCTGCCTCCGCCTCGTTTGCCGTTGTAAAGCAGCAGGAAAACCAGGGCGAATATGGCCATCCATTCTATATCGTATGCGCCCGCGAAAAAGCAGTACGCGCTGAAAGCGACAAGCGGCAGCGCCTGCAGCAAACGCTTATTTCTCAGGAGATAGAACAGCAGGCCAAGTATAACGAACAGGAAGCCGCCCTCAAGGGTGATCAGGTTCGGGATTGCAGTTGCGGCGATTACAAGCCATGCTGACAGCGCAACCCCTCCGTTAATTACAAACAGAACCAGCGCGGATCCCGCGACAGGGGCAAGCATAAGCAGGACGGAAAGCGCGATTTTTCCGGCTTTCTTCTCTTTTACGCCGGATTTGATCATATCGGCGCAGAACATATAAAGGGCCGTTATGAAAAAAGTGCTGAAAATATTGTTTATCAGCGCGGCATTGTTATTAGGAACCCAGATAGAAAGCAGATAATTGGCTATGTTCATGAGTTCGGAGCCGATAAACAGGTGCAGCAAATATTTCCCCTTGCTGCGCGTATAGTAAAAGCCCTCCGCCAGCATGAACAGGAATATCGGCGCAACGGGGCGCCCAAGCCAGTCCAGCCAGCTCGGCGCGCCGTAGGCGGCAAACATTTGATAGACATGATCGATCAGCATCATGGCGGCGGCGATATACTTGATCTGATTGCCGGTCAGACCGGAAATCCCGAGTCTTTCCGGCGGAAAACCGGATTTTTTAAGGACATTTTCGTTACTCATGGAACGTTCAAAACACCTTTCTTAATATAAAATCATATTTTTCACGCGCTATTGTACTAGCAATATAATACAATAGCGCAAAATAAAAGTCAAGTTCCAATTTTGCCTTTTAGTAAGTTTATCGGGCATAATCCCCGAAATAAATAATTATTCACTCACGCTGCATATCAGGAGGCTCCCCGCCGACTAATACTGCGCGGCGTCCTTTTCTTTGCTGACCTGCGAAAGCGGCGATTTGCTTGCCGCTTCCTGCATTTGCTTATTTGAAACGTGTGTGTAAATCTCCGTCGTGTTTATGCTCTCGTGCCCAAGAATGTCTTTCAGTACGCGGATGTCGACATCCCCGTACTGAAACAGCAAAGTTGCGGCCGTGTGGCGCAGTTTGTGAGTGGAATAACCCATGCCGTCCAGCCCTATAAGCTCAAGATTGTGCTCGACAATCTGCTGGACGCGACGCCTGCTTATGCGCTTGCCGTTGCGCGAAATGAAAAAAGCTTCTTTCTGCTTGTTTGACACAGGCCGCACGGACATGTAGTCCCTGATTGCGGAAAGGCAGGCTTCGTTTAAGTAAATCATCCGCTCCTTGCTGCCCTTGCCCAGAACACGCAGCGAATCCTTGCGTATATCCGAAACATTGATGCCGACAAGCTCGGCCAGCCGCAGCCCGCAGTTGAGAAAAAGCGTAAGTATGCAGTAATCGCGCGCTTTGTTGTCGCCCTCTATAACTTTAAGTATGTCTATGCTCTCCTCAAGGCTCAAATGCTTGGGGAGAGTTTTTTTGCCCGAAGGTATCTCAAGACTTGCTATCGGGTTTTCTATCCTGTATTTGGATTTTGTGGCAAGATATTTGTAAAATACCCTCAGAGAAGACCCTTTGCGCGCTCTCGTATTGCTGGCGTTCTGGCGCTCCGACGAAATAAAGTGCATATAATTATACACATCGTCCAGCGTAACTTCTTTCAGCATTTCTATAGTGACGTCGCCGACTTCAATTTCTGTATATTCGGTATCCTCCGGAACCATGTTATTTGTAAATTTCAGAAAGCGCAGGAAAGTTCGCACGTCAAGATAATACTCGTAAATAGTTTTGTCCGACCGTCCTAAAATTGTCTCAAGATAGAAAGTGAAATCTCTGACATAATCGGGGCTTCCTGCCAGATAATCTCTTGAATTCATTAATATGTCACCGCCTGATCAACTAATTTGGACGCAGCAGGGAAGGGAAGAGGGTGAAAAAATCACTCCTGAATTCTGTCAGCAGGGAGCAAAGCCCTCCGCGCTCCATTTAACAAAATATTTTTACGTCTTTTTTTGCGCTGAGTAAGTTCAAAATTTTGTCCTAAAACTGAATTATTATTATTTTTAAATGCATAAAATCAAAGCGAGACAAGCGCCTGAAATTAATTTATTTCAAAATATTATATTATATAAATGTCAAATCTTAGGCAGAATCAGATATGTTAAAAAATACCTTTTTTCTGAATTATCGCCAATTGCACAAAATTAGTATTTTGTGCAATTGGCGGGGTCTAATTTTAAGCCTTCTAAAAAAGGCTTAAAATTAACTATATTTAACAATATAATATTTTCCATGTATAAATTTAGCATTTATAATCGGTTTCCTTTGGAATCTTTTATAACAAACTCATCTGAAAACAGTGTGTCCGTGTCAGTCCCCCGCCCGCGCCTGTCCTCTTCCGGATGCGCCTCGTAATAGGGGTCAATGCAATACTTCTCAATCACCGGATAACAGTTAAAACAAATCAAGAAACAAAGCGTCGCGGGCAGGAGAAGCGCATACAGGAGCAGAAGAACCAAAATCCCTATGCTTATGTCATAAAAGTACATTAAGCCCAGCGGAACCGCCAGCGCCAGCGCCGTCCCCAGTATGACGAAAACATTTTGCTTTAAGCCCGCTATCGAAAAAATCATCGCGTTTTTAAAAATGGCTCCAAGCTTTAAATCCAGCGTTATAATCATCAAGTAAACATAATAGCTTGCAAAAAGGAAAATTACTCCAATCATCAGGGAAAGCCCCAGCAGAATGTACATGTAAGTCCCCAAACCGCTGTTAAGCCAATAAAAATACAGCGAAAAACCTGTTATCAGACTTATTGCCAGCCCGGCCAAACCCGCCGGGAACGCCTGCTTCCAGTTTTTGCGGAAATGTTCCCAGAAGTCCGAAAAAATAAACGAGTGCTGTTCTTTTGCATATTCCCGCATAACGAAGGTCAGCGCCGCCCACGACGCGCCCGCCGTCACTACCGGCAAAGAAAAAAGCACGAACATCAGGTTTGCTTTGATTATGCCGCCGAACTTGCGGAAATAAATTTCAAAGAAGCGTATGAATCCCCTCTTTTGCGGCGCGTTTTTTTTAACGCCCGGACCTTCTTTCGCGTAACCTTTTCCAAATCCCAAAAAAGCCATTTTTTTACTACTTCCCTTCCCTGCCGGTTTTTCCGGCGAAATTTTTTCAGTCGGTCTCTTCCTCCGCCTCTCCCCTGCCCCGCCGGTCGGTCAGGCCCGCGGATGGCATTTATTATATATGTCCTGGAAACGGCTTTTCAGAATATCAACATAAACCTGTGCGGAAGAAAGATCGGTCAGCCCCAGAATTTCTTTGATGTCTTTGAGTTCCGCCCCGTTTGCCAGAAGATGCGCCGCAAAAGAATGCCGCAGCGTGTGCGGGGTTATGGCTCCCTCAATATGCGCCTCCCCGGCGTAAAATTTGACGATCTTCCAAAAGCCCTGCCGGGTCATGCGGCTGCCGCTCATGTTGAGAAAAAGCGCTCTTTCTTCAAGCCCGCCGGAAAGCATCTCCGCCCTTGCCCTTTTGACGTATTTTTTCAGCATGCGCAAAGCGTCCTGATAAATGGGCAGAATTCTCTCGGCCCTGCGGCTTACGCACTTTATCGTTTTCAGCTCCCAATTCACGTCCTCCAGGTTTAAATCCAGCATTTCGGAGACGCGGATCCCCGTCGCGTAGAGCACGCCGAGCATGGCTTTGTCGCGGCAGCCTTTCGGGGCGCTTTCGTCGGGGGCGCGGAGCAGCGCGTCGACGTCTTGCGGGGGCAGGATATACGGCAGCTTCTTTTCGGATTTGCCGATTCTTATGCCAAAGAGCGGGTTCTCGCTTATATAATCGTTGAGCTGCATAAACTGGAAAAAAGCCCTCAGCGAAGAAACGTTGCGGCTTATTGTAGCAAGGCTTTTCCCCTGCGTTTCCAGATAGCTGATAAATTTTTTCACATCATCTTCGCAGGAATCAAAAAGGCCGTCGCCCTTGTTTTCAATAAAGGCAAGAAAAATCTTGATGTCGCCTATATAAGAATCAAGCGTGTTTTTCGCGACGTTTTTGCAGTCCAGAAGATACTGTTCATATTTGCTGACGTATTCTGTCACTTATAACATCCCGTTCTTTCATCCGTATTGAGCTTTATTCGCCTTTAAGTTTTTATTATATCACATTTTGCCCGCCATGGGGGTTTCTTTTTTGTAAATTGCTGATTTTGGCGTGAATTCTTTCATGAGAGCGGCAAACGGCGAAAAATAATATTGCATTTTACTTGTTCTCAAAAAAACCGCAAGAATATCAGCGCCGTCAAAGCTTCGGCAAAAGCCTTCGCAAACAGCGCAAAAATAAATATTACAAATTTCAGGAAGTATGCCCGGCATTCCGCCGAAAGACTCTCTTGCTTTGCCGGGGAATAAATTACCCCAAAAAACGAAAGCGACAGCCTTATACCCGCTTCGCAGGCGTAAATCAGCGCTATAAAGCTTATAAATGTCCCCGGAAACAGCAGCGCCAGATTATACAGTATCCCCTTCCCCGCCATCAGCGAGTAAGCGCATGCCGCCGAAATCCCGAAACCGACCCCCTGAAGAAAGTCCAGAATTAATATAAAAGGCATTCCAAGCGCGCAGAAGCCCAGTATAAACACCAGCATAAGCCACAGAAACGAAGCCGAAAAAGAAGAAAAGAATACCCGCGCAAAATTGGCGCTTCCCTCCCCTGCCCCGGCCGTATTTTGCGCGGGCGCAAATCCAAGCTTGCCCAGCGTTTCTCCGCTTATGCCGAACGAGAAAAACACCCCGCATACAATTCCCGCCATTAGTATTATATACAGCAGGTTCAGGGACGCTCTTTTTTTTATAAAGGCCCGCAGAGAAACGGCAGCGTTTTTTTTCTTTTTTGGACGGTTTATGTGGCTGTAGGTTGTCCGCGTCATTTTGTCTCATCTCCCGCTAAGTTATCTAATGCCATATTTATGCGGCGCGGGCTGGCTTTATGCGGACCGGCTGATTATTATAATATTTTTAATTTGAACGTATGAGCGGGGCGAACTGTGCCCGCCCGCCCCGCAAAGAATGCCTGGCAATAATTTTTACAATCAGTTTTTTTCATACTCTTTCACAAATTTGACTTCATAGGGAGCCAGTTCAATCGCCGCGGTATAGATTTCGCCGCTCTCATAGTCCTGCATTTCTGAATTCAGCTGGACCACGGCCGTCTCCGCGTTGAAGTTCTGCACGATGGCCACCGGCTTGTCCGCTATGCGGCGGCTGGCGCTTACTCCTTGCGGGAGCTGTGCGCTCAAAGCTTTTTCCAGCCCGAGAGACTCCGCAATGTATCTGAAGAAATCGCTGTAGAAATCCTGTTCCGCCCCGGCCGCAAGGTAATACGCGCGTCCTTTGCCGAAACTGTTTGCGCAGAGAACCGCTTCTCCGGCGTAAAAATCGCGGCTGTAGACAGCGAGCGTGTCGGCGGCGGAAGGGCGAACTCTCTCGCAAAGCAGGGAAAGCGCGTATTCTTTGCCGTTCCAGTTCATGGAATTGCTTTCTTCGTCGTAGAGAGCGTCTATTTCCTCCACGCGCAGGCCGTAAACGTCAGTGAGACCGTGCGGGGCGTCCCCCAAAAAACAAAGGTCCGTCTCGTTTACAAGTCCCTGGAAGAACGAGCCGACTAAAACGCCGCCGTTTTCAACAAAAGCGCGGAGCTTTTTCTCGACGCCGCTGCGGTACATGTACAGCATAGGAGCGGCTATCAGGCTATAGCCTGTCAAATCGCTTTCCATGTCGACAAAATCTACAGGCAGCCCCATTTCCCAAAAAGCGCGATACTGGGCAATGACAGTTTTTTCGTAATGCATGCCGGCATTTCTGGGGCCTTTCGTCTCTTGAATCGCCCAGCGGTTTTCCCAATCAAAGAAAATTGCGGCTTTTGCCTGAGGAAGCGATCCGCACAGTCCGCCGAGCTTTTTCAGCCTTTCCCCGACTTCGGCAACGTCTTTGAAAACGCGGGTATCGTCCCGGCAGTCGTGGCTGACGACTGCGCCGTGGAATTTCTCGGAGCCGCCCCGGCTTTTGCGCCACTGAAAATACTGGACGGAATCCGCTCCGTGGGCGATGGCCTGCATGGACGACAGCATGTGCATACCCGGTTTTTTCAGTTTGGATACGGGAAACCAGTTCGTCATGCTGGGAGTGCTTTCCATGAGCAGGAACGGCCGGTCCTTCTTGATTGAGCGCATTAAATCATGGCAGCAGGCGGTTCTCGCACCCATTGCAGCGTCGCCCCCGGCGGGCAAATGCCACATCGGGTAACTGTCCCAGGAAACAATATCTATAATATCTTTGAATTTAAAATAGTTCAGGGAATAATGAAACTCCATCAGGTTTGTCGTGACGGGAAGCTGCGAGCCATTCTCCCGGAGAGCGGCAATCTCGTTTTTCATAAAATCAACTGTGCGGTCGGTGACAAAGCGGTTCCAGTCAAGCGTCAGGCCGTGCACGTCCATTTCCCCTTTGGGCACAGGCGCTTCGATTTGGCTCCAGTCCGTGTAGCGATGGCTCCAGAAAGCCGTCCACCACGCCTTGTTCAGGTTTTCAAGAGATTTATATTTATTTTTAAGCCAAATACGAAACTCCGCCTGACACAGGGGGCAGAAGCAAGCGCCGCTGTATTCGTTTGAGATATGCCACAGAATCACGCCCGGATGGTTGCCGAGAGTTTTCGCAAGCATAGCGTTAACTTCATAAACTTTCCGGCGGTAAACCGGCGAAGTGAAACAGTGATTGTGGCGCGCGCCCATCAGGTTGCGCGTCATGTCCGGGGCGACTCTGAGAACTTCGGGGTATTTTTTCGCCAGCCAAACGGGGCGCGCGCCGCTGGGCGTGCCCAATATGGTGTATATACCGTTTTTATAGAGCCGGTCGACAATTTCCGCAAGCCAGCCCAGGCGGTACACGCCTTCCTCCGGTTCCAGGCAGGCCCAGGAGAAGATGCCCACAGAGACGCAGTTAATATTCGCTTTTTTCATACAGGCAATATCCTGCTCCAGTATTTCCGGCATATCCAGCCACTGTTCCGGGTTATAGTCGCAGCCGTGCAGCATATCAAGTCCCTTGAAATCCGGTTTCATCAATGATTCCTCCAAATAGTGAATTTTTTATATTATTTAGTATAGCAGAAAAGCAAAAAAGAAGGTAGTAAAATCTAATAATATTTAGCATGTGTTTATACCCGGTTTGAGGAAAGCGCCGCATATCTAAGCATTTCCAGATTGCGTATAAAACAGATTCCCTGGCTTGGGCTGACAGTGCATGAAACAAAATAATATAAAAATTTGATTTGACAAGCAATATAATAAAATGTTAAAATATTATGAAGCAGGACAAGCGGCCTGGAAACCTGTCGTTTTTTCGTGTTCCTGTGCCATAATAATATTTTATATATGAAGGAGAAAGCTAAATATGAAAACCGCTAAAAAAATAATCCTGTGCGCCGTGGTACTCAGCATGTGCCTTCTTGCCGCCAATTCGTGCGCGTCGGCAGACAAGTCCGGAAAAACTTATATTATCGCGACCGACACTACATTCGCCCCATTTGAATTCCAGGACAGCAGCAACAATTATGTGGGGATTGATATTGACCTCCTTGCCGCGATCGCCGCCGATCAGGGCTTTAAGTACGAGCTTCAGCCGCTGGGATTCAGCGCCGCCGTCGCCGCCCTTGAGAGCAAACAGGCCGACGGGGTTATCGCCGGGATGAGCATCACCGAAGAGCGCAAGGCCAAGTACGACTTTTCAACCGCTTATTATGATTCCGGCGTTGTCATGGCAATCAGCGCTTCCAACAGCGATATAAGCGGCTATGATTCGCTTGAGGGCAAGAAAGTCGCCGTCAAAACCGGGACGGAAGGCGCGACATTTGCCGAATCCATTCAGGCGCAGTACGGCTTTGATCTGGTTTATTTTGACGAATCCCCGTTTATGTATGAAGACGTCAAGACAGGCAATTCCGCCGCCTGTTTTGAAGACTATCCCGTCATGGGCTACGGCATTTCCCAGGGCAACGGTCTCAAAATGGTTACGGAGATGGAGAGAGGCTCTTCTTATGGCTTTGCGGTTCTCAAGGGCAATGTCCCGGAACTGCTTGACATGTTCAACAAAGGCCTTGCAAATATCCGTGAAAACGGCAAATATGACGAAATTCTGAATAAATATATTGCCCAGGGCTAAAATGGCTTTATGAACTGCAGGGACGGGTTCCATTCCGCCCCTGCATAAGGCGCGCCGGGGGAATTGTGTTAAGCAGTCTCCCCCATTTTATATAATTACAGCTAAAGAAGTGACGCCATGCCAAGCGTTGAAAAATTAATCGAAAAAATGAAAAATCAGCCCCATGGTATACAATTCTCCGAAGCGGAACGTGTGCTCAAGGCTTATGGATACATTTTTGAGCGTCAAAAAGGCTCGCACAGGCGGTACGGCAACGGGAAAAACCATATAACATTTCCCAGACAGAATCCGCTCAAAGCAATATACATCATGGTAATTTTAGACATTGTTGAGGAGGCTGGAATATGAATCCAAAAGAATACCTTGATTTGCCTTATGGTATTGTATTGCGTCACATGAATGATAAAAGCGGCAGCTACTATTTTGCAACTGTTGAAGAAATGCCAGGCTGTATGAGTGACGGCGCAACGCAGGAAGAAGCGCTGGCCAATATCCGCGAATCAATGGAACTCTGGATTGAGGGCAAGATAGAATCCGGTCTGGACGTCCCTATGCCAATGGCTCCCGAAAGCAATAAAGAATACAGCGGAAAATATGTTGTCTGGCTCCCCAAGTCTCTCCACGCCCGTCTGGCGCTTGAAGCCGACAAAGAAGGCGTGTCACTGAACCAATATACTCTTTATAAATTAAGCGTATAGTCGCGGCTCACTGTTTTTTCATACTCTGAAAACGAAAGGGGAAAGAAAGCTTTTGAATATTTTATCAGGTATGGCAAGGGTGCTCAAAGAAGCGCTGCCTCTTTTGATTCAGGGTATGCTGACCACGGTTCAGATAACTATAGTGTCTCTCGCCATCGCGGTGTTTATCGGCCTGTTCACCTGTCTTGCGGGCATGTCGAGCGTCAGGCCGCTGGCGCTTTTGGCCAAAGGCTATATCGGCCTGATAAGGGGAACGCCGCTTCTGGTACAGACTTTTTTTGTATATTTTGGAATCCCCCAGCTTATACAGTCGTTTGGGCTTGATTTCCGGCTTAGCGCCTATTCGGCGGGCGTCGTCGCTTTGTGCCTGAACGCGGGGGCGTACATAGCTGAAATTTTCCGCGGCGGAATCCAGGCCGTCGATCCGGGCCAGATGGAAGCCGCCCGGAGCCTTGGCCTTTCAAAAGGCCGGGCAATGCTTAAAGTCATTTTGCCGCAGGCGCTGCGCATTTCTATCCCTTCGCTGGTCAATCAGACTATTATCACGCTTAAAGATACGTCTATAATATCCGTTATAAGCCTTGCCGATATTGTCTATCAGGCGAAGATTTATATCGGGCGCACAATGGAATCTTTTGCGACCTGGACAGTGGTCGGCATTTTTTATCTGATTTTTGTCAGCATATTGACTTTTATCTCTAATCACATTGAGAGGAAGATGGACTATGGCAAAAAAAGTTAGCGTCCGGAATCTGTGCAAGGACTTTGGCGCTCTTGGCGTTCTCAAGGGGATTGACCTGGATGTCGAAGAGGGCGAAGTTATTTGCATTATCGGGCCTTCCGGTTCGGGCAAGTCCACTTTTCTGCGCTGCCTGAACATGCTTGAAAAGCCCACTTCCGGCGAAGTCTATGTCGATTCTTTCCTGCTCACTGACAAAAAGGCGAATATAGATTTAATAAGGCGCAATATAGGCATGGTTTTCCAGCAGTTTAATCTTTTCCCGCATTTGACCGTCAGGAAAAATATTATGCTCGCCCCAACTGACACAAAAACGCTGACTAAACGTCAGGCCGAAGAAAAGGCTCTCCAGCTTTTGGCGCGCGTCGGGCTTTCGGACAAGGCGGACGTATACCCCCGGCAGCTTTCCGGAGGGCAGCAGCAGCGCGTCGCGATCGCGCGGGCGCTGGCCATGAACCCGGACATTATGCTTTTCGACGAGCCGACAAGCGCGCTTGACCCCGAAATGATCGGCGAGGTTCTCAGCGTCATGAAAGAGCTTGCCAACGAGGGTATGACCATGGTGATAGTGACGCACGAAATGGGCTTTGCGCGGGACGTTTCCGACAGGGTTATCTTTATGGAAGACGGTGTTATTGTCGAAGAAGGCACGCCTGAAGAAGTTTTTGTCAACACAAAAGAAGAACGCACCAGGCAATTTCTGGGAATGATTTTATAAAAAATCGCGTTATATTAATTTAAAAACCGCCGAAAAAAAACGGCGGTTTTGTTTTTTTCTGTTTTAATAAAAACGCCTTTGCATTTTTGCCCGAAAGCAGGCAAAACTAAACTTTATAGAATAAAAATGAGCGAGCAGCCTTATATAAAGACCTTGATTTTTTACGACAAGTCAAGCAAAGGTGGACTTATGAACAAGAAAGATAAAGCCGCAAAGAAAAAGAGAATTATTATAAAATTATACCTGCGCTATCCCACGGCGCTGGCAAGGCTTGTGTATAAGCAGCTTAAAAAAATACGCGCAAAATACAAAAAGGCAAGCGCTATAAAAAACCCTTCCGGGTTTGCGGAATGGCTCTGCGACAACTATTACCTGATAGAAGAAAACGCTAAAAACGCGATCAGGAGCATTAAAAACGAATATCCGCTTTATTGCCTGCGGGGGAAGCGCCTGCCGCTGATATACGAGCTTTTGCGCCAGTCCTTTGTTAAAAGCGGCGCGGAATTGACCGGCGAGCTTTTAATTGACTTTTTGCGGAAATCGCAGGAAAAGCACATTTTCACAACGACGGAGCTTAATTTCCTGCAAACGGCTTTGCGGGCGGTTTTGCTTGATATCTGCTGCAAAGCCTGCTTTGAAAAAAAAGACGAGGCCCTTGCCATACAGAATTTTTCGTATGGCATAGAATCGCTACGCTCGCTTTCTGATATAGATTTTGAGAAGATTTTGGACGAAGTGAGCTATGTCGAGAAGCTTTTGCTGAAAGACCCCGCCGGAATTTACGCCAAAATGGACAGCGAAAGCAAAAACCAGTACAGGTATAAAATAAGCAAAATTGCCCGCCAAAAAGAAATCAGCGAGACTGACACGGCTTCCGCTATACTGGACAAAGCCCGCGACAGCGCTGTGCATATCGGCAAAATCATATGGGAGACTGACGGCGACGCAAAGCGCTGTCTGCGCAAGGGAAGCACGGCTTTGCGGCTGGCGCTTTTTCTGCCGCTTGTCGCCTCTTTTTTCACAGCCTTTTATTTCCGGGCATATTGGACAATGCCTCTGATATATCTGGCTTTTTATGAGATAATGCGGCCGGTTCTGGAGCACTTTGCCCTGCGCGGCGTTGAATGCAGCCATATACCGGCGCTGGAGCTTAAAGACGGCATTGACCCGGAATATTACACGCTTGTGGCAATTTCAACCATTCTGCCGGAAGCCAGGGACAAAGAGAAAATCAAAGAACGTCTTGAAGACCTGTATTTCAAAAACAAGGACGACAATATCGGCTTCCTGATTTTGGCGGACTACAAAGAAGCAAACGCGCCAAATATGCCGGAGGACAAAATTCAGCTTAAGAACGCTATGGAATCCGTTCAGGAGCTGAACGAAATTTACGGCCAGCGCTTTTTCCTGATGGTGAGGAAACGCAGCTACAACAGCCGCTCGAAAGTCTTTTCCGGCTGGGAAAGAAAGCGCGGCGCAACTATTGAGCTTGTCCGGCTTATCAAGGGCGAGGAAACCCGGCTTGACTGCTTCGCGGGGGACAGAGAAAAGCTTGCAAAGGCGCGCTATCTTATCAGCCTTGATTCAGACACGGAAATCCTTCTGGACAGCGTGAAAGCCCTTGTCGGCGCGGCGGCGCACCCGCTTAACGCGCCGGAAATCAATCCGCAGGGAAAGATCGTAGAGCGCGGCTACGGCATTATTGCCCCGCAGATCAGCACAAGCCTGAAAAGCGCTTTTAAAACGCCTTTTGCCAAAATTATGGCGGGAGCCGGCGGCATATCTTCATATGACAACGGCGCTTCCAATTTTTATCAGGATTTGTTTGGCGCGGCTATTTTCACCGGCAAGGGCCTGCTTGATATAAACGTTTATTACAAGCTTATGGACAGGCGCTTTGAAGATAATATAGTGCTCAGCCATGACATTCTTGAAGGCTCTTTTATGCGCACGGCATTTCTCTCGCAGGTTGAAATGCTGGATTCTTTCCCGTCGGCGCCGATTCCCTATTTTGCGCGCCTGCACAGATGGGTTCGCGGCGACTGGCAGAATATCGGCTACGCGCGGAGAAGGCTGAAGAACGGCCGCCTTAACGAAATGACCGCCGCGGACCGCTACAAGATTTTCGACAATATACGCCGGTCGCTGCTTCCGGTGAGCGCGTTAGCCTGCCTGATCGCCGCGGCTTTCGCAAACGGCGCGGCGCGCTGGATTCTTTTGGCGGCTTCGTTTTTGACTGTGACGTTCCCGTTTATTTATTCGGCCTTTATGAGCATATGGAGCGGGGGATTTTTCGCCCTGTCGCGGGAATATTACTCCGGCGCGCACGCCCAGGCTGCGGACATGCTGGCGCAGGCTTTTGTAAACTTGATATTCATGCCCTATCACGCCTGGACCTGTCTGGACGCGGCTGTGCGTTCGCTCTACAGAATGTTTATTTCCAAAAAAAAGCTTCTGGAATGGACGACGGCTTCTGCCTCAAACAGCAAAAAATATAATTTCGCCCAATTGCTGTCAAAATTCTGGTTCCCGGAGCTTTTGGGGATTTTGGCGCTTGCCTTTTCGCCCGGCCCGCTGATTAAAGCATGGGGCGCGCTGTTTTTGCTTGTACCGTTTTTCTCCGCGGGGCTTTCGGTGGAATACAAAAGCGCCCTGCGCGAAAGCTCCGCAAAAGACAAAGCCGCGCTTATTTCATATGCTTCGGCCATGTGGGGCTTTTTTGAGGGAATTTTCAGCGCGGAAGACAACTACCTTCCCCCGGACAATATCCAGGAGGTTCCTTCCGAGACCGTCGCGCACAGGACTTCGCCGACAAATATAGGGCTTATGCTTCTGTCGTTTCTGGCGGCGCGGGATATGGGCTTTATCGACGTGCCCCAGCTTTTTGACAAAGTTAACAAAACCATGGACACTGTTATAAAACTCCCCAAATGGAACGGCAATTTATACAACTGGTACGACACGCGGAACCTGCGGATTTTGCAGCGCTATGTCTCATCTGTGGACAGCGGGAACTTTGTCTGCTGCCTTGTGGCGCTCCGGCAGGGGCTGAAAGAGTATGTCCCGGACACGGCGGTTTATTACCCTCTGCTGAAAAAAATAAATACTGTGATTGACGAAACGGATCTGTCCGTTTTTTATAATAAGAGAAAAAAACTCTTCGCAATCGGCTATGACGAGGGAGAAGGCAAGCTCAGCAATTCGCACTATGATTTGCTGATGAGCGAAGCCCGGCTGACCAGCTATTACGCGATTGCGCAAAGGCAGGCGCCGAAAAAGCACTGGGGCAGCCTTAGCCGGACTATGGCGCGGGTTTCGTCCTATGCCGCGCCGCTTTCCTGGAGCGGAACCATGTTTGAGTATTATATGCCCAACTTGCTTTTGCCTTCGCAGATGGGCTCGCTCAATTATGAGGCTCTGAATTTTTGCTATTACTGCCAAAAAAAGGACGGCATAGCCCGAAGCCGTCCCTGGGGCGTTTCCGAGAGCGGCTTTTACGCCTTCGACAGCAATCTGAACTACCAGTACAAAGCGCACGGCGTGCAAAAACTGGGTCTGCGGCGCGGGCTTTCCAAAGACAACGTGATTTCGCCTTACTCCAGCTTTTTGATCGCCCCGTATAACCTGCGCGAAGCCGTGAAAAACCTGCGGCGCATCCGGGCGCTTGGCGCTTACGGCAAATACGGCTTTTATGAGGCCGTAGACTTCACAAAAAACCGCGTCCGCAATATACAAAACAGGGATTATGCGATTGTGAGAAGTTATATGTCCCACCATGTGGGTATGAGCTTTATCTCGGCGGACAACGCCCTCAACGAAAAAATTATGCAAAAGCGCTTTATGCGCGACAAAACCATGCGCGCCGCAAAAGAACTGCTTGAGGAAAAAATCGTCAACGGCGCTGTTTTGTACGACGGCGCTTCTCTGTACGGCAGCGAAGAAAAGAAAAAACGCGCTTCACCGGAAGTGGACGAGTTCCGGGACATTTCCCCGCTTTCCCCGCGGATTCAGCTTCTGGCCAACGACGAATGGAGCGTCGCCATAAGCGACTGCGGCGCTTCGGACTCCCTGCTCCGCGGGATTAACGTCACCAAATGCGGCAGCGACCTTTTAAACAACCCTCAGGGAATTTTTGTATACGTCGGGGACGAACGGGAGATTTTCCCGGTAACCGCCGCGCCGGAATACCGGAAAGATATAGAATACGTTGCAAAATTCACGCCCGTTTCTGCGGAATTTTTCGCCAAGCACAACGGGATTGAGGCCGGGGTCCAGGTGATGGTGAGCGCCTCGCATGCCTGCGAACAGCGCACAATAGTCGTCAGAAACAAGACTGCTAAAAAAACTGTGAAAGAAATTTTTGTCTACTTTGAGCCTTGTCTTGCAAAAAAAAAGAACGACGAAGCCCACCCGATTTATTCAAAGCTGTTTATAAACGCGGAGTATGATAAAGGCTCCGGCGCGGTTATCTGCGAAAGGCGGCCAAGCGCAGGCGGCGGCAGGCTTTGCCTTGCGGCGGGTTTCCTTGAGAAAATCGGCTATAAATACGAGCTGTCAAAAGAAAAAATTCTCGACCGGCCTTATGGAACCGCTTCGCTGTCCGGCCTGAACAAAAAAGAATTTTCCGCAGGCCCCGCCATTCCGGACGCGGCCGCGGCTTTCCGCTTCAAGGCGGAGCTTGACCCGAACGAACAAAAAGATTTTCACTTTATAATAACTGCAGCCGAAACCCGCGACGCGGCCCTGTCCCAGCTTTTGATGGCGCGGCTGCGCGGCGCGCTTGATTACAGCGGAGCCGCCAAATCCCCGCTTATGGTAAACACGACCGAGAGCCAGACCGCAAAGACAATTATTCCCTATATCATTTGCCCGGGGCGGGAGCGCAACGACGAGAAAGCCATTGCCGCCGCCCACGAAAACGAGCGCGGAGTAAACGGCCTGTGGGGGCTTGCCGTTTCCGGGGATTACCCGATTATACTGCTTCCCATCGAAAAGCCAGACCCCGTTTTCCTGGATAATTATCTAAAGGCGTATAAAATACTGCGGCTGAGGAATATAAACTGCGATCTTGTCATAACTTTCCGGGACAAACGCGGCGCGGAAAATCTTTCCGCCGAGATTAAAAAGCTGATAGACAGCAACGCCATGACTTTCTTTTTGGGGCAGCCGTCCGGAATACACCCGGTTGACCTGGAACTGCACGACGCTAAAACGGAAAAACTGCTTTACGCGGCGGCGGCCTATGTCGCCGAAAAAACAATCCTGAAAGAAGCTAAAAAACAGCCGTTTTCACCGCTGAAAATAACGCCGACGGCTAAATACGGCTTTGTGCCCGAAAGCGGCGTAAAGACGCTGGGCGGAGTTTTTCATGGCAAGCGCTTTTATATCACCGCTGAAACAAAAGCCCCATGGTGCCATATTCTGGCAAACCCGGCCTTTGGCACGCTGGTTTCCGATAAGGCGCTTGGCTATACCTGGGCGGTGAACTCCCGCGAGAATAAACTGACCCCCTGGAACAATGACCGCTCACGCGACAACCGGGGCGAAATGCTCCTGCTCAGGCTTGGCGGCGAATATATCGACCTGATAAACGGCGCGCAGGTTTCTTATTCAGAAAGAAGCGCCGTTTATACCGGGAAGAAAAACGGCATTGCCACAAAAGCCGCCGTCTCTGTCTCCGAGACGGGCTGTTCAAAATACTGCGAGGTGCTAATCACTAATGAGAAGGCCGAAGACGAGACTATAGAGTGCGTCTATTATACCGAGCCTGTTTTGGGGGTAAGCCGGGGAACTTCCGGAATGATACGCTTTGAAACCAGCGAAAAAACGCTGCTGCTGCACAATCCCTTTGGGCAGATAAAGGGCTTTATGGGCTTAAGCTGCAGCCGCGACGAAGCTTTTTTCATGAATGACCGAAGCGCCGTTCTTGAAGGACGCCTGGAAAAATCCCAGCTTCTCGAAAAGCGCGACAACTGCGCCGCTGTGGTGGTGCCTTTGCGCATCCGGCCGAAAGCCGAGGCCGGCATACGCTTTATTCTCAGCTACGGCAAGGACAGAGCGGCCTGTATCAAGATGGCAAAAATGCCCTACAGCGCAAAACCCGCCTTTGAGAACTCTGTAAAAATCAGGACGCCGGATCCCTGCCTTGATGTGATGATAAACCAGTGGCTGCCCCATCAGACGCTTTCTTCCCGCATTCGCGGCAGGACGGGCTTTTATCAGTGCGGCGGGGCCTGGGGCTTCCGGGACCAGCTGCAGGATGTGTGCTCGCTGCTGACGCTTTCGCCAAAGCTTGCCAGGCAGCACATTATCCGCTGCGCAAAAGCGCAGTTTGAGGAAGGCGACGCGCTTCACTGGTGGCACCAGATGCCGGACGGCAAGCGCGGCGTCCGCACACGGTGTTCGGACGACCTGTTGTGGCTGGTTTACGCCGTCTGCGAATATGTCGAAAAAACCGGCGATTTTGTTCTTCTTGATCTGGAATTACCCTATCTTTCCGGGAAAGAGCTGGAACCCGGCGAGCACGAGCGCTATTTTGAGCCGCGGGTTTCGCCCATACGCGAAAGTATTTACTATCACTGCAAAAAAAGCGTAAAGCGTTCGATGAATTTCGGCAAGCACGGCCTGCCGCTCATCGGCAACGGCGACTGGAACGACAGCTTTAACAAAGCGGGAATAAACGGCAGGGGCGAAAGCGTCTGGCTTGCGCAGTTTATGGCGCTGACGCTGAACAAATTCGCCGCGCTGTGCGACGGCCGCGGCGACAGGGAGTACGCGTATATCATCAAAAACAAGGCAAGGGATTTGCTGGATTGCGTCGACAAGTATTGCTTTGAAGAGGACAGGTATATCCGCGCCTTTTACGACGACGGTTCAAAAATGGGTTCGGCCGAAAGCGACGAGTGCAAAATCGATATCCTCAGCCAGAGCTTCGCCGTTTTGTCCGGCATGAAAAACCGGGAAAGAATCAGCAAAGCGATAGATACAGCCTATAATTCGCTTGTGGATTTTGAAACCGGTATTATAAAGCTGTTTGCGCCTCCCTTTGACAAAAGCGACCATGAACCGGGATACGTGAAGGCTTATCCCGCCGGAACGCGTGAAAACGGCGGGCAGTATACTCACGCGGCCATCTGGTTCGCTCTCGCCCTGCTGGAGAAAGGCGAGTGGGATAAAGCCTATGGGCTTATCCAAACGCTCAACCCCGCCCGGAAATACCTGGATGAAAAAACAGCCGGAGCCTATATGCTGGAGCCGTATTATATGGCGGCTGATATTTACTCAAACAAAAACGCCGCCGGGCGCGGCGGCTGGAGCCTTTATACAGGGGCGAGCGGCTGGTACTACCGTCTTGTAGTTGAATATATGCTTGGGCTGAAAATGCGCCCCGGGCGGCTGGAGTTTGAACCGAAAATCCCGCTGGACTGGCCGGGCTTCTCCATGGAGATAAACATTTCGGGAACGGCTGTAAAAGTTGAGGCGCGGCGGCGGGAAGGCAGGTTTTTCATTCTGGACGACGAACGGCGGGACAGGGCTTTTGTGCCCCTGGACGGCAGGGAACACGTCGTGAAAATAGGCATATTATAAAATTTTGTTATGCAATTAGAAGACGGCGGACTGCCCGCAGAAAATCGTCTCCAAAAAGTACGCGCAGAAGAGGCGAACGCCATCCGCCCTTTCTGCGCGTTAATTACTGCCGTTACCCGTAAATTTCAAAAGCCTCCGGATCTGAGATCTGATAACTGCCATCCGCGCTATAGACAATAGAAACCGTCTGTGAATCCGGGGTTGTCGCCCGCCATTGCCAGAAACCGTTCAGGAATCCGCCCCCGGGGTCATAGGCGGATACAAAACTGTAAAGCTGCTTATCCGTCTCAATTCTGACTTCTATTGTGAAATCTGAAGACGTATATTCCCAGCCCTCCGCATCCCGGAGATAGGCGATATTGTCCCCGTTCAGGAAAAAAGCGGAAGCTTGCATATAGAGAATAAAAACTTCCGGCTTTGTGAGAGAGTCCCCTTTCAGCGTGACAATCCTTCTGTCAGGCTCTTCCGCAAAGACCGTGGCGGAAATGTTTTTATAATAAGAATCCAGAATCAATTTAAGTTCGTCTTTATTGGGATAATTGTTCAGGGCCTTGGTTTTCACGGTAGTGCAGGCGCCGAGCGAAAGCGCAAGCGCAAGTGTTAAAGCCGCTGTAATAAATACTTTTTTCATGATTACACCGCCTCAAAATAAGTCATATTATTCAGGCTTTGCGCAAGATTTTTCTGTGCGGCCTGAATTATGTCCGAATATTTCAGGTAAAGCTCCATGCCCCAGCTTGAAATAATCAGTTTGTCCCCTTCTTTTCCGACAATGGCTACCCAGTGGCGCTCGTAAGAAGTATATTTCCTGCCATCCATCAGGTACATGTCCAGCGCCGTAAGCAAATTGAGGAACCCGATAGCGCAGCCGTTTTTCAGCGCTTCTTCAAGCTTCTTCACATCATAGGGGTTATTCCCGTCAAAATCCCTGTCAAGAGACTGCGCTTTCAGATCTATACCCTTGGATTTGGCGTATTTCAAAACTGCGTTTTTCCAGAAATTCGCGTCGATAATCCCGAAAGAAGCCGGAAAACCGGTCACACTTTTATTTTTGTCGGCCTCAAGCTTCGCAAGAGGCACTTCCATAGGGGTGACGACACTGTACACGTCTTCCATCAGGTTCAGATATTCTCCCATTGACGCAACCTGGCTGGAATTCCACTGCGGAAAGCCCAGTTTCTGCGCGACGGACGCGTTTTTAAAGGCAAGATTGGCCATGATGTTAGTCGCGGCGACAGGGCCGCAGCCGCCGAAATATTTGGCGTAATGGCCGTTGAGCCGGAACCATGACTGATTGCCGCCAAGAAAAACAGAGGCGTTTCCGTTTTCATCGTTGCCGATAACCAAAGGGAATTTTGGGTATTTCTTTTTGAGCGCGCTGTACTGGTTAATTATGGCCTGCGTTTTGTCAAGCTCGGTTTTGTCAAAATATTTGTCGCCCAGACTGAGCCTTGCGACAGCTGCTGCGGCCGTGTCGCTTTCTCCGACCGCCTGCAGGGGAAAATCCGCGGTTTTGTTGATTTTCGCCTTCCCCTCAAATCTTTCTGAAAAAGCTTTTCTGCGAAGCTCTTTCCCGCCGAAGGCGGACGATGCGCCCGATGCTGATATCTTTCCCGGCATAAACCATCACTCCTGTTTCGTCTTAAATTTGCTCAAATTATAACATATGGCCCAAAATATACAATGCAAAATTTTTGAATTATTTTTTATAAACAAAAAATAAAACCGCCCGGCAGGTCTGCCGGCACGGTTTATGCGCTTTATTTGCAATGGCAGTCCGCCGCCCCTAAGCTGTCGCGGATTCAAGCTGCCTTTTCAGCTCCGGCAAAACGCTGTTGACGTTGCCGACAATGCCCAGATCCGCAATGCCGAAAATCGGAGCGTTCTCGTCTTTGTTTATCGCAATGATAATCCCCGATTCTTCCATGCCGGCCACATGCTGTATCGCGCCCGATATGCCGCAGGCAATATACAAATCCGGCCGCACAGTCTGCCCGGTCTGGCCAACCTGCCTGTCTTTCGGCTGCCATCCCGCATCGACGGCCGCGCGGGACGAAGCGATTGTCCCGCCCAGCAAAGCGGCGATTTCCTCCAGAATACCAAAGCCCTCCGGCGAAGCCATCCCGCGCCCGCCGCTGACCAGGACTTTCGCTTCCCGGATATTCAGTTTGGAGGGCGGATTCATGACAGTCTCCAGAATCTCCACAGCAAAGTCTTCTTCAGGGATTTCGACGGGGATTTCCAGGATTTCGGCCTGCGCGTCTTTTTTTGCGGCGCGCTGCATAACGCCCGGGCGGACGGTCGCCATCTGCGGACGGTGCTCGCCGCAAACTATAGTGGCCATCAGGTTCCCGCCAAAAGCCGGGCGCGTCATCAGCAGATTCCCGCTTGCGGCTTCTATTTCAAGGCCGGTGCAGTCGGCCGTAAGCCCCGTGCGGAGCCTTGCCGAAAGGCGCGGAGCCAAATCGCGTCCTATCGGGCTTGCCCCGAAAAGCAGAATTTCCGGTTTTAATTCCTCCACAGCCTTTTGCAAAGCGCGGGTATAGGGCAAGGTCGCGTATGCGCCCAGCGCCGGATTCTGCAGATAGACAACCCTGTCCGCGCCGTAGGCGGCCAGTTTTTCATAGGGCTTTACGCTTCCGTCCCCGGGAACAAGCGCCGTAACGGTCGAAGCAGCCGCTTTAGCAAGCCTTCCGGCTTCGCCCAGAAGCTCAAGCCCGACATCGGCGACTTCGCCGTCGGTCATCTCTATAAAAACAAAAATGCCTTTGTAGTCTTTAATATTTTCCAAGCTCATATATACCCTCCTCTCTTATAGAATAAAATTCTCTTTAAGCTTGCGCAAAACAGCCTCGGCAGCCTCCCGGCCTTCCAGCCGGATAACCGCCCCGGCGGGTTTGACGGCCTTTGGGAAGCTCTTTTTAACCCGCGTGGGCGAACCTTTCAGGCCAAGCACAGCCGGATTTATATCCAGATCGGCCGAAGTCCAGTTTTCAACTTTCATCTCGCGCCATGCGTCGAAAACCCTTCCCGGAGAAAGATACCGCGGCTCGGCAAGCTCGCTCAAAGCCGTGAGCAGGCAGGGCAGTTTTACGCGCTGCATTTGATAGCGGTCGTCGAAAACGCGTTTGACCGTGACGCTTGCTCTGTCCTCCGAAGGCGTGATTTCCTGTGCGTAACTGATGTTCGGGATTGACAGATGCTCGGCGATCTGCGGCCCGACCTGCGCGGTGTCGCCGTCGATTGCCTGCCTGCCGGTTATCACTATATCATAGTCAAGCTTTCTGATAGCGGCGGCGATGGCCGAAGAAGTGGCCAGCGTGTCCGAACCGGCAAAGGCGCGGTCGCCCAGAAGAATCGCGCGGTCCGCGCCCATAGCGAGGGCCTCTCGCATCATAGTGGCGGCCTGGGGCGGACCCATGCTCAGCGCGGTGACGTGCCCGCCGTATTTTTCGCGCAGCCGCAAAGCGGCTTCCAGCCCGGCCTTGTCGTCCGGGTTCATAATGCTGGGCACCCCGTCGCGGATAAGCGTCCCTGTGACGGGGTCAAGCCGGACTTCGGTGGTGTCCGGAACCTGTTTTATACATACGACTATATTCATGTTTTTTCCTCCCTTCGCCTATTTCAAAAGCGCCGAGGAAATAACCATGCGCTGAACTTCGCTGGTACCCTCGTAGATTTCGGTGATTTTCGCGTCGCGCATCATGCGTTCGACTTCGTACTCGCGCATGTAGCCATAGCCGCCGTGAAGCTGCACGGCCAGGCTCGCCACTTCCGAAGCCGTCTCCGAAGCGAAAAGCTTTGCCATTGCCGCTTCTTTTGAGTAGGGCTTTTTGGCGTCTTTAAAGCTGGCGGCCTTGTAAACAAGCAGCCTTGCGGCTTCGGTTCTGGTCTCCATATCGGCAAGCTGGAACTGCGTGTTCTGGAAAGCGGAAATGGGCTTTCCGAACTGGCGGCGCTCTTTTGTATACGCGACCGTCTTGTCAAGCGCGCCCTGGGCAATGCCCAGCGCCTGCGCCGCAATGCCGATTCTGCCGCCGTCAAGGGTTTTCATGGCTATGCCAAAGCCCTTGCCCTCCACGCCCAGCAGATTTTCTTTCGGGACAATACAGTCCTCCATAATCAGCTCGCGCGTGGAAGAACCGCGTATACCCATTTTTTTCTCTTTTGTGCCGACAGAAAAGCCGGGGAAAGTTTTTTCGACTATAAAGGCCGAAATGCCCCGCGTGCCCTTTCCGGGGTCGGTCATGGCCATGATAATATACACATCAGCATAGCCCGCGTTTGTGATAAAAATCTTGTTGCCGTTTAATACATAGTGATCGCCGTCAAGAACGGCGCGGGTTTTCTGGCCGCTTGCGTCGGTGCCCGCGCCCGGCTCGGTCAGGCCGAAAGCGCCCAGCCATTCGCCGCTGGCAAGCCTGGGCAGATATTTTTGCTTCTGCGCCTCTGTGCCGTTTTCCAGAATAGGCGCAACGCAAAGCGACGCGTGCGCCGAAACGATAACGCCGGTTGTCGCGCAGACGCGGCTCAGCTCTTCAACGCACATAATATAAACCAGATTATCCGCGCCCTGGCCGCCATATTGTTTGGGAACGGTTATGCCCAGCATACCCGCCCTGGCCAATTTTTCGACTGTCCCGGCCGGGAAGCGTTCTTCTTCGTCGATTTCGACGGCTATGGGCGCGGCTTCTTTTTCGGCAAAGCGCCGGAAGCTTTCGCGGCACATCTCGTATTCGGGACTAAACGTAAATTCCAATGGGTTCAACTCCTTTTCCGCATGTTATAATACTGCTGGTTCGCCTTTAGATTTAACGCCGGGAATTTTTCAAAATAAAGCCCAATATCGCCGAAACCAGCTCCGCCGGCTTTTCCAGAATCGCCACATGGCCGCTGCCGGGAATAGTAAGATATTCAGAATTCGGGATATTGCGGGCGATAATTTCTGAAAACTTAGGCTTTTTGAGAATATCATCCCCGCCGCAGAGCACAAGCGCCGGGCACTGGATTTTGCAAAGCTCGGCGGTCATTTCAACGTCGCTGACAAAAGTATCGTATAAGATTTTCTGCCCCGCAAAGTATTCTGGCGGAAGCTTCCGGAAAGCTTTTGCGCGGTCTGTGAAAAACTCCGGGTTTTTTTCCATGAATTCCGGGCCGTAAATGCTGGGCGCCATGCCCTTGAAAAACTTTTCGCCGTCCTCCAGCTCGCAAAGATATTTCCAGCCAGCCACAAAAGCCGCAAGCACAGGGTCAAGCTCGCTGACGGAATCAATTATAGAAACGCTAAGCGCGGATTCCGGAAAAAGTATTGCGTATTTCATGGCGACTTCGCCGCCGTAGGACGTCCCCACAAGGTGAACGCGCTCTATGCCAAGGCTCTGGAAAAGCGCCCTTGCTTCCTCCGCGTGTTCCGCAAAAGTATATTCCCCGGCCGGCTTGCCGGAGCGCAGCTGGCCTTTAAAATCGTGCAGGACGACATGAAAACCCAGCTTGACAAAGGCCGGATAAATCTGTTCCCAGCTCCCGACAGAAGCCATAACGCCGTTGAGAAAAGCGATTTTGTCCGGGCTGTTTTTGTCGCCATGCTCTTCGTAATAGATTTTAGTATTTCCGGCTAAAAAATCCGGCACAAAACTCACTCCTTCGGGGGTTTGACGGTAGCCGCGCCCTCTATTACAGTCTTACCGTCCTGATTAGTGCAGATTGTGGAAAGAATGCAGATATTTTTTTCCTCACGCAGTTCTGTGACAGTGGCGGTCGCCCTGATTGTATCGCCGAAATATACCGGCGCGGTAAATTTCAGGTTCTGTCCAAGATAAATCGTCCCCGGTCCGGGGAGATACATCCCTAAAACCGCCGAAATCAGCCCGGCAGTGAGCATCCCGTGGGCGACCTGGCGCTTGAAAATGCCGTTTTCGGCCTCGACTTTATTGACATGAGCCGGGTTCAAATCCCCGGTGATTCCGGCATAAAGATACACATCGCCCTCGGCGATAGTTTTTTCGACGAAAGCGCTGTCGCCGACCTTAAGTTCCGCAATAGTTTTGCCTTTCATTGAGTTTTACCTCCTTCAAAATAGAATTATTATATTAATATACTTTCGCGCAGGAAAATTTAATAATAGCGTCGCCCCGGAAAAACACCTGCCACAGAAGCGGTAGATTTTGCTCCGCCGCTTCTGTGATCTGCGGCGTTCCAAATTTAGGAGGCACAAAAATTTTTTATGGGCAGAGTTAATGCCCCTCGCACACAAACAGTAAAAACAATGGCTTTGCGCTTATACACGGCGCAGAATAAGCGCCGTGCCCATTCCGCCGCCTATGCACAGCGACGCAAGGCCATATTTGAAGCCTTCGCGGAGCATAAGGTGCACAAGCGTGACCGTAATTCTTGCCCCGGAAGCGCCCACCGGATGCCCAAGGGCGATCGCGCCGCCCTGGAGGTTTGTTTTGGCAAGAATTTCTTCCTGAGAAAGGCCGTGCTCCTCCGAAAGCAGCTTTAAAACGCCAAGAGACTGCGCCGCAAAAGCTTCGTTGAGTTCCAGCACGTCCATGTCGGCAAGCTTCATGCCCGCCATCGCAAGGGCGTTGCGAACGGCCGGCACAGGCCCAAGACCCATCAGCGACGGCTCGACGCCGCCCTGCCCAAGCCCAATAACCTCGACCAAAGGCTCAAGAGAATATTTTTCCAGCGCGGCCTCGCTGACGACCAGCAGAAAAGCCGCGCCGTCGTTGATCCCGGAAGCGTTCCCGGCTGTAACCGTGCCGCCCTTCCTGAAGGCCGGGCGGAGCGCGGCCAGCTTCTCAAGGCTGGTTCTGCGGTTGGGGTATTCGTCCGCGTCAAAAACAAACTCGCTCTTTTTCTGTTTTATTATAATCGGCACTATTTCGTCTTTGAACTTCCCGGAATCCACGGCGGCTATCGCTTTTTCCTGAGATTTAATGGCAAACTCGTCCTGCGCTTCGCGGCTTATGCCATACTTTGCGGCGATGTTCTCGGCGGTTATGCCCATGTGAATGCCCTCGAAAGCGTCCGTCAGCGCGTCATAAACAGTGTGATCGATAATCTCGGCATTGCCAAGACGCAGCCCCTGCCGCGCCCCGGGAATCACATAGGGCGCAATGCTCATGTTCTCCATGCCGCCCGCGATATAAACCTCGCCAAACCCGGCCCTTATCGAGAGGGCGGCGCTGATGACGGCTTTCATGCCGCTTCCGCAGAGCATGTTCAAACTGTGCGCGGGAACTTCGCAGGGAATTCCCGCTTTGATGGCAACCTGCCGGCCGGGACCCTGGCCGGCTCCGGCCTGTAAAATATTGCCGCAGATAAGCTCTGAAACATCGGCGGCGGGAATTTTTGACGAAGCCAGAATATCTTTCACGACTTCGGCGGCAAAATTTGCCGCGGGTATTGCCGACAGGGAACCGTTAAAGCTTCCCGTTGCGGTTCTTCGGGCGGCGGCGATATATACTTTTTGCATAAAAAGACCTTCTTCCGGAATAATTTGACAGGTTGAAATGATTAAAAACTTATGTTATACTCATTTCAGGCAAAATACACGATTTTTGGAGGAGATGAAAACAGTATATGCCAACACAAACTTTTCTTAATCTGCCGGAGGAAAAACAGGGCAGAATCCTGCGCGCGGCAATAGAAGAATTCGGCAAACGCAATGTTCAGCAGGCGAACCTGGCCAATATCATCAGCGCGGCGGGAATTTCCCGAGGCAGTTTATACCAATACTTCCCCAACAAAGAAGACATGTATATTTATATCTTTGAGACGCTGCGCGCGGATCGCGCCGAATACGTAAAACCTGCGTACGCAAATTACAAAAAGGCGCCGTTCATCAAATTTTTTGAAGAATTTTACCTTCGGGACAGCGAATACCTGCTGAAAAACCCGCCCCATATCGAACTTGGAAAACAGCTTTACGCCCACGCCCACGGCGTCTCGCGGCGGCTTATCCAGAAAATCCAGATGCAGTACCGCGACACTTTTCTGGTGGCCATTGAATTTGACAAAGAAAGAGGCATTATTTCCAAGAATATAAGCTCCGGCTCTTTGGCCGACTTGTGCGTGCACTTTGTGACGGATGTCTTTATTTTCCAAAGTGTGGCGAATCAGCTTTCAATCAGCAACATCAAGCAGCACGCGCAGGAGACTTTCTATATACTTGAACACGGGATAAACGCGTAGCGCAGTTCCGGCGGGCGGCAAGCCGCCCGCCTCGTCGCCAGGTTTATTACAGGCGCATACCGCCGTTTACGCTGAGAACATGGCCGGTGACGTAGCTGGACTCGGCGCTGGCAAGGAAAAGCGCGGCGTTGGCTATTTCCTCCGGCTGACCAAGACGCCCGAGCATAGTCAGCGCGGCGAATTTGTCAAGCAGCTCCTGCGGGACGGTTTTTAATATATCGGTCATGACATAGCCGGGAGCAATGGCGTTTGTGCGGACATTCGCGCCTTTGCGGGCAAATTCTTTCGCCCAAGTTTTGGTCATGCCGATAACGCCGGCTTTCGTGGCGGCGTAGTTCGTCTGGCCGATATTGCCGTATTCGCCCACAACAGAAGAAATATTGATAATAGAGCCATAGCCGTTCTGCATCATAATAGGCCCGATAATGCGTGTTGTGTTAAAAACGCCTTTGAGATTCACATTGATAACCGCGTCCCACATTGCGTCGGTCATTTTCTGGACGAGCGCGTCGCGGGTGATTCCCGCGTTGTTCACGAGTATGTCGATTTTGCCGTGCTTTGCGATGATTTCGTCGACGACCTGCTGACAGTTTGCGGTGTCGGTAACGTTTAGTTTGATATACTCAACGTTTTCGGCTTCGTAAGAGAGCGGGTTCATATCGCCCGCGACGACTTTCGCGCCTTCCGCGGCGAAGCGTTTACAGCATTCCGCGCCGATTCCGGCGGAGCCCCCTGTGACAAGGGCGATTTTTCCTTCAAGACGGTTTGACATTTAGACTTTCCTCCTTGGTATTTTATCCTGCAATCATGAAATTACTTACATGACGGGTATATTAAGGTCGCTGTTGACAAAGCCCAGCACAAGAGAAGCAAATTCGTTCGGCTTCTCGTACATGACGGCATGCCCGGCGTCCTGGATTATCACGTGTCCGGCGCCGGGAATGGCCTCCGCAAGCTCTTTCTGCTGGTACAGCGGCGTCACGAAATCATATTCGGACGAGATAACAAGCGTTTTCGCCGTGATTTTGCCCAGATTTTCCCGCTCGTCGTAGGTCTCCGCGCTGCGGGTCAGTCTCCCGAAAGCGTCGTAAACATCCGGCGTGAACAGCTTCACAAACAAATCCTCGCGCGCGCTGAGCCAAGCGTAGTTTTTCTCGTAGAACTGCGGCGAATAAACAATCGGTATGCAGGTCTTGAAAAACTGGTGCCCGTCGCAGCTCTTATAGGCATACTCCCAGGAATGTCCTATATCGCGCAGCCAGCTTGAAGTGCTGGCCGACGTGTTGGACAAAATCAGTTTTTTCGCGCGCGCGGGGTTTTTCGCCGCAAATTTTACCGCGACTTCGCCGCCGTAGCTGATGCCCATCAGGTTGACGCTTTCCAGTCCCAGTTTGTCCAGCAAAGCAAGGACGATTTCCGCCTGCATGTCCTGCGTGTATTCAAAATCCAGCTTCGCGCTTCTGCCCTGATCGGGAAAATCCAGAAGAATCAGCCTGTTTTTTTCCGAAAAAGACGGTATAAACGCCATCCAGGAAGCGCAGCTCATAAAAATCCCGTTTAATATCAAAAGCGGCTCGCCCTCACCGTGCTCTTCATAATAAACGCTTTTCCCGTTATAAGCAAACTCCGGCAAAGAATTCACTCCTTTTATTTTAAGATTGCGGCAACCCGCCGCCCCTGCGAATTTAAAAACTTACACCCAGAACAACAGTTCCCGCGCCGCCGCGCGAAGCTCCTCGCGGAACTTCGGGTGCGCAATGGAAATCAAAAGCTCCGCCCTGTCGCGGACGGACGTGCCGCGGAGATTTACAGCCCCGTATTCGGTCACAACCCAGTCAACATCGTTTCTGCTGAGGGAAACAGCCGCTCCCTGACGGAGCATGGGCACAATCTTGCTGACTTCCTCTTTTATTCCCGTTTCCGGGTTTCTAACCATTGCCGTGCTGTACAGGGCGATAAAGCTCCTGCCGTTTTTGCTGTTCTGTGCGCCCACGGCGGTGTCGCTCTGGCCGCCCGTGCCGGAAATCTGCGCGGGTCCGACGCTTTCGCTGCAGCATTGGCCAGTTAAATCCACTTCGACAGAAGTATTAATACTGACCTGATTGTCGTTTTGGGCGATAGCGTAGGGATCGTTAACCCAATTCCCGCGCTTGACAAGTATATCGGGGTGCTCATGCATAAACTCGTACATTTCCTGGCTGCCCAGAGCAAAAGCGCACACGACTTTTCCAACGTCCATTTGTTTTTTGCTTCCGTTGACGACGCCCGCTTTCATAAGGCGCATAATGCCCGTCGTCATCATCTCGGTGTGAATTCCCAAATCTTTTTTGTCATAAAGTGAAGCGCAGACGGCGTTGGGAATTCCTCCGATACCGACCTGAACGCAGTCGCCGTCGCTGATGTGCTCGGCGATAAGCCTGCCGATCGCCAAGTCTTTTTCGTTGGGGGCGATATCCGGGATTTCGGGCAGATAATAGTCGCTCTCCACCACATAATCTATATCGTCCCACTCAAGATAGTTGTCCCCGAAACTGTGAGGGATATTGGGGCTGATTTCCAGAATAACTATATCGGCAAGCTTTGCGACTTCTTCTTCATAGACATTGCCGCAGCTGAAGCGAATCCTGCCGCTTTCCTCGGGCATGGCGGCCGAACAGACGAAAATATCCGCCTTTTTGTAAAAATTGCGCTTGCTTCCCGCAAAGTGCAGATGGTTGGGGATAAACGAAACCCTGCCGGTTTTATTAAGTTTTCGCAGCGGCGGCGAATAGAACCAGCTATCCAGCTTGAACGCCTTTTCCAGGTATTTTTCAGAGAGGTATTCTCCCGGCGCGGTCGAAAGGCAGCTCGTAATTGTGACGTCCTCCACACGGTCGGCGATAGTGTGCAGCTTGCCCAGAAATTCTTTAGGTTCGGCGCCGGCCATACCGACGGTCACATTGTCGCCGCTTTTCACCATGGCGAGCGCCTGCTCGACTGTGATTTTTTTTGCGCTGTAATCAAACATCTGCGTTTTCTCCTCCCCAGCGGACACAGGTGGAAGCCCAGACATACCCGATTCCGGCGGCAATCATTGTAACGACTGTGCCGTCCTTGATTTTGCCCTGCTCCAGCCCCAGCGACAGAGACAGAATCTGGTCGACCTGCCCCACATGCCCGTAATCCTCAAGATATATCGTCTGTTCCGGCGCAAGCCCAAGCTCCGCAAGCATAGTTACATGCTGACTGCGCTTAAAGTGCAGAATTGCCAGATAGCCTATATCCTTGCGGGTAAGCCCGCCGCTTTTGCGGAGACTTTCGTCTATGCAGTGATACCAGTTTTTGATGCTGACGGCGTTCAGGCCGGACTTCATATGCTCGGGGTTCATAATGCGCAGCGACTTATACCCTTCTTCTATATTATCAGGAGTGAACGGCTTCGCGATTCCGCCGATTTCCACACCGGCGTCCCGCGCAAAGCTTCCGTCGGCCATAATATGAGAGCCCAAAACAAGGTTCCTGCCCAGATTTTTCTGAAGTATAAGCGCGCCGCCGCCCGCCGCCAGATTGTACATCATGCTCATGGCCTTGTCGGCGTAATCGACAAAATCCCCGTTGCGATATCCCCCGGCAATCAAAACCGTATTGATTTCATCATCGGCAATAAGTATGTCTTTTGCCATTTTGATGGCCGAACAGGTTGTGCAGCAGCGGTTTGCAACGTCTATCCCCCATGCGTTGACAGCTCCTATCCTGTCCTGGATGTACATTGCCGAAGTGGTAAGCGGGTACTCTTTCCATTCTTCGCCAACGCAGATAATAACGTCGATTTCCTTAGGGTCCAGCCCGGTGCGCTTCAGCGCATCCAGCGCGGCTTTTGCCCCCATTTCCTGTGTGCCGTCCTCCGGTCCGGGCACAGTCTTTTGGACAATGCCCAGCTTGTTGATAACGGCGCTTTCCGTCCACACGCCTTTTGTGGCCTCGGCAATCTCCGCCGCAGTGATGTGTTTCCCGGGAAAATAAAGACCGTACCCAAGAATTCCGACATTGGTCTCACCCATAGTGAAAAAGCTCCTTTCTTTACAATCGCATATTCTTTGCGGTAATTTGTGGCTTAAGATTGAATATTTGGTGAATAAGACAAGACTTGCGCTTGAGCTTTCAACAAAAAATTAATGCATAGAAGTCACGGGTTGTATGATAAATAAGTCATTTAGCAACATGACACTATTGTCACATCCAATTAAAATTATATCAAATATAAAATTTTAATTCAATAGGTTTTTGAAAAAAAATCTAAAAAAAAGATTTTACAAAATATATTTTTAGATAAATTTTAAATTTGCTATTGCGTTTTTATAAATTATCGAATATAATATGTGTATTCAAAGTCTGACCGCTATTCCGGGGCATGGGGCAACGAACGTAAGTTACTATGACGTTAATGTCATATTGAGCAGTGACAGCTTTGTCATGGAGCGTTAAAAGCCTTTAAGCGCTTTCCGCCCCGGAACCCTCTCAAAATTTCTGAATTGGAGGTATTTGTTACACTATGGGCAACGAACTGGCAACTATATTGCAGCTTTTTGTGCGAAGCCTTGAAACCGGAAGCGTATATGCGCTTGCCGCGCTGGGTATTGTTATAGTTTTCCGGACCAGCTTTATCATGCACTTCGCGCAAGGCTCCATGGGTATGTTTTCCACATTTGCGGTTACATATCTGCTGACCTCATATTCTCTGCCGCTTTGGGCAAGCACTCTTGCCGGGATCGGCGTGGCGATCGCTTTTGGTTTTCTGGTGGACTTTTTTATAGTAAGGCGGATAAAAAACGCTTCCCATGTCGCAAAAGAGATCATCACGCTGGGGCTGATTATGATTTTCCTGGGCTTTGCGCCGATGGTTTTCGGCGTCGACCCCCTGCAGCTTCCCCGATTTATCACAAGCGGCGATTTGACTTTCGGTTCCGTGGCGATTTCCTATAATTCCCTGCTGAATATCTGCACGGGAATAGTTATAACAATAGTGCTGTTTTATGTTCTGCAAAAGACAAAGATGGGGCTTGCCGTGCGCACGACGGCCTCCAACGAGAGCACGGCGCGGCTGATGGGCGTTCCCACCAGAACCGTCACAATGGTTGCGTGGGCGTTGGCGGGCGTTTTGGGGCTGCTTTCCGGCGTGATGATTGCGCCGACGACTACGGTTACGACGACTCTTATGAACGCGGTGCAGGTGAACGCGCTGTTCGCCTGTGTGCTTGGCGGTTTCCAGACTTTTTACGGGCCGGTTTTGGGCGCGTATATAATGGGCGTGGCCAACAATTTCCTCAGATACTATGTAAGTTCCGTTTGGGGCGAACAGATTCTGTATTTGCTGATACTGATCTTTTTGATAATAAGACCAAACGGGCTTATCGGCAAAAAGCTTGTCAAGAAAGTCTAAAAGGAGGGATACGCAAACATGAACGGATTAAACAACAAATCACCTTCTCTTTTGAAGGAGGGCGGCGCGCTCGCGCTTTCGGTTTATAAAAACACATACCTGCGTTTTATTGCGTTCGGCGCTGTGCTGGCGCTGCTCCCGGTTCTTCAGTCCGCAGGGCTGATGAAAGCAAGCACTCTCAGCTATTTGGGCAACGTGCTGATATATGCGGTTGTGGCGCTTGGGCTTAACCTGCTTTTGGGCTATTCGGGGCTGATTTCTCTGGGCACGGCGGGTTTTATGGGTTTTGGCTCTTACCTGGCGGCGATCTTCACGGAAAACCTGCAGCTCAGCTTTTGGGTAGCGCTGCTTGTGGCGGTGGCGGTTCCGACGCTTTTCGGCGTGGCAATCGGCTTTGTTTCCCTCCGGATAGAGGGCATTTATCTGGCGATCGCGACGCTGTGCGTTTCGGAAATCCTGCTTAAGACATTCGAGCAGGTGGAAGAAATCACCGGCGGAATGCAGGGAAAAAAGGCTAATTATCCTGTGATCTTCGGTTCAAAGCTTGACAGGAGCGGGACTTATCTTCTGCTTGTGATTGCGCTGATTCTGACCATGATGCTGACTTATAACCTGGTTAACGGCCAGATGGGGCGCGCGATGCACGCAATGCGCGGCAGCGAAGTCGCGGCGCAGGCCATGGGCGTGAACCTTTTGAAATACCGGCTGATTTCTTTTGCGCTGGCCACGGCTTATGCGGGTTTTGCGGGCGCGCTTTATGTTTTCTTTATTAAGTACACATATCCGACGGTCTGGAACATCAACCTTTCGCTTTATGTCCTTGCGGCTGTAGTTATTGGAGGAATGCGCTCGATTTATGGCACGGTAGTAGGCGCGTTTCTGGTTTGGGCCGTGCCGGATCTGGTTTTGAAGAATCTGCCCGTAATCGGGAAAATAAACGGTCTGCCGTATATTTTCAACGGTGTGTTGATTATTCTGGTTATTATGTTCTTCCCGGAAGGTCTTGCTGGAATTCCCACAAGAATAAAGCTGTTTATCAAGAGAATAAAAGAAAAGAATGCGGCAAAAGGGGGTGCGCAAAGTGCCTGATATTTCTTCCGCTGCCCTTAATCAGGGAGAAGCGCTGAGTATTGATCACCTTTCAATCAGTTTTGGCGGGCTGAAAGCCGTCGACGATCTTTCTTTCACAGTGAACGAAAAAGAGATCTTCGGACTGATAGGGCCAAACGGCGCGGGAAAAACCACTGTTTTCAATTGCGTTACGCAGTTTTACAAGCCCAATTCCGGAAGCGTCTGGTTCCGCGACCAGAAGGGCGAAGTTATAAATTTGGTAGGCCGCCCTGTGCATGAAATAATTAAACACGGCCTTGTCAGGACTTTCCAGAACGTCGAGGTCATAAAAGAGCTTTCCCTGCTGGAAAACGTAATGATCGGCGCGCACACGAATTTTAAAGCGAGCGTTTTCGAGCAGGCGTTCAAGCTTCCCCGCGCGCGGCGCGAAGAAAAAGAGTTCCGGAAAAAGGCCGAGGATGTGCTGAAATTCCTGGAAATCGACGACAGAAAAGATATGCTTGCGGGCGGTCAGCCTTATGGAGTGCTCAAAAAAGTCGAGCTGGCCCGAACGCTTAT
This sequence comes from Oscillospiraceae bacterium, assembly GCA_031282245.1. GTDB lineage: Bacteria > Bacillota > Clostridia > Oscillospirales > Ruminococcaceae > JAITEB01. The sequence goes on along the minus strand of JAITEB010000015.1, from coordinate 60,978 downwards.
TTCCAACCCGAGCTTGATTATTCTGGACGAGCCGGCGGCGGGTCTGAACGACAGCGAAACCGGCGGTCTTGCCGATATTATTCGCAACATCCGCGATGAATATAACTGTACGATTCTGCTGGTGGAGCACGATATGCGCCTTGTTATGGGCGTCTGCGACAGGATTTGCGCCATATCTTTCGGCAAATTCCTGGCCTGCGACAGCCCGGAGGGGATCCACCAGAACAAGCTTGTGCAGGAAGCTTACCTTGGCGAGGAGGAAGACGAGATATGAGCGAAGCGGCGCTCCGAATAGAGGGACTTAAAATACGCTATGGCGCTATTGAGGCTGTCAAGGGCATTGACATAGAAGTGCCGGAGGGCAGCGTCGTCGCCCTGCTGGGCGCAAACGGCGCGGGGAAAACCAGTACTTTGCGAACCATTTCCGGTCTTGTCCGCGCGGCGGAGGGCGCAATCAGCTACTATGGCAGGAATATCACGAACATGGACGCGGAGAAAATCGCGAAGCTGGGCATTTCGCAGTCCCCGGAAGGGCGACAGATTTTCGGCGATCTAACCGTGGAGGAAAATTTGAAAGTTGGAACTTTTGTTCTGAAAGATAAAAATATCATACAAAAAGGCTTTGAGCGGTGCTATAAATATTTCCCGCGCCTGATGGAACGTAAAAAGCAGATGAGTTACACGCTTTCCGGGGGCGAGCTGCAAATGCTGGCGATCGCCCGCGCGCTGATGGCGAACCCGAAGATACTTCTGCTTGACGAGCCTTCATTGGGGCTTGCGCCGCTGGTGGTGCGGGACATTTTTGCAATCATAAAAGAAATCAAGAACGAGGGCACAACTGTTGTGATTGTCGAACAGAACGCGCTTCAGACGCTGAAGATCGCGGACTATGGCTATGTGCTGGAAGTGGGGGAAATTCATGTTCACGGCCCTGCGGTCGAACTTGCCAGAGATCCCCGCCTGATTAAGGCTTATTTGGGAGACGCGTCCTGACAGGGACGCATTCTCAAGCTGAGTTTGTCCCCATACGGATGCGCGCCGCGCGTCCGCCAATAACGGTGATTGCACGTCTTTGCGCGTGTGTCATATATAATTATTTTATTCTTTAATTTTGAACGGAGGAAAAAAATTAATGAAAAAGCTGTTCGCTATACTGTTTTCAGTAGTAATGATCCTGTCGATTACGTCGTGTGCCGCCGGAGACACAACGTCCACAGCGCCGCCCGCGTCAACGGCTGACACCACCCCTTCTGAGGAAGCCCCCGCCGCCCCAAGTGAGGAAACTCCCGCCCCTGCTGAGCCGACAAGCTTTGTTCAGGGCATTACGGACACGGAAGTCCTGATTGGCAACTCCGCTTGTACGTCCGGCGCGTATGCCGCTGTCGGCACGCCGTTCCTGGCCGGTCTTGAGGCTTATGTCGCAATGGTAAACGACGCGGGCGGCATTGACGGCCGCACAATCAATTTTAATCACATCACGGACGACGAGTTCGACCCCGCAAAAGGCAAGGCCGCTCTGGCTAATCTTGTTGAGGACGAAGAGGCTTTCGCCATTGTCGGACATTTCGGAACGCCCGTTGTCGGCGCTACTATTGAAGATCTGAAAGAATACGGCATTCCCGCCGTTTATTTCGCAACCGGCATCGGTCAGCTTTACGCCGAGCAAGCGACCACCAACGAAGAAGGCTATAATATCTTCCCGGTTCAGCCCATTTATGTTACAGAGGGCAGAATCATGGTCGCTTATGCCGTCGGTAAGTTCGACGCCGCAAAAGTCGGCATTATTTACACCAACGACGACGCGGGCACGGATATTCGCAGAGGCGCTGTCGCCCAGCTTGACGAGCTTGGCATTGAATATGTCGAGCAGGAAGTTACAGCCGGCGCGGCTGACGTTTCCGCGGCCGTCACTTCTATCAAGAACGCTGGCGTAGACTTTATTGTCGTCGCCTCTATTCAGGGCACGATGCCCACAATCGTGAAAGAACTTGCCGCACAGAGCGTCAACAAAGACTGCATCACCACTTATGTTAACGTGTCTTCCGCAATGTCCGAGGCTGTTGTCGCCGACATTCAGGGCAAGTTTGAAGTATACGGCCTTGGCTGGGTCGCTTATGACGACGCAGACGGTCTCGCGCTTTATCAGCAATGGGCGCCGGAAGAATACGCCATGAACGCCTATGCCCAGACTGGCTGGATTGCCGCGCACTTCTTCTGCGAAGGTCTCCGCAGGCTTGAGGGCAAAGAGGTCACTTGGGAGAGCTACATGAAAGCCCTTGAAGAAGCTCCGATTAAGAACCCCTTCGGCGGCGTTATCGACTATGCTGGCGGCAAACGCCTTGGCACACAGGAAATGCTTCTGTCCAGGGTTGTTCCCACTGACGAAACTTTCGTAACCGGCTGGGAAGCTCTGACCGAACTGGCCAGCATTGACGACCTGCTCAAGCAGTAAGATTTCGGGCTAAATTAAAATCCGCGCCAGCCCAATAAAGCTGGCGCGGATTTCTTGTTTATTCAAGGCGCTTTTTGAGAATTGATCTGCGGCTGAATAAATTCCGGGTTTTTTCAAAAAATATAATTAAATCTTATATTAAAAAGGAGCGCCCGGAAATGACGCGAAAAAATAAGAAAAACAATATTAACAGGATAAACTCGCTGGATAAACGTATTTTCACACGCGGCGCCGCCCCGGCCGCAACGGATTATACAAAGCGCGACAGGCGCGGGACGCCTGTGTTGTCAGACCAGGATGTGGAATTTTCAAAAGAATTTGTCGAAGAAAACGAGAAATAGTAATCTGGCAAATTCCACAAAATTTAATTTAATTTATTATTTAAACTTACAAAAACGCTTGGCAAACTATAATTATCTCTGGAACTTTTCCCTGTTTTTCAGAGCGCAAACGCTAAACTTGGACTATAAACAAAACAAATGCTGAATAATATTATCTGAGTTTCTGTGACTGTTGTATAAAAGGCTCTGCAATACTATTGATAAATTTGTCCAAATACTGTAAAATAAAAAAAGGTACACGCAAGCTATATTATACCTGTTCCAAAAAACTATCATAATTATGACATTTTAAGTGAGGACACTGAAGATGAAAGAACAAAATTATTCACCAATCGTGGAGCGGAGGCTCCAAGTACTAGACCTGGCTGAAAAACTGGGCAATATCAGCGAAGCCTGCCGCAACAGCGGTATGAACCGCAGCAGCTTTTACGGCTGGAAAAAAAGATACGAACGTTTTGGCGTTGACGGGCTTTTCGACCTGCCCTCGACCCCGAAACATAACCCGCGCACGACGCCTGAAAGCGTTGTGAAAAAAATTGTGGACGTCAGCATAGAAAACCCTGCCTGGGGCTGTATCCACATTGCCGAAGAACTGGAAAGGCAGGGAATCACTATCTCATCCCCGACCGTGCAGAAGATCCTGATCAAAAACGGCATTGCGACTATTAAAGACCGCTGGAACAGACTGGAATTTATGAATATAAAACAGGGTTTCCAGCTTGGCAAAGAAAAGATCCGGCGCTGCGAAAAGCTGAACCCGGCTTTTAAAGAGCGGAATTTCCGGCTTGTTCGGCCGGGGCAAACCCTCAGCGCGGATGTTTATTATGCGGGGACTCACCCGGTTTTGGGGCGGCTTTATTTAAGCGCGGTCGTTGACGCGTATTCTTCTTTTGCATTTGCGGATATCTCTCAAAGCGAAAGCGCGGAAGAGCTTGCCTATCTTCTGCATGTAAGAGTTTTCCCTTTTTTTAATTCAAAGCGCATAAGGGTGGGCGCTCTCGTCAGCGGTTCGGGCCCGAAGTTTGTCTCCCACAGCAGCCCGGTCAAGACCTATCTTAGATTAAACCGGGTGGAACATATCGAAAGCAGAAATAAAAAACCTGCCACAAACGGCTTCGTTGAGAAATTTAAGCATATTTTTCTTGACGAGTTTTTAAAAAAGGCTATTAAATCCGGCAAGCACCAAACTTTGGAGGCTTTGTGCTACGACTTTGAAACCTGGCTAAGCGGGTATAACTATGAGAGGCCAAACAACGGCTTTCCCAATTTTGGAGAAACGCCCGCGGGCCGCTTTAACAGGGGCGAAAACATTTCGCTTTCTATGGACGCTTGAGCCGCCTGTTTGGGAGCGCGTTGCCGCATTGTGTTTGTCTTTCAAATCATTCGGCATATTTACTTTGCAAAGTGAGGTTTCAAAAAATATGAGTATAAATAATACGCCCTATCGTCCCCGTCGTAGAAATAAAAATCCCCTTAGTCGCAGATTGATTTTGTCTTTTCTTTCCTATGTTTATCCTTTTTTGGAAATGTGGGGCGGAATCTTGGGCTTTATTGTCGGACTTATTATTGGCTGGTTATCCGATTATGATAACGCTTGGAAAATCGGCGCCATAATCGGCGCCGTCACTGGATTATTGATTAGAATTATAGTCAAAATTGTAATCAAGATTTTGAATGTTTAAAAATAACTACAGCGGGTGGCCCTTGTGTGAACAAAAAAGAAAATATTTCAAATTCAGTCATACGGCGTTTGCCAAGATATTACAGGTTCTTGAGGGATCTTAAAGAAAACGGCATCTCCCGCACTTCTTCAAGCGAGCTTTCCCAGCAAATGGGGCTGACCGCCTCGCAGATCAGGCAGGATTTAAATTGCTTTGGAGAGTTTGGCCAGCAGGGTTACGGTTACAACGTCGACTATCTCTACAGCGAGATTTGCCGAATACTTGATCTTTCGCGCAAAAGCAGGGCGATACTCATAGGGGCGGGAAACCTTGGAAAGGCGATAGCTTTTCATATGGACTTCGAGAACAGCGGCTTCCGGCTTATTGGCGTTTTCGACCGAAATGAGAATGTCATAGGCAGGCAGCTTCTGAACCTGGAAGTGAAGAGCATGGACGGCCTTAAAGCTTTCTGCGGGGAGAAAAGACCGGAAGCCGCGTTTTTGTGCATACCAAAAGAGAGCGCGGGGAAGCTTGCGGAGGATCTTATACGCTACGGAGTGAAAGCTTTTTGGAACTTTTCGCACTATGATTTTGGGCTTTCGCATCCGGGGGTTGCTGTTGAGAACGTCTATCTTTCCGACAGTCTTATGACGCTTTCGTATCAGCTTAAAGAAGCGGCAAAATAATTTAATATTTAGAACTGGCAGTATAAAGCTGCCAGTTTTTTTGTGCGTAAACAGCGGGAAAAACTTGTTTTATTTTTTCGCGCAAAAGCTATTGACAAAATAGTCTGAACTGAATATAATAAACATATAATAACAATATGTTTTATATGTTATAAATTTTTAAGGAGGACTTATATCATGTCAAAAATAGCAAAAAGTTTTACGGATTTAATAGGCAAAACACCGCTTCTGGAAATAGGCAATTATAATAAATCAAAAGGCTTGAACGCTAAAATTATAGCGAAAATAGAAGCCTTCAACCCCGCCGGAAGCGTCAAAGACCGCATTGGCTATGCCATGATAAAGGACGCTGAGGAAAAGGGACTGCTCAACGGCGATTCGGTTATTATTGAACCGACAAGCGGAAACACGGGCATAGCGCTTGCTTCTGTGGCGGCCGCAAAAGGTTACCGGCTGATACTTACCATGCCGGAAACCATGAGCATTGAGCGCCGTAATCTCTTGAAAGCTTTGGGAAGCGAGATTGTCCTCACCCCCGGAGCTGAGGGAATGAAGGGGGCTATCGCAAAAGCCGTCGCCCTTGCCGCCGAAACTCCGAACGCAATTATACTCCAGCAGTTTGAAAACCCCGCGAATCCGGCTATACACAGAGCCACCACCGGCCCGGAAATCTGGGAAGATTCAGAGGGCGAGGTTGACATTTTTGTGGGCGGCGTGGGCACCGGCGGCACTATCAGCGGCGTTGGAGGCTATCTTAAAGAGAATAAGCCTTCTGTCAAAATAGTGGCCGTCGAACCGAAGGATTCGCCTGTTCTTTCCGGCGGAAAGCCCGGCCCGCACAAAATTCAGGGCATAGGCGCAGGGTTTGTTCCCAAAACTTATGATAGCGATGTGGTTGACGAGATTTTGCAGGTTGAAAACGAGCAGTCTTTTGCCGCCGCAAAGGATCTGGCCAAAACGGAAGGGCTTCTGGTGGGAATTTCTTCCGGAGCCGCGCTGTATGCCGCAACCGAGCTTGCAAAGCGCCCGGAAAACAACGGCAAAACGATAATAGTCCTGCTTCCGGATACCGGCGAGCGTTATCTTTCTACTGCCCTATTTAAAGAAGACTAAATAACGGTGTTTTTTTAAAGCTTATATAAAGCCAAATCTTAAAAATCCGCGGCAAAAAGGATTTTTTAAGATTTGGCTTTATTAGTCTCTGCAGCAAAGCTGTTATTTCTTTTGCAGCCTCAGCATGACGACGGAGGATTTAGCTAAATTTGCGGCAAGCCCTTTTGCGGAATATTCGCAGCCCGAAAAATCAAGCTCGGACACACGGTCGCTGTTGGCAAAATCGTTATAGCTATGGAAATCCGCCGCGGCGACAATCTTTGCTTCCGAGACAGACCAGCCCGGTTCGTCAGTCAAAATTTCCACTGTCTCGCCGCTTTCGCAGGAAAGATTGCCAAGCGTCACAGTTATGACGCCTTCCGCGTCCATCGAAACGGATTCGCTTAATTTCGGCACTGTGTTTTCCCCGCCGCCAGCTTCGGGATTGCCTTCAAGACGGCTTGCGAGAAGCCTGGCGCCCTGATGATGCCTGTACATGCGCATGACATGATAGGTCGGCGTTTTAAGCATTTTGGAACCTTCTGTAAGCAGCACTGACTGAAGCACGTTAACCATCTGCGCAAGGCAGGCCATCCGCACCCGGTCGGAACGCTTGTTAAATATATTGAGCGTAACCGCCGCAATCAGCGCGTCGCGCACAGTGTTCTGCTGATACAGGAAGCCCGGATTTGTGCCCGGCTCAGCGTCATACCATGCGCCCCATTCGTCCACAACCATGGCGATCCGTTTTTCCGGGTCAAATTCGTCCATTATGGCGGCGTGCATGTTTATAAGCGCGTCCATATAGAGCGCTTTTCGGAGCGACTGATACCAGATGTTTTTATCAAATTCCGTTGCGGAACCTTTGTTTTCCCAGCCTCCGGGATGGACGTAATAGTGCAGGGAAAGGCCGTCCATAAATCCATGCAAAAAGTCCGGGCAGCGCTTGAACGTCGTTTCCAGAACGCCGCGCGTCCAGTCAGCGTCATCCGCGTTCGCGCCGCAGCACACTTTCTGGAAAGGCTCTTTTTGTCCATAGTGTCTTAGATAGGTCTGATACTGTCTGTATTTGTTCCCGTAGTATTGAGGCAGCATATTCCCTCCGCAGCCCCAGTTCTCGTTTCCAACCCCAAAATAATCCAGCTGCCACGGCTCTTCCCGCCCGTTTTTTCTGCGGAGATCCGCCATCGGCGAAACGCCGCCAAACGTGATGTATTCAATCCATTCGCTCATCTCCCGCACGGCGCCGCTGCCCATGTTGCCGTTAACATAGGTCTTGCAGCCAAGCTGACGGCAAAATTCAAAAAATTCGTGCGTTCCGAAGCTGTTGTCTTCGATAACGCCGCCCCAGTGCGTGTTGATCATCTTTTTGCGAAGCCCCGCGGGGCCTATGCCGTCTTTCCAGTGGTACTCGTCCGCAAAGCAGCCGCCGGGCCAGCGGAGCACAGGGATTTTCAATTCCCGGAGAGCATTGACAACATCGGCGCGCATACCGTTGACGTTTGGAATTTCACTGTTTTCGCCGACGTATACGCCCTCGTAGATACATCGGCCCAGATGCTCTGAAAAATGCCCGTAAATTTCAGGCGCTATGCGGCTTTGCTTTGTCTTTTCTGAAATAATAAGTTTTGTCATAATTATAAAAGACTCCTTTAAACAGTGTATTCCCCGAAATTGAACGTTGGCACCCCGTCTTTCCACACGACCGGCATCAGCATGGTGTGGCGGTTGGGGTTGTAGAGCGGGTTCCCTGTAATTTCAGTTTCCGTCCTCGCGTGAAAAACAAGTATGTCGTTCCCGTCCTCATCCTTTGTGAACGAGTTGTGGCCCGGGCCGTAGACATGCTTCTCCGCGCTGCTTTTCAGCACGGAGAAGCGTTCTTTTTTCCAATAAGCGCGGTCAAGCAAATCCGCGTCGATGTCCGCGGTCAGCATACCCATGCAGTAGTGCACGCCCGTATCGCTGGCGGAATAGGTCAGAAAAACTCTCTTGTTTCGTATGATAACGGCCGGGCCTTCGTTGACCCAGAAGCCGCGGCGTTCCCAGTCGTAATCGGGCGTCGTCAGCAGAACTTGTACTGTGTCAAGCGTATAAGCGTTTTTCATTCGGGCAATGTAAAGATTGGAAATCTGCTTGCCGACGCCGACTTTCTCCGCCCAGACGCAATACCATGCGCCGTGTACCGAAAACACGGTCGCGTCTAAAGAAAACGCCTGAAAAGAAAAATCGTCGCCCTCGGCCGGCCTCATCTTCCCTTTTTCAATCCAAGCGTCGCAGACAGGGTTGCGGCCGGCGCATTCGAGCACATGCGGGCGAATTTTCCAGACATCCTCCTTTTCGCCGCCGGCAAAATAGATATACCATCTGCCGAACAGGAAGTGCAGCTCCGGGGCCCAGATATGCTTACTTACCGGGCCGCTTTCGTGCGCTTTCCAAATCGTATGTTCCCTCGCTTCGGCAAGCCCTGAAAGACTGTCGCTCCTGCGCAGTATGATACGGTCATAGGAAGGAACGGACGCGGTAAAATAATACACGCCGTCCGTATGGCGATACACATAAGGATCCGCGCGCTGCAGTATCCAGGGTTTGTTGTATATCAAGCGCTGTATTATGAGCATTCACTTTCCTTCCTGTTTGTTATGAATAAATATAGCCGCCTGTTTTGAAAAGCGGGGGCTTCCATCCGAGAAAGGAGGAAGTCCCCGCTTTCCGCATTTAAAAATTATTCCACTGAGAGAATTTCGATATAGCAGGCTTCGCCCAGAATGAAGAAGTAGCAGGGAGCGTCGGCCGTCAGCGTAGACTTGACAAGCGCGGTTTCGGTCATTTCGGCGCCATCCGCGCCGGTGAAGGCCACAGTAATAGTGATGTCGCCGCCGTTTCTTGTAAATGCGGCAGTGACTTCCGCGTCCTTCATGAGTTCCAGCCATGCCGCCCAGTCGTCACCCCAGGAGGTCTCAAACGTGCCCTCATAGGAAGCGTCTCCCCAGCCGTAAGCGTCTGCGCGGACAACCGCGTATTCCGCATAGTCGGCAAACTGGTCCGCGGGAGCGGTATGACCGACTGTTTTAACATTGACGAACGCCGCAAGGAAGTTGTCCCAGTTGTTAATTCCGTCGGAATAGTTGTTCATCTTCACGGTCACGGTCGCTCCGTCCGCAAGTTCATAAGCGTCGCTCCAGTCGGACCAGAACGCCAAATCGCGCTCGGGACGGCCTACCACGTCGACAGCGCTTTCATCAACAGGGGCGGGTTCGGCCGGCGGAGCCGCGGGAGGCTCAGGCTCTTCTTCCGTCTCTACGGGAGCCACGGATTCAACAGCGGGGTCGCCCTCCGCGTACAGCGCCGCAACCTGGCTGTCCGTCAAAGCGCTGTCGAAGATATACAGCTCGTCGATAAAGCCCTTATAAATCGTGTCCCAGTAATTTACGCCGATATAGCCTTCCACGCCGTCGCCTGTAAGGATCTCTGTGGCAAGGCCGCCATACAGGTTGAGATCCGCGGAAGCGTCGAAAGCCACTTCGCCGTTCAGATAGAACTTACAGCCAACGCGTTCCAGATTGTCTTCCGAATAGGTGTATTTGTCGCCGGAAGCCACAAGCGTAATGAGCAGCCACTCGCGCTTGCCGTGCTCCGCCTGGTCGGCCGCGTATACCCAGGGCCATGCGCCGGTGGATGAGTTGCGGTTCCAGACGACCGGGAAGATGTCGCCGTCCCAGTCGGATTTGGTGAAGTTCAGCCAGGTTACGGTCTCGTCGCCGTCGTCGGCATAGCCCATGTTGCGGCCAAGCTGAAGCGTCGGGCCAAAAATGGACAAACGATCCGCGTTGAGCCAAAAAGAAACTGTGTATGCGTCTGTGCCAAGCGCAGCAATGTCCGTCAGCTTTACGCCGTATTGACCGTCCAAATAGAGGCAGGAACCGACGGGGCCGTTGGAGAAAAGAATTTCATGGTCGGACCCGGCAATGTCATAAGTCGCGCCGGTGTTGACGGAATCCGCCGCTTTTTCAACCTGTGTGACCGCCGCCAGGCCGCTTGCGTCGTCAAAGCTGTAGTGATATTTTGCTGCGGGGGCAGGCTCCTGTGAAACCTCCGCCGGCTGCTGCGCTGCGCAGCTGGCGAACAGAGTTGCCGCAATAAGCGCGCACATTAAAATAAGCAATAATTTTTTCATGAGCAATACTCTCCTTAAAAATATTATATTTTTTTCGTTATGTTTAAGCCGGGACATGCCCGGCAAACATTCTTATTGGTTATCCGCCGCCATTTTCTCATACAGGGCGGTCTCCTCGCCGCTCAATACGTTGTATCCGGAGGCTCCAAAATAGTCAAGCATAGCCTGCGCGTGGTAATAATTCGCCTTGCGCGTGCCTTCGTCAACATAGTCAGCCGCCTGCGCTTTGCCCTTGTCCACCAGGTCGTGAATGCCAATGTCGTTGAAATACTCGTCGCAGAAGTTCCAGTAACCGGCAATGTTTTCCCAGCCGAAACAGATCGGCTGCATACAGCTCTTGAAATAAGTCTCCCAATGCTTTACATGTTCGTCGTCCATGCCCGCGCAGTACATATTGATATATGCGCTCCAGACCGCCTCGTCCGCAGTGATCGGCGCGGGCATAACGTCATATTTGAGAGCCAGGCCGGAGCTGTTCACAATGGACTCGTCGTTGTAGGCCTCAATGCGGGTCATCCAGCCGTCTATGCCGTAGCTCATGAATTTCAGCAGTTCGTACGCTTCGCGCGGGTATTTGCTGCCGGAGGTGACGCCGCCGAAATCAATAGTCGCGATAGAGTGATGGTCCGCGCTCGCGTCCGCTTCGGACACTGCGGGAACGACATAGGGAACTATATCAAGATCATAAGCTTCTTTGTAGGCGGCGGTATTCCATGTGCCCTGGAAAGTCCAGAACGCCTCGGAGAACATCGCGACATGGCCGGAAGCGCCGCACCAGCCTTCCCAGTCGCCGTACCAGTCTTCCATTTCCTGCGTTTCAGTCTGCGGCGCAACATAGCCGCTCAGCTGCAGGTTGGAGAACTCCTGTTCGCCGACCGCCCATGCGCTCAAATCAAAATCAATGCCGTCAAAGCCGAACTCGCCGATGATATCCTGGCTGGCGGCAATGCCATAGTAAGAATCCAGACGGTTGTAATAGCCAAGTCCGTAATAAGCCATGCCGTCGGGAGAATCCAGAACAGTGGCGTCTTTGATGAGCTGGATCATCTCGTTCCAGGTCCAGTTCTGGGTCGGAGCCTTGACGTTCAGCGTCTCAAGGACTTTGCGGTCAACATACATAACGCCCGGAAAGAACTTGACAGGAGCCGCATATCGCGCTTTGGTGCTGAACGTGCCCATGCCCGCGTCATTTACAGTGGAGGCAAGCTTTTTCGTCTCGGGGTCGGTATCCCAATAGGAAGAAATGTCCGTCAGCAGCATGTTTGAAAGCGCGAAGTCCGCATCGGAGTACATGATGACGTCCGGCGTATCCCCGTTGGAAACCAGGGTCAGCAGCGTGTCGTCGTAGGTCGCGACGTTTTCATACACAGTGTTGACCGTGATATTCGGATAGATCTCCATGAAACGCTTTGCGAGATACTGGGTGATTTCGTTCTGGTCAAAGTTAAAGTATGTCAGAGTGATTTTATCTCCGGTCATATCTTTGTACTTTTTGTACTGATAGCCGTTGATTTCGACAAGGTCATAATCATCGGTCACTTCGGTCGCGCTGCCCCCGCTTTTGCCGGAATTCCCGGCTCCGCAGCCGGACATTATGCCCGAAACCATAGCGGCAATCAGCAGAACAGCAAGAATTTTCTTCATTTGTGTTCCCTCCAGTTTTTATTGATTTTATATATTTTTAAATATTAATGTGCAAATCTATTGTAGCATATCGCCATTAACTTGTACAGATTTTTATAAAATATTTTTGTGTTTTCTAAAATAAATTTTCCCCTGAACAGAATTATTCTCCCGTGATGCCGGCTTTGTCTATGCTCTCGACAAAATGGCGCTGGAGGAAGAAGTACATAAGCAGCAGCGGCAGCACGCTCAAGAGAGTGCCGGACATTTTAATGGCTTCGTTCAGGCTTGTCGCCGCGCTTGCCGCCGTGGTCGCATAAGAAGAATAGTTAGAAGCGAAGTTGTCGAGCTGTATAATCAGCGTCGTCCAGCCGGAATCGGTCAGAACGCCGTGTACATACATTTCGGTCAGATAGGATTCGTTCCAGTACCATACAAAAGAAAACAGCGCGACTGTGATGAACGCGGGGACAGCGCTTGGAAGAGCGATGCGCAGAAAGGACGCAAAGTAGCCCGCGCCGTCGATATGCGCGGCTTCTATAAGCGCTCTTGGCACCTGCCTGAAAAACTGATAGAATATTAATATAAATATAGGCGCGTTGATACCCATGCCGAACATCGACGGCAGAATAAACGACCAGATTGTGCCGAGAATGCCCAAATTGGAATATAACACATAAGTCGGGATCATCGTAATCTGGCTTGGCAGAACAAAAGTTAATATTATTACGCCGAACACGATTTTCTTTCCGGGGAACTCGAAGCGGGCAAGACCGTAGCCTATAAGCGCGCAGGAGACCAGATTGCATACAGTTGGAACACCCGCGATAATAATGCTCTGGAAAAAAGATTTCCAGAAATCCATGCTCTTCGCCGCCTGCGCGTAATTCGCAAACGTCACGCTGCTGGGGAGCCACTTAATAGAAGAATCCAGCAGGTCGTCCAGCGTCATAAAACTGCTGCTTATCATGTAGAGCAGCGGGTATATATAAATAAAGCCTATGCATATTACAAGCGCGTATATCGCAAAATTTTTCGCGAAGCCGTTGCGGTCTTTTGAACCCATAAAAAAGCGCTTTACTTTTTCTTTCGTTATGCGCTGACGCCACGGTTTTTTAATAGCCGCCGCTGTCGGTGCGGTGGCTTGTGATTTTGCCCTGCGCCCTCTTTTTGGCGATAATTGCGGCATTGCGCTCGCTCCTCCTTTCAAGCTTAAGTTTGATTTTCTGTTCTTTCCTGCGCAGTTTCCTGTTCTTCTGCGCCTGCCGGTCATACGCGTCTTTGCGGTTGGTCAGGATAAGCGCGAACAGCCCGACGATGAGCAGCGCGACCACAGAATAAAGCCAGGCCATAGCGGAAGCGTATCCATAGCCTTTTTCTTTTGTGCCGGAAAACATCGACGATTTAATCAGCTCAATAATAGGATTCTGGCTGTTGGTAGAGATGAGTACAATCGTATAAACCGTGTTCAGCAGTGTCATTGATTTGAGGTTTGGGAGCGTGATTTTCCAGAAGCACTCCCAGCCGGAGCCGCCGTCTATTTTTGCCGCTTCATACATGGATTTGTCGATTTTTTGAAGTCCCGACAAAAAAATCAGAATCTGCACGCCGGAATACCAGAGAATAGTTACAAGATTTGCGAAGATGTCCGAAATCGGTTCGGCAATAATAGACGGAAGCACGCTTGAGATTGCCGAAGCTATCGCCTGCGTGTCGACTGCGGAAACGCTGCCCGCGCCCTGTTCGGTCAGCATTCCCAGTATCGGGCCGCTGACTATTATAACAGGGAGGAAAAAAATCAGCCGGAAGAAGCCCCTGCCCCTGATATTCTGGTTGAGCATCATCGCGATGAGCATTGCAAAAACGACGATTATGGGAACCGAAATCACAGTGGACAGGATATAGTCGACGAGCTGCACCGGGAATTCCGCGTCGGACAGCAGAATCTGCGTGAAATTGCCGTAGCCGACAAGCGTGAAGTTCTTTCCGACCGGGGTAATGCGGATATTATTGAGAGCGTACCAGAAGGATGTGAGCAGCGGATAGGCAAGAAATATCAGCGCGCCGACTATCCAGGGCACAATAAACACCAGGCCCCAGTAAGCTTCTTTTTTCGCAAGCCGCCCCGAGCGAAGGCGCTTTCTGCTTTCACGCAGGCGTTTTTTATATTCTTTTGTCATTTCCGGTTCTAATATTGGCTGCTCCAAACTTTATTCACCTGCCTCATAGGACAATGCTTTGACAATAATCCCGTCCGCTTTCAGCGCGGCACCGGAATAATTGACGTAAATTTTAACGCCGTTGCTGTAGCTGACTTTTACTAAGCCGTTCTCCAGCTTCTCGTGGCGCCTGATGAACGCGCCCTCTGTTTTTTTCGCCAGAGCGGAGAATTCAGCGTCGTACTGGCTGACAGTTTTCTCGTAGCTTGCAAATTCTGTGCTGTACAGATAATTGGAATTCGTATAAATCAGCTTGGAAGAATTCTCGTAAGTCAGATAGAAGGACGGATATATGCCGGACTCTACCATTTTTAGAAAGCTCTCTGTTTTGTTCGCCTTAAAATTAATATACTCAGAATATATTGGAATCACGCCCTTCAGAACCATTGACAGGAAGGGAACGTCTTCGTCCGCATACAGATAGCCGGAAGAAGCCAGAGGCATATCAAGAAACGCGTCGGCGTATTTCCACATATAGGCAAAGGGTTCTTCAAGAACAAGATTGCATTTCTCGCTGATTGACGCGACCGCATTGACAAAAGCGTTCCGCGTGTCCGTGCGCGTGTAGTATCCGCCCCTTGAACTATAAGAAAAGAGCTGGTTGGACATGCCGTCAATCGCCAGAGTATTTACGCCCTTATTTATATAGGACTCAGTGAATTTTCTAAGCGTGTTTCCGGCGGCCGCCGGCATAAGCATATAGAAAAGCCGGTATACTTCGTCCCTGCTCTCGTATTTATAAGTGCGCTTATTGACCATCTTCATAGCGTTGAAAGTTGTGGCGTTCGTTGCGGAATTTGCCCGCAGCGTCTGGTCATAAAGATAAATCTTATAGCCCTCCGCGCCCGCTTCTTTGATGAGATTTGTAAGCGCGGCGGTTCCTCCAATGTGACGGTCGGCTCTGTATCCGCTTATCGGCAGACTGTAGAAGCCGCCGCTCTGCCAGCCCTTATAGACCGTCAGCACATGCCCGACGCCCGCGGACCGAAGCCTGCCGTACATCTCTCTGATGTTTTCGACAGTCGTCATAGTGACGGCCGCCGTTCCAAGAATAAACTCTTCCCGGTCCGTTCCAAGAAAGTCTACGCGCGTATTATATCCCGTATCTTTGAGAGCAACCTCGCCATTTCCCAGCAGGTAATCCCGGTAGGACGCCGCCATGCCGGAGTAGTTTGCGTCGTCGCCGGACAGCAGGCGGTACCGCAGCTGCAAATCCATATGGGTACGCTCCGCTTCCACGCTCTGCACAGTGCCGGAGTTGGAATTGTTGAGCGGCTGAGTGAAAATGTCGCGCAGAAGAAATTTAGCAAAGCAGCGGTTATACGCAATCATTGCGCCGTTCGGATGCGCTTCAATGCTGCAGCGCTCGTCGCCGCTTTCTACCACCGCAAGATAGCCCTGGCGGTCGTCCGTATGCGCAAGGCCGAAAACCGGGGCTATTACTTCGTTCGGCTCAACAAGAAAGTTAAAGCTCTTGCCCAGCTCGCTTGTCGCAACAGCAACAGTTTGCTCAAAGCCATAATCTTTGCCATAGATCAGACGCGAAAAGCCGGTGCTGTACTTGCCTTCTTTGTCATTCAAACGGATAAGCGCGCCGTTTCCGTCCGGAATCAGCATATAGCCTTCTTTATCGTCCAGATAGCTGTAGCCAAAAAACGGGAAGAGACTTACAGTGCTGATATAATTATCTTTTTTTTCTTCTTTGATAGAGCTGTCCGGCACGCGCACAATCAAATCGCCGCCCTCCAGCGCGACTTCGACAGTCAGCGCAAAGCCGTACTCGGGGAATTCTATCGCCGCTGACAGCCCGTTTTTTGTATACGAAGTTTTTATGTTGTTTTTGCAGGTCAGCATATCCACCTGATATGTGTTCGTTGTTCCAATTATCGCGTACAGAACTATGCCGCTCTTCATGTATCCTGTCCAGCTCTTGTTATTCGCGCCGTCGTCTTTCTCATCGCTGACGGCGGATTCAAGGCAGGTGCCCGTCTCTTTGTTTTGCAGCAATATAGAAAAGCGCGGCTCACAGTAATACAGCCGATAGTCGCCGCTCTCCGCGACAAGGGTATATCCTTCAAAACCGGAGGAAGCTCCTTCACGCTCCTGCGCGGACGCAGCGGGCGGAATCAATAAAAAAACAAACAGCAGAACCGCTCCAAGCGCGATATATTTTTTCATAAGCTTACATACCAAGCCGATACACCGCCTCTCCGACAAGCGAACTTACAAACTCAAACACCTGCGCCCAAAGCACGTATATAATAAAGCAAAGTAAAGCCATAATAAGCATAGTAAAAAATGTGAGAAAGATTGTCTTTGCGGTTTCGCCCGCAGTGAAATTATTGACTTCTTTGATTCCAATCACCGCAAGCAAAAGCGCCCAGGCATAAATTACTATGCGCAGCAGCAAGCTGACAAACAATTCGTTTGCAGCAAGCACGTGGGAAAGCGCAAAGAGAACCGGAACCAGAAGTATATACGGCATAAGCGAGTAGCAGAAATATGTGTATATCTTTTTTATATTCGCTTCGCCGTTGTTTATTGTGCAGACCAGATAATTGCAGACGGTCAGCGCAAACATGGCCGCAAGTATGCCCCCGAAGTCGCTGAAAAAATCATAACTGCCTTCCGCGACAGTTTTTTGCAGGAAACCGCAGAGGTATTTGAATACGACATACTCCAGCATGAACGCGCCGAGTATGACAGAAGGCGCGGCCCAGCCCCCGCGGCCTTCCGCGGCTATGCCGTACGAGCCGTCTATCGGGTGGCGCATATAATAATTTGCATATAAAATATTGGAAATCAGCGGCTTTTCCCGGAGTTTGCCTAAAACCGCCCGCGGCTTTTCCAGAATATTTTTCTTTCTGTCCCAGAATCTAATCAGCCTGAACGCCAGCCAGAGACCAGCAATCACAAAAATAAGCAATACGATATTTTTTTTGAGCCAGATATTGCGAATTTCCCAGAACGCGTCGGAATAACCGTCGTAGTCCTTTGCAAGCCGCGCGTAGCGCAGGGCCGTTTCATAATTTTCTTCCTGATAGTACGCGCGCCCCATAGCCCTGTTCGCATAATCGAACATACTGTTCATTTCCAGAATTTTTGTTAAAGGCTCTTTGCTTTCGGTGTAACGGCCCTTGGAATAGAGACACAGCGCATTGTGCAAAAGTTTTGTGAACTCGGTCGGTTCGTAGACCTGAATGCGGCCCTGGTCACCGTCGAGAATATAAAGGCAGTCATTGCTGTCCACTGTTATGCTGGCTATCATGGAGGACAAGCCGACGCGCTGAGTGCCGTCATCCGAAGCGCCGAAAACGAAAAGCGTGGCGCCTTCATTGTTGTACTCCCAGATAAAGCCCGGCTGTTCAACGACATAAACGTTGTCATGGTTTCCGGCGGCGACCGCCGTTGGGGAACCTGCGTACCACTCCGCGCCGTCGCGAAAAAGATTTGTGCCGGCGATATTCAGGCGTTTAAGCGTTTTTGCCCCGTCGCCCCGCGTGACAGTATAGATCAAGCCGTCCTCGTCTATAGCCAGATTTGTCGGCGTCGCGGGAATATTGCCGACCATCTTGGCGCGCTGCGCGTCCGTGAGGATGGCGCGGTAAATTATCGTCCGCAAATCAGTCGCCGCGAAGTTTGTTCCGAAATAGCCGAGAAACGTGCCGCCTGCGGTCGGGGAAATTTCAACAATGCCGTTTGTGTTGGATTCGCATATAATAAACATTATTCCCGCTTTGTTGACGACGACTTTAATGGGCAGAAAGCTCAATGTATCGCCGTACAAAGGGCTGGCGGGCTTTGTATATCTGTTCAGCAGCGCGCCGTTTTCGTCGAATTCAAAAACTGCTTCCGCGTCGCGGTCGGCGACATAGACATGCTTATTGTCCGCGACAAATACGCCGCGCGGATTCACAAGGTGCCCCTCCCCCATAGTGCCGACAAATTCGCCTTCCGTCGTGCCTATGACAATGCGGCTGTTGCCGGCGTCGGCCACATACAGGTAACCGTCGTCGGTCACGGTCAGATCCGCAGGCAGATTCAGAGTTTCTCCGCCAATCCTGGTAAAAGTATACAGGGGCAGGTACGCGGTCTGAGTTTCGCGCATTCTGCCATATCCGTCCACAGTAAAAGTCTTGTAGGGCGTTTCAGAATCCGCGTAGGCAAGTCCGGAAAGCGGCGCTATAAGCATTAAAACAATCAGCGGCGCAATGGCGCGCATTCGTTTTATCCCTGTTCTCATGCGCTCACACACCCCTCACTTAATGCCGGAATTGGCCATCGTATTCATAACGGAGTTCTGCAAAATGATGAACAAAACAATATTGGGCACAAACAGTATAAGCGCCGCCGCCGCGGACATACCCTGCCCGGAGACAGTATTGTTCACGTTGACCAGGGCGTTCATGTGAAAGGTCAGCGTTTTCAGACTGTCGTCATTGATAAAATAATTTGAGGTTTCCAGATTTGTCCACACCTGCTGGAACACCAGAATCGCGGCGGTCGCAACGGCGGGCATAATCATGGGCATGATAAGCTTATAATATACTTGAAAATTTGTGGCGCCGTCGATATACGCGGCGTCAATCAGAGAATCCGGCACCTGTTCCACAAACTGTTTGACCAGGAACAGCGCCACCGGCACGGCTATCAGCGGCAGTATGTGCGCCCAGATCGTGTCTATAAGCCTCAGCTGGCAGATAACAAGATAGCGGGGTATAAGCACCGCCGTGGCGACGAACATGATGGCGATCTGGTTAATATGCACAAGCATATTGCGCCCGCGGAACCTGATTTTGGAAAGCGCGAACGCCGCAAGCGTCGTCAGAAACAGCGACAGGGCAACCGTCACGATAGTTACTATAAAGCTGTTAAAAACATAGCGGCTCAGCGGCACGCCGTTAGTGCGGAAAAATTTCGCAAGTTTAGTAAAGTTCTCCAAAGTCGGATTCTTGACGAAAAACGTCGGCGGGAAAGCGAACAGTTCTTCCATGGGTTTAAACGCGTGGTTAATAATAAAAATAATAGGCATAGCCATAAAAATAAGCAGCGGAAGGATGGCGGCAAGGATTTTGAGCTGCCCTTTTGAAAACCGCTGCGGGTTAATTCTTCTGCCTTTGTATGCCATAGCGCTTTCCTCCTTTGACTGTTGTTTCGTCTTTGTCCGTCAGAAGCCTGTTCGCCATTTTTGAGAACAACTGCACAATCAGGAGCAGCGCGACCGACACGGCCGCCGCGTAACCCATTTCATAGCGCAAAAAGCCGTAATCCTCTATATGATTGACAATAAGCTGCGCCGCGTATTCCGGCGACGGGTTGCCGGTCAGCATAGTGGAAACCAGGCCGTTCTGGAACGCGCCGACTATAGCCATGACCGCCGCAAAAAGCATCTGAGGCTTCATCTGCGGGATAGTGATGTAAATCATCTCCTGAAAGCGGGTATGAACGCCGTCTATCGACGCGGCTTCGTAGAGCGTTTCGTCTGTGTTCAGGATGCCGGCTATCATGGACAGGAAGCCTATACCCATGCTTGACCAGAGCCCGATTATAATAACAATCGGTAAAAGATAAGTCTTATTAATCAGCCAGATTATCGGGTCGGTGATAATGCCAAGCTCCATCAGCCAGCTGTTCAAAAGCCCGGTCTGGTCGCCGGAGAAAATAACCTTCCAAAGAACCGTCATTGCAACGCCCGTGGTCATGCTCGGCGCGTAGAGTATAAGCGCGCAAATCGTTCGCGGCAGTTTGGATAAATTGCAGAGCGCCCAGGCCAGAACAAACGACAGCAGATAGCCGCCGACGCCGACTATAACGGCGTAAAGTACCGTATTGGGCAAAACATATTGCATGAAGATCTCATCGCTGGTCAGCAGAGTGATATAATTAAGAAAGCCGACCCATTCCGGCCATTCTATGGCGTTGTAGTTCATAAACGAAAGTACAGCCGCAAGAATGACCGGAACCAGGATAAAAGCGGTGAATACGGCCGCATACGGCCCCACAAAGAACCAGGCGCGGTAATCGTTATTACGCCTGCTTATCTTGTTTTTTGCATGCTTTTGTTTCAACGCGCGCTCACTCCCCTTCCCCGTCAATCCTCTCTGCCAAGGAGCGCTTTCACGCTTTCGACAGTCGGAATGCGGTACGCTTCAATCACGTTCCCCGAAGCGTCCGTAAATCCGAATTCTTCCATTTTGCGGTCAATTTCGCGGTTGATATTTTTCACAGCCTTGTCAATCCGGCTCTGTTCGTTCTCGCCGCCGACAACGATTGAATTGAACGCGTTGCTCATTTCACGCTCCAGCATATACGTGCCCGGCACGCGCGCGACGTCCACGACGTTCTTTGCGTATTCGAGCAGGATCTGTTTATCGCCGCTGTCAATGGGAAGCTGCGCCAGCGCTTCGACGTTCGCCGTCGGCCACAAATATTCGTCGCCGTAGATTATTTGTATAGTCTGGCCGAATTCCGCCTGCGCCTCTGTTGAGGACCACCACTGAATAAAGCGCCACGCCTTTTGCTCCCGCTCCCGGCCGCTCTTAAATATGACCGTGCTTTCCATGCAGCCGCAAGTGCTGCGGTTTACCGAGCCGTCTTCCTGCGCCGTGCCGGGAGCCAGCGATATTTTCCACGAGCTGGACAACTCCGGCGCGGCGTTCCTCACAAGGTTATATGTGGTATAATCGGCAATGCCGAGCGGAAGGTCGCCGTTTCGGAAATGCTGATAAAAACTGTCTATATTAACAGGAAGATCATATATAGTAAACAGATCGGTCAGGGCGTTAAAGCCCTTGACGCTGTTCTCTCCGCCAAGCGCCGTTCCCTCCTGGGCGGTCCCAAAATACAGCGATCCGCCGTTCTGCACAATAAGAGGCGTTGTGCCATGGAAGTTCCGCATGGCAAGCATTCCCGCCGTAGGGTAATAAAAGTTCAGCCCGCGCATTTGCAGCTCCGGCAGCATGGCAATCACATCGTCCATAGTGTCCGGTATTTGCAGACCGAGTTTTTCCAGCACGTCCGTGCGGCAGAACAGCACCCAGAAATTCATGGTTTCCGGCATGGAATATATTGAGTCGTTTATCGTGCCTGTCAGGAAGAACCCCGGCTCGTAAACCGAAGCCGTCTCCCGGAAGCCCTCAAACTGCGTCATGTCCGACAACGCGCCGCGCACAGCCAGTTCGTACGGGATTGTGTAGTTAATTCCGGTCGCCACATCGGGCGCGCTGCCGGAAGAATTGGCCAGCACCAGCTTGTACTGATCCGGCATGATGCTTATATCAACTTCAATGCCCGTCTCCGGGGTGAAGCGCTCGTCAATCATCTTCTGCATGAGCCGCACATACTGGTTGGAGCGGTTGACCCAGACCTGCAAATGCTCCGGATCAGTGTTGCTTGTGGAATAGGACCGCTCTGTAAAAGAAGTTAAAAAGCGTGAGACGCTCATCCAAAGCGACTTAAAAAAATTCGGCCTTTTCGGGAGTTTTGCGTCCTCCTGATAAATCCAGATACGGTCGATGGCAAGCCCGTTTTCCAAAAGATTGTCTACAGTATTGGCCAAATGATGGTTCACTGAGTTCATGCTGCTGGAAAGCTCCGCCACTCGATATAAAATCTCGTCCGGATTGTCGGCGAGCGAAACAAGCTGTTCGGCGGCGATAAGCATGGACGACATGACTGCGACGTTTTTATCGCGGCCGCTATAAACCAGCGCGCTTTTTTCCAAACTGCGGAGTTTGTCCGCGTAAATATAAAGCGTTTTTTCCAGATTCGGGATATATCGCGACAGCTTCAAATCCCTGTATTTATCGGAATTCGTTCCGGCAACTTTTGTAATCTCAAGCGCCGTGTCGTTGACCGCCGATATAATCTCGTCCAGGCTTTCCAGAACATAGCGAATGGCATTAATCGAAATTGTGCAGGAAACGGTATGCTCACCCCTCTCCAGATATACGGACAGGCAGTTTCCCTCATCGTCCCCCAAAGTTTCGGTCTTATAATCAGACGTATAGTTCATCGCGTAAGACTCAAACGCAGCTCCGGGAATCCCGCCGTCCACGCGTATATCCACAAAGACCGGGAAGTCTGTCTTGTCGGACTGACGGTAATTCATTGCAATATAATAATAACCCGCCTCTTCAACCGCAAAACTGTATGTAACAGTCTGCCCCGCTTTGTTAAACGAATCGGAATCAAGGGTGTTCAAAACGGTATTTTTGACTTCATAGGGCTGAATACTCGAGTCATATTCAAGAGCGGCGTGTATAGAAGAATCATTGGCCGAACTGTAAGCCTCGCCCTGAATTTCTATAATAGAGCCGCCCTTCGCCGTCTCTGAACCCGTATATTCCGGCGTTTCAAACGGCGCGCAGAGCAGAACGGCGCCGAGCAGGAATGCGCCGCTGTTTACGCTGAGCAGAAACCTGTGTTTGCCGGCGCTTAACTCAACGGCAAGCGGCGCGGAATGGCGGTAACTGCTGTCAAAGAAATAATCGCGCTCCCAGCGTATCGCCTTGTCCGGAACAGTTACTGTCTGGTCGCCGTAACGGTCATAGGCGGGATTTTCGCCGGGAATCCACATGGAGTTCAGTGTGACGCTTCTGCATTCATAAAAAAGATAAACTCCGTCAATCCTGAGCGAAAACTCTATGGGCAGGACAGAATTGTCATAAGAAAGATAGTCAAAAGCAAGGAAATACTGCCCGTCCTCCGGCACGTCGATATCTAAACGCACGGCGTCTCCGACCGTCAAATCAAGCGCCGTATCCGCAAGCGGGTAGTTCATTGTCTCATCCGTCAGGGCCGCGTCTCCGGCCTCCGCCTGCGCCGATTTCATAAAGGCCGTCACCGTTTCGCCGGCATAAGCGCTTTGGACGTAGGCGCCGCTGACCTTTGTATAATTGCTGGAAATCCGCTCGCTGACATACTCTGCGTCATAAACTGGCTCGCCGGTTTGCGCCTGTCCGCTTTCCTCCGCGGAAGCCGCGGGCGGGAACGCCGCCAGAAAAACGCATACGGAGGCCGCCATGACAAGAACGTTCCTGGCGCATTTGCCGAATATCTTACGCCCCATACTGTACTCTCCTCACCGTAATCATTTTGAAGAAACTAAAGCTCTGGTAATAATATTCAGTAGAACAGCTTTCTGTGGATCAGCATACAGGCACAGACGGCAGACGCGACAACAGTAAGCGCCAGAGACAGCAGCAGGAGCCGCTCTATCTTTACATGAACGATATTTAATAAAAAAAGCGAAAGCAGCAGAAGCAGTGCAAGCCAATAGACATAAGCGCATACGGAGAAAACCAGCCAGCGCAGCGCCGTCCTGGCGCTCGCGGCGGCGCGTTCTTTTTTGCTCATGCCGTAATGCCATGGATTCAGCCTGCGGCGGAAGCCGACGCGCGCGGCTCGTTTACGCCTGCGGTTCGCTTGTTCCATACATAACACCCCAAAGGCTTGCGTTGCCGCCGACGGCGGAAAAAGTCATAACATCCGTGCCCGCCTCATCCGGCATTCTGCAAAAAACGCCGCTGTATTCCTGCCCGTCCAGCGTTATAGCCACATAGCAACTGTTCTTCGCCAGCTTCCATGTGCCGCTGATTTTCTCGCCGATGACCCTGCCGTTTTTCTCAAGATACAGAATCACCGGCTCGGCAATTTCTTTGTTTATTTCCGTGCCCTGATTTATAACATAGTACCGGCCCGCAACTTCGCCTTCCGGATAGCCGGTTTCGCTGACAGTTTCTCCCTGCGTCTGATACGGCAGCATGCACGGCCAGCCTTCTTCGTTTATTATAAATTGATGCGCCCGCGGCGAATGCGTCTCGCCCGCTTTCTCAAAGCGCGTATGGTAGACAATATATTTTTTTCCGTCTTTATCAATAAGCGCAGAATTATGCCCGGTCGCCATATACGCGCGCATATTCCCCGGCAGCCGGTAGTTGCCCGAAAGCTTCAGCCCGTAATAGGCGTGGTTCAGGCCTTTTGCCGGGCGCCTGCCGTTCATGTCCTCGTAATCCCCGTCAACTGTTTTGCTTCTGAACACGCGGATTTGATATCCGCCGGAGCTTGTCAGCCCGCCATATGATACAAACAGATAATAATATCCCGCCGATTCATCCCAAATAATATAAGGCCCTTCGATAGATTTGTGGCCGCCGCCCAGCAGACGTTTTCCAAAATACGGATCAATATCGTTTTTTTCGTCCGCCGGAAGGCGTATGCATCCGCCCGTATGCGGGTCAATCTCAATCAGAAAAATGCCGCCGCTCCATGAGCCGTAGACCATCCACATCCTGCCGTCTTTGTCATAAAAGACTGTCGGATCTATGGCGTTCGGGCAATCGTTGAAATTGTACTCGCGGCGGCGGATGTAATGCGACTCGGCGTAATCTTCCGAAACATAATCAAGCACATCGGTTTTTGTTATATTGCTCATGTCAAAACCGGAATAGATAAGCGCGCCCTGCCAGACAAAAGGCCCTTCGGGGGAACTTGACACGCCGCAGCAGATATTGGACGCGTTCCATGTGGAAGTTGTGCAGTAATACATATAATATAATCCGTCGGTTTTGTTGTATATAACGTCCGGCGCCCAGACATGCGTGCCGCCGTCGTCCGTAGGGATGGCGCTGATTCTGTCGCCAGCATAAGCGAAAGCCCGCTCCCTGACCGAATAGATCTGCCCATAGACCGGGTTTTCAGGGGCATAACCTTCCGCCAGCCACGACCAGCTCACAAGATCGGGGCTTTTTGCCGCGGTCATGTGCGAGCCGTAGATATAATACATGCCGTCCGCTGACAGAACAGACGGGTCATGCACCGCTGTCCCGGAAGACACCGAGCCTTTTTTTATGCCGTCATAGCTTACGCTGAAATCGTAATCGGCTGTTTTCCAGAGCGCGCAGGAACACATTGAGGCGGCCATAATGCCAAAAAGCCCGAAAATACAAACCCGCTTTAAAATAATCATAAATATATCTCCAAAAAAGCGCGGGGATTTCACCCCCTCTTGCGCACAGGGTCACTCTTAATGCAGCACGGCCTGCTCGGTCTCTTTGTCGAAGACATGAATGCGGTCGGGGTCAAGCGCCAGCCTGACGCGCATGCCATAGCGGGCATTTGTCTTTGCGTCAACCTTCGCGGTGAACTTGGCTTTTTTAAGGCTGGAAAACTCGTCGTCAAAGCGCTTCATATTGTCGTCCGGCTTCTCGTTCAACAGGTTAAAGTACAGCAGCGCTTCTGAACCGAGCAATTCATAGCCGTTGATCATAACTTCTATCTGGCTGTCCGGGTGCGCGTCAAGCTCCGTCTGCGAATCCTCTATAGCCTCGGGACGAATTCCCATGACGACCTGCTTTCCAACATAAGCGCCGTCAATCAGCTTAGCGCTTTTCTCCGCGTTCAGCGGGACTTTGAACGCGTCAAACGCAAGATTTACAGCGCCGCCCTCTTCCTCGACTTCCGCGTTGACAAAATTCATCTGCGGCGAACCGATAAAGCCGGCCACAAATAAATTATCCGGTTCGTTATAGAGTTTCTTCGGCGAATCCACCTGCTGTATAATGCCGTCTTTCATAACGACTATGCGCGTCCCAAGCGTCATCGCCTCCGTCTGGTCGTGTGTGACATAGATAATAGTCGCGCCCAGGCGGTGATGCAGCGCGGCAATCTCCGAACGCATCTGCACGCGCAGCTTTGCGTCCAGATTGGACAGCGGCTCGTCCATCAGGAACACTTTCGGCTCCCTCACTATGGCGCGGCCCATCGCGACGCGCTGACGCTGCCCTCCGGAAAGCGCCTTCGGCTTTCTGTCAAGCAGTTCTTCAAGGTCGAGAATGCGCGCCGCGCCGGAGACTTTCTTGTTCGTCTCGTGTTTCGGCACCTTGCGAAGTCTCAGGCCGAACGCCATGTTGTCATACACGCTCATATGCGGATACAGCGCATAGTTCTGGAAAACCATTGCGATGTCGCGATCCTTTGGCTCAACATCGTTCATTATTTTGCCGTCTATAAGAAGCTCTCCGCTAGTAATATCCTCCAGTCCCGCGATCATTCGGAGCGTCGTAGACTTTCCACAGCCGGAAGGCCCGACAAAAATAATAAACTCTTTATCCTCCACTTCCAGACTGAAGTCTTTGACCGCCTCGAAGCCGTTTGGATAGACTTTATCAATGCGCTTTAGCGATAGACTTGCCATGTGCCCGCCTCCTGCACGTTTTTGAATTATATAGTTTAGGTTATTCTAAATCAATTTACTTTTAATTAAAATTATATCATATTTTTTGAGTTTGTAAAGCCCCAAAAACAAATTTTCCACAAAAAAAATTTCTGTAGGAAATGTATATTGACGGAATGCAAAAAATTTTTTATAATAAACTAAAATAATATCCACACGAATCGACTGCCGTCAGCGGCCGAATTACGTAGAAAAGAGCAATATGCTGCATATAACTTCTTTGAACGATGGCCTGGAAATATTTAAAACATTGGGGTCGGACGTTCGTGTCCGCATTCTCGAAATTTTGCAGGAAAACCCTCAAATCAGCATGAACCAGCTTGCCTCCAGACTTAACATCACAAACGGAGCTTTGACCGGGCACATCAGGAAACTTGAGACCTGCGGCCTGATTGCAACATCCAGCGAGTCCTCCGGCCACGGCAACCAGAAAATCTGTTCAATACGCATGGACAAAATTTTAATCGACATTGACCGCGAAGCGGATTATGCTCATGTATTCAATACGGAGCTGAAAGTCGGGCAGTACACCGGCAAGAAAATCCTCCCAACCTGCGGCCTTGCGACCGGCTCCGCGCTTATAGGGCAGGTTGACGACGCGCGCTATTTTGATCACCCGGATCATTACAAGGCCGATATACTCTGGTTCACAAAAGGCTATGTTGAATATGCTATCCCGAATATAATTCCGAGCGGGCAGAAAATTACGCAGATTACAATTTCCTGCGAGCTGTCCTCCGAAGCGCCCGGAGTAAGCAACAACTGGCCGTCAGACATCAGCTTCTCAATAAACGAAAAGCTGCTGGGAATTTGGACGTCTCCCGGCGATTTCGGCGATATACAGGGACTCCTCACGCCCGACTGGTGGCCGCCGAACTGGAATCAATACGGCCTGTTAAAACTTCTGGTCGTCAACAAGAACGGGACGCATATTGACGGCCTGCGGATTTCCGACGTGACGGCGGACGACCTGCGTTTGGACTACCGCTCCAGCATACGCTTTCGCATGGGCGTCGACGAAAATGCGGCTCATGTCGGCGGTCTGACCGTCTTTGGCAAGTCTTTCGGCAACTATGATCAGGACATCCGCGTTTCTTTGAATTATACTCCGATTGAATAAGCGAAGCAGTAAAAGCCGGGTATACGGGTATAATAAAAATAAGCCCTGGCCGCAGGGGAACGCAATATGTAAAATTAAAAAATAACCGGAGGAAAAAACAGTATGACAGAACTGTATGACAGCATAATTACAGGAGGCGGCACAGCGGGGCTTACTGCGGCGATTTATTGCGCAAGAAACGGCCTTCGCACACTGGTTCTTGAAAAAAGCGCCCCCGGCGGCCAAATACTTAACAGCCCGGAGATAGAAAATTATCCCGCCCTGCCGCATATCAGCGGCTTTGATTATTCCATGGCGCTGAAAAATCAAGCGGCGTCTTTCGGCGCGGAAATCAAAACTCAGGCTGTACTCTCGCTCTCGCTCTCCGGGCAGAATAAAATAATCAAAACCCGCCGCGGCGAATACGAAGCGAAGACCGTCATACTTGCCAATGGCGGCGTCCCCCGAAAACTTGGCTGCCCCGGCGAAGAAAAGTTTATCGGGCGCGGGGTTTCTTACTGCGCAAGCTGCGACGGGAATTTTTTTAAAAATAAAAATACCTGCGTTGTCGGCGGCGGCAATACCGCGCTGGACGACGCGCTGTTTCTGGCGAATATATGTTCGCAAGTTTATATTATCCACCGCCGGAACAGCTTCCGTGGAGACGGCAAAACCGTCGCCGCCCTGGAAAAAACGCCAAACGTGACTTTTCTTATGAACAGCGCTGTGACAGAAATCCGCGGCGGAGAAAGCGTCGAAAAAATTTTGATAAACCAAAACGGCGAAGCGCGCGAACTAAATCTCAGCGGGGTCTTTGCGGCTGTGGGACAGGCGCCCGAAACGGGATTTCTCGCGGGTTTGGTGGCGCTTGACGCGCATGGATATATTCAGGCCGGGGAGGATTGCAAGACTTCTATAAAAGGGGTTTTTGCCGCCGGAGACGCAAGAACAAAACCTCTGCGCCAGCTTGTCACGGCGGCGGCGGACGGGGCCGTGGCGGGCGTCGCCGCGGCGGAGTATATCGCTAAAAACTGGCAGGGAAATGCGGTTCAAATGGGTAAATAAAAATAAATCGTAATTTTCGGCTATTCTGATTTATCTTTGGGTTTGAATATCACCGCGGCAATGAACGAAAAGAAAACCGCCGCCGCAATTCCCCCGGCTGTCGCGGTGAAACCGCCCGTAAGAACGCCAAATAAGCCTTCTTCCGCAACGGCCTCCCGCACGCCGTCCGCAAGAACATGGCCAAAACCGGTCAGCGGCACCGTCGCGCCCGCGCCCGCTAAATCTACAAGCGGCTGATAAAGTCCCAGTCCGCTGAAGACAACGCCCGCAGCTACATATGCGACCAGTATTCTGGCTGGGGTAAGTTTTGTTTTGTCTATCAACAGCTGGCCGATGGCGCACAGCGCCCCGCCTGTTAAAAACGCAAACAGATAATTCATTAAAAAATTTGCCCTTTCTGGTTGGGATAAATTAAAGCAATCCGTGGCTGAGACGGACAAGATGCGCTATGCAGGGGATGCTTTCCCCCTGCTGTACGGTCAGGGTGCTCATAAGCGCCCCCGTCGCGACAAACAGGATGTCGCCCAGTTCGCCGCTTTTCAGCTTTGGCATTATATAAGAGGCCAGAACCGCCGCCGAACAGCCCGCTCCGGAGGCCCCCGCGTTCACTTCCTGCGATTCGTCGAACAAAATCAGGCCGCAGTCGTTGTGGTTTTGTGAAATGTCGACGCCTTCGCGCTTCAGAAGCTGAAGAAGCATGTCGGAACCCACTTTCCCCAAATCCCCGCTTAATATCAGGTCATAGTCCGACGGTTTGGTCTTTGTGTCGGCCAGGAAGTTCCCGATAGTTTTGGCGGCGGCGGGAGCCATCGCCGCGCCCATGTTGTTTATATCTTTTATGCCCAGATCTTCTATTGCGCCGACAGTGGCCGCCCGGACAAACGGCGCGGCCCCGCTGGAAGAAACTATAAACGCTCCTGCGGCTGTGGCCGTCCACTGCGAAGTCGGGGTGAGCTGGCCGCCGTATTCAAGCGGGAATCTGAATTGCCTTTCCGCCGAACAAAAGTGCGACGATGTGGCGCACAGACAGTTTTTCGCCGCGCCGCTTTCCGCAAAGACCGCCGCAAGGCATAGCGATTCCGCTATTGTGGAGCAGGCCCCGTACAGCCCGAAAAACGAGACATCATACTCCCGGAAGGCGTAGGACGAGCTTACGCACTGGTTCAGCAAATCCCCCGCGAAAATATAGTCTATATCGGAGAAGGCAAGCCCGGCTTTCTCAAGGGCTTTTTGGGCGCTGTTTTTCTGCATAAGTCTTTCGGCTTTTTCCCAGGAGGGCTGACCCATGCGGCTTTCTTTCATGATTGTGTCAAAATAAGGGGCAAGGGGGCCTTCGCCCTCTTTTTTTCCCGCTACGGAACCGGAAGATATGATCGAGGGAGGCTTTTCAAATAAAATAGTCTTTTTTCCTGTGCGTTTTGGCATTTTTTATCTCCAGTTTAATTTTTTTAGAACAATTTGAAAATATATATAATAAGCCCATACAAAACGGAAGCCGAAAGACCGTAGACTATCACGGGGCCTGCGATGACGAAAATTTTTGCCCCAAGCCCCGCGACAAAGCCTTCGCTGCGGAATTCCAGCGCGGGTGAGGCCATGGAGTTCGCAAAGCCTGTGATCGGGACAAGCGTTCCCGCTTTTGCTTTTTTGGCGATGCTGTCAAAAACATTGAGCCCCGTCAGGGCTATTGCGATAAATATCAGCGCGATGGACGCAAATCCAAGCGCTTCTTTTTTTTCTATCTTGAAGAAACGTATTATTAAATTCGCGATAAACTCCCCAAAAAGGCAAATTCCGCCGCCCCATATATAGGCCGAGACGCAGTTTTTCCAGACCGCCGATTTCGGGCTGCGCTCTTTGACAAGTTCCGCATAGTCGTTTACTGTGACGCTCATATATAAATTAAGCCCCTTTTAATTTTATTTTTAGATTCCGCCGCCTGTGATATATATAAAGCAGACAAAATACACGTTAATATAATTTGTCAGAATTCGCGCGATCATACAAGTATATATTTAACAGCCATGGAGAAAATTTATTTTATAAAGCAAAAACGGCTTGTATTATAAACTCGGAAGGACTGTATAAAAAATGGAATCTCGCACGGATCTTGCGCTTGAAATACATGAAATGCTGAAAGCCGGTGACGGGAAAGGCGTTTATACCAGCTCTGAAAAACACGGGAAAATGACCGTCTCTATGATTAATATTACAAGCCCGATGGGCGCCCTCCGCATGAACAAGCCGATGGGCGAGTATATCACAATAAGCTGCCCGCCATTTTCGGACAATATAGAAATGGCCAGTGAGGAAATAGAAATTATTGCGGGGAAAATCGCCTGTCTGCTGCCAAAAAACAAAGATTTGGCCCTTGTAGTCGGGCTGGGCAACAGGAATATCACCCCGGACGCGCTTGGCCCCAGCGTGATAGAACGCATTCTTGCCACGCGACATATATCAGACGATGTAAAGCGTTCCACAGGGCTGGAAATGCTTCGCCCCGTCGCGGCCATTTCCCCGGGAGTGCTGGGGCAGACGGGCGTTGAAACGGCGGAAATAATACACTCTGTCGTCAGCGAGATTTCCCCCGGAGTGGTGATAGTGATAGACGCGCTGGCTTCGCGCTCGGCAAGCCGTCTGGGAACTACAATACAGATAAGCAATACGGGAATATCCCCCGGCTCCGGGGTTTTGAACAAACGCAAAGAAATTTCGGCGCAGAGCCTTGGCTGCCCTGTTATCTCCATCGGCACTCCCACGGTCGTAGACCTGATAAGCCTGATAAAAGAAATAGCCCAGACAGACGATCTTTCGGCCTATAAAGACAAGATTGAGCCAAGGGGCGAGCCCATGATGCTCACCCCCAAGGAAATAGACCTGATAATCAGCCGCGCTTCCCGCGTTGTGGCAATGGCCATAAACCGCGCGCTTCAGCCGGAAGTGGCCGCAAAGGATATAGAATATCTTGTCTCGTGAACGAAATAAAAAGTGGGGAGCGGCGTTTTCGCCGCTCCCCACTTTTTATTTTGCACAGCGCAATTTGACGCAAAACAGTCAGAGCAATTATTTAACACAATTATAAAAAAGCTTTTTGTTTTGTTTATTGACTTTGTTTCCTCAAATTATATAATAAAAATATAAATGCGAACTCGCCATTCGCGTAAATAATAAATACTCAGGAGGCAAAGCACTGTGGAACTGAAAGGAATCAAAACGTCAATAAGCAATCAGCCTGCGCTTGACAGCGAGTATATCCCGCTTTACGGATTTTCGGAGGCGTTTGAAAAATCCGCGGAAAACGGCAAAGCAATTACGATAGCCCTTGAAAGGGAAAACGGCCTTGTGTCCCGGCGGGAACTGAAAATCCACGGAACTCCCGAGTTTGCGCAGGCGGATTTGCTTTACGCGGAGCGCACGCTCAAAATGCTGCTTTGGGCGGCTGGCGGCTGGCGGGTTTATATTTCCGGGGACGACGCTCTGGCGGAAAAAATAAAGCGGATTTATTCCCCGGAAGGCGAACGCGCCTTTGATTTTGATTTTATGTCCGGCGTCTATGAAAAAAATTTTGAGGTTCTGGCTGTCCCGGAAGACGGGCTTCCAGAAGAAAACGAAAGCCCGAAACCTATCGGCGGGAATATCAAAGGCTGCCGCATAGGTTTTGACGCTGGCGGCTCCGACCGGAAAGTTTCGGCAGTGATTGACGGCGAGCCGGTTTATTCCGAAGAAGTGCTTTGGCTGCCCAAGCTGACCGAGGATCCGGATTATCACTATAACGAGATTTTGACGGCTTTTAAAACCGCCGCTTCCAAAATGCCCAGGGTTGACGCAATCGGCGTCTCTTCGGCGGGGATTTATGTGGCGAACCGCGCAATGGTGGCTTCTCTCTTCCTCAAAGTCCCCAAAGATTTGTTTGAGGCGAAAGTCAAAGATATTTATATCAACGCCGCAAAAGCTATCGGAGACGTGCCCCTTACCGTGGTGAACGACGGGGATGTGTCGGCGCTTGCGGGGGCTTCCGCCATCGGCGAAAACGAAGTTATCGGTCTTGCCATGGGCACGTCCGAGGCGGTCGGCTATGTCAACAGGGACGGCTATGTCACCGGCTGGCTGAACGAGCTTGCTTTTGCTCCGGTGGACGTCGGCGCGGGGCGCGCGCGCGACGAATGGTCGGGCGACGACGGCGTGGGCTGCAAATATTTTTCCCAGGACGCAGTAATCCGGCTTGCGGAAAAGGCGGGGATAGAAATTGACGGCGGATTGACGCTCGCCAAAAAGCTGAAATATGTTCAGGAACTGATGGAAAGCGGCGACAAACGCGCCCGCCCGGTTTTTGAGACTATAGGGGCATATCTGGCGCACACAATCCCGTACTACGCCAAGTTCTACAGACTTAAGCACATACTGCTGCTTGGGCGCGTCATGTCGGGCAAAGGAGGCGATATTATAGTCGAAACCGCTCAGCGCATTCTTGACGAAGAATATCCGGAAACCGCAAAATCCGTCAAGCTGGCGCTGCCGGATGAGAAATTCCGCAGGCTGGGACAGTCGGTCGTGGCGGCAAGCTTGTAGGAACAAGCAGAAAAGAGGAGGATTTTTGTGGAACATAAAATTAAAGCCGAAGCTTTCATGAAAAAATATGGGATGCACTATGAGGATTTGGATTTTGACAGGCGCTGCAAGGATTTTGTCAGCGAAATGGAAAATGGTCTGGAAGGCAAGCCGTCGTCGCTGCTTATGCTGCCGACGTATCTTACAGTGAGCGAAAATATCCCCGCTTATAAAACGGTCATTGTGATGGACGCGGGCGGGACGAATTTCCGCATCGCCACCGTCACTTTCGACGAGCGCAAAAAGGCCGTGATAAACGATTTTAAAGTCTTTCCCATGCTGGGGACAAACCTGAAGCCCAACGAAGAAGTGAGCGCGGACGAGTTTTTTAATACGATCGCGGACGAGCTTCTGCCCCTTATCGGCAAGAGCAACACGGATTCTATCGGCTTTTGTTTCTCCTACCCGACGGAGATCCTGCCAAACAAAGACGGCAAGCTGATCCGCTTTACAAAAGAAATAGATATAAAAGGTCTGCCCGGCCTTGAAATAGGAGCGGGAATAAACGCCGCGCTGCGCAAAAAAGGCGTTGAGAAAGACAAGCGTTTTGTACTTCTCAACGACACGGTCGCTTCTATGATTGCGGGAATTTCCGCAAGCTCCAGGCGTACCTTCAGCGATTATATCGGTTTTATTCTGGGCACTGGCACCAACACAAGCTATATCGAAAAGAGCGAAAAAATCTCCAAAATAGACAGCGCGGGGCTTCCGGAAAAAATGGGCATAAACATAGAAGCGGGAGGCTTTCTCAAAGTGCCCAGCGGGGATATTGACAAATTCTTTGACGCGGCTACCGTCACCCCCGGCCAAAGTATTTACGAAAAAATGATTTCAGGGGCGTATCTGGGGACGCTGATTTATCATGTGATTAATTTTGCGATACGCGAAGGTCTGTTCTCCGCCGATTTTGCGGACAAGTTCTCCCACATCAGGGACATTACGATGCGCAGTGTGGACGAGTTCTGCACTTACCCCGACGGCGACAACCTTCTTGCCGCTTTTGTCGAAGGAAACGAAGACGACCGGCTGACGCTTTATTATTTGCTGGATGCGGTTTTCGAGCGCACGGCAAAGCTCGTCGCGGTAAACATCGCTTCTGTAATGCTTAAAACAGGCAGCGGAAGCGACCCGACGCGGCCTGTCTGCGTCGTCGCCGAGGGGACGACATTCTACAAATCCAAGCTTCTGCGGCCAAAACTGGATTATTACTCAAAAATATATATCAACGACCGGCTTGGCCTGTGGTTCGAGTTTCAGAAGCTTGACAACGCGACGCTTATCGGAACGGCGGCGGCGGCTTTGCTCAATTAAATTTATCTTGTTTGTTCAGCGGCGGCTGTTTACAGCCGCCGCTTATTTGTAATTTTAGCTTCCTCACCGCGCAAAAGCCGCCCGATATTCGCCCTGTGCAAAAAAATAACAAGCCCGCCGGAAACGATTGCAAAACACGTCTCCGGCCAGAAAAGCCGCCGCAGAATAAGCGTTATTATAAAATAGGCAAAGGCGACGCTTATGGACGAAAGAGAAACAATTTTGCCGCATAAAAAAACCAATGCAAACAGAGCGAATAATATCAGCAGGCAGAGCGGGTCCGTCATCAAAATAATTCCGGCTGTGGTCATGACGGATTTGCCTCCTTTGAAGCCGAAAAAGACCGGCGCCATATGCCCAACGACCGCGCCGAAACCCGCTATATACGCGCCTGGCAAGCCGCCCTGCCCCAGCGCCCTGCAGATTACAATGCCCAGAAAGGCCGAGAGAACGCCTTTGCCAAAATCTCCGGCAGCCGTCAGAACAGCGGGAACCGGGCCGAAGCTCCGGAAGACGTTTGTGGTTCCGGCGCTTCCGCTGCCAAGAGCGCGCACGTCCTTTCCGGCGAAGGCCCTGGAAAAAATTACGGCAAAGCTTACGCTGCCAATAAGATAGCCTGTACAAAGCGTTATTAACACAGCGATAATTATCATAGCATTTCTCCGTTTTTCGATGATTTAAGGGTCGGCGGCATGCCTCCTGCCGGAAGGCGGAGCGGCGCGTCAGTTTGCCGAGCTTTCCCCGCGTTCCCGGACAAGCATCCGCACGGGAACTTCTTTAAGCCCGAAGGCTTCTCGTATTTGCTTTTCTATATAGCGCCTGTAAGAAAAGTGAAACAGCTCTTTATTATTCACAAAAATCACAAAAGTGGGCGGCGCCGCCGAAATTTGCGTCATATAATATAATTTCAGCCTGCGTCCTTTATCGGAAGGCGGCTGAACCCGCGCGCTTGCGTCGGCCAAAACTTCGTTGAGCTTACCGGTGGCTATTCTGCGCTTGTTCTGCTCGTGCACGCGATTGATGGTCTCAAACAGTCTGTCTATTCGCTGGCCGGTTTTTGCCGATATAAAAACAATCGGCGCATAGCTCATAAAACTGAAACTAAACTCAAGAATGGACTGAAAGTCCCGCATTGTGTTAGTTTCTTTTTCTATCAAATCCCACTTGTTCACGGCGATGACGCTGGGCTTGCCCGCGTTGTGGGCATATCCGGCGACTTTGCTGTCCTGCTCGGTGAAACCCTCCTCCGCGTCTATCAGAATCAGGCACACATCCGCGCGCTCGACGGCCATAAACGCGCGCAGAACGCTGTATTTTTCTATTTTATCATCGACTTTGCTTTTGCGGCGGATCCCCGCCGTGTCTATAAAAGTATAATTCCCGAAATCGTTGTCTATGTCTTGGTCAACAGCGTCGCGGGTGGTGCCGGGAATATCCGAAACGATAGTCCGCTCCTCGCCGCAGATTTTGTTCACCAGCGAAGACTTGCCTACGTTCGGTTTGCCCGTCACAGCCACGCGGATTCTCCCGCCGTCTTCGCTCTCGCCCTCTTCCGGGGGCAGGGATTCAAAAACCGCGTCCAGCAAATCGCCCGTACCCTGTCCGTGCAGCGACGAAGCCGGAATCGGCTCGCCAAGGCCAAGATTATAAAATTCATAAAATTCCGGCGGAGGATCTCCCAGACTGTCGCACTTGTTGACACAGAGCACAACGGGCCGCCCGCTCCTGCGCAGCATCCGCGCAACGTCCTCGTCGTCGGCTGTAAGCCCGGCGCGGACGTCCGTCACAAGAATCACCGCATCGGCGGCTTCTATTGCAAGCTGCGCCTGCCGCCGCATTTGCGACAGAATAACGTCATCCGAATGCGGCTCAATCCCGCCGGTATCCACAAGCATACAGCTCCGGCCGCGCCATTCGAACTCCGCATAAAGGCGGTCGCGGGTCACGCCGGGGCTGTCCTCCACAATAGAGAGGCGCCGGCCGGCTATTCTGTTAAATAAGGCCGATTTCCCGACGTTTGGACGGCCTATTATCGCTACAATTGCTTTTGAAATCTTTATCGCCTCCGTAAAGGGTGTTAATTGTGAATTATTGTTTGAATTCTGCGCAGGGGGAACCACCCCGCCCTTTGGGCACCCCTCCACAGGAGGGGAATTGCAGTCTGGCACATTTTTTAAAGAGCGTTCCCCATGCAATTATTGGCTTTTGCGCTGTGCCCCAAATCCGCAAAGAACAAAATTCTTTGCGTGGGGTACAAGCTTTGCATAGCATTCCGGGCTGCAATTCCCCTCCTGTGGAGGGGTGCCCAAAGGGCGGGGTGGTTTCCCCCTTTAAAACAGCTCCCCAACCCCAACCGCAACCGCAATCTATGCAAAACGCAGTTCAGACAAATCGTGATGCTCGCGCAGCATTTTCATAACGCCGCTTAAGTTATGCAATACATCAGCAGCTTTGATATGAATAACATTCAGCCCCAGACTTTTAAAGAAAGCGTCTCTTTCTTCGTCATATTCTTCTTTGCCGTTGTGCGAACTTCCGTCTATTTCAATCACACACAGGCAATTGACACAAAAGAAATCGACGATATAATTTCCGATAATTTTCTGCCTGTCGAAATCATAAGCCTTAAAGTTTCCCTTGTGAAACTGTCTCCACATTATAATTTCACAAAGATTTCCAGCTTTCCGCAATTCCCTTGCGCGTTCTTTTAGATTTGGGTTAAAGGGCAGCGCAGCATAATTTATAAACTTCCTCCTGCTAT
The DNA here is from genome assembly GCA_031282245.1 of Oscillospiraceae bacterium. GTDB lineage: Bacteria > Bacillota > Clostridia > Oscillospirales > Ruminococcaceae > JAITEB01. The sequence goes on along the minus strand of JAITEB010000015.1, from coordinate 23,651 downwards.
CTAAAATAAGCAATCCCCGCCTCAAAAATTTTCTGATCTTTCAAGCCGGGGATGTTCTTGCAGACGTTTTCCCCAATGCGCTCGCTGTGCGCCATTTTCCCAAAGACTCGCCCGTCGGGGCTTGTAATCCCCTCAATGGCGTAATACGAGCCGTTAGGGTTGAACCCGATATCATAAGAGGGATTTCCCTCAAAATCAGTGTAAACCGTAGCCACCTGCCCGTTCTTGAGCAGCAGCCTGTAATCTTCGGGACTAATAACCAGGCGCCCCTCGCCGTGCGAAACAGGGACGGAGTAGACCTTTTCGCATTCCGCACTGGCCAGCCAAGGCGAAAGGTTAGAGACTATTTTGGTACTTACATACCTGGCCAAGTGTCTGCCAATAGCGTTAAAAGTGAGCGTGGGGCCGCTTTCCGAAGGCTCAACGACAGTCCCATAAGGCACAAGCCCCAGTTTGATCAGCGCCTGGAAACCGTTGCAGATCCCGATGACAAGCCCGTCGCGGTTTTGCAGAAGATCATTCACCGCGTCGTTCACACGCTCGTTTCTGAAAACGGCAGCGATAAACTTCGCGCTTCCGTCCGGCTCGTCCCCAAGGCTGAACCCGCCCGGCAGGGCAAGAATCTTGCAGGAGCGGATCATTTTTTCCAGCGCGTAAATAGACTCGTCAATATCCTTCGGCGTAATGTTCCTGAAAACGAAAACATCCGGGTCGCCGCCCGCCATTTTAAAGCGTCTGCGCATGTCGTATTCGCAGTTTGTGCCGGGAAAAGCCGGGATCAGCACCCGCGGATGGCCGGAAATATATCCAGGGGTATACAGCGGGCCTCTCCTGTAGATTATGTCTTTTATCTCAGGCTTTGCGCTTTCGGGAAGTTCCGCCTTTGTCGGAAAAACGGACTCAAGCGCGGCGTAATCCGCCTTCTGGACAGTTTCAAGATTAACTCTTTCTTTGTCAAGCCTTATTTCAAACTCCGGGATAACTTCTCCGAGAGTGTAAACCCTGCTTCCCTGAATGCTGATGTTCTTGTCAATCTGAACGACGAAAGAGCCATATGTCTCCTGCGTCAGCGCGTTTTTCTTAACTTTATGATTAATCTTTACCCCCATATGATTGCCGTAGCACATATTTGCAAGAGCTTTCACAAGACCGCCTGATCCTACGCTTGCGGCGGCATACAGGCGCCTGTCGCGCGCAAGCCGGTAGATAAGCTCCAGATTTTCTCTTATATTGGCATAATCCGGGGCGCCGTCCTTACTGGGGACATGGCTGACTAAAACAAGCTTAGTATCTTCTTTTGGCTTAATGTCCTGCGAAAGCGCGAGCGAAGCCTTCCCCGGAGCAACTGCAAAGCTTATCAGCGTTGGCGGCACATCCAGCTCGTTGAAGCTGCCGCTCATGCTGTCCTTGCCGCCGATTGCGGCGCAGCGCAGTTTTTTCTGCGCTTCCAGCGCGCCCAGAAGCGCCGCCGCGGGCTTTCCCCAGCGCTCGGGCGCTTTTCCCATTTTCTCGAAATATTCCTGAAAAGAAAGCCGCGCCATTTTGCTGTTCGCCCCGCTTGCGGCGATTTTTGCAAGGCTTTCTATAACGGCGTACTGCGCGCCCAGATAGGGGCTGTATTCCATCAGATCCGGGTTGCAGCCACAGGCCATATACGCGGCCGTATCAGTGCTGTTGCCGTGCTTTATGGGAAGCTTTATCACAAGCGCGTCATTTTCGCTGGCCTGATATTTCCCGCCCAGAGGATGGATGACTGTACCCGCGCCTATAGTAGCGTCGAACTGTTCGGTCATGCCCCGGCTGGAGCAGTTGTTCAAATCCGTCATAGTATTTATAAAAAGCTGTTCAAGGCTTGTATATTCTTTTTGCTCAAAATAGGGCGCTTCTTTTTCGGCCGTTATTATAACATCGGCATCCTGGCGAACGCCGCTTGTGTCAAGAAAGCTTCTGGATAAATCCACGGCGAGCTGTCCCCGGAAAAATATCCTCAGCCGGTTTGAAGATGTGACATCCGCTATTTTGGCCGCTTCCAGATTCTCCGCGCGCGCAAGCTCTAAAAACAGGTTCAAGTCCTGTTCTTCAACCACAACGGCCATTCTTTCCTGGGATTCCGAAATCGCGATTTCCGTTGCGTCCAGCCCCTGATATTTCAAAGGGACTTTATCCAGGTCTATATCAAGACCGGGGCAAAGCTCCCCAACGGCGACGGCGACGCCGCCCGCGCCGAAGTCGTTGCAGCGCTTGATCAGCCTTGTGACCCCGCCGGAGCGGAAAAAACGCTGGATTTTGCGCTCGGTTACGGCGTTGCCCTTCTGAACTTCCGAACCGCCGCTTTCAAGGCTTTTTTCGTCGTGGTTTTTAGAGGAACCCGTCGCGCCGCCGATCCCGTCCTTGCCCGTTCTTCCGCCGACAAGCACGACGACGTCGCCTTCTTCGGGGGTTTCCCGGCGTATATAGCGCAGGGGGGCGGCCCCAAGAACCGCGCCGCACTCAAGGCGCTTTGCGGCAAAACCGGGATGATAGAATTCTTTCACCTTGCCGGTGGCAAGACCAATCTGGTTGCCGTAGCTGGAAAAGCCGTCCAAAGCGCCGCGCGTGATTTTTCTCTGGGGAAGCTTGCCTTTCGGGGTTTTGCCAACGCTTACTCGGGGATCGGCGCTCCCCGTTATGCGCATTGCCCCGAAAACATAGCCCCTGCCCGCAAGCGGATCTCTGATTGCCCCGCCGATACAGGTGGCCGCGCCGCCGAAGGGTTCTATTTCGGTCGGGTGGTTGTGGGTTTCGTTTTTGAACATAAGAACCCAGGGTTCAATCATGCCGTCAGTTTCCACGTCAATTTTTATACCGCAGGCGTTAACTTCTTCGGATTCGTCCAAATCCTCCAGATAACCCTCCCGCCTGAGATATTTCATGCCGATTGTGGCGATGTCCATCAGGCACAGGGGGCGGCTTTCGGCGGCTTCACCATAGACATCCCTCCGGGTTTTTATATAATCGTCATAAGCCGCCTGAATTTTTTCGCTGAACAGACCTTTTTCTATTTTGAGGAGTTTCAGGTTTGCCGCAAAAGTGGTATGGCGGCAATGGTCGGACCAGTAAGTGTCTATAACGCGGATCTCTGTAACAGTGGGGTTTCTGTTTTCGTCGCGCTTAAAATAAGCCTGGCAGAACTCCAAATCCTCAACAGCCATGGCAAGCCCCATTTCTGAAACAAGCGTTTCCAGTTCCCCGCGGCTTTTTGAGATAAAGCCCGCCAAAACTTCCGGCGCGCCGGGTCCGCCGCCCCCAACGCCGAAAGCGGGCGCGGTTTCCAGAGAAATTTCGCAGGAATCAACCGGATTTATGCAATAGCTTTTTATGCGTTTAAAATCTTCTTCAGAAATATCCCCGTCCAAAAAAATAACTTTCGACGAGACAACTTCCACCTGGTCGCTGCCTGTCAAAAGTTTTATACATGCTATTGCGGAATCCGCCCTTTGGTCGAACTGCACAGGCAAATAGCGCACACCAAAACAGTATTTGCCAAACTGTCCGGGCACAACCCGAGTGTAAATCTCATCCGTCTGCGCTTCGGCCAAAATCAGGCCGGCGGCCTTTCCGCAATCCTCCGGCGAAACGCCTTTAATATCATAGCGGTTCAGCTGGCGGACGCTTTCTATTCCGGCAATCCCCAGATTGTCCTTCAAATCAAAAAAGAGCTTTTTGGACTCGTTGTCAAACTCGTCTTTTTTTGCTACAAAAAAAGTGTACATGATAATAATGCCCTCCCGAATTTTTGTGTTTTTTTATGCTTTTATATCTCTTTGCTTCATGATATTTTAAAGCGCCGGCCTTCCTGCGCGGAATTAAAAGACTGCCTGTCGTTCGTTTTTTTATCTTCCAGAAAATCAAAGCGGTTTATTTGAAGCAATCATCAAATAAACCTGTCTCTGTTTTTATTATAACCTTAATTTGTAAAGCCTGTCAACCCAAAAAAGGATTAAAAAAATGACGATTTCCCGCATAAAAAATATACAGACTATGATTCAAGCAGGGGCATAGCGTTCAAAAAACCTCTTATAAAAGTAATTGACTGCGAAGGATTTACCAGCGAAGCATAAGAATTCCCGTCAAGCCTGTTTACAATAGGATACATGAAAAGGCTTTCAAGCTCCTTGCGTTTTTCCGGCGCGACGGCGCTTTTCTCCAGATGCATAATTAACACTCGGCTTTTCAGGTTTTCAAAATCTTTGAGGTCATAGCTCTGGTTGTTCAGCAAATCGACAAAGCGCTCGTTTTGGGCAAGGCTTTTTTCTTTTGAGGAGCGCCCCAAAGTATAACTTGCCAAATCCGTCAGATAAGTAACGTCGCGGGAATCCTCCGGAAGCGGCTTCAAAAAAGCTTTAAGCTCCCCGTTCTGGTACATTGAGGGCGGCTGGACTTTCGCAAGCCTGGCCTTTAAATCCGCGTCTTTTACAAACTTTTTCTTTGCGTCCTCCGGCAGAGCGTTTGTCAGCAGCTCCACATCCTCAAGGATAAGGCCGGAAATCAGCTCCGGATGTCTCTTTGCGACGTTCATTGCAAGAAGCCCGCCATAGCCCTGGCCGTAAACATAAACGTTGGTGAGCCTGTAGAAACTGATCAGCTTTGCGATTGCGTCGCCCAGCGCGTCGTTGGTTTTTATCTCTGGCGGATAGCTTATCGCCAGTACTTTAAACTGCCTTTTAAGAGAATCAATATGCTTGAAAAGCGTTTCCGGCTCGCCGAAATGCCCGGGCAGAAGAACAAGACTTTTTTTCGCGTCCCCTTCGATATAGTATTCAAAAAAGCCGCCGCTGACTGGCAGGCTGGTTTTTGGGTTGTCCTGTGAAAACCTTTTTATATCGTCCTGAAAACTCATAATTTTCCCTGACTCCTTTTAGATTAAGACCGTTTGATTAAGATTTGGGGCTGAAATTTATATTCACGCATTACTGTCGCAGAAAAAACATACAAGATTATTATAGCAATCCAAACAGCAATTGTAAACTGCTAGAAAAAGGGTTTTATAAAAAATTTGTTGAAAAATTAGCGTATATGCGGCCGCGCTCTGCAAAACCCCCCTGTCTTTTTCAAAACAGAGGGGTTTTTTAATTTATCTCTCACGCCAAAAGCATCCTGTCATTGTCCAGCTCCTGTCCCTGAGAAACTTTAAAGCGCTCCAGCAGATCCTCGACCTTCAGGTTTTTCTTTTCTCCGCCGGAAATGTCAAATAAAATTTTTCCGCCGTTCATCATGATAATCCGGTTGCCGTATTTAATGGCGTGGCTCATGTTGTGCGTAACCATAAGCGTAGTCAGCCCTTTGCCGGAAACAATCTCGTTTGTCTGCCGCAGAACTATTTCGGCGGTTTTCGGGTCAAGAGCGGCTGTGTGCTCGTCCAGCAGAAGCAGCTTCGGCTTTTTCAGCGTAGCCATAATAAGCGTAAGCGCCTGTCTCTGCCCGCCGGAAAGCAGCCCGACTTTTGTTCCAAGCCTGTCCTCCAGCCCCAGTCCCAGCGTTCCCAGCTTTTCGCGGTATTCCTCGCGCTCCGCCCTGGAAATTCCCCAGCGCAAAGTGCGGACGCTCCCGCGTCTTTTGGCCATAGCCAAATTCTCGTCAATGTTCATGTCACCGGCCGTACCGCGCATGGGGTCCTGAAAAACCCTGCCCAGATATTTTGCGCGCCTGTATTCCGGGAGATGGGTTATGTCCTCGCCGTCCAGCGCGACAGAACCCCTGTCGCAGCGGTGAACGCCGGCAATCAGATTCAGAAGCGTGCTTTTTCCCGCGCCGTTGCCGCCTATCACCGTTACAAAATCCCCGGGATCAAGGCGCAGGCTTATATCAACCAGGGCTTTTTTTTCGTTTACCGTCGCTTTGTTGAAAGTTCTGTCTATATTTGAAAGAATAAGCATTGCGGTTTTCTCCTTCCCTTTAGTCGTGAAGATTCGGCTCGTCGGGGTCTTTGTCGCTGCCGTCAATAATGTCTTCCATAACGGCGTCCGGCACAAGCCCGAGCTGGGGAACCCTTCCGCGCTTTCGCGTCTGCCACGAGACAAATCGTTTTCTTGCGGTCGGCAAATAAAGCGCAAAGCACACAACCAGCGCGCTTATTAACTTCATGTCGGTTGCCTTAAGCCCTGCGAACAAAACCGTCGCAAAAATAAGCCTGTAAATCACCGTGCCGACAACCATGGCCGAAAGCCGCAGAATAAATCCCAGTTTTTTGCCGAGAACCACCTCGCCGATAATAACAGAAGCAAGCCCTATCGCGATAGTTCCCGGGCCGCTGCTGAGCGAGGACGAACCCTGCACATGCGCGAAAACCCCGCCCGAAAGCGCCACAAGGCCGTTCGACAGCATAAGCGCAACCATAACCGTCGAGTCTGTATTTATGCCAAGCGAACGCGCCATATGCGGGTTATTGCCCGTCGCGCGGATAGAACTGCCAAGCTCCGTCCCGAAAAACCAATATAAAAAAGCAATCAGCGCAAGCGCAAGAACCCCGCCTATAATAAGCTGGGCATTGACAGCCGAAATTCCCCTGAAGAAATCCCTGACCACAACATCAACCGTATTTGTCCCGATAAGCGCAACTGTACTGGAGTTATTCATAATCCGGAAATTAATCGAATATAGCGCGGTCATGGTGATAATACCCGACAAAATCCCCGGAATTTTCATTTTTGTATTAATAAAACCCGTTATAAGCCCGCAGAGCATCCCTGCGGCAAGCGAGGCCAAAAGCGCCAAAAACGGGTTAACGTTGAGATAGGCGACAAACATAGCGGCCACAGCCCCGCCCGTCACAAAGCTTCCGTCAACCGACAGATCGGGAAAATCAAGAATACGGAACGTAATATAAACTCCCAGCGTCATAACGCTCCAGATTATCCCTTCGGCGACGGCTCCATGCCAAGCTCTTATAAGATTAAAAAAATCTCCCATAGAAAAACTCCGCCTCTCTCAATATGATATATATTATGATATGTAAAATAAAGCGCAACTCGTCAGGGCACACGCTCCAATAGGGGCGAATGACTATTCGCCCCTACAAAAAATTGCGCTTGCTGATTTTTTTGACAAATTTCAGGGTTATTCCGCAAGATCCGTTCCGGCAAGAATGCTGTCCGGAAGCGTTATGCCGACCTCCGCCGCAACCTTGCTGTTATAAGAAATGTCATACTGGCTCTGATATTCAATGGGCATAGTCGCCGGGTCGGCCTCGCCTTTAAGGATTTTCGCGGCCATTTCGCCGGTTTGATAGCCAAGCTTGTAGTAATCAATACCCAGTGTGAAAATCCCGCCGTTTGCGACCATGCCGCTCTCGCCGACAATTATCGGAAGCCCTTCCGGGTTTGTCACGCCGGAAACGACTTTCATGTTTTCGGCAAGCAGGTTGTCCGTCGGGATATAAACGGCTTCAACCTTGCCGATCATGGACTGCGCAACCAGATTGATCTCATTTGCGGCTGAAACGGTAAATTCCTGATAAGCCAGCCCAGTGGATTCACAGGCTTCGATTGCCATATCAGCCTGAATTTTTGAGTTCGGCTCACTGGAGCAATACATAACGCCGACTGTTTTAATTCCCGGGATAGCTTCTTTGATAAGCGCAACCTGAGCCGCGACGGGGGTCAGGTCGCTTGTGCCGGTGACGTTGCCGCCGGGCTGTTCAATACTGGCTACAAGCTTCGCGTCAACGGGATCCGTGACAGCCGTAATCAGCACGGGCTTGTCCGTGATGACTTTTGCGACGGCCTGGGCGATAGGAGTTGCGATTGTAAGCACGAGATCCGGATTCTTGCTCTGCATGGTGTTCGCGATAGTGACGCAGTTCGCCTGGTCGCCCTGGGCGTTTTGCTCTTCATAGGTGATGTTTGTCCCCTCGACAAAACCCGCGTCTTTCAGCGCGTCTTTAAAGCCCTGCGCGGACGCGTCCAGCGCGGGGTGCGGAGCGTACTGCGCGATGCCGACCAGTTTGCCCTTACTGCCGCCGCCACAGGAAGTAAGGCTTAAAACCATAGCTGCAATCAAAAGCGCGGCGAGAATTTTCTTTGCCATACTATTGTCCTCCATCATAAATAAAATATAAATAAGCTTAAAATTCCGTCGGCCTTTGTTTATACAGCCAGCGCTTCGGCTTATCGGAATATATTAATACATTTTATCTAATTAAAGAGCCTTTGTCAAGCGGGAATGTTTATAAAAAATATACAGCTGATACACGCTTTTTTCAAAAATGCGTGAGAATTTGCCAAAGCTATCTTTGCGCTTTCAGCGATTGAATTCTGTCCTTCAGCTTTTTCAGAGCCTTGTCCGCGTCCGGCTCGTCAAGGACGCTTTCCTCAAGCGGGCAAATTCCATTTCCGCTACGGTTTAGTATTCTAGAAATTTTTGTTTTGTACTCTGCGCAAACGCCGTTCTGTTTCAAATAGCAAAACGCCGCTTCGCTCATGATTTCGCCGTAAGCCTTTTTCACCCCGCCCAGCACAAGGATAACCGAAGCCGCCCTGCCGATAATTTTGTCGGCGACAAACGCGCCTTTCAGACTTTGCGGATTATTTTCATAAAAGCCGAGCAGCGGGGCGACGCCTTTGCCGCCTGCGCTTTCAAGAAAACCTCCGGCAGTGATAACGGCGCAGCTCGCTTTGCCGCTTTCAAGAAGCCCGACCGCCCTTAATTCTTCCACAGTCATGCGGCGGCGCCCTTTCGCGGAACTATCCTGCCGATGGCGACAGCCAGCGCCGGGACGACAAGAATCTGCAATACTATCCCCGGCAGGCCAGCGACAACGGCTCCGGCCGCCGTTAAAGCTTTCAGCGCGGAACCGCTGAGATAGAACAGCACGTCAAAAGCCGCCGCATAAGCAAACCGGCCGCCGAGCATGGCAATCAGCAGCACCAGATATATGTTAAGCTTTGTTTTGCTTCTGAGAAGCCCGCTTAACACGCCATAAACCGCAAGCTCGCACAGCATAATCGGCAGCATCGGATAGACGGGGGGCATTCCCGTTATCAGGCAGGACAACAGCGGCGCGAGAACCCCGCACACGCCGCCGTACAAAGCGCCGCAGGTCAGCCCGGCAAGCAGTACTGGGAAATGCATGGGCAAAAACGTTGTTCCCTGTAAGCCGAACGCGTGCGACGTTACATATGGCAAAAGCACGCCAAGGGCGAGCATAAGCCCTCCCACTGTAAGGCGCATAGTTTTGTTTTCAATCACTTGACATTACTCCTTTTTTTCGGTTTTACTAAAGCCATAAATCATGTTTTTTATTATATTATATAGAGTTAACTCTAAGTCAAGTGGCTTTTAAATTAAATTTTCAAAATTTTTCTGCAGGCGGATTTATCTCGCCTTGCAGGGGCAAACTGAGTTCGTTCGCTGCAGATTTAATACGCCGATAAAAAATTTTTTATAAAACTCTCTTGACAGATTGCGCCGGGTGTGATAATATGCAAAACATACTAACATGCTATTAAATTAATCAGAAGGGGAATTCCCATGAGCGCTATTTTTGCGGCGACGGAAAATAAAGCTATGATGATGTGCGGCGTATCTGCCATGGGCATGATGCGCGTTTTTTCGCGCGCCAAAAATAACCCCTTGTGAAATTTTAGTCTGTGAGAAGGCACAGCCCGAAATTTCCGGGCTGTGCCTTTTTTGTTTGCCCCTGTATTAGCGGCTTTCGTCAATAGCGCCAGTTTTTATGGCCGCGCGCAGTGCATATTTTACAAGACAGCAGCTTGACATAACAGGGCGTAAATGTTATCATGGTAAACATATATTATATATATGTTATATAAAAAACAAAAATATATGAAGAAAGAAAGAGGTAGAATTTATTTATGAAAACAAAGAAACTGTTAGTTCTGATCCTGGCGCTTGCGCTGTCCCTGGCGCTGTTTGCCGCCTGCGGCAGCGCCCCGGAAACAAGCTCCACAGAAACCCCCTCCGTTGAAGAAACAAGTTCCGAAGAGGCCCCGCCCGCCGAAGAAGCAAGCTCCGAAGAAGAAGCCGCGCCTGCCGTCACCATCAAAGTCGGCGCAACACCGGTGCCGCACGCGGAAATTCTTGAGGCCGTCAAGCCCATACTCGCCGAGCAGGGAATTACCCTTGAGATTGTGGAATTTCAGGATTATGTCCTCCCCAATACGGCTGTTGAAGAGGGCGAGCTTGACGCAAATTACTTCCAGCACAGGCCGTATCTTGAAAGCTTTAATACTGAGCACAGCACACATCTTGTAGATATCGGCGACATTCACTACGAGCCTTTCGGCATTTATCCCGGCAAGGCCGCAAGCCTTGAAGAACTTGCCGACGGCGCACAGATAGCCGTCCCCAACGACACGACCAACGAGGCCCGCGCACTGCTCCTGCTTGAATCGACTGGCCTTATCAAAGTTGACCCCGGCAAGGGTCTGGAAGCGACTGTAAACGACATCACTGAAAATCCAAAAAATCTCAAAATAGTCGAGCTTGAGGCCGCCCAGATCCCCAGAAGCCTTCAGGATGTCGAGCTTGCGGCAATCAACGGCAACTACGCCCTTGAAGCCGGGCTTGACGCAAGCAAGGACGCTCTGTATGTTGAAGCAGCGGATTCCCTTGCGGCCGACACTTTCGCTAATGTCGTCGTCGTCAAAGAAGGCAGCGAAGGCAGGCCGGAGCTTGCCGCGCTTGTCGCCGCGCTCCAGAGCGACGAAATCCGCTCATTTATCGAAAGCACCTACGGCAAAGCCGTCATTCCCAAATTCTGATTAATTATAAATAAAGCGCAAAAAAAGCAGGGTTTCTCTCTAACGAGGAAAACCCTGCTTTTATTAAAGCGCGTTAAAAACGGCGGAAATAATCTCCGGCCTGTTGTTCACCCTGAACGTAAGCCCAGTGTTGCCCAAGCCGCGGCTCACTATCAGGCTGATTCTTTTGTCAGCGTCTTCAAATAAATGAACCCCTTCGCTGTATTTTGGGAAAAGACCCTGCTGGGGGGAAGCAAGGCCGCCGATTCCCGGAACGCGCCAAAGCCCGCCATGGGCATGGCCGCAAAAAACCGCGTCCGGCTTCGGCTGTGCGTCGCTTTCGCAAAGCGTATCCCAATGGTTCGGCCTGTGCGTCAAAAGAAAAATCAGCCTTTTTTCTCCTGGATCCAGCCCGGCTATACGTCCCGTTTTGTATTCCGTGTTGTCATCCAGCCCGGCAATAACAAAGCTTTCGCCGCCATATTCCGCCTCGGCGGACTGATTTACAAGAACGTGAACGCCCGCTCTTTCCAGAATTTCCTTCCATTCCTGAATACTTGCGAATGGCTCGTACTCATGATTGCCGGGAACGGCATAAGAAGGCGCAATTATGGCCAGCCTTTTCATAAGCGTTTCAAGTCCGCTGTTTTCGATATGCTCCGACGTCTCCACCAAATCCCCCGTGAGGAAAATAAAATCCGGTCTTTCTTTAAGAACGCTTCGGACAATCGCGTTCATACGGCTCTCCCGCACAGGCAGATGGATATCGGACACATGCGCGATTTTCATTCCCTCCAGCGCTTTCGGCAGGTTTGTAACGGATATATATTTCGTCGTCACTCCTATTGAATTATTTTGTATATACAGATAGGCCGTCGCGGCCAGAAACGCGGCGCCTGCCAGAAAACCGGAGTTTTTTTTCAGCGTTATTTTTTTTTCGTACATATTTATTTTTGCCAACTCCTTTTATATATTTATAAAAGCGCACCGCGCGCATAAAACAAAAGGCAGGTATCCCGCACCCGCCTTCTTCTGAATATTACGCAAGCTTATTTAAACTTTCTTTTGCGAGCGGCTTCGGACTTTTTCTTTCTTTTTACAGAGGGTTTCTCATAGTGTTCTCTTTTCCTAACCTCACTCATCACGCCGGACTTTGCGCACGATCTTTTAAAGCGTTTCAACGCGCTGTCTATGGATTCGTTTTCTTTAATCTTGACTTCTGCCATTTATAAATTCCCTCCCTCCGCGCTTGCAGGGATTGTTAACTCTGGTAACTGATATATTATACAATAAAATTTGAATCGCTGTCAAGAAGTTTTAGATTTTGAAGAGAAAATTATCGGAGATTTCAAAAGCCGTGTCTGGCTTTTTTGCGTTCGGAGCCTCACTGCGCGCGCGGAATGTCCCGCCGGGCAAAGTCAGAGGGAGATATCCCGTATTCTTTTTTGAAGCGCCGGGAGAAATGCGCCGTGTCGCAAAAGCCGAGCGACTCCGCGGTTTCGGTCACGCTTGAGTTCATATGTTTAAGCATTTTCCGGGCTTCGTCCAGTTTGCGCCGGAGGATATAACAGCTGGGCGGCACCCCAACCTGCTGGCGGAACAGCGACGAAAAATAGTGCCGTTCCAGCCCCACGTGCTCCGCAACGGCGGCAACAGGACAGCGGCCGTATAAATTTATCCCTATATATCTCACAGCGCGGGCAATGGGTTTTGTATAACTCTGCCTTTTTTCGTTTTGCACCAGGTCATAGTAGTGCAGCATTATTTCCCGCGTCAGCGTCACTATATTCTCTTCGTCCTGGGCCAGCTCAAGCTGGTTGATATAATAATCGCTCAGCGCAAAGCTGAACTCCACATCCATGCCGTAATTAATCGCCGTGCGGCTCACCGACGTAAGCAGGCAAATCAAACCGTTCTGCAAAGCGCGCAGCCGCGTCGGCGCCATAATTTCGGCATATCTGAACAAATTTTCGTATGCGGTTCTTGAATTGATTATCCTGATAAACTCATCGCGCTCTACTTGAAACAGCGACTCGTATACCATACGTTCGTCTTCATAACTATGGTGCCGATAGCCGCTGATGATCATCCGCCGGGCGGCTTTTTCCGCTTGGAAACGGGACATAATCGCCTTACCTCTGTTCAAATAATAATATATTTATACAATAAATATATCTTATTTTTTGATAGAATTCAACTATTAATAAAACTTTTTGTGAAAAAATTTTATAAAATTTTTAGAGAGGTGAACTTCATGGAGCATCTGAACCTTGCGGGAGACTGGGAACTGAGTCAGGACGGCGGCAAACCCATCCCCGGACATCTTCCGGGCAGCGCTTATCTTGATTATATCTCAAACGGCATGCCTGATCCGTTCTGGGGTATGAACGAGCTTGAGGCGAAAAAGCTTGCGGAACACGACTACACATACGCGCGGGAATTCGATCTGCCGGAAGAATTTCTAAGCGTGGGGCACGTCGACTTGCTTGCGTGGGGGCTGGACACCCTTTGCGCGCTTGTCCTCAACGGCAAAGAGCTTGCCAAAACCAACAACATCAACCGGACATGGCGCTTTGACGCCAAGCCTTTTCTTCGTCCGGGAAAAAACAGCATAGCTATACAAATCGAAGCCCCGTTTGATTATCTGGCGAAGCTGCACAAAAAAGAGCCTATGGGCGGGATGTCCATGGGCACAAAAAGTATTGCCCATCTGCGCAAAACGCCCTGCCATTTCGGCTGGGACTGGGGGCCTTCCCTGCCGCCGGCCGGCTTAATCGGCGGCATTGAGCTGCAAGCCTACGAGACCCGCATAGAAGATCTGCGCATAAAGCAAAAGCATTCCGACGGCAAAGTCTCCCTGGAGATAAGCGCCGAAGCTTCTTCTATAGAAGGCGTTTCGGCTGTGTTAAGCCTTACGGATCCGGAAGGGGGAATTTCCAGCTGTGAAATGCGGCGTGAAGGCGGCAAACTGCGCTGCACGATTGATATTAAAAACCCGCAGCTATGGTGGTGCAATGGTCTCGGCGGCCAGCCGCTGTATACTCTGGAGCTTTTGCTCAAACAAAACGGAAAAACCGCCGACAGCCAGAGCCGGAAAATCGGCCTGCGCACTGTTGAACTGGACACTTCACCTGACAGGCACGGCAATCAGTTCAGGTTTGTTATCAATGGCGTGCCCATTTTCGCCAAAGGCGCGGACTGGATTCCCGCGGATTCTTTTATCACGCGCTTCACGCGCGAGGACGCGGATTTTTATATAAAGAGCGCAAAACGCGCGAATATGAACATGCTGCGCGTCTGGGGCGGCGGAATGTACGAAAGCGAAGATTTTTACGACGCCTGCGACCGCAACGGGATTCTGGTCTGGCAGGACTTTATCTTTGCCTGCAGCCCCTATCCCTTTTATAAACAGGAATTTTTGAACAACGTCCGCGCCGAAGTCATAGATAACGTCCGCCGCCTTCGCCACAGGGCAAGCCTTGCTGTGTGGAGCGGCAACAACGAGTGCGAAGTCTTCAGGTATTTCTGGAAAAAAGGCAGTCCTATAGAAAAGTCCAACATGCCTTTTTATCACAACACGCTGCGGGAATGGGTGGAAGAACTGGACGGCGCAACACCCTACTGGCCCGGCTCGCCCTCCTCCGGCTCGCTTGAGCACAGAGTGCACAGCCTTAAAGAAGGCTCAATCCGGGGCGACACCCATCTTTGGCAGATATGGCACGGCATGATGCCGATAGAGGCTTTCCGGGGTTATCCGACGCGCTTCTGCTCGGAATTCGGCATGGAATCCATGCCCTCTATGCACACCGTCCGGACTTATACGGACGCGCCCGACCCCAGCCTGTTTGACCCGATTATGCAGCTCCATCAGAAATCCGGCGGCGGCAACGAAAAAATGCTTTTTTATCTTTTGGCAAAATACCGTAATCCCGCCAAATTCGAGGATTTTGTCTATCTTTCCCAGCTTGTGCAGGCCAACACTGTGCGCTTTGCCACGGACTGCTGGCGCAGGAATATCGGCCGGCAGAACGGCGCGATATTCTGGCAGTACAACGACTGCTGGCCGGTGGCTTCCTGGGCGGGAATAGACTACGGCAAACAGCTGAAGGCCGTGACGTATCAGGCGCGGCACTTTAATAAAATGCTCTGCCTGTCCAACGATTATTTTGACGACCGCGCGGAAATCTATATTGTCAACGAATACCCCGGCAAATTCGCCGGCACGCTTGAGTGGGAGCTGCGGGATTTTGGCGGCAGGCTGATAAACCGCGGGAGCAAGCCAGTTTCTGTCGGGGGAGTAAGTTCTGTCCGGGCGGAGGTTCTCAAATTTGACGAAATCCGCGGAAAGCTCAGAAAAGAAGAAAGCGCATTACTTGTCCGGCTTCTTCAGGAAGGCGAAGTAAAGGACGAGAAATACTGGCTGCTTGTGCCGGACAAAAATGCCGCCCTTCCCAAAGCGGACGTCAAGGCGGATTTTGCGGAGAAAGACGGACTTGCAGCTGTGACGCTGAACAGCAAAAATTACGCGCGCTACGTCTATCTGGAGGCCAAAGGCGTAACGGCGCCCTGGTCGGACAACTTTTTCGACATACCCGCAGGGAGAAGCGTTTCCGTCACAGTTAAACTGCCAGAGGGCATGAGTCTCGAACAGCTTCAAAAAAACTTGAAAATCAAAACACTGGCCGACGTCGAGCCGAAAAACAGTCTGGCAAAAGATAAGCTGCTGCGCTTTGAAATGGTTCTGCGCAAAAAAAATTATCTGACCTGGCTTGCTTTTAAATTTATATAAATCATGCGCAATGTCAAAATTCTGATATCACTTTTTGTTTTATAATATTTATATAAATATTATAATTTTAATATATTATTTTTATGCCTTTTGCTATGATAAAAATTGCGGGGCATAAACAGTTTTTTTAATTATTAAATTCACATGGAGGAGAATCTCATGGAAACGCAACAGGAGGCGCCAAAAAATAAACAAAAAATAAATTACAGAACCGGTTTCGGCGAACGCTTTTCTTATGGCCTTTATTTTTTTGGACAGCTGATATTTTATATACTGATCACCAGCTTCCTGCAATTGTATATGACCGACATGGGAATACCGGCGGCTGTGGTTGGGGCAATATTCATGGTCGCCAAAGTCTGGGACGCTATCAATGACCCTATTTTTGGAGTAATAGTCGATAAAGCGAAACTTAAAAAAGGCAAATACCTCCCCTGGCTTCGCCTGTCAACTTTCCTGATCCCCGCCGCAAGTATCTTTCTTTTTGCCGTCCCTATAAATGTCAGCATTCAGATAAAAGCCATCTGGATCACGGTAGGTTACGCACTGTGGGACACAAGCTATACTATATGCGATGTGCCGATTTTCGCTGTGGCCACTTCCATGACAGACAACATACGTGAACGCGACTGGCTTTATATGCTAAAAAATTTTTTCTCGTTTGTTGGCGGCCTTATTGTCATTATTATTTTGCCTTTGATGTACCCGTCAATCGGCTGGACCGCCACTGTTATTATCATGTCGGTTTTTGGGATAATCACCATGCTTCCAATCGGCTACAAGGCAAAGGAACGCTACTTTGTGGCGGAAGAAGAGCAAAAATCCCCAAAACTTCGCGATCTTGTCAATTATCTTTTTAAAAATAAGCCCCTGCTTATATTCAGCGCGGCTTGTATAGTTTCTTCAATTACCAGCACGTCGGGGGCTGTGTCAAACTATCTGGCGATCTATTGCCTTGGCGGGCAGGAATGGATCAGCATTATAGGAATCATTTCAGCTCTGCCCCTGTTTGTTTCTATTATTATTGCCCAGCAGCTTGTCAAGAAGATTGACAAGCGGACTATTTATATTTTCTGCGGCGCCGTTAACCTTGCGCTTGGCGTCGTCGCTTATTTTGCGGGATACGAAAACAAAGCGCTGTTTATGACAATATGCATAATCAGAGCCGGTTTTGTCGGCACTGCCGGCGTGCTTCTGGTCATGTTCACCGCCGACTGCGCCGAATACGGCAACTATAAAACCGGCGAACGCGCGCAGGGCGTGGCGTTCTCCATCCAGACTTTCACCGCAAAGCTTACAGCCGCGATTTCCGGCGCGGCGGGCATGTTCATGCTTGGCATGGTCGGCTTTGCAGAGGGGCAAAACGCCGTTCAGACCCCGCGGACGCTCGAATGGATATGGATCATGTACACGCTTATACCGCTGATCTCCGGCGCCGTTTCGCTGCTGATGCTTATTTTCGGCTACAAGCTTTACAGCAAAGATGTGGCTGTTATGATGCGCTGCAACGCGGGGGAAATCTCCCGGGAAGAAGCGGAGAAAGCTCTTTCAAGGCCGTACTGAAGCTGAATTTTTACGGGAAAACAAAGCGCAGAATTAAAAATAATTTTAATTCTGCGCTTAATTCTCTGACCAAATCTATTGGTCAGCCGCGTTGATAAAGCTCTCCGATCTTGTCGGTCGATTCGGCTTTTATAAAAACGCTTATTGTATTGATACGCTTTGCTGGCTTGACGACGACTGCTGGGGCGTTGAGACAGCCGACTCCTCAGAGCTTACAGAGCTGCTTACAGAGCTGCTTACGGCGCTTGGGACGGAACTGCTAATATTGCTCCTGGAGCTGCTTTCGTTTAGATTGTCGTTTCCAAAGTTATTGCAGGCGGTAAGTGAAAACAACAGCAGCGCGCCCAATATAATAGAATATATTTTTCTCTTCATTTGTTTTTCTCCTGATATTATCATAGTTTATATGCCTTTTATAAGCCGCTGTTAATAAAAATAAAAAGCGACAGTTTTAGTATGCTCAAAAAAGAGCCGAAAACTATCGCTCTGGATCTGTAATTTTCTTCAAAAAAGCAATTTTAAATTGTGCCATTTTTTCTGCCGATAACTGCGCGGCTGGGGGAAATTTTGTGCGGCTTGCGCTCGTTGTTGCGTATTATTATGGGCGAGCCTTTGCGCTCTATCGTTTCGCGGTTGACTATTATCGACTCGATCGTGTAGTCGCTTGGCGTTTTGAACATAATGTCCGCCAGCGCGTCCTCAAGAATTGACCGCAACCCTCTTGCGCCGATCTTTCTCGCAAACGCTTTTTCTATAACCGCGTCAAGCGCGTCTTCGCTGAATTCCAGCTTGACATTGTCCATCTCAAAAAGCGCAACGTATTGCTGTATAATTGAATTGCGCGGTTCGGTCAGAATTCGCATAAGCGTGTTTCTGTCCAGCGAATGCAGTGTCGTGATAACCGGGATTCTGCCCACAAGCTCAGGGATAATGCCGTATTTTACTAAATCATGCGGGATAATCTGCGACATCAAATCATCTTTTTCTCTGCCGGTTTTTTTAAGGCTGGAGTTAAATCCAAGGGAAGACTTGCTCACGCGGCTTTCGATAATTTTTTCCATACCGTCGAAAGCGCCCCCGCAGATAAATAATATATTAGACGTGTCTATCTGTATAAATTCCTGCTGCGGGTGCTTTCTGCCGCCCTGCGGGGGGACATTGGAAAGAGTGCCCTCCAGAATTTTCAGCAAAGCCTGCTGAACGCCTTCGCCGCTGACGTCCCTGGTAATAGACGTATTTTCGCTCTTGCGGGCAATTTTGTCAATCTCGTCTATATAAATAATCCCGCGCTCCGCCTTCTCGATATCAAAGTCCGCCGCCTGTATCAGTCGCAGCAGAATATTTTCAACATCCTCGCCTACGTAGCCGGCTTCTGTCAGTGTGGTCGCGTCGGCAATTGCAAAGGGCACGTTAAGACACTTCGCCAAAGTGGATGCAAGCATAGTCTTGCCCACACCCGTTGGGCCAAGCAGAAGCACGTTTGATTTTTGTATATCTATATTGGATCTGTACCGGGAAAAATAAATCCGCTTGTAGTGATTATATACGGCGACGGAGAGGACGGTCTTCGCTTCGTCCTGGCCTATAACATAATCATCAAGGATTTCTTTGATTTCCTGGGGCTTCATGATTTCCGCGTTCAGGCCTTCTTTTGCGCCGGCCTTGCGCGAGTACATTGCGTCCTCGTTTACAATAGCCCTGCACAAATCCACGCATTCATCGCAGATAAACGCGCCAGTGCCCTGGATCATGCATTTGACTTCTTCCTGCTTTTTTCCGCAGAACGAGCAGAATATATTTCTGACATCAATATCTTTCATCACAGGAGCACCAACCTAGCATTTGTTTATAATACTGTCGATCAGACCGTATTTAAGAGCGTCTTCCGCAGTCATAAAATTGTCCCTGTCTGTATCTTTCTGGATAATCTCAAGGGGCTGGCCGGTAACGCCGGCCAAAATCGCGTTCAGCTTGGCCCTGGTTTTCAATAAGTGCTCGGCGTGAATCTGAACGTCAGTCGCCTGCCCCTGCGCCCCGCCGAGGGGCTGGTGGATCATGATTTCGCAGTTCGGCAGAGCAAAACGTTTGCCTTTTTCTCCCGCCGCAAGCAGGAAAGCGCCCATAGAAGCGCAGATTCCCATACCGATGGTGGAAACGTCGCATTTTACGTAGTTCATCGTGTCATAGATGGCAAAACCGGCCGAAATGGAACCGCCGGGACTGTTTATATAAAGATTTATATCTTTTTCGCTGTCCTGGCCTTCCAGAAAGAGCAGCTGCGCCACAACCAGGCTGGCCGTCACATCGTTCACTTCGTCCGAAAGCATGATAATCCTGTCGTTGAGCAAGCGCGAAAAAATATCATAAGCGCGCTCTCCCCTGTTTGTTTGTTCTATTACGGTTGGCACCAGCGCCATAAAAACACCTCCAGTATTTAATTTTTTAATTTTTATCTGTTTTTTTATCTGGAAAACGCCTCTTCAAAGCCGGGAAAATTTGTATAAGCGTTCGCGCCCTACAGCTCCTCGTCCGAATTCACGGTTTCAGCCCTGGCAAGCCTTTCCATATAATCATCATATGAAATTTCCACGGGTTCCGCGCTGTCCACAATGATTTTTATTGCCTTATTTCTTTTGATGCCTTTCTCAATATCTTTGACGGGGATCGCATTCTTTACAGCTTCGACTTTTACATTATATCCCTCCGCCGCATTTTTATACTCTTCCTCAATCTCGTCCTCGCTGGCCTCAATCTGTTCAATCTCGGCTATTTTGTCAAGCGCAAGCCTTGTTTTGACGTTTATCTCGGCCTGCGGGCGGTAATCCTGGCGGAGTTTTTCTTTTTCCAGCCCCAGATAGCTCATATAGGTTTCAAAATCTATTTTAAATCTCTGTTTGACATTCTCGGCGAAGCGCTCAACTATGCCGTCAACCTCGGTTTCGTACATGACTTCCGGAATTTCGCCGCCCACCTGCTCCGCAAGCAATCTGTCAAGTTCCTGCTCGAACCTGTTCCGGCTTTCGCGGTCGTAACGTTCCTGAATTTCCTTGCGGACGCTTTCTTTGTATTCTTCAAAAGTATCAAACTCGCTGACGTCTTTCGCAAAATCGTCGTCAAGCTCCGGGAGTTCTTTCCGGCTGATCGAGTTTATTTTAACTCTTGTGACGAATTTGGCCTTTTCAAAATCTTCGTCCCTGTCTTTTGTGCCGGCAAACTCGAACTCATCGCCGACGCCATGACCTGTCAGCTTTTCTTTAATTTTTTTATAGTTATCATCCGCGCCGTCAAGGACAAGTTCGCGCCCCCGCTCGCCGCCCTGCTCTGTCTCCTCAAGCTTCCCGTCGGAACCGTCATACTCCTGATAATCTATATTCAGCGTGTCTCCCGCTTCCGCGGGTCGATCGTCAATTGGAACAAGCCTTGCGTTGCGCTCCTGAACGCGAGCTATTTCTTCGTCAACATCGCTCCCGGCCGCGGCGCGAACAATTTTCTCGGCCTTAATGCCTTTATATACGCCCAGGGAGATTTCCGGCGTGACCACAACAGAAACCAGAAGCTTCGCGCCGTCTTCGCCGATTTCTTTTACTTCCGCGCTGGGCTTGTCCACCGGATTTATCCCCGCTTCTTCCACTGCGGATTCATAGACCTTCGGAAAAAGGGAATTCACCGCGTCATCCCAGAAAACTTCCCTGCCATATACTTTTTCGATTATCGGGCGGGGCGCTTTGCCCTTTCTGAATCCGGGGACCTGTATATTTTTGGACTGTTTGCGGAATTCTTTTAAGACCGCCTCCTGAAAATCCTTTGCTTCTATTGAGATTTCCAGCTCATACTTGTTAGTATCGACCTTTTTGGCCGAAGTTAAAGACATAAACCCGTTTCCTCCAATTACAATTTGTTAACGCAAATCAAAACGATTCGCGTTTGTTCATAAAAATCCATGATAATTATACCAGAACTATATTAATAAATTATCATTAAACTGTCAAACAAATATTAAGGCTTTCGCTCGCAAAAAAATCTTTTTGGCTGTATAAACAGATATACGGCTTTTTTTCAGCCGTATATATACAGATTTGCTAAACCTGCGGCTTTATATCCGCTTCTTCATGACGGTTCGGGGATTTTTACGATTATTTCCCGCCGGAGGCTCTTTCTCCTCGTCCTGCGCGTTCTCGTCCTCGTCTATGCCCTCGCTGCTCTCCGGCATGAACAGGATTTTTATGGTCATGAACATAAGCTGCAAATCCAGCAATACAGAGTAATTTTCTATATACATCAAGTCCAACAGAAGCTTGTCTTTGGGCGAGGTGCTGTACCGGCCGTAAATCTGCGCATAGCCGGTAAGCCCGGCTTTGACGTTCAGCCGCAGACAGAATTCCGGGATAGTCCGCTCATAAAGCGCGGATATTTCCGGTCTTTCCGGCCTTGGCCCAACAATGGACATTTCCCCTTTAAGTATGTTGAAAATCTGCGGGACTTCATCCAGCCGGAGCATTCTTATAATATGGCCGACTTTTGTGATCCGCGGATCTCTTTTGGAGGCAAGCACTGCGCCGCTGTGCTTTTCCGCGTTCACATACATACTGCGCAGCTTGTAGACTTTAAACTTTTTGCCGTTCTGGGTCAGCCTTTCCTGCCGGAAAAAAACCGGTCCTTTGTCTTCGATTTTTATACAAATTGCCGCAATCAGCATAAAAGGCGCAAAAAACACAAGCCCTATCAAACTGAAAATTATATCAATCAGCCTTTTCATAATAGCGTTCTCCGCTGAAAGCGAAGTGTTTTTGCAGTAGAACATGGGCGTGTCAAAAATCTGCGTCTTATGGGAGGATTTTATCATAACATCCTGTATATCCGGCGTGATATACAGCCTTTTGCCGCTAAAACTGCAATAGCTGAAAATCTTCCTGCGCAGCTTGTGGCTGACGGAAGAAATCATGACCGACTCGTATTTATCTATTGATTCTTTGATTTTATCAAAACCCTGATTCTCGTTTATAAGCTCCGAGATTTTATAGCGGTCCCTCTTAAGCTTGATTTTGCGTATAAGCTCCGCCGAAGAGTCATTGTCGGCGCAGATCATCAGGACTCTCCGCGCCGGATACAGGTAAAAATACAGCTTGTTAATCAAAAATGCTCCTGCTGAGGCGGTCGCCATCTGAATAAACAGCAGCTCCAGCATTGGCAGAGGGCTTAAAACTTCCCTTGCTATCAGCCAGAACTGAATATAAGTCACAAAATCCGTCAGCAAAAGCGTCAGAAAAAACGAGTAAATAATTTCCGCAAGCCGCAGAATGCCTATCTTATTTGAGTTGTAAATAACCGTGAAAATCGCAAGCAAAACCACATACAGAAAAATTACCGCATAGTTTGCGATGCTTCTCCAGTAATTTACATATTCGACATAATCAGTGCGCCATATATAGACAAAGCTTAAAGTAAGCAGAGCCATAAGCAGTCCTTTGCAGGCGAGCAAGAGAGATTTCCGAAATTTTCTTAAGGAATTTCTCAAAAATCCGCACCTTCCTTTTTGGATTTTATTTATAATAGCTTAGAAAAACCCCGCTACATGTATATATTAGCACATTTTTAATAAAATGTAAAGAGAATAGTTTTATAGTCATATAAATTCAAAGGCAGTCCAATATAGTAGAGTCCCGAAAAAGCTATGACAAATATGACAAAACTCCATGATGAAATAAAAATATCCCCGGTTTTACCGGGGATATTTTTATTTCATATTTGTGATAAATCTGCGCGATTTCACGGCTGCTTGCCGATATAAGCCAGAATCCCGCCGTCAACATAGAGAATATGCCCGTTTACAAAATCCGAAGCCGGCGAAGCCAAAAACACCGCCGGGCCTTCCAAATCGGAAGTTTTGCCCCAGCGGGCGGCGGGGGTCTTTGCAATGATGAACTGGTCAAAGGGATGACGGGAGCCGTCGGCCTGACGTTCGCGCAGGGGGGCGGTCTGGGGCGTTTCGATATAGCCGGGGCCTATGCCATTGCACTGTATATTAAACCCGCCGTATTCGCTGGCAATATTTTTCGTCAGCATTTTAAGCCCGCCTTTCGCGGCGGCGTATGCGCTGACCGTCTCGCGGCCAAGCTCGCTCATCATGGAGCATATGTTGATAATCTTGCCGCCGCCCTTTTTTATCATAGAAGGGATAAACGCCTTCGAGACAATAAAAGGCGCGTTTAAATCCACATCGACGACCTGGCGGAATTCCTCCGCGGTCATTTCCGTCATGGGAATGCGCTTGATTATGCCGGCGTTGTTGACAAGAATGTCAATCGCGCCGACTTCTTTCTCAATCCGCGCCGCCATTGCGGCGACCTGCGCTTCGCTGGTCACGTCGCAGACATAGCCGTGCGCCTCAATTCCCGCTTTTTTATATGCGGCAAGACCTCTGTCAACAAATTCCTGCTTTAAGTCGTTAAATACTATTGCTGCCCCGGCCCTGGCTAACGCGGAAGCTATCGCAAAACCTATGCCGTAGCTTGCGCCCGTCACAAGGGCAATTTTATTTTTTAGAGAAAACATTTCCATTT
>JAITEB010000049.1 GCA_031282245.1 Oscillospiraceae bacterium | reverse complement strand
AACCACCCCGCCCTTTGGGCACCCCTCCACAGGAGGGGAATTATAGCTCGGCCACATTTTTTAAAGATTTTACCCCATGCAATTATTGGAATTTGTGCTATGCCGGGATTTTTGCACGGCATGGGGTATAAGTTTTGCAAAGCATTCCCAGCTACAATTCCCCTCCTGTGGAGGGGTGCCCAAAGGGCGGGGTGGTTCGGCCGCGCAGAAACTAACACAGTGGTTCGGCCTGCGCAGAAACTAACACATATGATTCGCACAATACAAACTGCAAAATCAGCGCATAAATATTTCAGATTGGCAAAATAAATTTGTTTTGAACAAGCTTTAAACGCCTGTTCACATATATTATAAAATAAGGGGATATTTTTTATGAAAAAACTGCCTGTATTAGCTATAGCGCTTGCGCTTCTTGCGGCTTTGCTTTCGTCCTGCGGGGGCGGAGGCCCAAAAAATCTGAACATTTTCACCTGGGAAGGCATGTTCCCGCCGGAAATTCTGGAATCTTTTGAAAAAGAAAGCGGCATCAAAATCAACTATTTGAATTTTGACTATGACGAAACCATGCTTGCCAAGCTTGAAGCCGCAAATGGCGGGGACTACGACCTTGTTATTGCCGACGACTATATAATAGAAACGGCAATTCAAGAAAATCTTGTAAAAAAACTTGATAAGTCCAAAATTGCAAACTATGGGAATATCAACCCGGTTTATCAGGGACAGTTCTATGACCCTGACGACGTTTATACTGTCCCGTACGGCGCGGGGGTGCAGACTATTGTCTACGATCCCGGAAAAGTCGGCTTTGAAATCAGGGCTTATGCGGATTTGTGGGACGCGAGCCTCAGCAAGAGCGTCGGCGTTATCGGGAATTACAGAGTTATCAACGGCATGGCGCTGAAAGTTCTTGGCGAAAGCTATAACACAAACGATCCGGACGCGATAGGCCGCGCCGGCGCAAAACTCAACGAGCTTGCGCCCAATATACGCCTGATAAAAGACGACGGACTCGACAACGACATTGTTTCGGGAGAGGTTTCGGCCGCCGTTATGTACACTTCGCAGGTGACGCTGGCAAAACTGGCCAGGCCGGAGCTGAAGGTCGTCTATCCCGCCGAGGGCATTGGCTTTGGCATTATGGGGGCTTTTATCCCGGACAAAGCGCCTAACCCGGACGCGGCGTATCAATTTTTAAATTATATACTGGACGCGCAAAGGGGCGCCCAATGCTTCGAGTATCTGGGCTATTACAGCACCAACAAGGCCGCGGATGAATATATCAGCGAGGAACTGCGGGAGTTTTTGATTATACCAGAAGAATTTACCTCCAACATGGAAATGATCCAAAACATCGAAGCCGAAGCGGAATCAGAACACGGGCTGATCTGGACGGAATTCCGGACGCTTTGCGGGCAGTAAGCCTTTTGCCATAAAAAAGCCGGAAAGCGAATCCCCTCCTGTTTTCAGGAGGGGATTTATTTTTTTGCTTCAATATATTTTCAAGGTTTACATGTTATTTTTTACATGTAAAGTCTATGTAAAGCCAATAATAATTCTTTCGGGAGGCACAGCGACTAAAATGCAAACAACGTTCAGACGATACGAAAAAAAATATCTGATCACGCGGGAACAGCGTTCCGCGCTCCAGGCGCTTTTGCCGCGGTATATGTCGCCGGACCGCTTTGGCGAATATCTTGTACAGAACCTGTATTACGACACTGAAAACTGGGACTGCATACGCGAATCCATCAAAAAGCCCTGCTATAAAGAAAAGCTGCGTCTGCGCTGTTACGGCGTGCCCAACCAGAACACGGAGTTTTTTCTCGAACTGAAAAAGAAATTCAAAGAGCTGGTCTGCAAGCGCAGGATCGCTATACCGGCACAAAAGTTCGGCGGAAGAACCGTGCGGGTCATTGTCGCGGCGGAAGCGTCCCAGATAGGGCGGGAGCTTGATTTTTATCTTCAAAGCAACGCGGTTTCGGAAAAGATATATATTTCTTATAACAGAACAGCCTTTGCCGGGATAAAAGACGAGGGTCTGCGCGTCACTTTTGACACGGACATACGCTTCCGGCAAAGCGGTCTGGACTTTTTTCACCCCTTCGACGGCAAGCCTGTCCTGCCGCCGGGCAAAACTCTGATGGAAGTAAAAACGCTTGGGGGAATGCCTGTGTGGATGGCGCGCGCGCTCAGCGAATACAAGATTTTCCCGACGGCTTTTTCAAAATACGGGGTCTGCTATTCTGATTATATAATCAAGCAGCCGGGAAGGCCGGTGAAGATCAGTGCTTGACAGTCTTGCAAAAAGCGTAATCAATGGAACGCCGTCTTTTGGGATTCTGATCATGTGCACAGTGTTTTCTCTTGTGTTCGGGCTTGCCGTAGCGTGGGCGTATATGTACAAAAACAGATACAGCAAAAGCCTGGCCGTAACGCTTGCGCTTCTTCCGGCGATAGTGCAAATTATCATTATGCTTGTCAACGGCAATATCGGCGCGGGGGTCGCGGTTGCGGGGACGTTCAGCCTTGTGCGTTTCCGTTCCCTGCCGGGCAACGCAAAGGATATCAGCTTTCTGTTCTTTGCTATGGCGCTGGGTCTCGTCACGGGCATGGGCTATTTGTTTTATGCCTTTGTCTTCCTGCTGATTATAGGCGGGACAAGCCTGCTGCTGACGCGTTTCAGGTTTGGCCAGGGGGAAAGCGGCAGCCGCGTCCTAAAAATCACTATCCCGGAAAATTTGGACTATGACGGTCTTTTTTATGAAATTTTTAAAAAATACACCAAAAGCGCCGAGCTTGAAAAAGTTAAAACGAGCAACATGGGCAGCCTTTACGAGCTGACTTATTCTGTGCGGATGAAATCCGCTTCTATGCCGAAGGCGTTTATAGACGAACTTCGCTGCCGCAACGGAAATTTAAATATATTGCTCAGCCGCGAGCAGCGCGACGGAGAGGAGCTTTAAAAATATGTTTTATCAGAAAAAATACAGGCTTTTGGCGCTGTTTCTGGCGCTGATTATAATCCTGGCGGGCTGCGGCGCAGAGCCGCCGCTTTCGCAGGCGTCAATCCCTCCGGAAAGCGGCGATGACAGCGCTTTGGAAACCGGCTTCGCCCTTCCGGAAGAAAATCCGGAGAAAAACTCCGGCAGCTTACCGGGAAACTATACGGCTGATATAGTTTTCAGCGGCGCTTCCGCGCAAATTTCCGGCGCGGGAGCGGAGTTTTCCGGCGGGGTTCTCACCGTCAGCCAGGCGGGAACTTACAGGCTTTCCGGTACCCTTGACGACGGGCAAATCCTGATTGACGCAGGCAAAAACGACATAGTTCATCTTGTGCTGGACGAAGTTTCCGTCCACAACGAAACAGGTTCTGTGATCTATGCGCCTAAGGCGCAGCAGGTCGAACTCATCCTTGCCGACGGGAGCGAAAACAATATTTCGGACGGCGCCGAATACGCCGCTTCCGGCGACGAGAACGAGCCTGACGCGGCAATTTTTGCGCAGGACAGTTTGAGCGTTTCCGGCGGCGGAACATTAAGCGTTACGGGAAATTATAAGCACGGAATACGCGCCCAAGATTTTCTTTATATAGACGGCGGCGGGATAAAAGTCAAAGCCGCCGGGGACGCGCTGCGCGGGCGCGACGGTGTGGAAATCCAAAACGGCGTTTTCACCCTTGAGGCCGGGGGCGACGGCATTCAGGCCAGCAACGATGAGGATGAAACAAAAGGCTATGTAAATATAAGCGGCGGAAATTTCGGCATTCAGGCCGGGAACGACGGCATACAGGCGGAAACCGCGCTTGAGATAAGCGGCGGTGAATTTAAGATCACGACCGGCGGGGGCAGCGCGAACGCGCCCGTTCAAGAGGAAGATTTCCGCGGATGGGGCGGCTTCATGGGAGGAAGTTCCCCCGCGGAAACTGAGACGGCGGACACAGCAAGCATGAAAGCCCTGAAATCGGGGACGCGGCTTAATATAACAGGCGGAAATTTTGTAATTGACGCCGAGGACGACGCAGTGCACACAAACGGCAATATATCCGTTTCGGCTGGTAAATTTGAAATAAAAACCGGCGACGACGGATTTCACGCCGACAATGCCCTTGAAATTTCCAGCGGGGAAATCAATATTTTAAGCTGCTATGAAGGCATCGAGGGCCTTAACGCGACAATCAGCGGCGGGGATATTATAATTAGCGCAAGCGACGACGCGGTTAACGCGGCGGGCGGCGCCGACAACGCTTCGCGATGGGGCGGCCCCATGGGGACGGACAATTTCGCTTCAAACGGCGATATTTTCGTGCGTATTTCCGGCGGGACGCTTGATCTGTACGCAGCGCATGACGGTATCGACGCAAACGGCAATATTTTTTATGAAGGCGGCTCCGCCAAAATCAGCGGGCCATCCCAGGGCATGGAAGGCGCCATCGACCTGGATGGCGCAATGCTTGTCACCGGCGGGGAACTTATCACAGCGGGAAGCGTCCTCAACGCTTCGCAGGATTCGACACAGCCTGTTATTCTTGTCTCGTATACCCAGAGACAAACTGCGGGAAGCGTGATAAGTATACGGGATTCAGGCGGGAATGTCCTTCTTGAGTATACGAGCAAAACGGAGTATACTATGTCCGGCTTCACTTCCCCTGATTTCAAAGCCGGCGGGACTTACGGCCTGTATATCGACGGCGAAAAGAGAATTGACATTGCGCTCAGCGGCGCCGTAACAAGCACAGGCGACGACGGCGGCGCTTACAATGGCGGCATGGGCGGCGGACGCGGAAACTGGGGCGGATTTCCTCCCGGCGGCAGACGGCCTTAATTAGAGAAATTGCAGGCGAAGGCGAAGCCCCGCGGGAATGGCAGACAATGCTATTCCCGCGGGGCTTATCTCATGGATTCCGCAACCCAGCCCGCCAGCGAACCGGGCGTCACTGACGCCACTTTTGCGCCCAGCGCCGCCATAAGCCGCGCCGCGTTCCTGTCATACATGCCCTGCGACTGCTCGTCCATGCCTGTCAGGATAAACAGCTTCGCCCCGGCCTCGACGACGCGTTTGGCGGAAGCGTACATCGGGCGATATCCCGCCCCGTCGTACAAGTCCGTCACAACAATCAGCATAGTCCTGTAAGGCGTTTCAATAAGGCTTTCGCAGTACTGCATAGCCCTCCCGATGTCTGTGCCGCCGCCGAGCTGGACGCTCATCAAAACATCGACAGGGTCGTCAACATAGCCGGATAAATCAACTATCTGCGTATCGAAAACAACTAATTTGACGTTAATCGCCGTGAGCTTCGAGAAAATCCCGGCCATCACCGCCGAATAAATCACGGATTCCAGCATACTGCCGCTTTGATCGATGCAGATTATAATATTCCAGGGATTAAAACGCTTGATCCGCCTGTTGAAATAAACCCGCTCCAACATGATTGCCCTGCTTCCGGCGTCATAGTTTTTCAGGTTCTTGCGGATAGTTTTCTTGAAGTCAAAATTTTTCGAGGCTTTAAAAGGCGAGCTTTCCGCGCGGTTCAGCCGCCCGGAAAAGCTCTGTCTTATATCGTTCTCAAGCTTTTTTGAAAGCTCCTCAACCACTGTTCTGACAATGCGCTTGGCCGTGTCCACAACTTCGCCGCGCATACGGTTTTTCAGGGCCAGTATGTTCTTGAGCAGGTTCATGTTGGGCTGCATGTTCTCCAGCGCCTGCCTGTCCGTGAGAATCTCGTTGAGCTGATATCTGTCCAGAGCTTCGTTTTCGAGCTTCTCCACGACTTCTTTAGGGAAAACCCGCTTGATTTTGCGTATCCACTCCGGAACGGTTATCTGAGAAGCGTCGAGAGAGCCTTCCTGCCGCACGCCCCTGTCTTCGCCGTATTCGCGGCCATAAAGAAAATCCATCAGGTCATCAATCTCCCGATAAGAAAAGCCCTCGCCGCCCGTCCCCGCGCTCATAGCGTTTTCGGCATACGAGCCGAGTATCAGCCGCCAGCGGCTTACGGTTTCCAGCCTGGCGGCAGCGGTTCTGTTTTTGTCAGAAAAAATGCCGGACAGGTTCATGCCAGATACCCCCTTTTCTCCAGCCATGAGTAAGCTATGCCGTCAAGCAGCGCCGCTTCATGCAAAGTTTTCTCATCCGCGGCGGGAAGCGAAAGCAAGTCCGGCTTTTCCTGCTGCTTGCCGCCGGCGCCGAGAATCTCCAGGACTTTTTCGGCGATCCGGTTTATTTCGCCAGGCGAAAAATTTGTAAAAGAAAGGCGCAAATCCGGCAGAAGCGTCAAAAAATCCTCGTAAGAAAAATTTTCCAGAAGACTCTCGAGTCCCTTCAAAAATCCGTCGTCATAAAAAACCAGGTCGCGGGCGGTCATGAAAAGCCCCCGCAGAAAACGCCCGGAAAACGTGAGCGTTTCCCCTGTCGAAGTGAAATACGCGTTCGCCCGCGCAAGCGTTCCTTCAAGCGAAAGTTCCCCAGACTTATACAAAAGCCCCGAAGCGGCTCCGTCCAGCAGCGGCGGGCAGTTTTTCCGCGCCAGCAGATCCTCCAGCGCTTCCGGGAACAGCGCGCCGTCCTCCTGCGAGACGGAAACCTGGTGCAGTATTTTCAGGACTTTCGCCAGCTCGAAATCTTCTTTTTCGTCGGAAGCCGTCAAAGCGGAAATCATTGTGACTGCCCGGCTGAAAGCCCTGTTTATCAGACCGGGCAGTCTGTTCAGCTCGTCTATTCTCAAAATATGCTCTATGCCCTTCAGGAAAGAAAGACCTTCTATGGCCTTCGCCAGCGACACAAAAGAATTGTCTTCTGAGATTGAGCTTTCGGCCAGATCCATAAGCTGGGCGGTCTGCGAAAACAGCGCCATAACCCCGGCTTTCACAAGCAGCTCCGCCGCGTCCGCCGAGCTGTGGCATTCGTCTTTAATAAGCCCCGAAAGCCGGGATTCGCAGGCTTCTTTTATGCTGCCGCCCAAATGGGATTTTTCTATCAAAGCGGCGCTAACCCTGCCGCTGAACGCGTAATCCCATTTTTCGCGCAGAAGCTTTGTCCGCCGCCGGTTCTCATAGTCCGGTCCGGCGGTTTTCTGCGCAAAGGGATTCTCCAGAAAGACAAGCCTGTGCAGTAAAACGGAAGCCTCCCTGTGACGCGGCTTTGAAACCGGCTCAAGCGACAGGTCTTTTTTTCTGGAGCCGTCCAGGCTGAGCCTGTATAATTTTGCCTGCGCTTCAAAATCAAGCACGATGGGCGGCACGGGCGCGTCCGCGCCGACTTTCCCGATTTTCTCGCCGCGCAGAAGCTTTGCGGTTTCTTTCAGAACAAAAGAACTGGACAGATTCAGTTCGCCCTTGACAAAGGCCGAGCGCACTCCGTCCAGAAGCTCATACACGCCGCACTGTTCTTTATCCCGGATTGCGGCCAGCCCCACGCAGAGCGAAAACGCGGCGGCTTCCTCCGAAAGGGAAATATTTTCTTTTGCCTTACGCAGGGCTTTGGCAAGCTTTGTGATGTATACAAGCGTCGTTTCCCGGAAAGGCTGGCTTTCCGCTTTATTTTTCACAAGCGCTTCGTAGACCGACTGGTAATACATAGGATAAGGCATACCGCTTTGGTATCCGCTGAGCTGGTCGCATTCCCCAAAAGAATACGGGATAATATAAGCTTCTCCGGAAACCGGATTTTGCTTCTGGATTTTCCCGCTTTCCAGAAGCTCAATAAGCCCAGAAGTGTGAAAGCCGCCGCTTACGACAAGAATTTTTTTATAGCGCCTGCCGTATTCAAGAATTTTTTCGGCCATAAACATTTCGCGCTGGGGATTCAGCTCCTCGCGCGAAAGCTCCTCCGGATAGTCAACACGGGAATAATAGCAAAGCGTGAACATGTTTTTTATAAAATCTTCCGTGGAGATATTCCCCGCCGGAATCTCGAACAATTTTTCCCAAAGCTCCGAATAGTCGCGGCAGTTCTCGCGTTCGCACAGGCGTTCTATATATCTGCTCCGCTGCAGAAAATAATCGTCGTAATAGGATTTGCGCCCGGTTTTTCCGGCTGCTTTTGCAAATTTGCGCTCTTCCCGGACAATATTTCCAAAAGGCAGGTCTATAAAATGCGCGGGAACGCCCATCGCGGAAGCTTCTTTCAGGGCGACAAGCTCCGGCGAGTATTCCAGCATGGGATAATAGCAGGCATAGCGGCCTTCTTCGTCTTTGTATGAGTAATAAACGGCGGAAGGCGGTTCGGCGCCGATAATGCTGGGGATAAGCCTGTCGGTGTCGGCGGGTCCCTCTATCAGTATGCAGTCCGGCGCGCAGAGCCGGGCCGCCTTCCGGATATGCCAGGCGCAAGCCGGGCTGTGGTGTCTGACGGGAAAAAAGACTATATTTTCGTCCGGCTTGAAAACCCGGGCAAGCAGGCGGGATATATCGGGCGCTATTTTATCCATTTTCTCGCCTCGTAGAATTCGCCCCAAATCCCGCCGCGCGATTTTGCCCGAGTTTTAATCACCGAATTAAAATACGCTTTGAGCTTTGCAAGATCCTCGCGGTTTTCTTTGACGACCGCGCCCATCAGGTTCTGCACCAGATTGTCGATCATAATCTTGCCGCCGCTGTAATAAAAGCCGCCGAGCGCAGTCTGATAATAGACCGAGACAGCTTCGGCGGTGCTCATCACGGCGGAGGGCGCGTCGATCTTGCTTCCGTCGGAACTTACGCCTTCGCGCAATTCGTGGAAAGTGACGGCAATCAAATTTATCACGTCTTTGTCGACGAGATTACCGGCATTTTCTCCCAGCATGCCGGCGCACTGGTCCTCTATTATCCTGCATTCCAGATTGACGTTGTTAATCGGGAAAACGGTCTCAAAATTAAAACGGCGCTTCAGGGCGCTGGACATCTCGTTAACGCCGCGGTCGCGGGTGTTGGCCGTGCCGATAATATTAAAGCCAGGTTTTGCGAACAAAAAGCCCTCTTCGCCCAGTTCCGGTATAGAAAGCACTTTGTCGCTCATGACGCTTATAAGCGTGTCCTGAATTTCGGAGGGACAGCGGGTGATTTCTTCAAAACGCGTGATAATGCCCTGTTCCATACCGATGTAAAGCGGCGCGGGGACCAGCGACTCGCGCGAAGCGCCCTTTGCCAGCAAAAGCGCATAGTTCCAGGAGTATTTGATATTGTCGTCGGTAGTCCCCGCCGTGCCCTGAACCGTATTGACGCTGTTTCCGGAGATGGCCGCCGAAAGAAGCTCCGAAAGCATAGTCTTCGCGGTGCCCGGTTCGCCGACAAGCATAAGCCCGCGATTCCCGGCAAGACTGATTATGCAGCGTTCCACTAAAGCGTCGTCGCCGTAATATTTTTGCGAGACGGCAATTTTTCCGCCGCCTAATTTTTCGCCTTTGCTGCCAAGAATAAATGTCCTGACTGCTTTTGGGCTTAACCGCCAGTTTTCGGGTTTAATATTATTTTTATCGCTTTCCGCCAGGGCTTCCAGTTCTTCCTGATAAAGAAGCTCCACAGGGGGCTTGATCAGTTTGTTCGCCAAAAATATCACCTTTTCTTAATAAAATTCGTATTTGCGATTATACTGCCAATTCTATCACATAAACGGGAATAAAACAATAAGAACCCGAAACGCGTTATTCTAATCAGGTTAACGCTATTTTTTTAATTATCCGTTTTTTTAACCTGGCGGAAAAAATCCGTCCGGCAGATATCCGGATTTCTGAAACACAGCTTGTAAATGTCTGTGGATTTGACCTCCAGGTCAACAAAATCGCGGGCGGACGGGCAGTTTCTCCGGATGTCCGCCAAAGAAGCCGAAATATATTCGCCGCAAGTTTTTTTTGCCGCGCGGAGAATTTCCTGCCCGCGCCCGTTAAGCGCAAGCGCTCTAATATAAGGCGTCCCGCGAAGCCGCATTTCCCGCGGGATATCCAGAAACGCGTTCATGATCACACGTT
This sequence comes from Oscillospiraceae bacterium, assembly GCA_031282245.1. Taxonomy (GTDB): domain Bacteria; phylum Bacillota; class Clostridia; order Oscillospirales; family Ruminococcaceae; genus JAITEB01. The sequence goes on along the minus strand of JAITEB010000049.1, from coordinate 41,813 downwards.
TAACGCGCGACATAGTGTAGCGCTTTGTTTTAACCATGCCCAGAAGCTGATTTAAATCTCTTGAGTAAATCACAGCGTTGCTTATACGATTTTCCAAGCCTTCGCCCACGTCTGCAATATTCAGAAAATCAGCGCTGTCCATGCGCCGCAATTTTGCCAAAACCGCAAAATCCAGCTTTTCGCGGTCGATTATCCGGCCTTTTTGGATTTCTGAAGCAAAAATTTCAGCAGCCTTGGCCGGGATAAAATTTCTCACGCCGTCCCACCTGTCTTCAAGATTCCGCCTGATATACGAAGCCGAAGCAAAGCCCTCTGACGAGACCCGGGAATCGTGGCCCGCCCCTGCCCGCCCGATTGTGACTGCTCGCATTTTTGAGCCAAGCCGTCCAAGCCATTTTATATATTCAAAGCCAAGCGCGTTATTCGGCTTTTCCAGAAGTTCCGCCGCGCCCGGGCAGCAGTCGCTCAAAACTCTGTGGCGCGAAAGGGCGTAAGTTTCGCCGCGCTCGTTCATGCGGCTTTTTATTTTTTCTGTTAAATAAGTATCTTCAAGCGCTTGAGCCGCCTCTGTAAAACCCTCCAGGTTTCCCTGTTCGCTGCCAAAGCTGAGCCAATCAACGCAGCCGATGGAATTTAAAATACTCACCCCGCCATAGCCGAAATGTTCCGCCGACGAAAGGGAGTAAGCCAGCGGCAGCTCCAGAACCAAATCAGCGCCGCCGGCGATGGCTGCGTCTGCGCGGGCGAATTTGTCAAAAGGCGAAGCTTCGCCCCTCTGGGTAAAATTCCCGGACATGCAAACAACGACATGACTTGCGCCGAGTTCCCGCGTTTTTTGTATATGATAAGCATGTCCCTTGTGAAACGGGGAATATTCCGCGATAATTCCAGCAGTCAGCATAAATTAAACCGCCCTGATCTCTACAAAAAGCAGGGCGCCTTTTTAACGCGCCCTGCCGATTTTAGTTTTTTTTACCTGAATTACACGCCGTAGCGGTTGGAGTTAAGCTTAATCCCGGGCCCCATTGTGGTGGCGACAACCGCGGAACGGATATACTGCCCCTTGGCGGCGGCGGGCTTCGCCTTGACAATAGCGCCCAGAAGCGTGTCAAGGTTTTCCTGCAATTTCTCCGTCCCAAAAGAAACTTTCCCGATCGGGCAGTGGATAATATTAGTTTTGTCCAGCCTGTACTCAATTTTACCGGCTTTCGCCTCCTGAACGGCCTTCGCAACGTCCGGCGCGACTGTTCCGGCTTTAGGATTCGGCATCAAACCCCGCGGGCCAAGTATACGTCCCAGACGGCCGACAAGCCCCATCATGTCCGGGCTGGCGATCACAACATCGAACTCCATAAAGTTCTCGTTCTGGATTTTTGCCACAAGGTCTTCCGCGCCGACGATTTCGGCCCCGGCGGCCTGGGCGGCTTCGGCTTTGTCGCCCCTTGCGAAAACGGCCACGCGGACTTTTTTGCCCGTGCCGTTGGGAAGCACGACGGCGCCGCGAACCTGCTGGTCGGCATGGCGGCTGTCAACGCCCAGCCTCACATGAAGCTCGACCGTCTCATCAAATTTTGCTTTGGCGGTCTTTATGCAGAGATCAAGGCCGTCGATTGTCTCATAATATTTGGAACGGTCAACAAGCTTGAACGCGTCCTGATATCTTTTACCATGTTTCATAAATATAAGTTCAATCCTCCCTGGAGTGGTTAATAACGGAATTTTCCTCCCACTTGGGGAGCTTAGCCTGCAATTTCAACGCCCATGGAACGGGCTGTGCCCGCGATCATGGACATGGCCGCCTCTACGCTGCCCGCATTGAGGTCGGATAATTTCTGCTCGGCGATTTTGCGAAGCTGGTCCTGTGTAAGCTTCGCGACTTTTGTCCTGTTGGGAACTCCGGAGCCGCTTTCGATTCCGGCCGCTTTTTTGATAAGCACCGCCGCCGGGGGCGTCTTGGTGATAAACGTAAACGAACGGTCGGCATAGACCGTGATTACAACCGGGATAGTCGTGCCCATGTCGGCCTTTGTGCGCTCGTTGAACTCTTTTGTGAAGGCCATGATGTTGACGCCGTGCTGGCCAAGAGCAGGGCCGACAGGCGGAGCGGGGGTCGCTTTTCCGGCCGTTATTTGAAGCTTTATTAAAGCTGTTATTTTTTGAGCCATATTTTCCTTTGCCTCTCTGTTTATTTAATTTTTCTCTGCGCGGCAGAGTAGTTTTTTTTATTCGTCAATAGAAGCCTGGCTAAGAGTAAGCTCGACAGGCGTGTCCCGCCCGAACATGGAAACGGCGACTTTCACCCTGTTTTTGGCGGGTTCCAGTTCTTCCACAACCCCGGAAAAGCCCATCAGCGGGCCTTCGTTGATGCGGACAGTATCTCCGACTTTGTATTCGACCTCAATAGAGACGGTTTCCACGCCAAGGCGCAAAACTTCTTCCTCGGTGAGCGGGACGGGCTTTGAACCCGGCCCGACAAAACCAGTCACGCCGCGCGTGTTGCGTATGATATACCAAGCCTCGTCGTTCATCACCATCTTGATAAGAACATAGCCCGGGAAAAGCTTGCGCTCCACCTCGCGGCATTTGTCGTCTTTTATCTCGGTGACTTTCTCCGTCGGAACGCGGACTTCCCGAATTAAATCCTGAAGCCCGCGGTTCTCAACCGCTTTTTCGATATTCCCCGCAACTTTATTCTCATATCCGGAGTATGTGTGAACAACATACCATCTGGCCTCGTCCATAGCTTAACAGTTCCTCCCCTGACGCAAAAAAGCTTTTTTCAGCCGCCGACCATAAGACGCATGACAAAAGTCATGGCGACGTCGGAAAGCCAGATGAAAACACCTGCCGCAACGATAACGGACAGCACAACCAAAGTATTGGTCTTAAGCTGTTCTTTTGAAGGCCACTGAACTTTTTTTGATTCGGCCCAAACGCTTTTCAAATAGCGGCTAAGGCGTTTAAAAATAGATTCTTTCTTTTTTTTGGCAAGCGGTTTATTGCTGACCGGCTTGTTTTTTGCTGTTTCTTCCGCCATTTTGGAAAAATCCTCCCTCAGCCTATTTACTTAGTTTCGCGGTGGACAGTGTGCTTTTTGCAGAAAGGGCAATACTTTTTAAGCTCTATCCTTTCAGGGGTGTTTTTCTTTTCTTTCATGTTGTTGTAGTTTCGCCTTTTGCAGTCCATACAGGCCAGAGTAATTTTTACTCGCATTTGAATATCGGCTCCTTTTAATTAAATTCTCCGCAAAACATGCGGCTGCCTCCCTCAATTTGTCCACAAAAAACAAACCTCCAAACTGAGGTGAATTTACTATAGCACAAAAAAATTCCGCAGTCAAGCTGTAATTTAAAAATAATCACAGATAACGCGGCGGCATAGTTGAATTTACTAATTTTGTTCCAGACATAGCGCGGTTGAAAGGCGTTAATATAATCAATTTTCCTTTTTATTGACTTTGACTAAAAATATATATATAATATATTTTATATGACTAACGCAAAACTGAGTATAGGGGGGATTTTGTTTTGCCAGATGCAATTATACGCGCGCAGGGCCTGACAAAGAGCTTTGACAAAGGCGACCTTGCTTTGGAAGACGTCAGCTTTGACATATATTCCGGCGAGATTTTCGGCGTCATAGGCAAAAGCGGGGCGGGCAAAAGCACACTTGTCCGCTGCCTTAATTTTTTGGAACGCCCCAGCGCGGGCGAGGTTTATTTTCAGGGCGAAGCCCTTTCGGGTATGAGCCGGAAAAAGCTTTATCAGGCGCGCCAATCTATAGGCATGATTTTCCAGCAATTTAACCTGCTTATGCAGAGGACTGTTCTGGATAACGTCTGCTTCCCGCTGGAGATTGCGGGCTGGAAGCGCGAAACCGCAAAAAAGCGGGCGGCGGAACTTCTGGAACTGGTCAAGCTTTCGGAAAAGGCCGGCACATACCCCGCGAAGCTTTCCGGAGGACAGCGCCAGCGTGTCGCGATCGCCCGGGCGGTTGCCTGCGGGCCAAAAGCGCTGCTGTGCGACGAGGCCACAAGCGCCCTTGATCCCGAGACGACGCGGGATATTCTTTCGCTTTTGAGAGATATCAATCTGCGCTTTGGAATTACGATTGTGGTTATCACCCACGAGATGCAGGTGATAGAAAACCTGTGCGGCCGGGTCGCCGTAATGGATGCGGCGCGCGTGGTCGAAATCGGCGGCGTGCGGGAAGTTTTTTCAAGGCCGAAAAGCGAGGCCGCCCGCGCTTTGATAAACACTGACGGTGAAGCGGCGGCGCTTCTGCGCTTTTTGGGCAAAAACGGCGTGTCGATAGAGGAGGTGCTCGGCCATGTTTGGCATGATAATTAAAGGCCTGTGGGAAACGCTTTATATGACGCTTTTTTCGACTTTTCTGGCTTATCTTTTCGGAATGCTGATCGGCATAGTGCTGGTTGTCACAGACAAAGGCGGACTGTTCCCGGTTGCCGCGCTTAATAAAACGCTCGGCCTGATTGTGAATCTGGCGCGCTCGGTGCCGTTTTTAATTCTGCTGATAGCGATTCTGCCGTTCACGCGTCTTGTCGTCGGGACGACAATAGGCCCGACCGCAATGGTCGTGCCGCTGGTTGTGGCCTCAACTCCATTTATTGCCCGGCTGGTTGAAAGCTCCCTCAAAGAGGTGGACTCCGGCGTGATTGAAGCCGCAAGCTCGATGGGAGCTTCGCCCCTGCAGATAATTTATAAAGTGCTGCTGCCGGAAGCGCGGCCTTCGCTGATATTGGGCGCGGCGATAAGCACAATAACAATACTGAGCTATTCAGCAATGGCGGGGATCGTAGGCGGCCGCGGGCTTGGGGATTTGGCTATCCGTTACGGCTATTACCGCTATCAGAGCGACATAATGCTGATAACCGTTGCGATTCTGGTCATAATAGTGCAAATATTGCAGGAAGTGGGCGCAAGGCTTGCGCGGTTTTTGGACAAGAGACTGAAATAGGGCTTGGGGGGGCCGCGTTCGCCTGTGAAACCCTTTGCTTATTCCAAGCGTTTTTTGCCAGGAAGGACGTATTCAACATGAAAAAATTAAATATAAAAATAAACCGGAAAAACAAATTCCGCAAGCCTGGAAAGAAAATATTCACGCTGAAATTTTTTAAGAAGTTTTTTTTATTTATGATTATATTTGCTGTTTTTACAAGCATAACGGCACTGATTATCAGCGCTTATGTCAAAAGTTCCGGCGGCAAAAGGATTATCGCCCCTGCGGAAGCTGTAAACTTCAAGGCCGACTGCATAATTATACTGGGCTGCCGTGTGGGCAGCGACATGCTGCGCGACCGCCTTGACAGGGGAATTGAGCTTTACAAAAGCGGCGTTTCCGGCCGCATTCTCATGAGCGGCGACCACGGCAGGGAAGCCTATGACGAAGTGAACGCCATGAAACAATACGCCATTGACCAGGGCGTTTCTTCTGAGGATGTTTTTATGGATCATGCGGGTTTCTCGACCTATGAGAGCATGTACAGGGCGCGGGATATTTTTGATGTGAAAAGCGCCGTAATCGTGACGCAGAATTATCACCTTTACCGCGCCGTTTATAACGCGGAAAAACTGGGGCTGGAAGTCCGCGGGGTCGGCTCCGACATGCGCGTCTACGGCGGCCAGTGGATGCGGGATTTGCGGGAGGTTTTCGCGCGGGTGAAAGACTTCGGCATGGGCATTATCAAGCCGAAGCCCACTTATCTGGGCGAGGTTATCCCGATTTACGGCGACGGGGACGCCACAAACGACAAATAGAGCGAATAAATTTATTCAGGGACGGCAAATCGCCGCCCCTGTAGTTTTTTTTCTAAGCCCGGATTTATTTTTCGCCCTTTTTTATTCTATCCAAAACAGTTTTGAAAGCCTGTTTATTTTCTTCCGGCAAAAAATTAAGCATGACTGCCATGGTCAGGTTCATCAGAAGGTCAATGACCGCTTCCGCATACTGGGTAAGATATTCAAGCGCCGTTTTCAGGGAAATTGGACTGCCCGGCTGATAGCCCGTCTTCTCCAGCGCTTCTTTGGGAATAAAACCGGCGGCGGACATTATAGAAAGTATATAGCCCAGGTTGTCCTCTATATATTGCTTTCCGAGGGGGTGCCTGGCGAATTCTTTTATAATCGTTGTGTCGCAGAAGTCCTCGCCGCTTGGGATTTCTTTTGAGACAAACTCCAGCGCGGATTCAAGCAGTATATTATGGGAATTTTCCCCAAGCTGTATGGAATAAGCGCCGTCCTCCACGCTCCAGCCGCGCTTTTTGGGGTTCCAGTGCGCGAAGTCGCGCTCATCCAGAATGAAGCTCACGCTTTTGCTTTCGCCCGGCTGCAAATCAACTTTTTCAAACTTTTTCAGCTCCCGCACAGGCCGGATAATTTCGCCTTTCGGCGGAGCGACATATATCTGGACAAGAGCTTTTCCCGCCCGGCCGCCTGTGTTTGTCACTTTTACGGAAACGCCCAGGGTTTCGCCCTCGCTGATTTCTGTCTTGTCAAGCGTCAGACCCTCGAACTTGAAAGACGTATATGACAGCCCGTGCCCAAACGGGAACAGAGGCTCCAGTTTTTTGCTTTCGTAGTAGCGATAGCCGACGAACATTCTTTCGGAGTACTGCACGTCGCCGTTTTCGCCGGGAAAAAACAAATATGAAGGGTTATCCTCAAGCTTTTTCGGGAAGCTTTCCGCAAGGTGACCGCTGGGGTTCACATCGCCGAAAAGCACGTCTGCGACGGCCTCGCCGACGGCTTGCCCGCCAAGATAGGCTTCCAGTATGGCGGGAACGGAATCCGCCCACGGCATTTCAACCGGGCTGCCGTTGTGCAGAACGACCGCAACGTTTGGCTGAGCGGCGCGAACTTCCCGGATAAGGCGCGTGTGTCCCTCCGGCATACGCATATTTTTGCGGTCCATGCCTTCCGTTTCGGCAATATCCGGAAGACCCGCGAAAACCACTGCGACTGCGGACTCTTTCGCCAGTTTCACGGCTTCCGCAATCAGCGCGTCGTCCGTCGAGCCGTCCCTGTTGTTATAGCCCTGCGCAAACGCGACGGACAGACCAGCGTTCCTGGCGCTTTCCAAAGCGCCGCTTATTTTAAAGCTGTTGATGTGGCTGGAGCCGCCGCCCTGATAGCGCGGGTTTGCCGCAAAGCCGCCGATAAAGGCTATTTTTGCGGCCTTGTCCAGCGGCAGTATATTATTTTCGTTCTTGAGCAGGATAACAGACTGGCTGGCGATTTTCCTCGCAAGGGCGTGGCCGCCTTCGTAGTCAAATTTTATGCCGTCTTTATGGTTTTCCATGCCTTTGAAGGCAAGGGAAATCACCCGCTCGCAGCAGGCGTCAATTTCTTCTTCAGAAACGCGCCCGTCCCTCACGGCCGCGACAAGCTCACTGTCTGTGTTTTCGGCGGGCATAGTCAAATCGCAGCCCGCTTTTACCGCGGCGGCTCTGTCGTGCGTCGCGCCCCAATCGCTGACGACCGCGCCCTCAAAGCCCCATTCATCGCGGAGCAAAGCGCTTAGATATTTTTTGTTTGCGGTCGAATATGCGCCGCCGATTTTGTTGTAAGAGGCCATTATTGTCCAAGGCTGGGCGTTTTTGACGGTTATTTCAAAGGCGGGGAGATAAATCTCGCGCATAGTGCGCTCGTCCATCTCCGAGGAAGAGTCCATCCGCCGGTGTTCCTGGTTGTTCGCGAAAAAGTGCTTCAGGCTTGCGCCTGTCCCCTGGCTTTGCAGCCCCTGGACAAGGGCCGCGCCCATTTCCCCGGCAAGGAGAGGATCCTCGCTGAAATACTCAAAATTCCTCCCGCAAAGGGGGCTGCGTTTTATATTCACGCCCGGCCCCAGCAGGACGTTTACGCCGACCGACTGACATTCACGTCCAAGCTCCTCGCCCATCCTGCGCAGCAAATCCCTGTCGAAGCTGGCCGCGGAAGCGCAGGCGGAAGGAAAACACACCGCCGGGATGCTGGAAGTTTCGCTTATATTGTTTACATCGCCTTCCTGGGTTCGCAGACCGTGAGGACCGTCGCTTGTGCGGCAGGCGGGTATTCCAAGGCGCTCGACAGGTTTTGTGTGCCATGAATCGCGGCCGGAGCAAAGCCCGGCCTTTTCCTCCAGCGTAAGCTGGGACACAAGGGCTTTTGCTTTTTCGCTTGTCATAAAACCTCTCCTTTTTTGTTTCTGAACAGCCCTGTTTAATGCGGATATTTCGCGACGCTCTCAGGAAGGCTTTCCGGGTTGGCGGAAACTGTTATCACAACGTTTATATCGCTTTCCTGCACCAGAAGATCTATTTTTTCCAGCAAACGCCCGAAGGCTTCAAGATCTTTTTCCGGCCCCCCGGCCTTGAGTATGCCGTCGACAAATATGTCAGTTATGTCATAGTTGCCCGCAAGAAGCCCGGCGAAAAAGCCGTAGAACGCATCAAAGCCCTGAATGCGGTAATTGTCCATGTCGATGAGCCGTATTGTGTGGTTAATATTATAAGTCAGCTTCATGTTTTTCTCAATGCAGACGACGTTACCTTTTGCGGTCAGCGCGGCCTGATTGACCTGTTCTATCAGCGCCTTTGTTTTTCCCGAGCCTTTGCTTCCGACAATGAGTCTGATCATGTGAAAAATCCTCCAGTTTTTATATTTGCTTTTTTTTGGAAGTTGTTGTTTGAATATATGGCGGCGCACGCGAGAAATTTTATAATTTAGAGAGAAGCTCCTCCCTCCTGGCCTCATGCCCCGGCTTGCCCAAAAGCGCGAACATGTTGCGCTTGTAGCTTTCAACGCCCGGCTGGTCAAAGGGGTTGACCCCCAGCATGTATCCGGAAAGCCCGCAGCTAAGCTCAAAGAAATAAATCAGATAGCCCAGTTCATAGGGCGAATTTTCCGGAATCTCCAGGACTATATTTGGAACGCCGCCCTCGGTGTGCGCTAAAATCGTTCCCTGACGGGCATTTTTGTTTACGCAGGAAAAATTGTTCCCGGACAGGAAGTTAAGGCCGTCCAGATTTTCAGGATCGGGCTTTATATCAAAATCGTCAGGCTCTTTTTCAAAGGCGACGACAGTCTCGAATATAGAGCGCCTGCCGTCCTGAATATACTGTCCAAGAGAGTGCAAATCCGTCGAGAAAGTCACCGAAGCGGGGAAAATGCCTTTCTGGTCTTTGCCTTCGCTTTCGCCGAAAAGCTGCTTGAACCACTCGGCCATCATAGCGAAGCCGGGGTCATAGCTGACCATTATCTCTATATTCTTGCCTTTATTATATAATATATTTCTCAAAGCGGCGTAGCGCACCGCGTCGTTTTCCGCGACGGAAAAGTTTGAAAGCGCGTCCTGCGCTTCTTTTGCGCCGCGCATAAGCTCGTTAATATCAACTCCGGCGACGGCAATCGGCAGAAGCCCGACGGCTGTCAAAACCGAATAGCGCCCGCCGATATCATCCGGGACGACAAAAGTTTCGTAGCCTTCCCTGACGGCCAGTTCTTTCAGTGTGCCTCTGGCTTTGTCCGTCGTGCAGAAAATGCGCCTTTTAATATCTTCTTTTGTGTAGCGGCCCGCAAGATATTCCCTGAAGATCCTGAAAGCCAGCGCGGTTTCCGTGGTTGTGCCGGATTTTGAGATCACGTTGACATAAACGCTCTTGCCCTCGCAGAGCCTTAATATATTGGAAATATAAGCCGCGCTTAAATTGTTCCCGGCAAAATATATCCTGGGCGAACTGCCGGCAAGGTCGTTGTAGAATTCGCCTTTCAGAAATTGTATAGCGGCCCTTGCACCCAGATAGGACCCGCCGATTCCCAATACGATAAGAATGCTGCCGGTATCTTCCCGAATTTTTTGAGCCGCCGCTTCAATTCTTTTAAATTCTTCTTTGTCATAATTTGCGGGAAGCTCGCGCCAGCCAAGGAATTCGTTCCCCGCGCCTGTCCCGCCGAACAAAGCTTTGTGCGCCGCCTCCGCAAGGGGCGCTATGGCCTCAAGCTCATGCGCGGCCACGAACACGCCGGTATATTTGGCGTTTAATTTTACTGCCATTTTTTTAACCCTCTCCTTTTTTTAAATTGACCAGGCTAAAATTTTTCTTTATTTATTTTATATTATTATTATGAAATTTTCAAGTCTATAATAACGCCTGTTTGAAAATTTGCAGGGGCGGCCGCGCGTAATTCAAACGTATGATGCGCTATATTAGCAGCTGACAATTAATTTTCTGCCATAGATTTTTTCAAAGGACTTTTCGCTGGTCATAGCCGCCGACACAATCGCTTCCGCGCCTTTGCCGGCTATCAGGCGAATTTCCAGTTCGCTTTCCCTGATGAAGCACTTGAGATCCCGCACAGCGCCTGTACTGTTTCTGTCAAGCTTTTCCGCAAGCTTTAATATCAGGGAAAGCTTTTTAATATTTTCAAAATCGCCTTCCTGCAAAATATTATTATAAGCTTTGGGGTCGATTTTCAGATCTTTTATTCTGTGCATACCCACCAGCATTGCCGCAAGAACAAGCTCGCGGTGGCTCAGACCGTTCAGGCCGGCGTTGAGCGTCAGATAAAAACCGTGCTTTTCGTGCTCCTCGTAATTAATAAGCTGGCCTATGTCGTGCAGCATCGCGGCCGCTTTAAGCGGGCGCAGGTAGTAGCCGTCCGCTTTGTGCAGCGGGGCAAGCTGCTGATAAAGCGCCGCGCTTATGCGCAGAACGTGCTCGCTGTGCGCTTCGTCCTGGCCATAGACCCTGATTAAATTCCGCGCGCTGAAATCGACGACATCGCCGACAATCGGGTTTCCCGAAAGATAGTGAGAAAAGAAAACCCCTTCGCGCAGGCTTGCCTCGCTTGCGATAAAACTGTCCAGGCCGAACTTTTCCATCAGCGCAAAAAGCGGCGCAAGCCCGCCGGGAAGGATCTCCGCCCGTTTTTTATCCACGGAGGGAAGCTCCGCCCGCTTTTTCAGCGGCAAATCCAGCAGCATGTTTATTAAGTCCCGCACTTCCCTGGCTTTAAGGCTGTAGCCATGGAGCAGCTCAAGGGGATAATTTTTTAATTTCTGCGAAAGCCGCCCCAAAGCCCGCATTGAGCCGCCCAAGGCGACAAGCGGCAGTCCCCTTGCCTCGTCCAGCCAGCCCAGCTCGCCAAGGCGGCCCCGGACATACGCGAGCAGCCCGATCCGGAATTTGTCCAGCTCGGCGGATTCGGTATTTTTGTTTTCCGGCCAGAATTCTTCTGTCAGAGTGACCGCCCCGAACGGCAGGCTGACACGGCGTTTCACTTCGCGGTTTTTTATCAGAACAAGCTCCGTGCTTGCTCCGCCGACATCCGCAATAAGGCAGTCGCTGACATAAATGCTGTTGACGACGCCCCGGAAATCGTATTCAGCCTCTTCGCCGCCGGAAATAATGTTGAACTCCAGCCCGGTTTCGGCCTTTATCCGGCTGGTGAAAACAGAAGCGTTCGACGCGCGGCGCAGGGCTTCCGTCGCGACCGGCCAGACCAGATCGGCCTGTTTGTTTTTGATGAGCCGGGCAAAAACCCTGATTGTTTCAAAGGCCCTTTCCATCGGTTCCGGCTTCAGGACACCGCTTTCCACAAGGCCCTCGCTGAGGCGGACGGTTTCTTTTGCCCGCTCTATGACGCTGAAACCGCCGCGCTCGTTTATATTCCAGATAGTCAACCTTGCCGAATTAGAACCTAAGTCTATAACTGCCACTCTTTTATCCATCTTGCATACACCCTTTTATATAAAAATTTCTGCGTTTATATTTTTCCCGACAACCCTGTAAAGACGCCGCGGCCTATAGAGAGGACGGCGCGCGCCCGTGGGATTTGATAAAATATTCCTGCGAATTCAGCGCTTCCTCGCCGTCAGCGGGGGAAATCTTCTCATAGTTTTTATTGATCAGCGCGTATGATTTTGTGTTGTCCGCCCAGCACAGATTAAAAATATCAATTAATTGTTTTTTTATGGGCGCATATAAAACAGGCGTGAGAAGCTCTATTCTTGTATTCAGGTTACGGGGCATCCAGTCCGCGCTGGAAATAAAAACCTCGGTTTTCCCCCCGGAAAAGCAGAATATCCGGCTGTGCTCCAGAAAACGCCCCACGATGGAGCGCACCTCTATATTTTCGCTCAATCCCTCGACCTGCGGGCAAAGCGAGCAGATGCCCCGAACAAGAAGCTTTATTTTCACGCCGCTTTGGGATGCCTTATATAACAGCCGTATCAGCTCCGGGTCGCACAGGGAGTTTATTTTGACTTTAATTTCGGCGGCCTGTCCTTCCCCGGCTTCTTTTATGAGAGTTTCGATAAGCCCGTAAAGCCGGCCGCGAAGCTCCGCCGGCGCAGCGGCAAGCGTCGTGAGTTTCGGCGAATACTCCGGATTGGCAAGCATGGTGAAAATTTCCGAAGCGTCATCCGTGTATTTCTTTCTGGCTGAGAAAAGCCCCAAATCCGTATAAAGCCCGGCGGTCACGTCGTTGTAGTTTCCCGTGCCGAAATGGACGTATTTTTTGATCGCTTCGCCCTCTCTCCTGAATACAAGAGTGACTTTCGCGTGGGTTTTCAGCCCGCGCCTGCCGTAAATAACATGGCATCCCGCGCGTTCCAGCTCGTTTGCCCAGCGTATATTATTTTCTTCGTCGAAGCGGGCTTTCAGTTCAAGCAGAACGGTAACCTGCTTGCCGTTTTCCGCCGCCTTTGCAAGGGCTTTTATTATGGGTGAATCGCCGCTAACCCGGTAAAGCGTCTGTTTTATCGCCACAACTCCCGGATCCCCGGCGGCCAGAAAAACAAAGCGCATAACCGGCTCGAAACTTTCATATGGATGAAATACAAGATAGTCTTTCCTGGCGACAGCCGCGAAAATATCCCGCTCCGACCGCAGCGGCGGCTTTGTCCACGGTACGAAAGGCTTGCAGCACAGTTGCGGCCTGCAAACAAGTTTGCCGAGTTTTGCCAAAAAATCCATGGAGACCGGGCCGTCTGCGGCAAAAATATGGCTTTTTTGAAGCCTGAACTTTTTTTTCAGAAACTCCGTCACGTCCGGAGGGGTTTGTCTGGCTGTTTCAAGGCGTATCACCGCTCCCCATTTGCGCTTTTTAAGGCTTTTTTTGATATAGTCAAGCAAATCCGAAGCGTCGTCCTCGTCGTATTCCAAATCCGCGTTGCGGCTCACCCGGAAAACCCCGCAGAATTTCACATCCATCCCGGGGAAAAGCATATCAAGATTAAGGGCTATCAAGTCCTCAAGAAGCAAAAAACTTCCGCCGCCCAAAGGGATAAGCCTGTCATAGCCTGAGGGAATCTCAACGGCGGCATAGAGCGGGCATTCTTCCGGGGCATAAAACGAAACAAACAGATTCAGGCAACCGCTCTTGAAAAGCGGGAACAGATGGTTTTTATCCAGCACGGAGGGCGAAAGCATAGAATGCAGCTTGTTTTTATAATATTCGCGGGCAAAAGCCCGTTCTCTATCAGAAAGTTCCCCGGCTGGTATTATATTAATGCCCTGTTCTTTCAGCAGGGGAAGTATATGCCCGTGGTAAATCTCGTATTCCCGTTTTACAAGGCGGCGGGAATAGCGCATGATTTTGCTTATGAGCTTTTCCGGCCTGTATCCGGAATAGTCCTGCAGATTATAATTTGCTTTGATTTGATCCTGTATAGAAGCCGCCCTTATCATAAAAAATTCGTCAAGATTGCTTGAAAATATCGACAGGAATCTGCATTGCTCAAACAGCGGGTTTGAAGGCGCGAGCGCCTCGTTCAGAACGCGCTCGTTAAATTTCAGCCAGCTAAGCTCCCGGTTTTGAAAATACAGCTTGCGTGTCGCTTTTTTCTTGTTCAATGCGTTCACTCCAGTCCAATAAGCGCTTTTAATATTAAGATTATAAGCCAAGCGTCGCCCCAAGGCAAGAATTTTGTCCCGAATTAAAAATTCTCTTAATATTGTGTTTTTTAATACACGATTTGTTCAAAAATCCCGTATTGTAAAGGCTGTTTTTGAATGCTAAAATTTAATATAAATTTTACAGCGCAGATTGCCATAAATTAACAGGCGATTGGCGTTATCAGAATAAACCGCAAAAAGGAGAATTTTTATATGACAATTATTTTCAACATGATTAAGGGATTTTTTATTGGCATTGCTCTTGTTCTGCCCGGACTCAGCGGAAGCATTTTCGCGGTCGTCGTCGGGCTGTATGATAAAATTCTTTCTTCGATAAGCAATTTTCGGCGCGAAACAAAAAAAAGCGCAGCTTTTCTGTGGCCGATTGCCCTTGGCTGTGTTGCCGGCATTCTTGCCTCAACAAAGGCGGTTCTGTGGATATGCGAGAAATACCCCGTGCCTTCGTATATGTTTTTTGTCGGCCTTGTTATTGGAAGTTTTCCCATGATATACAGAAAAATCAGGTCTATTAAGTTCAAGCCGCAGTATATTTTGATAAGCGTTGCGGCCTTTACCGCAATGCTTGTTCTCTCCGGCCTTGTCGAAGGCCCGGAAAGCTCAAATTTAAGCGTCGCTATTCCGGAGCTGACAAACGCGCGGGACTTTTTCACGCTTCTTCTGGCCGGGCTTTTCACAACGTCGCTTATGGCGATACCCGGCGTAAGCGGGAGCGTTATGCTGATGGTCATCAATCAGTACGGCACAGTTTATAACGCTGTGGGGAAAATAACGGATCTGGCCGGCGCGGTTTTCAGCGGCAGCGGCGAACGTGCGGCGGACCTGGGCAGGAGTGTCGTTCTGCTTGTCCCCTTTTTGGCCGGCGCGGCCATTGGGATGGTTTTCGTCGCAAAGCTGCTGACCATGCTGCTGACCCGTTTCGAGGGGCTTGTGTATTACGCCGTTGGGGGAATAGTCCTTGCAACCGTCATCACGCTGGAGCTGGACGGAGTTGTGCCGCGCGCCATGGAAGCGGACTTTCTGCCGCAATTTCTGATTGGCATTGTTTTTGTCTTTGCGGGATATATTGCCACTATAGTTTTTGACAAACAGGAAGACAAGCTTGACAGGGCCGAAAATACAAAATAGCCCTTTATTTTACTCATAGTCTGCGTGCAGGGATGAACAAATTTCGCCTCCGCGCCCTAAAATCGCGGTTTTTTATTTTTTATTTTCTGAATTCACTAAAAAAATAAATGTTTTTGCGCTGATTTTTGCTGTTTTTAATATTGACAGGAAGGATTTTGCGTGTTATCATGATTAACATAATAATTTAATATTTTAATCCAGCAAAGAGGCTGTGAATGTCCATGAAATATTGTGGAACGTTTGCGGCTTTTTTATATTTGCCGTGACCGCGTCTCCGCCCTTTCCCCAAAAGGGCGCTTGCATATAATTTATTCTCTTTTCCCTCTCCCGCCGGAGACAGCTCGGTCGGCTGTCTCCGGACTGCTTTTTGTTCATTTATTTTTTTCAAATTTTTCATAAATTAAAGCCGCCGCTTTCGGCGTATTATATATAAAATACCAATTGCTCATATTCCAAAAAAGTGCTATAATTATAAAAATTCTGTTCGGATGGCAACGGCGCTGTTTGTCAGGGGCAAAGGTTCCCTGCGTCTATGGCGCTTTTTTTGTTTATTTTCGGACTTTTTCGGGCTGAATGCTTGATATGGGCGAAAATTTTCTGTATATTTGTAAAGACTATAAAAAAACGGGAGTGAGAGAGAATGGACGCGCAATTATTCCAGCGCCTGTGCGCGCTGGGCAAACTTGGTGCCCAACCTGACGAAATCAAAACAGTCATAAATCAGATGTCCCAGATTGTCGGGCTTATGGACAGTATTAAATCTGTGGAAATCCTGCCCTTCCCTCCGGAAGAGGGAGTTAGCTTCGAGAACCTGCGTCCGGACGTTTCAGCGCCTTCGCTCAAAGTGGAAGAAGCCCTGCAAAACGCCCGCGAGCCGCAGAACAACTGCTTTACTGTTCCGAAAATTATGGAATAGGGGGACCGAAAAAAGAGAATGAATCAATCACAGCAAGAGAGAAGCGCTGTTTCCGCAATCAGGAAGCTTTACGAGGGGAAGAAAGCTTCTGTGCGGGAAGTGACGGAGCTTTATATCGGCAGGGCGAAAAAATTAAATCCTGAAATTAATTCCTGCGTAACGGTTATAGACAGCCCGGACGGGGATATTTATACAGCGGAAAAGCTTTTTGCCGAAGGCAAGGCTTCCCCGCTGACGGGGATTCCCATTATTATCAAAGACAATATCTGCACAAAGGGCGTTTTAACAAGCTGCGCCTCAAAAATGCTCAGCGATTTTATTCCGCCGTATAACGCCACTGTTATAGAAAAACTGAATGCTCTCGGGGCCGTCAAAATCGCAAAGGCGAACATGGACGAATTCGCAATGGGCGGCTCCGGAGAGACTTCTTATTACGGCGCGACAAGAAACCCCTATAATACGGACTGTGTGCCGGGCGGCTCGTCAAGCGGCGCGGCGGCGGCGGTTTCTTCCGGGATATGCGCGGGGGCGCTTGGCTCCGACACGGGCGGCTCAATCCGGCAGCCCGCGGCTTTCTGCGGCGTTACCGGCCTTAAACCGACCTATGGCGCGGTTTCGCGCTACGGGCTTGTGGCTTTTGCAAGCTCGCTGGATCAGATAGGCCCGATCGCCAACAGCGCCGAGGATTGCGGGCTTATACTTAACGCGGTCGCCGGACGGGATCCGCGCGACGCGACAAGCCTTGCCGGAACAGGCGAAGATTTCAACCGGCTTATCGGCCAAAGTCTGAAGGGCAAAAGACTTGCGCTTGTCAGCGAGCTGATGGGCGAAGGCACGGACGAAGCCGTGCGCCTCGCGGTTGAAAAAGCCGCGCGGTTTTTCCGGGAAAACGGCGCGATTGTCGGGACGGTTTCGCTTCCGGAAATAAACAGGGCCATTCCCGCGTATTATCTTATAGCCTGCGCCGAGGCAAGTTCAAACCTTGCGCGTTTTGACGGAATAAAATACGGCTACCGCGCAAGCGGCTATGCAGACTATCACGAGCTTGTGAGAAAGTCCCGCATGGAAGGCTTCGGCTGGGAGGTCAAGCGGCGCATACTTTTGGGCGCTTACGCGCTCTCAAGCGGTTATTACGACGATTATTATAAAAAAGCGGTTTATCTCAAGAACCGTCTGAAATACCAGTATAACGAGATTTTCAAGGCTTACGACGCCGTTTTGGCCCCAACCGCCCCGACAGTCGCGTATAAAATCGGCGAACAGGTAAATAATCCCGTCCAGATGTATGTCGCCGATATATGCACGGTCACGGTTAACCTGGCGGGTCTGCCCGCGATTTCCACCCCCTGCGCTTACGGCAACGGCCTTCCGATAGGGCTTTCGATTATAGGACGGCCTTTCAGCGAGGCCGTAATCATCCAGCTTGCCGACGCGTTTGAGCGCTCGTTCGACTGGCGGGCTCCAAAAGTATGGGAGGGCTGCATATCATGTTAGTGCCGACGATAGGGCTTGAGATACACTGTGAATTGCTTACGGATTCAAAAGTTTTCTGCGCTTGCGCGAACTCTTTCGGGGGAAGCGAAAACACCCGCGTTTGCCCGGTGTGCATGGGGCTTCCCGGAACTCTCCCGGCGCTTAACCAAAAGGCGATAGAATTCGCCGCAAAAGCCGGGCTTGCGCTGGGCTGTAAAATAAACGGGCATTCGGAATTCGACCGCAAAAATTATTTTTACCCGGATTTGCCCAAAGCCTATCAGATTTCAGAGCTTTACCAGCCGCTGTGCACAGGCGGCGGGCTGAAAATAAAGCTTTCGGACGGCCGCGAAAAATTTGTCAGGATAAACCACATTCACCTTGAAGAAGACGCGGGCAAGCTCAGCCACGATGCTTTTCTTGATTTAAGCCTTGCGGATTACAACAGGTGCGGCGTGCCCCTGATTGAGATAGTCACCGAGCCGGATATGTCCAGTGCGGAGGAGGCCGCAAATTTTGTGAAGCGGGTAAGCCTTTTTCTGCGCTACGCCGGGGTTTCGGACTGCCGTATGGAACAGGGTTCGCTTCGGGCGGACGTGAATATTTCTTTGCGGGAAGAGACTTCGCCGGTTTTGGGCACTCGCGCGGAGATTAAAAACCTCAATTCGACTAAATCTATTATGCGCGCCGTCGAATTCGAGATAAAGCGCCAAAGCGAAATTTTGCAAAGCGGCGGCAGGGTGGTTCAGGAAACGCGCGGCTTTAACGAAAATACCGGCAAAACTAAATCCCTGCGTTCCAAAGAAGACGCGCACGACTACCGCTATTTTCCCGACCCGGACATTCCGCCGGTTTCGCTTAGCGGCGCAAAAATCGAAGAAATCCGGGGGACGCTTCCGGTTCTGCCGGACGCGCGCCTGGAAAAATATACAAAAGAATACGGCCTGAGCGAGATGGACAGCCGCAACCTGACAGAAAATATTGCCATTTCTGATTATTTTGAAGAATGCATTAAAGAATTCCCGAATCCGAAGCTTGTGGCGGCCTGTATACTGGTCGATATTTTCAGGATTCTCAAGGACGCGGGCGAAAACGCGGGGATTCCGTTCCCTCCGGCGGAGCTTGTGTATCTGCTGAAAGAGCGGGAGGGCGGGCGCATCACAAAGGCCGACGCAAAAACCGTCCTGATTGAGATGTTCGCCGGCGGCAAAACCCCGCGGGCAATTATCAAAGAGAACGGACTTGGCATAGAAGACGACGCGGACGCGATTGTTTCTGTAATCAGGCGGGTTTTGGCCGAACAGCCGAAGGCATTTGCTCAATATAAATCCGGCGAAAAGAAGGTGTTCGGCTTCCTGATGGGGCAATGCAACCGCTATCTTAAGGGCAGGGCCAGCCCGCAGGCGCTCAAAGACGCGCTTATAAAGACGCTTGACGGGTAATCCGGCCGCCTCTGCGGATTGAGAACTTTGCGATTTTTTAGAGAGAATGGAGAAATAAATTTGAAAAAAATAAGCGGCGGGCAAAAGCCGTATTTCGACCCCGCCCTGATTGGGGAATCAGAAGGCCGGGAAGTCACTGTTCAGGCCTGTGTGCACAGGGTTCGCAAAATGAGCGGTTTTGCTTTTATAATCTTGAGAACCGGGCGTTATCTGCTTCAGGCTTTGTGGAATCCGGACTGTAAAAACGGCATTGACGGCCTTCGCGACGGCTGTTACGGCGAGTTCTGCGGGCTTGTCCGCGCCCAGCCAAAGGCCCCTCTCGGCCATGAAATTGTCCTGAGCGGCTGGAAGGCGCTGAGCGGCGCAAGCGAGGAATTCCCTCTGAAAATTTCTCAGCGGAGCCTTGGATGTTCGCTGGACGCCAATTTAGACCACAGAAGCGTCGCGCTGCGCAACCCGAAAGAACGGGCGGTTTTTCACGTCAGCCAGGCGGTGGAGTCCGCCTTCCGGGATTTCATGATTGAGAATAAATTTACGGAAATTCACTCGCCAAAAATAGTGATGGCCGGGGCGGAAGGCGGGGCGACTTTATTCGGCCTTGAATATTTCGACCGCCCGGCTTATCTGTCGCAATCGCCGCAGTTTTACAAGCAGACCGGCGTCGCTCTGTTTGAGCGCGTTTTCGAGATCGGCCCGGTTTTCCGCGCGGAAAAGCACAATACTTCCCGGCACCTGAACGAGTATATCGGCCTGGATTTCGAGATGGGCTATATAGACAGCATGTATGATATTATGGAAACGGAAACGGGCTTTATAAACCGTATGCTTGAGAACGTCGCCCGCGATTGCGCCTACGAGCTTGACATGCTGTGCGCCGAAATTCCGAAGCCGGGGACAATCCCCGCGGTGACTTTTGTCGAAGCCATGGATATTCTTAAAGAAACCCGCCCGAAAGCGGATTTGGATCCTGACGACGAGCTTAAGCTGTGCAAGTATTCACAGGAAAATTTCGGGAGCGAATTTATTTTTGTCTCGCATTTTCCCTCGGCAAAGCGGCCCTTTTATACGATGGACGACCCGGAGAACCCAAAGCTTGCCTTAAGTTTTGATCTGCTTTTCCGGGGGCTTGAGATAACAACCGGCAGCCAGCGTATTCACGGCTATCAGGAACAAATTCAGAAATGCGCGCGTTATAATATAAAGCCGGAAGAACTTGGGGCTTATCTGGAGGCGCACAAATACGGCATACCTCCCCACGGCGGGGCGGGCATCGGGCATGAACGGCTTGTCATGAAGCTGCTGAATTTGCCCAATGTGCGCCAGGCCAGCCTTTTCCCGCGCGACGTAAACCGTCTGGATCCTTAGAACAGATCCGGTTTAGTATACCGGGTTTTGCCGCTTTTGCAATATGCGGAAAATCCGGCGTATTTAAAAAATTATTTATTTGGAGGGTTATAAAAATGGCAGAAAGAGCATTCAAGGCCGCCGATATTTTTGGCACAAACGTCTTTGGCGACGATATCATGAAAGAGCGCTTGCCAAAATCGGTTTACAAATCGCTGAAAAACACTATTGATACCGGCGCGCCTATCGACAAAAAAATCTCCGACGTCGTGGCAAGCGCAATGAAGGATTGGGCAATCGAGCACGGAGCGACGCATTATACGCATTGGTTCCAGCCTATGACCGGAATCACGGCCGAAAAGCACGACGCGTTTATCGCGCCCACTCATGACGGCGATGTAATTATGGAATTCTCCGGCAAAGAACTTATCAAGGGCGAGCCGGACGCGTCCTCTTTCCCCTCCGGCGGCCTTCGCGCCACTTTTGAGGCCAGGGGCTACACTGCCTGGGACTGCACATCCTATGCTTTTGTCAAAGACGGCACGCTCTACATCCCAACGGCTTTCTGTTCTTATTCCGGCGAGGCGCTGGACAAAAAGACCCCTCTTCTGCGCTCTATGGACGCTGTTGACGTTCAGGCAAAGCGCCTGCTTAAGCTTTTCGGCGTTGAAACCCAGCGCGTCGTCACGACCGTCGGGCCGGAGCAGGAATATTTCCTGATTGACGCTGAAAATTATAAAAAGCGCAAAGACTTGATTTACGCTGGCCGCACGCTTTTCGGCGCGAAGCCCCCGAAAGGGCAGGAAATGGAGGACCATTATTTCGGCAGCCTGAAAGAGCGCATTTCAAACTACATGCGCGAGGTTGACGAGGTTCTCTGGAAACTGGGCGTAAGCGCAAAGACAAAGCACAACGAGGTTGCCCCCGCCCAGCACGAGCTTGCCTGCATTTATAACACTTCAAATATTTCTACAGATCATAACCAGCTTGTTATGGACACGCTGAAGAAGATCGCCGGGCATCACGGGCTTGTCTGCCTGATTCATGAAAAACCTTTTGACGGCATCAACGGTTCCGGCAAGCACAACAACTGGAGCATTGCGACTTTCGAGGGAGAAAATCTTCTTGAGCCGGGCAGGGATCCCAAAAACAACGACCGTTTTCTGCTTTTTCTGGCGGCTATTATTAAAGCCGTCGACGAGTATGCAGACCTGCTGCGCGTGACGGTCGCGACCCCCGGCAACGATCACCGCCTTGGCGCAAACGAAGCGCCCCCGGCTATTATTTCCGTTTTTGTCGGCGAGCAGGTTGAGTCTATTATTGATTCTATTGAGAACGGCTCGGGCATTGAGGAAGCGGGCAGCCATCACCTGAAAATCGGCGCGTCCACTTTGCCCTCTCTGCGTAAAGACAACACCGACCGGAACAGAACTTCTCCTTTTGCCTTCACCGGAAACAAGTTCGAGTTCAGAATGCCCGGTTCGTCCGCTTCCATTGCGGACTGCAACACTGTTTTAAACGCAATCGCCGCCGAAGCTTTCGCGCAGTTCGCCGACACTCTCGAAAAAGCCGAGGATTTTTCCGGCGCCGTCAAAGCTCTTATCAAAAAAGAGCTTGTCGCCCACAGGCGCGTAATTTACAACGGCAACAACTATTCTTCCGAGTGGCCGGAGATTGCCGCCAGCCGCGGCCTGCCCAACCTCAAGAACACCGTTGAGGCGCTTCCCTCTTATCTTGAAGAAAAAAATATCGCGCTTCTGGATAAGCACGGCATTTTCACCCCCGTCGAGGTCAAGTCCCGCTATGAGATCTATGTGGAGGCGTATATCAAAACCATCAATATAGAGGCTCTGACCGTGCTTGATATTGCCAGCAAAGATATTGTCCCGGCCGTGTTTGCCTATCAGAAAGACCTTGCGGAGCTTATCGGCGTGAAGAAGCCGCTGGGCGTAAGCGTAAAGGCCGAAGAAAGCGTTCTTGTAAAAGTCGCCGCGCTCAGCGACGAACTGGCCGGCAAAATTGATATTCTCCAAAAAGCCGTTGACGGCGCGGAAGGCGAAGGCATTGAGCTTGCGGTCTATTACCGCGACAGGGTTTTCACCGGCATGGCCGCCGTCCGCGAAGTTGCGGACAAACTTGAGCTGCTTGTCGGCGAAAAATACTGGCCGTTCCCGACTTACGGCGATTTGCTCTATAAAGTCTGATCTCTTTTTATGAATAATCGCAAAAATGCAGGGGCGGATTTTTAAACCACCTCTGCATTTATTTTCTGTAGGGACTTCCCGTTTGAACGTATGGGTCCAGACAGTAATTCGCGCTTGCGCTACATAGCCCTTGTGACGACAAAATCAATCCCAAGCCCGCAGACATCCCGCGCGGCAATATCTCCCACAGCCACAGGGGATTTCAGGCGGACATCCTCCAGCGTTTTCATGGCGTCAAAAATGCGGGCTTTAGGAATCGGTTTTTCCGTTTTGACAGGACAGCGCCGGTATTGCGCGCCCTCTATCCTGACGGTCGAGCATATAAACCGGACGGGATTCATGGCCTCGTTTCTGCCGTATTCCTCGCCGCGCCCGCAGGAATTCCCGCTGACTTTCCCGCTCTCCTCGTCAACGCGAAGGCGGCAGCCCTTTGGACAGACGATGCAAACAAATTCTTTCACGCGCTAAACCTCCTTCGCCTCTACAGTAAGCCCGCCGACGGAACATGGCGGCAGACTTATGCGTTCCATTTCGCCGGGAGACATGCGCTCCCTCCTGCAGGTTCTGATTATATTTTCTCCGTCGCGCACAAGGATCTCGCTCCTGCCAAAAACGCGGTTTACCCGGAAAAACAAATCCGTTTTGCTTTCCAGCGCTTCTGTTGTGATTCTCTGCGGGACAGTATAGCTGACGCCGCCCGCGGTATTCACGTTTATAAAGCCGCCGGAAGATTTCCCGCCCTTCAGGATATACCCGGCGGCGGCTTTCCCGGCGCGGAAGCCTTCTTCCGTCACAAAGTCGGCCAGGTCGTGCACGTGTACTGCGTTCCCGCAGGCAAAAATTCCTTCTGAAGAAGTTTCCATATTTTCATAGACAAAAGCGCCGTTTGTGCGCGGGTCGATTTCAATTCCCGCCCCGCGCGAAAGCTCGTTTTCCGGGATAAGCCCGACAGAGAGCAAAACCGTGTCGCAGTCGAAAACTTTCTCGCTTCCCGGGACAGGTTTGCGGTTTTCATCGACCCGCGCGGCAATTACGCGTTCGACGCGCTTTTTGCCCTGGATGTCGATCAGCGTGTGCGAAAGATAAAGCGGAATATTATAATCTTCCAGGCACTGGACAATATTGCGCGTCAAGCCGCCGGAATAAGGCATAAGCTCCACGCAGGCGGCGACTTCCGCGCCTTCCAGCGTCATGCGCCGCGCCATAATCAGGCCGATATCCCCCGAGCCGAGAATCAGCGCTTTCCGGCCGGGCATAAGGCCCTCTATATTTACATAGCGCTGGGCGGTTCCGGCGGTGAAAATCCCGGCGGGGCGTTCGCCCGGAACCGCGATTGCGCCGCGCGTGCGTTCGCGGCATCCGGTCGCAATTATCACGCTCCCTGCTCCGATTGAGCGATAGCCTTTTTTGTTCAGGATTTTTACGCTCTTATCCCGCGCAATTTCCAAAACCATAGTGTCAAGCGCGCAATCTATACCGGAGCCGGCAAGCTTTTTGATAAAACGCCCGGCATACTCCGGCCCGGTTAGCTCTTCTTTGAAATAATGCAGTCCAAAGCCGTTGTGTATGCACTGGTTGAGAATGCCGCCGAGACAGTTATCCCGCTCCGCAATAAGGATTTTCCCAAGGCCGTTTTCCCGAGCCGAAAGCGCCGCGGCAAGCCCGGCGGGGCCTCCGCCTATAATAACAAGGTCATAGAAGTCAAGCATCTTTCCCGCCGCCTTTCGTTTCTGACGTGAAGATATACGAGCCGCTTCTGTCCTGTTCAAGTTCAAGCGGATTTATGCAAAGCTCTTTCGAGATAAGCTCCGTGACGCGCGGCGAGCAGAAACCGCCCTGACAGCGCCCAAGCCCCGCGCCGCAGCGGCGCTTTACCGCGTCGATCGAACGCGGGATAATCGGGGAGCGCAGCGCGTCCAGAATTTCGCCCTCGGTGACGGTTTCGCAGCGGCATATTATTCTGCCGTAGTTTGGATTTTCGCGAACAAGCGTTTGTTTATCTTTTTCGCTGAGATTGGCAAAGCGTATTTTCCGCCGCGTGTATATAAAATTTTCTTTTTTGATCAGAGCAAGCCCGGACTGTTCCAGCATGGATACCGCAAGCTTTGCGATTGCGGGAGCGGCGCTGAGCCCCGGGGACTTTATCCCCGCAAGGTCGATAAATCCGGGAGCGCCTTCCGCTTCCTGAATTATAAAATCGCCGGAATCCGGGTTGGCGCGAACGCCGCTGAAATTGCGGATGTTCGCCCGGAAATCCAGCGAAGGCACGGACTTCCGGGCCGTTTCGGCCACATAAGCAAGCCCGCGCAGGCTTGTGGCGGTGTTTTCCCCGTCGGAGACGTCGCTGCTGTCCGGACCTATTATTATATTCCCGTGCGCCGTCGTGGAGACAAGAACGCCTTTGCCTTTTTCGTTTGGGCACTGGAAAATAACCCTGCTTGCAATTTTGGCCTGCGCTTTGTCCAGCAGGTAGTATTCGCCCCTGTTGGGCGTTATTTTAAAATTCGGCGGGGCGATCATATTGTGAATTTCGGCGGAATTAACCCCCGCCGCGTTCAGCACGAAACGCGATTCTATTTCTTCAATTTCGTCTTTTTTATTGCCGCACTTGATTTTATAAAAGCCGCCGGTTTTCTCAACAGCGCTCACTTCCGCGTTAAGCCGCAGTTCGGCGCCGTTTTGCACAGCAGTCTCGGCCAGCGCAAGGACATAATCCCAGGGTATCACGACAGCCGCGCCTGGGGCATAGAGGGCGGCCGTGGCTTTGCCGCTGACGTTTGGCTCAAGCTTTCGGATTGCTTCGCCGCGGATAATCTCAAGCTCCGGAACGCCGTTTTCCACACCCTGATTATAAAGCAGCTCCAGTGTTTTTTCTTCCTCCGCAGAGAAGGCCAGAACCAGCGAGCCGCATTTTTTGTACTCTACGTCCAGGTTTTGGCAAAGCTCCTCCGCAAGCCTTGCGCCTTCCACATTGAGCGCGGCCATTTTTGTTCCGGGCATGGGGTCATAGCCCGCATGAATAATACCGCTGTTGGCCTTGCTTGCGCCCTGGCTGACGTCGTTCTCTTTTTCCAGAATAAGGATTTTTAGTTTATAGCGGGAAAGCTCAAAGGCCAGCGCGGCCCCGGTAATTCCGCAGCCGATTATCGCAGCGTCAAACATTTTTTATATTCCTCCAGACAAAAGCGGGATAACGCAAATAATATATATTTTATCAGATTTTTTGCTGTTTGAAAAGCGGATTTTGTGCAAATTATTGCCGCGGGGAAAATAAGAGGGCTTGTAAAATTGCGCCTAAACGTGTATAATTAAAGTAAAGAAAACGGATTTTTATTTTACTGACAATTAGGGGAAAGCTGAAGCTATGAAAAATATTCAGAAAAAAACACTCGGAAAAATTATAGCGATTTTTCTGACGCTGTTTACGACGGCGGCGCTTGCGCTTTTGGGCATGATTATGCCCGTTTACCCGGATATGGCGCGCTATTCCAAATATGGAATTGTCGCGGCCGTCGTTTTCGCTTTGCTGTTTGTTTTCGGCCTTGTTCTCAGTATAAAAAAATACACTGAGTTTATTATCGAAGAGGCCAGCTTAAACGAGGAAAGCAAAAACATTCCTGTTCTTGAGCCGCCGGAAATTGACGCCGAAAACACAGGCATGCTTTCGGAGGATTTTCTTGGCAGGCTCAAATCGGAACGCAGAGCTGGTGGCTTTGTTGCGCTGTTCGCGTCTTTTGGGGAATTTTTGGAGCCGTCGGAGCTGGAGTCATATTCTTTTGCGACGCTTAATATACTCAACGAGCTTTTCGAGCGGGACAGGGCGGCGGTTCTGCTTTCGGAGGGCGGCGGAAAAGCGGCTTTTATTCTTGACGTCGCCCAGGAGACAAGTTACAGCGCAATAAAAGAAAACATCGCAAAAGTTTATACGCTCTTTGTCAAAAATTTCAAGATAAGGCCGCTGCTTTGTCTTGGCTCCCTCAAACAGTATTCCCATGAGGCCGGGGAAAGTCTGGAAGAAGCGTTTGAAGCCGCTATGTACAGGAGCGTCGGTCCCCCGCGCTTTATTGCGTATGACGAAATCAAGATAAGAAAAACCGTCCGCCAGAACTACCCGGAGCAGATCGAAAAAGAAATGCTGAATTCCCTCAGGGGCTGCGACGCGGAGAGCTTTTCGGACGCGCTTGACACGTTTTTTTCGCGGGTGTCAAAAATGAACCTGAGCTATGCCGGGATGTGGCTCCGGCGGCTGATTTTCCGGCTTGAAGAGAGCGTGTTTTATCTCACTGCGGACGAAACCAGCCTGGAAAACATCGGCTCCGGGGCGCTTTCGGCAAAGACCGACGCGGTGGAGGGCTTTGAACAGAAAAAACTGATTATCAAGAGGCTTTTTGCCGAGTTGATTGAGACGCGCAAGACCGAGCTCAGCGGCGGGGACGAGGTTCTTGGCAGAAACGTCTGCAAGTTTGTGAGAAACAATTGTTCAAACCCGTCTTTGGGAATCGACCTTCTGGTGAGCTATTCCGGGCTGACGGCGAACAGCCTGCGGAGCATGTTCAAAGAATATACCGGCAGAACCCCCGCCGAATATATCAACGACACGCGCATCGCGCAGGCAAAGCTGCTTCTGCTTCTGACCGAGTTTTCGGTGAAAGAAATTGCCGCCGCCGTCGGCTATGAAAACAACCGGTATTTTTATACCAGCTTTAAGAACAGCGAAGACTGCACGCCAACCGATTACCGGAACGCCTTTGCGGAGCGTGAAAGCAGACCCGTCAGGAAAGCCGCGGAAGCCCGCAGGCTTCCCGGCGCGGACGTCGTTAATATTTGACATAAATTTTATCTTAAATTTATATATTATGCGTATAATTTTTTGAAAGCATATGCTATTATGAATATAATGCTGTGAATTGTTTGGGGCGGACAAAAAGTCTGCCCCATGTATACAAGAAGGACAGCCATTTTGTATTATTTATTTTAAAAGGAGGCAAGACAATATGAGACGCAGCGGCATTTTGCTCCACATAAGCTCTCTTCCTTCTGATTACGGGATCGGCACTATGGGGGACGAGGCGTATAAATTCGTCGATTTTCTGCGCAAAGCTGGCCAAACCTACTGGCAGATACTGCCTCTGGGGCCTACTTCCTACGGGGACAGCCCCTATCAATCGCCTTCGGTTTTTGCGGGCAACCCATATTTTATTGACTTTGACATTCTCAGGCGGCAGGGATATTTGAATATTGCGGACTATGAAAACGAAAACTGGGGCGGAGACGCCGGCCGGGTTGATTATCACGCGCTTTATCTGAACCGTTTTAAAGTTTTGAGAAAAGCCTTTGCGAACGCGCGGGAAAATCTTGCGGACAAGATTGAGCTGTTTAAGCGGGAACAGGCTTTCTGGCTGGATGATTACGCTCTTTTTATGGCGATAAAAGACAAATACGACGGAAAACCATACGGCGAATGGCCAAAGGAGCTTATCCTGCGGGATAAAACAGCTCTTGATAAAACCCGCGCGGAGCTTGCGGAGGAACTGGAGTTCTGGGTTTTTGTCCAGTATTTCTTTTATAAGCAGTGGGCGATGCTTAAGTCGTACGCGAACGGCAAAGGCATATACATAATCGGAGATATACCGATCTATGCCGCCCACGACAGTGCCGACGTCTGGTCAAACCAGAAGATTTTTAACCTGGACGCGGACGGCGTGCCGGTGAGCGTCGCGGGCTGCCCGCCGGACTATTTTTCCGAGGACGGCCAGCTCTGGGGCAACCCGACTTATAACTGGGATGCGCTGAGAAGAAGCCGCTACGGCTGGTGGGTGGAGCGCATAAGGCATTCCAGCGGAATTTATGATATAGTGAGGATAGACCATTTCAGGGGTTTTGATTCTTACTATGCGATACCCTACGGCGCAAAGAACGCCCGTGTGGGCAAATGGGAGCAGGGTCCCGGCTACGGGCTTTTCAGGCTTCTTGAGAGAAAACTTGGCAAAGTCAATATTATCGCCGAGAACCTGGGCTTCATG
The DNA here is from genome assembly GCA_031282245.1 of Oscillospiraceae bacterium. GTDB lineage: Bacteria > Bacillota > Clostridia > Oscillospirales > Ruminococcaceae > JAITEB01. The sequence continues at coordinate 13,371 of JAITEB010000049.1, read as the reverse complement.
ACCGAAAGCGTGATTGAAATGCACCGCAAAACGGGCTACCCAGGCATGAAAATTATTTCCTTCGGCTTTGACCCCAGCGGAGAGAGTGAGCACTTGAGCTATAAATATGACTTCAACGAGGCTGTTTATATAGGCACCCACGATAACGACACGCTTCTCGGCTGGTTTAAATCCCTGACGAAAGAAGAGAGTTTTTTTGTGCGGCAATACATGAGAATAGGCCGTTTCCAGGATTTCACATGGGAATTCATCAAAGAAGTCTTTAAAACGACAGCGGACACGGCTATAATTCAAATGCAGGATTATTTGCGCCTTGGTTCGGAAGCGCGGATGAACACCCCTTCCACTCTTGGCGGGAATTTTGCGTGGCGCATGAAAAAAGGCGCGGCAGGCGACGTCCTTGCCGCCAGGATGAAGGCCGTCACTCAATTATACGGCAGGATTCCCAAAAAATAAAACGCGCGGGTTCCACGCACTGTAAATTTGAAATACGCAAATCCTATTGACAAACTGATATTCCAAACAGAAAGGTGCCTCACACTGCAATGAACGAGACGAATTATACTAATCTAAAAGAAAAATTCCTGATTTATCTTGAAGCCGAATTCGGCAAAGCGCCGGAAAACGCAAGCGTATACGAGATTCATCAGGCGCTTGGCCGCGCCGCTATGGCCGAAAGCCGCGATATGATTGCCGAAAGCCGCAAAAAACAGGAAAGCGCCAAAAACGCCAGCTATCTTTCGGCGGAATTTTTGATGGGCAGGGCGGTTTATAATAACCTGCTTGCCCTTGGCCTTACGGAAGCGGCGGAAAAGATTTTGGCCGAGCATGGCCGCAGTCTGGCCGAGCTTGAGGACATAGAGGACGCCGCGCTGGGCAATGGCGGTCTTGGGCGCCTTGCGGCCTGCTTCCTGGATTCGGCGGCCACGATGTCCCTGCCGCTGGACGGCTACGGCATTCGCTACAGGTACGGTATTTTCAGGCAGGTCATAAAAAACGGCGCTCAAAAAGAGCTTGCCGACGACTGGCTCAAATACGGCGATCCGTGGTCATACCGGAACGAAGCGGAAGCTGTGACGATCTCTTTTAAAGATCAGACTGTCAGGGCCGTGCCCTATGACATGCCCATTTTCGGCTACAGGTCCGGCTATGCGGGAAACCTGCGCCTGTGGCAGAGCGAATCTTTGACGCCTTTTGATTTCACACTTTTCAACGAGCAGAAATATGACGAATCCGTCAGGGCGGCAAACCGGACGGACGACATTTCGCGGGTGCTTTATCCGAACGACTCCACCGCCGAAGGCAAAAAACTGAGACTTAAACAGCAGTATTTTTTCAGCAGCGCGTCTATACAGGACATAATCCGGAAGTTTGTCAGAAATCATGGCCGGGATTTCGGGCAGTTCGCCGATTTCTGCGCAATCCAGCTCAACGACACGCACCCGGTGATAGCTATACCGGAAACCATACGTATCTTCATGGAAGAGTACAACATGAATTTTGTCACAGCTTTTAATATCTGCCGGAAGACGTTTAATTACACTAATCACACTGTCATGTCCGAGGCTCAGGAAGAGTGGGACATAAGCCTGATGGAAAGCGTTATACCCGACGTTTATTCTATTATAGTTATGATAAACGAGCACCTTGTGCGCGAGCTTTCCAGCAGAAGGGTGAGCATTGGGCAAATCCGCGACATGAAAGTTCTGTATAAAAACAAAGTCCGCATGGCGGAAATGGCCGTGTTTTCAACGCAGTTCACAAACGGCGTGGCCGCGATTCACACCGAAATTCTCAGAAACGATCTGTTCAGGAATTGGAACGCGGTGTCTCCGGAACGCTTCCAGAACAAGACAAACGGAATAACGCAGCGCCGCTGGCTTGCTTTGTGCAATCCGGAGCTTTCCGCGTTTTTGACGCGACTGCTGGGGGGCGACGGCTGGGTGACGAATTTGGACATTCTCAAAGCCGCGGAAGCTTTTGTGTCCCATGAAGACACTCTCAATGAATTTATCGCAATAAAGCGCCTGAAAAAAGAACAGCTTGCCGCCTATGTCAGACAAAAAGAGGGTACAGAGCTTGACCCTGACTTTATTTTTGACATTCAGGTCAAGCGTCTGCATGAATACAAGCGCCAGCTTCTCAACGCGCTTTCTGTTATGGACTTGTATTTCGGCATCAAAGAGGGCAGTATAAAAGACTTTTATCCGACAGCGTTTATCTTCGGCGGGAAATCCGCGCCCGGCTATGCCCGCGCGAAAGGCATTATCAAATATATCAACGAGGTTGCGAAACTGGTCAACAGCGATCCCGAAGTTGGAAAATATATCAAAGTGGTTTTTGTCCAGAATTACAACGTCTCTTACGCCGAGAAACTCATTCCCGCCGCCGACGTTTCCGAGCAGATTTCGCCCGCCGGGACGGAGGCCTCCGGCACGGGCAACATGAAGTTTATGCTCAACGGCGCCGTTACAATCGGGACTTACGACGGCGCCAATATAGAAATAGTGGAAGAAGCCGGGGAAGAGAACAACTATATTTTCGGCGGCCTTGTAGACGAACTGAAGCGAATCAGGCCGGAATACAACCCGGAAGAATATTATAAAAAAAATAAACATATTATGAGAGCGCTGGAAACGCTTGTCGACGGCACTTTCAGCGACGGAGGCACGGGCATTTTCCATGAACTGTACAGTTCTGTTCTCTACGGCGCGGAGTGGCATAATTCAGACGTTTATTATCTGCTTTATGATTTTGCGAGCTACGCCGAGACAAGACTGCGCGTGAACAAAGACTATTCAGACCGGCTGGGCTTTGCAAAGAAAGCTTTTATAAACATGGCCAACGCCGGGAAATTCTCCAGCGACAGGACGATAAAGCAATACGCCGAAGAAATCTGGGGCATTGCGCCGCTGAAGTAGGCGCGCAAATCCAAGAGGGGCGGCAGGCTTGCCGCCCCTGTAATTTTTACACAGGAGAAAGAAAATGCCGATTAAAGTTGCAATGGTGTCGCTGGGCTGCCCCAAAAACCAGGTTGACGCCGAAATGATGCTTGCCTGGCTGAAAAGCGGCGATTTTTTATTCGAGGCCGACCCCGCGCGGGCCGATGCGGTTATAATCAACACCTGCGGCTTTATAGAAGACGCAAAGCGAGAATCAATTGAGACCATTTTGGAATACTGCCGTCTCAAGCGGGAAGGCCGCATAAAGTGCGTGGCCGTGACGGGCTGTCTTGCCCAGCGCTATGGAGGTGAATTCGCCGGGGAAATCCCCGAAGCCGATATAGTTCTTGGATTGGGGAGCAATACGAAAATTGCTTCGGCAATTAAGCGGGTTCTGGCCAAAAAGGGCGCTGTTTACAGCTTTGAGGACAAGTCGCTTCTGCCGCTGAACGGCGGGCGCGTTTTGGGCAACCCGCACAGCGCCTATGTCAAAATCGCGGAAGGCTGCGACAATCTTTGCACTTACTGCGCAATACCAAGTATCAGGGGAGCTTTCCGAAGCCGCCTGATTGAGGACGTTCTGGGAGAAGCCGCAAGCCTTGCCGGGCAGGGCGTGAAAGAAATCGTTCTGATTGCGCAGGACACTTCCAGATACGGCGAGGACATTTACGGCGAGAGCCGTTTGCCGGAGCTTCTGGAAAAACTTGCCCAAATTGAAGCCCTGCGCTGGATACGGGTTCTCTACTGCTATCCCGAGAGAATCAGCGACAGGCTGCTTGAGATTATGGCCTCTCATGAAAAAATTGTGAAATATCTGGACATTCCCTTGCAGCACGCCAGCGGAGCAATCCTGAAAAAAATGAACCGCCATGGGGACTATCAGACTCTTGCCGCACTGATAGAAAAAATCCGCTCAAAGATCCCTGAGATAACCCTGCGGACAAGTTTTATTGCGGGCTTTCCTTCCGAAACGGAAAAAGACTTCGAGGAACTTTGCCGCTTTGTGGAAGAAATGCGCTTTGACCGCCTGGGCTGTTTTGCCTTTTCCCCGGAAGAGGGAACCCCCGCGTTCAGACTGCCGGGACAGCTCCCGGACAAAATCCGGCGAAAGCGTTCTGATCATATAATGGAAATTCAATATGAGATAAATTTGCAAAAGCTTGAGCGGCTTGCGCGTGAAGAAAAAGAAGTTGAGATTATGATAGAAGGCTATGACCGCTGCGCCGGGCGCTGGTTTGGCCGAAGCGCCGCCGACGCGCCTGAAATCGACTTCAAAGCCTTTTTGCCGGGGGCAAAGGGACTAAGGCGGGGCAGTTTTATAAAAGCGCGGGCAGCGGGTTTTATTGACCTCGACATGATTTGCAAAATGATATAATGCAAATTGTCGTTTATAATAATATCGACATAATTTGTATAAATATTAAATATTAGCTTAGATTTTTCAGCGCAAAAAACACTGTAAATTTACTTTTATAAAACATAAATTTGGGGGTATTTTGTGCAAATTAATTATTATATAATCAAGTCATACAAGACAGAACCCAAGAAAAACCCGGCGACCGCCGCCGAAAGCCCACTTCGCCATTCCCGCCCGACTCTAACGAGGAAAACCGCAAAGGGTTAACAGCTATCCTGTGGCATTTAAGTTAATGGACATTTTAAGAGAGGATACTGTGACAATTGACATCATTGGCTATGGGACAACATGCTGCGGGGAAAAAATCCTCAGTTGATATTCTTTTTCAAGATATCTTAAATATTCAAAAATATTGAAGTGGGCTTTCTGCGGCGGTTGTCATTGCGGGTTTTCTGTCCAAAGGCATATTTAGTAATTTATAATTTTTTCGCAAATTTGTATAATATTAATATAAATATGCTTGTGTTTTTAGGCGTATTTGTGTTATAATTGCAAGCATGGTGGCTTTTTAGCGTATGCCTGCCGCAAGAGTTTGCAAGCGCAGGGGCTTTTTAGTCTCTGCGCTTTTTTTGTATGTCCGGCGATCAATCGCGCAGGAGGGCGGCGGGCGGCCGGTTCCTGCCGCGTTTGACGCTTATAAATATATAAAAAGGGGAGTGAGATAAGATGCGGAGCAAGGCTTCTTTTATGACTCCAGACGCTTTTTACAAAGGCGGCTCATACATGGAACGTCCGCGCATAAATCAGCTTCTTGAAAATGCCGTAAAGCTGCCCCTTACGGTGGTCTGCGCCGGGGCGGGGTATGGCAAAACGCGTGCTGTTTATTCGTTTGTGCGCAAGTATTGCGATACTGTGCTTTGGATGCAGCTTTCGGAACTTGATAATATGGAATCCCGTTTTTGGGAGAATTATACTTACGCCCTTTCGCAGTTTAACTCCTCTTTTGCGTCAATGCTGAGAAAATTCAGTTTTCCTCCAAGCGAGGACGAATGGGCGCGGTATTTTGCCGTTATGCGTTCGCTGCCCGCCAAAAAGCGCCTGGTAGTGATGGACGACGTACACCTGATAAGCAGCCCTGTTCTGCTGGATTATGCGGACAGGTTTATTAAAGCGTTTATTCCAAAAGCTTCGGTAATACTGATCTCCCGCACGGAACCCAGCTCAAAGTTTATAACGGAGCTGATGAAAAACAATAAGGCAATTATTATCGACGAAAAGGCTCTCCGATTTACGGAAAACGAGCTGGCCGCATATTTCCGGCAGCTTGGCGTGCCCGCTTTGCCGCATTTCTTCGAGGAAATATCCCGGGACACAGACGGCTGGGCAATGGCCGTCAACCTGATCGGGCGCTCAATGAAAAAAAATCCCTCTTTTGAAGGCTATGTCCGAAGCGCTATGAAAATAAATATTTTCAGCCTGATTGAAAACGAGATTTTTTTAACCCTGTCCGGGCAGCTGAGGAATTTCCTGATACGGCTATCGCTTATTGATCACCTGGATGCGGATTTGGTGGCGCTTATCGCAGACGACGCAAGCCTGCTGGACGAAATGGAGAAAATCAGCGCGTATATCCGTTATGACATGCGCCTGAAAGCATATTTAATACATCATTTGTTTTTGGAGTATCTGCGGGAGAGGCAGGGGGAACTTTCCGAAGAAGAAAAAAAGAGCACGTATCAGAAAGCCGCTAACTGGTGCGTCAAAAATAACTACAAAGTTGACGCTATTTCTTACTATGCCCATATGGGGGACTATTCGTCAATTTCTATACTGACGCTTGGTTTCGGGGTGCTGATTCCCGGAGACATCCTGCTGTATCTGAACAAAATTTTTGAATCCGCGCCGCCCGGCACGGCCGAAAATGATATTGTCTTTCCCGCAATGCGTTTGAAAGTCTTGATTAATCTGGGGTGGCTTTCGCGCGCGATGGAACTTGCCGTAAAATACGAAGCAATGTATCTTGCGGCGCCCGACGGAGTTAGCAAGCACGTCGTTCTAAGCAGCGTATATATCTGCATGGCTTATATACGCGCGAAATCATGTATTTATGACCATTGTTACGATTTTGACATTTACTATGCAAAAGCGGCCGAGCAGTATTTAAAATATCCTTATTTTGTCAGCGGCACAAATGTAAGCAAGCCCGTAAGCCCGTGGGCTTCCCTTGTGGGTATTCCGGATCCCGCCGCAATGCGGGAGTATCTGTCCGCCGTGGAGCGCGCCGTCCCAAACGCGGCGGTATCTTCCTTCGGCGCTATGTCCGGCGAGGACAGTCTGTCCGAAGGCGTTCTCTTTTTCTATCAGAACGACCTGAAGCGGGCTGAAAACCTTCTCTCCCTGTCGGCGGAATCCGCAAAAGCGAACAGGCAGTTTGATATTCTGCACCGCTCGTTGTTTTACTCCATGCGCATCGCCTTCTCCCAGGGAAAACTTGACAAGGCCGGGCAATTTCTCGACAGGATGAAAGACCTTGTCTCCGAGCAGGACTATACAACCCGAAAAGTAGCTTTTGACATTGCTCTGGGCTGGTATTACCTGAATCTGCGCATCCCTGAGTTTGCGCCGGACTGGATCAGGGGGAACTTTTCGCGTTACAACAATCCGGCTGACGTAGAAAATTTTGAGAACCAGGTGAAAATGCGCTGCTGCTACTTTCTTTCAGAATATTCCACCCTGCTGGCCTATATAGAAGAGCAGCTTAAACTTCCGCAGATTTTGTTCGGACGGCTGGAAATGCTGGCTTTGCAGGCTGTCTGCCTTTATCATACAAAGGCCCGCAAAGAGTCCTTTGCCGCGCTGGAGGAGGCCTGTAAGCTTTCTTCGCCCAACCGTATTACAATGCCCTTTGCCGAACTGGGTAAGGACATGCGCACCCTTACGGCGGCTGCGATGAAAGACCCGGAACGCACTGTTTCAAGAGAATGGCTGTCGGAAATCAATCGCAAATCCGCCGCCTATGCAAGACAGCAGTCTCTTATAATCGCCGAATACAGGAAAACGCACAAGCTGGAAAAAGAAGTGGAGCTTTCCAGGCGTGAGAAAGAAATACTGCTCGACCTGTCGCAGGGCTTGTCGCGTTCGGAAATCGCCGCCGACAGAAATATTTCGGAAAATACCGTCAAGACTATTACTGATTCGGTCTATTCAAAACTGGGCGCAAGCAGCCTTATTGAAGCGATACGGATTGCTACTGAAGAAAAGCTGATTTGATTTTTATCTTTTTGAGACTTCCCGCAGACATGCGGAGGGCCTTTAAAATATTCATAAAATTTTCATACCAAACAAGTATTATATGTTATACTTAAGCTTATAAAACAGTTTAATACTTGCGCGCATTGCGAAAAATAAAGCATGTTGGGAGCTTTTTTAGATGAGAATTGCAATTTTTGTTGAAACATACCTGCCGTTTATTAATGGCGTCGTCACCCATGTGAAGGCGCTGAAAGAAGGACTGGAAAGTCTTGGGCACAATGTTCTTGTTGTCAGCGCGTATCCGAACGCAAGAAGACATTATATAAAAGACGGCGTTCTGCACTGCCCTTCGCTTAGACTTAAAAAACTATACGGTTTTGGACTTGCCGCCCCTGTCAGCAGAACCAGAATGAAATATCTGGAGGAATTCAATCCCGATATATGCCATGTGCATCAGGAGTTCGGCATCGGGCTTTTCGGGGTATTGGCGGCAGGGCTTTTGCGCAAGCCGATTGTCTATACTTTGCACACAATGTATGATGAATATATTTATTACGTTGCGCCGTGGTCTCTTGTACCGATAGCCCGAAGCGTTTCGCACAGGTATGCGAAATACATTGCCGACCGCGCCTGCGCGCTGACGGGTCCTTCGGACAAGGTGCGGCAGTATTTCAGGAGCATCGGCGTTACAAGCCCTGTGACGGTTATTCCGAATCCTGTCGAGCTTGACGCCTTCAGCCCGGAAAGCGTCAATTCCGGCGCGGCGGATATGGTGCGCGAAAAATATAATATAGGGCGCGACAGAACGCTTGCTCTTTTTGTCGGGCGCCTGGGAACTGAAAAAAGCGTGCATGTCGTGCTGGATAACTGGGGGCAGACTATTTCTGAAAGGGACGGGCTGCATTTGCTGATTGTGGGCGACGGTCCCGCGCGGGGAAGTCTGGAAGAACAGGCCAGACGGCTGGGCATTTCCGGCATGGTTACTTTTGCGGGAAAAGTCCTGCACGAGAAGCTTCCGCCCTACTACGCCGCCGGCGACGCTTATGTGACGGCCTCGCTTTCGGACACTTACTCCATTTCCATGCTGGAGGCTATGGCCATGGGTCTGCCCGTAATTCAGAGATATGACGAGATGAACAAAAACCAGGTTGTGGACGGCCTGAACGGTTACACTTTCAACGGCGCGGAGGAAATGGCGGCTGCGCTTAAATCAATCCGCGACATGCCCGGCGGAGAGCTTGCCGATTTCCGCGCCGCGACGAGGGGCAGCGTCAAAGCTTTTGGGTCGGAGGACTTGGGGAGGGCTTTGGAGATAGTCTACCGCGAGGCGCAGCTTGGGTATGCCGCAAGGCGGGCCGGGAAGAGAAAGCTGCTTCTGCTGCCTTCGCGTAAGTCTTCAAAAAAGGATTCCGGTAAATCGGACAAAAACGAATAGATTCCGCGGGCAGGGGTGAATTTTTTTCGTTGCTGCCCGCTCTTTGCAGAGATCTATAATTAAAAAAGCCAGCCGTTTTTGCAAAAAAATATGCATAATTGCTCTTGCTTTTTTTGTCCGGATAGATTATAATTTATTAGCTGTATTTCAATAAATGCGGCGCTATAGCCAAGAGGCAAGGCAGAGGTCTGCAAAACCTTTATCCCCGGTTCAAATCCGGGTAGCGCCTCCAGAAACAAGCAGTGCCGGAATCAAATTATTTTTGATTCCGGCACTGCTTTGCCGCAGCCCGACTGTAATTTTATACCAGCGAATCGAAGCCAAAACATAGGGGGCGAACATATGACCATAGAAATTCAGGACGCGAGCTGCACCACGGCGCCCGGCATCGTGGACACCGCCTGCGAGACAATTATGGAACGCTCACAAATTTACAGCGGAGTATATGCCCGCGCCAGTGTGAACTTCTACGCATTCAACTAGAACGGCAACAAGGGAATCGCCTGCGGGCTGAACAGCGCGACGGCGACCCGCTCGGCGGCAAGCCCAGAGCCGAGAACGATGAAGACTTCCTCCGCCAATCAAATTTCACGGAGGCGGGGGGGCGGGGAATAGCCATGTGTGCGAGAATAATGTTCCTCAAAGCCGGATTAATCGGCGTAAAACTCTGTGTCGTCGGGCAGGGTGTTTACCGTCTCGACAAACTCTGTTCGTTGCTGTTCATCGCGCTCTATGTACCGGGTTGTCTTTTTTTACGTATAATTACCAAAGCCTTCTTTGCGTGACGAATGCCTCTCTCGTTACAATTATAAAGAAAGCTGCGGTTTCTATATGTGTTGCGAAGGGATTTTCTTCGCAATATTTAAGCAGTGCGTCACGGTCGATTTTATAGGGTCTGCGCTCAAGAGCTCTGTTTTCTAATGAACCGCTTTCTTTCTCAAGATTCTCCTATGACCTTTATGCAGTGTTTCCAGGGCGGCTCGCCTCATTTTTACAGGATATGCCATGGTTTTATTATATCATTTACCTTTACACTTATAAATGCCGTTAACTATAATTTAAATAAAAACTCTTGATTTTCATAATATATTCTGATATAATATTTGCATTAAATTATTTTAGGAGAAGTGTCCGAGCTGGTCTAAGGGGCACGACTGGAACTCGTGTAAGCGTTGATAGCGCCCGAGGGTTCGAATCCCTCCTTCTCCGCCAAATTTCAACCCGCCTAATCATTGCGATTAAGCGGGTTTTGCTTTTGTTGTGCGGTTTATTGAGTTAAGAATAATTAAGCAACGCTAAGCTATTTTCGTAAAAACTAAGCGAAATTAGATAAAAATGTCAATGAAAAATTAAATATTTTGCCTGATAACTATATTGCCGTATAAGAGTTTTTACTTTGTGCGGCTTTTAATTTTGCTTAATATTCATGCTATTCGGGCTCCAAATCTTCGCAGTTATGCGAAAATTTAAGTTGACCGCAAGTTGCGAAATTACCATCTGGACTGGCAATTATCGTGAAAAACAGCTATTCGTTAATAAGCCCTATTATCCAATTTAACCACCCCTTGATTGTGGAAGAACGACGTTCAAAGGTATCGTCACTTCCTATATTAAAAAGCTTTGATTGCTTCATAATACCCACAATATCCCCAGTTGACGGCATACATCCGCTTTCAAAATATTTTCGGAGAGTGTCGCCAAAAGCTTTGTGCGATAAAATGCAATTACAGTACGCTAGCTGACGCTGCTTGAAACTTAAATTCAGTATACGCTTTCCCTTATCGCTCAAAGAATAAATCGGCGTTGAACCTTTTCTTTTCTTTTCGAGCAAACCAAGATACCGCGCCGCGTCTGTATAGTAATTTGTTTGTCTTGCGTCGAAAGCGTATTGTTCCGTTACGTCATTCCGGTTTAATTCTTGTTCATTTAATAATTCGCAAATATTTATTACCCGCTTGAAATTATTAGCTTGCGGGAAAGGTGTTTTTGGCTCTTGCTCTATCCTTGCCTGATACAGTACACTTTGAATGTCGCTTATCTCAATAGTAGTATCTTCAACGGAGTAATTTTTCTGTTTAACAAGTACGAGCGAATTATAATTATTCAAATCTTGAAAATCGTACTCATACAACCTGTATATTCCGTTTGAGTATACAAGAAAAAGCGGACGGACTGTTTTTGTAACACGGCGTTGCCATACTCTAAACGGATAATAAAGCTGTCGTACTAAAAAATCCTTGGGCAAGTCGCGTTTGGCTTCAAACAGGGCTAATCCTTTTACCCCCTCATAAGCGGCGTCAATCTCTATTTGCGAATTAGTTACCTGCACAGTACAAGGCATATTTGTTTTTGAATTTGCTATATTAAAGGCAAAAGACCCAGAACCCATACGCCCCGACACAGTAGAAACTATATCTTCATCCTGCAGGAAGTCAGCGACAATACCCGCAGCGACGGCGCAATTTAACGCAATGGCTTCACTGGGTATATTCGTCGAATCAAGGCTTTGTATATATGTTGGTAATGAGACCCTTGTTATAGGCTCATTATCAGCTTCAAATTTGTGATAAGCATCGAAATGCGATATAACGTAGTCTCCCCGTGTAATTGGCAGAATAGCCAAACGGTTATCGACAAAAATTTTCGGCAAATTTATCGTGTGGTCAAATTTTGCCATAAGGCGAGGTTCTCTGAATTCTTTTATTTGTGCCACCGAAATCTCAAACCGCCCTTGTGCATCAATGCAAGCCAAAATATCGTACTTTTCAAATAGCAGCTCCCATGCAGTATCATTTAGGCTTTTCGGTGGGCTACTCATAGTTTCTCACCACCACTTCATCAATTTCCCCGCGCTTTGCCGCATCGGAATTTATAGTCCGTTTGGCCTTAACAATAGTAATACTATATTTTGCGTATTGCTCTTTAATAAAATCAGTTGCGGAATTAGAAAGCATAAACTGCAAACCCCTCTTGTGCAATTCGTCGCAAGACTCACGAAGTCTTATTTGCTCATCACGAGAAAAGCCGCCCTTTGCGTAACCCGTATAGCTGGAAGTGTCTGAAACCGGGTCATAAGGCGGGTCAAGGTAGACAAATGCCCCTTTCGGCAACGCCCGCAAAACTTCCGCATAATCAAGAGAAGTCAAATGAACAGTAGCGGCTTTCAAATATGAACTAACCGCTCGGAGCACCGGGGCATTAACAATATTAGGGTTACGGTAGTTTCCGAAAGGCGAATTGAACTCTCCCGCGCTATTTACTCTAAACAAGCCGTTATAACAAGTCTTATTCAAATATATTATCCGAGCCGCCTTTTGAATGTCAGTCAAAGAAGAATATGTTGCCTTGTCCCTGTCCCAATCGCGGACGGCATAAAAATACTCCGCTTCATTTTTAAAACCCTGTAAAGCTGTAATAAGGGCTTCTACATTGTTTTTTATAATTTCATAGACGCGGATTAACTCGTTGTTAATATCGTTAACATAGGCGATTTTTGGTTGCAAATCGAAAAGCAATGCGCCGCCGCCTACAAATGGCTCACAATATGTAGTAACCCTGTCGGGAAGTAATGACGTGAAGGCGTCAAGTAATTGCCGTTTTCCACCAACCCATTTTAGTACAGGGGCAACTAATCTATTCTTTTTCACAAGTAATGTTCCTCTTTCTAAAAAAACAAATGCGAACGCCTATTCGAAGAAAAATACCTGGACCGGGTTCGCCTTTGTTCCTAATGGCGGAGATTAGGTTTATAATTGACAGAGCACAAAAAGGCCAATATGTAACTAGCATTACATACCGCCTTTTAGGTTTTGCCCAGAAAAGTATCATTCTGGTACATATTAAATTATTTAATTTAATTATATCAGTATACCTTTCTTTTGGCAAGATGTATGATTTGTCATTTTTCCCAAAAGAAAGTAGGATGAAGATGTATGGAAATTTTAGGCTTCCATGGGGATTTTTATTTTATTCCGGAATTTTCAAAACCTGACCCGGAAAAATAATGCTCTCCGGTGTCAGCCAGTTAAATTCCGCGAGTTCTTTGTAGCGATTTCCGTTTCCCAGCTGTTCCGCCGCAATCTTCCAAAAACTGTCGCTGGGCTGGACTGTATAAGTTTTTACTTCTAAAGATGGTTCTGGAGATGATTCAGGCCAGAATTTCCCTCCGGGGTCGTAAAAGTTCAGACCATAAGTCTGAATCGTCTTGATGAGCACGTCGGCGTAATCCGGCGCGGTGGCGTAGCCGGCGGCCTTGATGGCGCGGCAGGCGGCTTTATAGTCGGTCTCGCCAATAATTTTAGAATATCGTGGAAGTCCCGCCAGAAATTGGCCGTGGTCATCGACCGACTGCGCCCAGCTGTCGTATGCTCGAAAGCCATCCACAA
>JAITEB010000005.1 GCA_031282245.1 Oscillospiraceae bacterium | reverse complement strand
AAAATGCTTGAATATTCTGAATACAATGACTGTCTTGAAGTTTACGAAAATATTGACGGCGGCGAATACCTTGCAGGTATTATAGACAACCCCGTCAGCCGCCGGAATTATCAAATTTTCGCTGGAAAAGAAGCCGAGCATGGGCTTTTCGGCGAACAGAAACGCGTACAGGCAAACAGCGGGCTGCAGCTTAGGACTATAGTCAAGGAAAAAATTGCTTATGTGAAGATTCCCTCGTTTGAGCTGAGATATATCAAAGACGACGGCGAGCGGCTGATGGATTTTTATCGTTCGATTGCGTCTTACAGCAACCTTATTATTGACATAAGGGGCAACCAGGGCGGCAGCAGCATTTACTACACCGAAAACATTTTAAAGCCGCTTCTGCCCGGCAATGTGGCTTACAGGGCGGATGAATATATGCTACTCAAGAATGGCCTGGAGTCCGCCGGCTATTTGCAGTCTTTGAACTTAAGCGGGAAAATAAAGCCGCTTGAAAACTTGCCGGAGTTTAAAAACCTGTCCAAAAACGACCTTGAGGATTTAAGCTATTTTGTTTACGACAATTCTCTGCTGTTCCGGCCAAGCAACAAAAAGCCGCTTTACAGCAACAAGATATGGCTTCTGGTGGACGAGCACTGCTATTCGGCTGCGGAAAGCTTTGCCCTGACCGCAAAGAAAAATAACTTTGCAACTCTTGTGGGAACAAGAACCGGCGGCGACGGGATCGGCTTCGACCCTTTGATGACCGCTCTGCCAAACAGCGGGATTATTTTCCGGTACTCCTGCCAGTACGGAATCAACCCCGACGGCGCCTGTAACGAGGAATTCGGCACTTTCCCCGATGTGCCCGCCGAAAGCGGCGGCGACGCGCTTAATATCTGTCTGGAGCGGATTCTTTCGGCAAGGGCGGAGTAAAAAAAAGGCGATTTTTTGCGCGCTTTATTGACAGCGCGCCCCCCTCCATGGTAGAATATCAAAAATGCAGTTGCGGCAGATAAGCTTTTTGCGCGTCCGAAAGACGGAATGGCCTGTCAAAACAATAGTGTTGCCGGTTAATACCTTTTCGTCCTTCAGATAGAAAGGTGTTTTATTTTTGCTCAAAAGCCCTGCCGAAAAATTTTTTTCATAGGGGGATTTTTTGTGCGGCATTTATTAAAGCTCTCCGACCTGTCCCCGGAGGAGCTTCTTTCGCTTCTGAACTTTGCCAAGGGAATAAGGCGCCGCCCCGCTGATTACTCAAGCGCCTGCGCGGGGAAAGTTCTGGCAAGTCTTTTTTTTGAGCCGAGCACAAGAACCCGCCTTTCTTTTGAGAGCGCCATGCTGCGGATGGGGGGCAATGTCGTCGGCTTTGCGGACGTTTCCAGCAGTTCCGCCCAGAAGGGCGAAAGCCCGGAGGATACCTGCCGCATGGTGAGTATTTACTCTGATATAGTCGCCGTCCGGCACCCGGTGGCGCACACCCCGGAAAAAATGGCGGCTGTCTCCCGGATCCCCGTGATAAACGCCGGAGACGGCGCAAACGAGCATCCGACCCAGACCCTTGCGGACATGTTCGCAATCCACGACCGCTTCGGCGCTTTTGGCGGGCTGACTGTAGGGATATGCGGCGATTTGAAATACGGCCGGACTGTGCACTCGCTGATTGCGGCGCTTGCTCCTTTTGCAAGCACGCGCTTTATTCTGATTTCCCCGCCGGAGCTGGCTGTACCGGGGGAATACCTGGACGGGCTGGACGGTCGGCGGCTTATTTTTTCGCCCGATTTGGAGAAAAACCTGCCGGAGTTGGACGTGCTTTACATGACGCGCATTCAGAAAGAGCGTTTCCAGGATTACGCCGAATATCACCGCCTTTCCGGGAGATATATTTTAAACAAAGAAAAAATGCGCCGCGCAAAAAAAAATATGATTGTCCTGCACCCTCTGCCGCGCGTTGACGAAATCTCGCCCGATATGGACGACGACTCCCGCGCCTGGTATTTCAAACAGGCGGAAGGGGCTTTTTTTTGCAGGATGGCGCTGATCATGCGGCTTCTCGGCCTTGAAAGAGAGATTTAAAACGCGGGAATTTATATACGCCCGGCATACGCACACAGAAAGGAAAGTCCTATGCTTATAAAAAACGTCCGGATTATAGACTGGCAAAATGATTTTTTTGGAGAAGTTCTTGCCAAAGACGGAAAAATCTTTGAATTCGGCAAAAGCCTGAACGCCGAAGGCGAGCGGCAGACGCTCGACGGCGGCGGAAAAGCGCTGATGCCTGCCTTTGTGGATCTGCACGCCCATTTCCGCGACCCCGGCTACACTCAAAAAGAAGACATAGAGTCCGGCAGCCGCGCGGCCGCGCGGGGCGGTTACACTTTTGTGAATCTTATGGCGAACACTTTGCCCGTCTGTTCCGATATGTCCATAATAAATTATGTCCGCAGAAAAGCCGGAGAAATTGGGCTGATAGAAGTCCACCAGACGGCTTCTATAACGAAAAATTTTGACGGCAGGACGCTGGAGCATATCGACTGGCTTGACGGGGAAGTGAAATGGCTCTCTGACGACGGCGCGGGCGTTGCAGACTCAAAGGTCATGCTGGCCGCCATGAAAAAAGCCGGTGAGCGCGGTATGGGGCTGATGTGCCACGAGGAAGAAGCCGGACTTGCCGCGTTTGATTCTTATCTCGCCGAGGAGCTTATGACTTTTCGGGATGTGAAAATGGCCGCGCGCGCGGGAGCGCGGCTTCATGTCTGCCATGTGAGCTGTATCGGCGCGATAAACGCAATTATCGCCGCGAAAAAAACTGGCGCGGTCAACATCACCTGCGAAGCGGAGCCGCACCACCTTTTGCTGAACGATGAAACCGTCTACCGGGTTAATCCTCCGCTTCGTGCAGAAAAGC
>JAITEB010000039.1 GCA_031282245.1 Oscillospiraceae bacterium | reverse complement strand
CTTGTCAACGATGTGGCTCCAAAAGACAGGGACATCGCAATGGTGTTCCAGAACTACGCGCTCTACCCACATATGACTGTTTTTGAAAACATGGCTTTCGGTCTTAAACTCCGCAAGGTTCCAAAAGAAGAAATCCGTAAAAAAGTTGAAGAAGCGGCGCAGATACTTGATATTAAACACCTGCTCGACAGAAAGCCGAAGGCGCTTTCCGGCGGCCAGCGGCAAAGGGTCGCCCTTGGGCGCGCTATCGTGCGCGATCCGCGCGTTTTCCTTCTTGACGAACCGCTGTCAAACCTTGACGCCAAACTGCGCGCTCAGATGCGGACAGAGCTTGCAAAACTTCATAAGCGCCTGGGGACTACGTTTATTTATGTTACGCATGATCAGACCGAGGCTATGACCATGGGCGACAGAATAGTCGTTATGAAAGACGGCCTTATTCAGCAAGTCGATACGCCGACGAACCTTTATTCTAATCCGGTTAATGTCTTTGTTGCGGGATTTATCGGCTCGCCGCAGATGAACTTTATTGAAAACGCGACGGTGGGTAAGAACGGCTCAAAGTACAGCGTCAGTTTTGGAGACGCCGACCATACTTGCACTGTTGACATTCCTCCCGCAGTCGCCGCAAAAGCCACTAACCTGGATAGCTATGTCGGGAAAGAAGTTATCCTGGGTATCCGTCCGGAAAATATCCGCGACGAAGAAAATGTCCTGGCTAACGCCGCTTCCGGCAAGTTTGAGTGCGAGGTTGAAGTCACTGAAATGATGGGCGCGGAGACTTATCTCTATGTCAACTTTGCGGGCTATAGTCTCACCGCAAGGGTTTCCCCGAGAGATAATACCGATTCCGGCGATGTGATTACGATGGCGATTGACGTAAACAAGATTCATCTTTTTGATAAAGAAAGCGAAGAAAGTCTTTTGTTTGAGAAAAAAGTGGAAAAACTGTAAGCCTTTGATTGAGCGAAAAAAGGGCCGTGCGGGCTTTGACCGCGCGGCCCTTTTGTTTTGCCGGGGCAAATTTTAAAGGGGTTTGAAATTCTGTGCTGATAGGCAATGTCTTTATAGACGGGAGAAGCGCGGCGCTTGCGCCCATGGCGGGCGTGGCCGGCCACGCGTTCAGGAAAGTGTGCAAGGAATTCGGCGCAGCGTATCTTGTCGGAGAGATGGCCAGCGCAAAAGGTTTGGTCATGTCCGGGAGGAAAACGGCGGAGCTTCTTTCTATTACGGAGGAGGAGCGGCCCATGGCCGTCCAGATTTTTGGCGACGAGCCGGAGACGGTCGCCGAAGCCGCGCGGATTTGCATGCGGTATTGCCCGGATATTATTGATATTAATATGGGCTGCCCCGCCCACAAAGTTGCGGGAAACGGCGGCGGCAGCGCCCTTTTGAAAAATCCCGCGCTTGCGGGGCGGATTGTCCGCGCGGCGGCGAAAGCTGTGCCGCTGCCGATTACTGCAAAAATACGAATTGGCTGGGACAATGATAATATCAACGCGGCGGAAGTCGCTAAAGTTCTTGAGGCGAACGGGGCGGCGGCGATTGCCGTCCATGGCAGGACGCGCGCCCAGATGTACGCGCCGCCCGTGAATATCCGCGCGATTTCGGACGTTAAAAAAGCCGTAAAAATTCCAGTTATTGCCAACGGAGATATTACAGACAGGCTTTCCGCCAGGAAAATGCTTGACGAAACAGGCGCGGATCTGCTGATGGTCGGGCGCGGGGCTTGCGGAAGGCCGTGGGTTTTTGCGGAGATACGGGCTTTTCTGGAAGGGCGGGAATTTGAGGGAATTTCCCTTGAGGGAAAATTTGAAGTGATGCTGCGGCATATTCGTCTGCTTTGCGAGGACATGGGGGAAGCGCACGGAATGCGCGAAGCGCGGAAACATGCCGCCTGGTATATGAGAGGCTTGAGGGGCGCGGCGGCTTACCGGCAGAAAATCGCGCAGCTTACTGAATTCTGTCAGCTTGAAGAAATTGCACAGGAAATTTTGGCAGTAAATATTTAATATGCAAGGCCGGATTCAATCCGGCTTTTTATTTTGTCGTCGATATAGACCGTGCCGTCAACGGGCTGATTGTGAAGATATTTTATCACATCCAGAATATTCACAATCGAAAAAACTTTCAGGCCAAATTCGTCTTCAATTTCCTGAACAGCGCTTTTGCCGCCCGTCCCGCGCTCCATGCGGTCAACGGAGATAAGCTCATATTTAAGCTTAATATCCGCGGCGGCTTTCAAAATCGGGAAGCTTTCGCGGATGGATCTGCCGGAGGTCATAACGTCCTCAATTATGAGAACCCTGTCGCCGTTTTTCGGGGCATAGCCGACCAAAAGCCCGCCTTCGCCGTGGTCTTTCGCTTCTTTGCGGTTAAAGGCAAAGGGCTTGTCTATATTATAGTTCCGGAAAAGCGCGGAAGCGCCGGAAACCACAAGCGGTATGCCTTTGTAGGCCGGGCCGTAGAGCATGTCGTATTCCTCCGGGGGAATATTGCCGTTAATGCACGCCGCGTAAAAGTCGCCCAGAGCGCTTATTTGGGCGGCGGTGTTATATTTCCCTGTGTTTATAAAATATGGCGATTTGCGGCCGCTTTTCAGCGTGAACTCCCCGAAAGTAAGCGCGCCGGAGCGTACCATGAAATGCACAAAAATTTTTTTATAGTCCATTTAGATTATCCCTCTTAGTTCATCCGGAGATGTAATATTTTGTTCGGCCAGGAAGCGCTCCAGGCCGCGTATTATATCAAGACAGATGTCCGGCTTTGTGAAATTTGCCGTGCCGACCTGAACTAAGCTTGCGCCTGCCATAATAAACTCCGCCGCATCCGTCCAGCCGGCAATGCCTCCCATGCCAACCACAGGAATTTTCACGGCTTTATAAACGTCGCGCACCATGCGCAGGGCCAGCGGCTTTATGGCGGGGCCGGAAAGCCCCGCGATCACGTTTTCAAAAAACGGCTTGCGTGTGTAAATATTTATCGCAAGCCCGGAAAAAGTGTTCACAAGCGAAAGGCTGTCCGCTCCAGCGGCTTCGCAGGCTTTACCCATCTCGGCGATATTTTCGGCATTGGGCGAAAGCTTCACCATAAGCGGCTTGCGCCGGACTTTGCGCCGGACAGCCGAAACCAGAGCCGCCGCAACGTCCGCTTTTATTCCAAAGGCCATCCCGCCGGACTTCACGTTTGGGCAGGAAATATTCAGCTCAATCATGTCAATGCCGGAATCGTCCAGAATTTCCGCTCCCGCCAGATAATCCCCCTCGCAGGAACCGCTCAGGTTCGCGATAATATTCGTCCTGTATTTTTTCATGCGTGGCAGTTCTTCGGCGACAAAGGCGCGCAGCCCCGGATTTTGCAGGCCGACGCTGTTGAGCATTCCAGAAGGAGTTTCGAGCATGCGCTGCCCGGCGTTGCCCTCCCGGGGGTTAAGGGTCAGCCCTTTTGAAGCGATGCCGCCCAGAAGCGAAACATCAAAATATCCGGAAAATTCCGCGCCGAAGCCAAAAGTCCCCGAAGCGGCAATCACAGGGTTTTTAAACTTGATGCCGTTTATCGTGGTTTCAAGCATCAAAAAATACCTCCTCAGCCCTGAACACAGGGCCTTCCAGACAAGTCCGCGCATGCCTCCCGGAACTGTTTGCGCAGGTGCAGGTCAGGCACGCGCCAATTCCGCAGGCCATTTTGTTTTCCAGCGAGACAAAAGCCGGTACACCGTATTTTCCGCACAGTTCAGCGGCAGCTTTCATCATGGGCGTCGGCCCGCAGCAGTAGATTGCTTTAAAAGCGCCGATTTCCCGTTCCAAAAGCTCGGTGACAAAGCCTTTGAAATGCCCGCCAAAACCGCTTTCGGAGGAAATCTTCACGCTTTCGCAAAAGCCCCCGAAATTTTCCAAAGCAAAGGGTTCGCTGCGATAGCCCAGAAAAGCGGTCGCTTTGGCAGGTATATTTTTTGCCAGATAGTAAAGCGGCGCAATACCAATCCCGCCGCCGACCAGGGCGATCTTTCCGGGATCTGGAAAATTAAAGCCGTTGCCCAAAGGCCCCCAAAGGCCTATTTTATCGCCGGGCCTAAGCCGGGAAAAAGCGCCTGTGCCCCTCCCGACAACCTGATATAAAAGCGATAAAATTCCGTTTTCCCAGTCGTGGACGCTTATCGGGCGAGCCAGCAAAACCGGGGAATTTTCGGGCATTCTCAGCATGAAAAATTGTCCCGGCTTTGGCTTTTCGCTCCAGGCAGTGCGCATAAGCATCACATCTGAACTTACTGCCGCGTTTGCTAAAATTTTACTTATTTGATATGGCAACGCAGTTCCTCCCTCATGCGCAGAGTCTCCGCGCGGGCGGCCTCGTCAAAATTAAGCCCGGAAAATTCCGGCTTTTTGCGGGCCAGAAGTATCCCCCGCGAAGAATTGACAATCCCGCCGTTTCCGCCGCTAAAATAGGCGCCGATGTCCTCCGCCGCGCCGCCCTGCGCGCCATAGCCTGGTATCAGGAAGAAAACGCCGGGCAAAGCCTGCCTGATAAATTTTGTCTCCTGAACGTCAGTGCAGCCAACAACCCCGCCGATCGCCGAATAGCCGCGTTCGCCGATAAAAGCGCTTCCGGCCCGCTGAATCATTCTTCCGGCAAGCTGGTACACTTTTTCGCCGCTTTCGGTTTTTATTCCCTCTATGTCCGGCGCACCTTTGTTGGACGTGGCGATAAGCGCAAAAAGCCCTTTGCCTTTTCGCAGATATGGGAAAAACGGTTCCAGCGTGTCCATGCCCATGTAGGGATTTACTGTGATAATATCAGTCTCGAAATCCCCGGTGAAGTGCGCCCGGGCGTACATCCCGGCTGTTTTGGCAATATCGCCGCGCTTGACGTCCGAGACGGCGATTGCGCCTTTTTTCCGGATATATTCCAAGGTCTGGGCAAAGGCGCGCAAACCCTCAAGGCCGCAGGCTTCGTAGTAGGCGATTTGCGGTTTGTATGCGGCCGCGATGTCAAGGGTTGCGTCTATAATGGCCTTGTTGAAGCTGAGAAGCTTTTCTGAAATTGTGGAAAACCTGGCCGCAAAGTTTTCCGGGATATAAGAGATATCCGTGTCCAGCCCAAGGCAGACGGGTCCTTTTTCTTCGACGGCTTCAAAGAGCCGGTCCATGGCGTGCGCGTTATTTTGCATATGTTATTTTTCCTTTCCTGACTGTCGCAATAATTTCTCCGAAAAGTTCCCGGCCGTCCAGCGGCGTGTTTTTGCCTCGCGAAAGCATTTCGGCGGCCTTAACAGTTATTTTTTTGTCCGGGTCAAGCAGGACAAAATCCGCGTCGAAGCCGGCCTGAAGCCGGCCTTTTTTCAGCCCCATTATATCAGCGGGATTTTTTGACATAAGCCTGCTGAGACAGTTCAGTGAGATTTCCCCGGATTTTACCAGCGCGGTGTTCACCGAAGCGAAGGCGTGTTCTATCCCGGAAATACCGTTTGCTCCCGCGGCTTTATCGGCGGGGGTATGCGGGGCGTGGTCCGTCGCGATGGCGTCCACCCAG
>JAITEB010000027.1 GCA_031282245.1 Oscillospiraceae bacterium | reverse complement strand
GGTTTGCGACAAACGGCTGCCTGACATATTTTTGCAGAAGCCTGATCTGCGCGGGCTTTTGGTTGGAAACGCCGAAGAAATGGACTTTACCCGCGCTTTGCAATTCGTCGAAGGCTTCCGCGACTTCTTCCGGTTCCACAAGCATATCGGGCCTGTGAAGAAGCAGAACGTCCAGATATTCTGTTTTAAGCCGCGAAAGTATCCCGTCAACGGCTTCCAGGATATATTTTTTGGAGAAGTCGAAGCACTTTCCGGGGACTATGCCGCACTTGGACTGCAAAATAATTTTTTCCCGGACACCGGCGTTCATGTGAATTGCTTTGGCGAAAATTTCCTCACAGGTTCCCCGTCCGTAAACATCGGCATGGTCAAAGAAATTCGCGCCGTTTTCCAGGGCGGTTTGCACGAAAGCCTCCGCTTCTTTCTCCGAAAGGGAGTGTATGCGCATACAGCCGACAGCGATTGCCGGGACTGTAAGGCCGCTTGTACCAAATTTTATTGTTTTCATTTTAGTTTTAGTTTTCCTCCTGTTTTTGGAAGCTGCAGATATGCCGCTCGGCAGACTGCCGCCCCTGCGATTAGATTACGCTTGACTTTTTGGGGCGTTTGCTTTATGATTTAATCATAAACCTTAGTGTTAACTCTAAGTCAAGAGCAAATTTTATTTTTGAGGAGGAATTTTTTTAGTGAAAGCCACGATCAAACAAGTTTCGGAAAAAACGGGTCTTAGCACATATGTACTGCGCTATTATGAAAAAGAAGGTCTTCTGCCGCATGTCGGCCGAAGCGAAAGCGGGATCCGCCTGTATTCGGAGGCGGATCTGGAATGGCTGGGGCTTATATGCTGCCTTAAAAAAACAGGGATGTCAATAAAACAAATCCGCGATTTTGTGGAGCTTTGCTCCCAAGGGTCTTCGACTTTGGACCAGCGCAGGGAATTATTAGTCGAGCACAAAGAGAATGTCGAACTAAAGATTCAGGAGCTTTATAAATATCTGGAGAAAATCGACTGCAAGATTGAGTGCCTTGCAAGAGAACGCGCGTGTTGATGCAATAAATAAATTAAAAAACCCTGCGTTTGGCCAGACGGCAGACGCAGGGTTTTTTGGGAGCCTGTTTTATTTTTTTAGAGCGAAGACGCAATGCCCTGAAGATATTTCCGGAAATCCTCCCCGATTTCTTCGTGAGCCAGCCCAAGCTCCACGCAAGCCTGCAATATGCCCAGCTTACTGCCCATATCGTAGCGCCTGCCGATGAAATCCACGCCATACATTCCCTCGCTGCGCGACAGCACAGCCATTGCGTCCGTCAGCTGCAGTTCCCCGCCGACGCCTTTTGGTATAGTCTCCAAAACAGGAAACACAGAAGCAGGCAGAACACAGCGCCCCAAAATAGAAAAGCGCGAGAAGGCTTTCTCTCTTGTGGGGGGTTTCTCAACCATGTCCGTCACGGAATATACATTGCCGCCCTCTCTCACAGGCGCTGTCTTAAGGGAGGAGTATTTTTTGATCTGTTCCCAGGAAACTTCTTTCATGCCAACGACGCCTTTGCCGAACTCGTCATAAACGTCGCAGAGCTGCTTGCAGACGGGATTATCCCCGATTATTACGTCGTCGCCGTACAGAACCGCAAAAGCCTCGCCGCCAACAAAAGATTTCGCGCAGAGAACGGCGTGGCCAAGGCCCCCGGCCTCCTGCTGGCGCAGGAAGTGAATATTTGCCATTTCAGAAATGGCGAGCATTTGTTTATAAATATCCGTTTTTCCGGAGTCCAGCAAACGCTTCTCCAGCTCCGGAGAGCGGTCAAAATGATCCTCTACGGTAGTTTTGCCGCGGCTGGTAATAATAAGTATGTCGCTTATACCGGAAGCGACCGCTTCTTCGACGATATACTGGATTGCGGGCTTGTCCACTATCGGGAGCATTTCCTTGGGCATGGACTTGGAAGCGGGGAGCACTCTTGTGCCAAGTCCGGCGGCGGGAATTACGGCTTTTTTGATTTTCATTTCAGACGCCCTTTTCTTTTTTTGACTTACTAGGATTTTTTTATTATTCCCAATTTGCCGCCTTGTCAATCTCCTGGTAATATTCAAGAGGGCGGGCCAAGGGGAAGAAGCTTAAGATAATAGTGCCCAAGGCTGAGAAGTACGAACGAAAGCGCTATTATTATCACGGCAATGATTACGACAGTATAATTTATGCCGCCCTTTTCGCGGAGCATAGGTTTATACTGCTCTTTGGGCAGATTTTTCTCGCGGATTTTTTCAATCCGGCCATAGACATGGTTCTTGTAAAGAAAATTGGCGAAAAAACCGCTGAGAAAAGCGGCGCCAATGTTGACAATTTGCATATTTGAGGCAAAGTTCATCATTGAAGTCTGAAAAGGAGTCAAATTGTTCAGGTTCAGGCTTACAGGGTCTATCCCAAACGCGACGTACATTATGGGGACAATATAAGCCAAAAACAAGAGCAGAAGCGGAACCGCAAAGGCGTACATTTTTCTGTAGAGATAATAGATAAAACCCAAAGAGAGGGCGCCGAAAAAGAACGCGCTGGCATTCCAGGATATTTTCAGCCTTCGCTCCTCAAGGGATTTAAATTTAGGAATATAGTAAGACGAAGAATTACTTCCGATAAATATTGCCAGCTCGTGTGCGGACACGCCTTCGATTTCGTCTTCGGGGTCCAGGCCGCCATATGGACTTGAGTAAACGTCGAAAGGCACCTCGCCCGGATCCTGTCGCTGCCCGCCGACAGACTCAAACGGCGCGCCCGTCTTTTTAAAAGGCAGGGCCTTATTACCGCCGCCCGCGTCCTGCGGGGCAATGGAGAGAGGATAGCCGCAGATTTCGCAGAAGACATTTTCGGAGGGGTTAGGCGTGCTGCAGCGGGGACAGCGGAAGTAATCCTGTTTTTGGCTGTCCTGCGAAGTTTCCTGGGATTCCCATTCCTGGTTTAGAAAATGCCTGTCCTCATCCGCGCAGTGGCCCAGGCTTTTGTAACAGCTTCTGTGGTGCGGCGCGCCGCATACCGGGCAGACGACAACGTCATCCGTCTCGCTTAACTTTTTCCCGCATAACTGACACGACGAGTCTATATATTTCTCATTCATAAAGATTGCAACCTCGACTTGCTTGTGATATAATTTATTTGCATTAGTAAAGTCTTTTGTTATATTATACAGCATGATTTGAAAAAATCCAATAGAGAAAAACAATATTTCAGCAAATAATTTGACGGCGAAATATTAAGGAGCGTTATTATGACCGGCAGAGCCGTCTTCACAAAAAGCCTTTCCGGAAGAGAGCTTGCGGAAGTTGCAGCTTTTGCGGCGGGCAAAAATTTGATTTACAAACTTGACGCGGACACGCTTAGAACAGATTGCCGCGAGCGCTCAGCGCATATTCTGTACAGAGCGGGCGATGCGCTCACGGGATACGCTGCCCTCAACTATTTTGTTCCGGGCGAAGCTGAAGTCACGTTCATCAGCGAAGAAGAAGCGGCTTTTGAATTGATGTACGGCGAACTGCGCCGGGCGTTCTCCGGGAATTTGAAAAAACTTATCGCAATTGTCAACCGGGCCGACACACGGCTTGCCGGGTGGCTTGGGCGCGGCGGCTTTTCTTTTTCAAACACGGAGCTCAGAATGCGCTTTGAAGCTTCTAATTATGCGCCCGGCAGCAGGAACGGGCTGGAAGTTAAAAACGCGGGCGAAGAATATGCCGCCGCGGTTCTGGCGCTTGATAAAGCCGCGTTCGGACTGGAAAGCGCCGGCGAGATTTCTCCCCGGGATTTAAGCGACACGAAAATTGCGTTCGCCGGGGACAAAATAGTGGGCAAAATGCGCATTGAATCCCATGAGGGCGTGTTCGCAATTTATGGCTTTTCGATATCGCCGGAATACCGCGGGAAAGGGTTCGGGCGGGATTTTTTGAGTGCGGTTCTTGAGGGGATTACATCTCAAAGCTATAATAAAATTTATCTTGAGGTTGAAGAAAGCAACATGGTTGCGTTTAATCTATACAAAAACAGCGGTTTTCAGGTTGAAGCCGTCTTTGATTATTATCACAAACGGATTGATTTATGAAAAAAACGCATATTTTTGTCCGAAACGGAACAAAATATTTGACATATAGTTAACGCTATGATAAAATATATCCTGCCGCTTGCCGTCGGTTTATAAAAAGTCGGTTTTTCCGCGCCGCACGGCAGCGAGATCTTAACGAAAGAAGAATTTTTATGTACGCTGTAATCAAGACAGGCGGGAAACAGTATAAAGTTTCCGAGGGCGATGTTATTTTTATCGAAAAACTCCAGGCGGAAGCCGACGAAACAGTCAGCTTTGGAGAAGTTGTCGCGGTGTCCAGCGACGCGGGCTTTAAGGCCGGTTCGCCTTCTATTGAGGGCGCAAGCGTCAGCGCAAAAGTCCTGAAAAACGGAAAAGGCAAAAAAATAGTTGTATTTAACTACAGATCCAAAAAAGATTCCAAGCGCAAAATGGGCCACAGACAGCCGTATACAAAAGTCCAGATTGAGTCTATCAAAATTTAGGCGATGATCAGGGCCGAATTTTTTAAAGACAGGGAAGTTTTGCGGGGTTTCTCTGTGACGGGTCACGCGGGATATGGCGCTCGCGGTTTTGATATAGTCTGCGCGGGGGTTTCCTCCGCCGTGCAGATGGCCGCAAACGGCCTGACCGAAATTATCAAAGCTCCGGCTTTGGTGGAATGCAAAGACAATCTGGTTTCGCTTCGGCTGGACATGGACAGTATAGACATCAGCGGCATATTCATGCTGGAGGCTTTGCGCCTGCAGCTTTCCCTGCTTGCGGAATCTTATCCGGAAAGTATAAAAATAATAATAACTGAGGAGCGGTAATAAATGCTGAGAATTGATCTTCAATTTTTTGCCCACAAAAAGGGAATGGGGTCGACCAAAAACGGGCGGGACTCCCATTCAAAACGCCTTGGCGTTAAAAGAGCGGACGGCCAGTTTGTCCTTGCGGGCAACGTTCTTGTGCGTCAGAGAGGCACAAAAATCCATCCCGGCAACGGCGTTATGCGCGGCGGCGACGACACGCTTTTTGCCGTTGTGTCCGGCAACGTAAAGTTTGAGAATTTTGGTCATAACCGCAAGCGCGTCAGCGTATATGCGGCGCAATAAGAGTTCTTTTTTTTTAAAACCCCTCTGTCTGAGGGGTTTTTTTTAGAGACTTTTGCCTTGTCAAAGCAAAGAGGAAAATTTTATGCGAAAATGCTATTGACTATATATTAAAAACGTGCTATCCTGTGATAGAAAATTAGCTATCAGCTATAAACGCCAGTTGGGGCATAAAACAGCCTGAACACAAAGAAATCCTGTTATAAAATACATAACTGCGATACAGCATGCCTGGGGGGTTTCGCTTATATTTATTATCTTTCCAGACCAGGTTTGGCAGATACAGCGCATATTTGAGCAAGCCGCACGTTTTGTTCTGGAGATTTATTTTTTATCAAAGATCCAGGCTCTCACCTGTAAATACTAATAGTTTTACCACAACGTTTTTTCAAATAAAAAGGCCGGCCGTTTTCTTAAAAATTGTGAGACACTCAGGCGGATTTCAGACGTTATGCCCTGATTAATCAATTTTATAGCCGCGGTTGTTGCTGAAGCCATTGATAATGGCTAATTTTTATCCGGCGCTTAACAGCGAAAAGTAACCGGATTTTTGTCTTATCTTTCTCACACAAAAGGCGGGGCAATCAGGGAAAGCGCATGTCAAAAAACATGCGCTTCTTTCTTTTCTCTTCTCTCTATTTCTCTTTCTCTTTTAATTCGCCAATTTTTACGCGTCCCGGTTTTCAAGCTCCGCAATGCGTTCGCTGAGCTTCTGAACCTCAAGACGCAGCAAATTGATCTGACGCTCAAGTTCTTCCGTTTCGTCCGCATGATGGGTGCGAAGTCCGTCCTGTTTTACAATTTTTGAGGGCACGCCGACAACCGTGCAGTTTTGGGGAACGTCTTTGAGCACGACGGCGTTCGCCCCGATGCGGGCATTGTCGCCGATATAGAGATTTCCCAGAACTTTTGCCCCCGTCCCGACAAAGACGTTGCTCCCGATTGTCGGATGGCGCTTGCCTTTTTCCTTGCCTGTCCCGCCAAGCGTGGCCCCGTGGAAAAACACGCAGCCGTCCCCGACAACGGCCGTTTCACCAATCACAACGCTTGCGCCGTGGTCGATAAGTATTCCTTTGCCGATCCGCGCCCCGGGGTGAATTTCTATATTAGTTAAAAAGCGCGCTATAAAAGCAAGCCACCTGGCCAGAAATTTCAGGCGATGAGTGAATAAAAAATGATTAAAGCGGTGAAAAATTAAGGCATGCAGGCCCTGACTGGTGAACAGAATCTGAAATTTGTTCGGCGCGGCGGGATCGTCTTCCTGAATTTTTTTTATATCGGCTCTGATATTGTCAAACATAAAATCCTCCGGCTATTTACAAAATAATGCGTGCTGATATATCATATGACGCAAAACGTATTTTCATCACAAAAATAACGCCTCCGGCACAGGCTTGTGCCGGAGGCGGATTTTTTTCTCCGCGGTACCACTCCGATTTATCACTCGTCAGAGCCAGATAACGCCGGCTTCCGGGCGCGGGAGGATAATTGCCCGCAGATAACGGGCTTTCCCCTTCCCATGCTGGCGGGCGCACCTTCGCGGGACAGTCTCCGCAAAGCCGCTCTCAGCCTCCGGCGGCTTTTCTCTTTTGCGTATATCCCGTTACTATTTCCCGCTCAATAGCGCATTTGCCTTATATAATTTTCAGCAAAAACAATTATACATCAGGGCCGCAAATAATTCAACCGGAATTATAGCCTTATTTGCCGATAAGCGACATAACTTTTTCGGCGTTCATCACCATGACGAAATGTTCATCGGATCTAAGACCGTTTTCTTTCAGAAACTCTGTCATTTTAGAGACGTCCTCTTCCTTCATTACAAAGACAATTTCAAGGGAAGAACCGTACTTGTCGACTATGTCGGCGGCGCTGCCTTCATACCCAAGGACGACAAGCTGTCTGAATTGCTTCTCAATCACGGGCACAGCCACATTGAGAACAATGTCCTGCAACAAATTCCCGGACTTAAGGATTGCGGCCTGCGCTTTGCCGTCTTTGTTGAAGTCGGCTTCCTGTATCACCGTCGCAAAAGAAGCCATAATTTCTTTTGTGGCTTCCTCCGCGCTGGAGACTGTTTCTTGCAGGGAGTTCAAATCCGCAAGCGAGTTTACCGCCTCGGAGATGCGTTTTTCGGCGGCCTCGAATTTTTCGGTCTTTGTTTCTTGGGATACCGCGGCTTGAGACGGGCTTTCTTCAAAGACAATTTCCCGGGAGGAGGACTGCTCGATTTGGGAACTGCCGGAGGGCGGGTTTTCTTCTTTTTTTCCGCCAAAAAGGGATTTGAAAAAGGCGCAGGAAGTCAGCGCCAGAATAATAATCAAAATTAAAGTTGGAATAATATATTTTTTTCTTTCTGACATTGGCAAAAACCTTCTTTCTTTAGTCTGCATCCCCATTTGTTATAGCAATCCAAGAATAATTTTACCACAGAGCGGATAAAAAATTCAAGTGTAAAAAATTATCCCGCATCAAAGCTCCGCGCCGTTCCCCCTGATTAGTCTTCCTGAAGCTTGTCTGTTTATAATATAATTATGCCGTCCCAGCCTGAAAAATAACCTGTATGTTTAGCTTATATTTTAAAATTATTTTCCCCGCGGCGCGTACAGAATTTATCCCTCTATCAAGACGCTGTATCCGCCTTCGGCCACTTCGGGGAGACTTTCCAGAAACGCCTTGAAAACCCCGCCCGCCCGGCTTTTCGCGCTGTCAAAAAGGCCGCCGGCTTTTGCCTTTTCTTCCATGGCGGCCATCTGTTCCTCCGGATAGGAGGCGTAATCTTCCGGTTTAACCGGGTTCAGGAGATTGTCCGCGCGCTCCAGTTCTTTCAGGCTGTCTTTAACAATCTGGTGGGAAAGCGCCTTTGCCGCCGGCAGAGTGATTTTCAGAATCTTTCCCTCCAGGCTGAGTTTTATCCCGGCGGGGTCAAGGCCTATTTTAATCCTGCCGTCATAGCTTACAACGACGCTCTTTTTCAGCAAACCAGACTGCAAGCTGATCATCCCGGCGTTTGTGTAGTTATAATCAACGGCGGCGTATTCGGCAATGGCCTTAAGCTGTTTTTCAAGCGCCGCGGCGTCAAGGCTTTCCGGCTGGCCGGAAGCTTCGCTTTCGGCGGGGCTTTCGCTGGAATTGCCCAGATTCAGGAAAGCGCTGGCAATTTCGCTCCCCTTGTCCAGGTTCACAGAAACAAACGCCCCCAGAAAAAAGCAGGCAAGCATCAACAGAAAAATCAAAAAGCCATGGCCTTTCCTGCGCCTTTTGGGAAAGTTTTCTTCTGATTCGGGCTTATTTTTTCTCAAGATTCAGCCCCTCTTTCAAATTTGATTGTATATTCGCCCTCAATTCCCGGAAAAGCGCTCAAAAACGCGCCAAGCTGAGCTTCGGTTTCCGCCTGCGCTTTCTCGATAAGCCCTTTCTCCTCAATTTTTTTCTCCATCTCCAGCTTTTGGGCAGTCGCAAAACCGGCGTAATCCTCAATCGTGATAGGATTAAAAATATTCTTCGACTGATCCAGGACTTTTATTGTGTCTTCTTTGATTTCATGTGAAAGGATTTTTGCCTTCGGCAGAGTGACTGTAATAACCGTCCCGTCCAGACTGACTGTAATTTTACTGCCGTCAATGCCCAGCTTCATCTCGCCGTCATAGCTCAAAACAAAGTTTTTGGTCGTGAACGGCAGTTTAAAGCCGTAAATCTCTTTCTGCTCGCTCATCTGGCCGGCGTTTGTGTAATAATAATCAATAGAGGCATATTCCGCTATGCTGCTTATGTTTTCCTCCACCACCCGGACGTCGATTTGGGTTTTGGCTTCTACTGGCGCGGCTGTTCCCGTCGCTCTGCTGTAAAACACGATACCGCCGACGAAAGCGCCCGCTATCAGCAGGACAATCACAAGCGCTATAATTATTTTTGTTTTTATTTTCACGCGAATTCTCCTTTTTTTCTTTTAATTTTTGCATATTTTCGGACAAATGTCAATTATTACGGCGGAATGGCGTATAAATAATTTATGCGTAATATTTGCATAAATATAAATTTATGGATTTGCCTGAAAACGCCGCTTTTATTATCTTTCAGCAGTAAAAACAGAACAGTTTGCTTGATTGCGCTAAAGCGCCAAAGAGCTGTGCGAAAGCGCGCCGCGCATAAATATAAGGCAAATGTGCATATGCTGGGCTGTGCGCCGGTAAATAGTTTTAGATAATTTGACAAAATCGAAATTTATTATTGACATATGAACAGATTTCCGATAAACTGTAAATGTTTTTATAAATATGCAATTTTGTGAATGGCAAAAAAATGTTCTTTTTAGGGAGGATTGCGCTATGAAAAAAATTCTGTCCGTTTTGCTCGGCCTTGTCGCTGTTTTGGCCTTATTTGCCGGATGCGGCGGCGGGGGAAGCTCTGCCAAAGGTTTGCTTACCGCCGGAAAACTGAAAGTAGGCTCGGAAATCGGCTACCCGCCTTTTGAGTTCTTCGCGGATGACGGCACAACGCCGATGGGCCTTGATATCGATCTTGCAGCAGAGATCGCAAAGGAACTGGGCGTTGAGGTCGAGTTTGAAAATACCGCCTGGGACGGCATTTTCAGCGGCCTTGGCATTGACAAATACGACGTTGTTATTTCCGCCGTCACGATTACGCCGGAACGCCAGCAAACTATGGAGTTCTCAACGCCCTATATCGAAAACTGGCAGTCTATCGTAGTCAGGAAGGGCGGCGCGCCGATAACTTCGCCGGAAGGTCTGGAAGGCCTTAACGTGGGCTATCAGGAAGCCACGACTTCTTTTGAGTATGTCAGCGACTTGATTGATTCCGGGGCGCTGAGCTGTTCTGTTTTCCCATATGACAAGGTTATCAACTGTTTTGACGACCTGCGCAACGGCAGGCTGGACGCGGTTGTGGCGGACAGCACGGTTTCCGAAAGCTATATCTCAAAGGAGCCAGAAAATTTCGAGATAAGCTGGCATCAGAAGGACGAAGCGGGCGCGGAACCGGAGCGCTTTGGCATCGCCATGAAGAAAGGCAACACAGTTTTGCTGGAGCAGGTTAACGCCGTCCTTGCCAGGCTTGAAGAAAACGGCAAGCTTGATGAAATCCGCGATGCGTGGCTGATGGGCTGATTACAAAAACAAATCCAGGATTTTGGGAGAAATATGTGGAGTTCCGCCGAGTGACGCAGGACGAATCGCCGTCCTGTGTCATTCGAGCATTTTAAAATAAAAAAATCCCCGGGGGTAGATATCATGTCAAAAATTAAAGGACTGACTAAACTGCCTGCAAAATATATCCCGCTTGCCGTTGCAATGGCAGTAATAATAGCGCTTCTTGCGGTTCTGGCCATAACAAAACCCCCGGCGCAGAACGTGAAGGGTCAGATTTCGCCCGCGCTTAAAGAGGCGGCGGGAACAAAATACAGCGAGACTTATTACAATTACATCTGCTTTAACGCCGTGCGCGGCAAAGATCTGAAAACCGCGCAGGAAGAAACATATGTCGGCTTTGTCGGGAATATATTCGCTGTGCCGGACAAAAGCCCGATTGCGCCCGTAGTGGACATATTTTTCTGGCTTCCGGCGCTTATCCGGGGCAGCGGGATAACTATTTCGCTCAGCATAGTCTCGGTTTTGGCCGGGGTTTTTGCAAGCGTTTTTCTGGCGCTGGGAAAAATATCAAAAGTCAAGCTGCTGAATAAAACCTGCAGCGCCTATATTTTCTTTTTCAGGGGAACTCCCCTGATGATGCAGCTGTATTTTGTTTATTATGCGCTGCCGCAGATACATCCGGCGCTGACTATTAACAACAAATTTTTGGCGGCGTTTCTCGCTTTCGCATTAAACTCGGCCGCCTATTGCGCTGAAATTATCCGCGCGGCGATACAGTCAATAGACAAAGGCCAGTTTGAAGCGTCGAAAGCCCTCGGCCTTTCTTACGGCCAGACGATGCAGCTTGTCATAATCCCGCAGTCGATCAGGAGACTTATTCCGCCTGTGGCCAACGAGTTTATTATGGTGCTTAAAGACGCGTCCCTGGTTTCTATAATAGCCCTCTCTGATCTGACGCACACGACCCGGTCGATCTCAAGCTCCAGCAGTTCCGCGCTGGTGTATATCCCGGCCATGATTATTTACTTGATTATAACGGCATTCTTCACGTTTGTTTTCAACAAGCTTGAGAAACGCTTTTCAATTTACCAGTAGGGAGGGAGTGCATCATGTCTTTGATAAGAACGGCAAATGTCTGCAAAAGCTTTGGAGAGCTTACAGTTTTGAAAGATATAAATATGAGCGTGGAGCAGGGCGAAGTGGTCTGCATTATCGGGCCTTCAGGCGCGGGAAAATCAACTTTTCTCCGCTCGCTCAACCAGCTGGAAAAAATCACCTCCGGCAAAATATTTATAGACGAAGAGCTGTTTCTGCACCGTGAAAACGGCTCGACCGTTCTCCGGCTGGAGCAGATCAAATACAAGCAGTTATTGCTGGAGATGGGCATGGTCTTTCAGTCGTTCAATCTGTTCCCGCACAAGACTGTAATGGAAAATATCATGCTTGCGCCTGTTCACGTGAAAAAGCAAAGCAAAGCGGAAGCTGAGAAGAAAGCCGGGGAACTTCTGGCAAAAGTCGGGCTTGCCGACAAGTCGGACGAATATCCCGCAAGGCTTTCCGGCGGGCAGCAGCAGCGCGTCGCGATCGCCCGCGCCCTTGCGATGGAGCCGAAAATCATGCTTTTCGACGAGCCGACAAGCGCCCTTGACCCCGAACTGGTCGGGGAGGTTTTGGGCGTTATGAAAAGCCTTGCCGAAAGCGGCATGACTATGCTTGTCGTCACGCACGAAATGGGCTTTGCCCGCGAGGTGGCCGACAGGGTCATTTTTATGTGCGACGGCGTGATTGCCGAGCAGGGACCGCCGGAGAAGCTTTTTTCCAAACCGGAGAATCCGAGGACGCGGCAGTTTTTGAACAGCATACTTTGATTTTTACACAAATTTGACGCGGCAGTGATTGTTTTTCTTGGCTGAATGGAGTAGAATAAGATGATTATTATGTTGCTGAGGCTGAGCAATTTTTTTATAGACAAGGAGAATCGCCCCGCATGTCAAAAATTAAAAAAGCGCTGTCGATGTCCTATCTTGTTCTGGCGGCTGTCATATGGGGCGTGGCTTTTGTCGCCCAGGTTGACGCGATAAATTATGTCGGTTCTTTCACCTATACGGGGGTGCGTTTTGGTCTTGGCGCCCTTTCGCTTATCCCGATAATTTTAATTTTCGAGCGCGGCGCAAAAGGCGGGGAAAAACTTAAATCGACTTTTATAGCTGGAATTCTCGCGGGTGTGATTTTGTTCGCCGCCGTCAATTTGCAGCAAGTCGGCATAGAAATGACGCAATCCGCCGGAAAAGCGGGCTTTATAACGGGATTATATACTGTGATTGTACCTGTCATAGGGATTTTCATCGGCAGGCGCTCCGGCCTTTCTATCTGGATCGGCGCGGTTTGCGCCTGTGTCGGGCTTTATCTGCTGAGCGTCACAAATGGCTTTGCCGCGCCGGAAACGGGCGATATAGTCCTTTTTGCCGGCGCGCTGCTGTGGGCCGTGCACATTCTTGTGATTGATAAATTTGTGGGAGGAATTTATCCCCTGCGTTTTTCGGCGCTGCAGTTTTCCGTCTGCGCCGCAATTAGCATGGCCTGCGCCTTTGCCTTTGAAACCGTCAGTCTGAGAGGCATTCTTGCCGGGTATGCGCCGATACTTTATGGCGGCGTTCTTTCGGCGGGGATCGCCTATACGCTGCAGATTGTCGGCCAAAAGGACGTCGAACCGGCGAAGGCGGCCATTGTTTTCTCAATGGAGTCGCTTTTTGCGGCGATCGGCGGGGCGCTTATCCTGGGCGAACGCATGACCGCGCGGGGGTATATCGGCTGCGGTTTTATTTTCGCGGGCATTATCGTTTCACAGCTCACTTTTGCAAAACCGGAAAAACCTGTACAGAACGCAAAAGACCCTGAAGGAGCCTGAGCAAACATGAACGATCAAAAAGAAGATGTAAAGCTCGGCAGATTTATCAGCCTTGTCCTGCGGCACAGGCCGGAAGCGGCGGGGATTGCGCTTGACAAAAACGGCTGGGCGCCGGTCGGCGAGCTTATCGCGGGGATGAATGCAAACGGCCGCCCAATTGACCGCGAGAAGCTTGAACGCATTGTCCGCGGAGATGACAAACAGCGATACAGCTTTAGTCCCGACGGCACGAAAATCCGCGCCAATCAGGGTCATTCCGTTGACGTTGACGTGGAAATTAAAGAAACCGCGCCGCCAAAGGAGCTGTATCACGGCACGGCCTGTAAATTTCTTGGCGGCATTATGAGAACCGGCCTTGACAGGCGGCAAAGGCAATATGTTCACCTTTCGGCTGATATTGAGACTGCAATTAAAGTGGGCAGACGCCATGGCGAACCCGCCGTGCTTGCGGTTGATTCCAGGAAAATGGCAAAAGACGGCTTTAAGTTCTGGCTTTCGGAAAACGGGGTCTGGCTTTGCGAGAGCGTGCCCGCGGAATATTTGAGCCTTCAGGTAAAATTTAGACAAGAGGATTAACGGCATGTTTGAATTTATAAAAAAAATCCCTTCCCCGGAAGAATTAAAGCAGGAGATCCCACTTCCGGAACGCCTGCTGAAAATAAAACAGGAACGCGACGGCGAACTTAAATCTATATTTGAGGGAAAAAGCGGCAAATTCCTGATGATAATCGGCCCCTGCTCCGCAGACAACGAGGACGCTGTCTGCGAATATGTCGGGCGGCTTGCGGCTTTGCAGGAAAAAGTAAAAGAGAAGATTTTTATAATCCCGCGCATTTACACCAACAAGCCCCGCACAAACGGTTTGGGCT
This sequence comes from Oscillospiraceae bacterium, assembly GCA_031282245.1. Classification (GTDB taxonomy): domain Bacteria; phylum Bacillota; class Clostridia; order Oscillospirales; family Ruminococcaceae; genus JAITEB01. The sequence continues at coordinate 55,514 of JAITEB010000027.1, read as the reverse complement.
ATAAAGGGATGCTCCACCAGCCCGAGCCGGGCAGCGAGCCGGATATCTACACCGGAATTAAAGCGATCCGGCATATGCAGGTGCGGGCGATAGGGGAGTCTCATCTGACGGCGGCGGACGAAATGCTTTATCCGGAAAATATTGTCTATTTTGATGATTTGCTGAGCTATCACGCAGTTGGAGCGCGGTCAGTCGAGAACCAGCTTCACCGGCTTGCTTCCAGCGGCATTGACGCGCCTGTCGGGATGAAGAATCCCACAAGCGGGGATTTTAACGTCATGTTCAACAGCATTGTCGCCGCGCAGAACGGGCACATGTTCATGTACCGCGAAAGCTCTGTGCGCACAAACGGCAACCCGCTTACGCATGCCATTTTGCGCGGCTATGTCAGCAAGCACGGCGAAAACCTGCCCAACTATCACTATGAGGACTTAACGCGCGCCTGCAAACTGTATGATAAGCTGGAGCTTAAAAACCCGGCTTTGATTATAGATGTGAACCACTCGAATTCGGACAAGCGTTTCGGCGAGCAGACAAGAATCTGCATGGAAGCCGCCCACAGCCGGGCTTATTCTCCTGGCTTGAAAAAGCTTATAAAAGGCTTTATGGTTGAAAGCTATCTTGAAGAGGGCAGCCAGTCTATCGGGGAAAACATGGTTTATGGCAGGAGCATAACCGATCCCTGTCTTGGCTGGGCGGCTTCGGAGCGGCTTGTTCTGAATCTGGCTGAAAAACTGTAGGGCGCGCGGCGCCCTGCAGTTTCTGTGTTTTATGCAGAAGGGTTCACACCACAAAAACAAAAAAGAGGAGAGAGAAAAATGAACGGCGGCGGCAAAATCACAAAGCAGGAACGAAGCTGGATCATGTACGATTGGGCCAATTCTGTCTATGCCACGATTATGATGGCGGCGGTTTATCCCACATACTTCGCCGGAATCGCGGGAGAGACCGGCGACAAATGGTGGGGCTGGGCGACATCGGCGGCAATGCTGCTTATGGCGGTCATTGCGCCAGTTGTCGGCGCGTTTGCCGACTACAAGGGCTACAAGAAAAAAATCTTCGCAGGCTTCCTGGCAGTCGGACTTTTCTTCACGCTTTTCTGCGCTTTTACAGACAACTGGAAACTTATGCTTATCAGTTACGCTCTGTCAAACGTGGGTTTCAGCGGCAGCGGCCTTGTTTACGACAGCTTTTTGACGGACGTGACGGAAGCTGAGCGGATGGACAAAATTTCGGGCATGGGCTATGCTTTCGGCTATATCGGCGGCAGCACCATCCCGTTTTTGATGAGTATCGCGCTTATCATGTTCGGCAAGAACTTCGGCATAGACGGCGCGATGGCCGTCAAGATTTCTCTCGTTATTACTGTCCTGTGGTGGGGGCTTTTTACAATCCCGTTTTTGAAGAACATACATCAGCGGCATTATATACCAAAACCCGAAAAGGGCATCCTGAAAGAAACATTTGTTTCTATTGGAAAAACTTTTATCAAGATAATTAATTACAAGAGCGTTCTGTTTTTTATAATCGCGTATTTCTTTTATATTGACGGCGTGGGGACGATAATACACATGTCGACGGTTTACGGCGCGGTGCTCGGCCTGGACACAACGCTGATGATTCTGGCGCTTCTGGTGACGCAGATTGTCGCTTTCCCCTGCGCAATATGGTTCAGCAGTCTCAGCAAAAAGTTCGGTTCGCTGAAAATGCTCGTCTCGGCTGTGGCGATTTATATGGCCATCTGCATAGTCGGCTTTATTATGGGTTTCGGGCTGGAGGAAAACTGGTTCGGAATCGGCACGGGGACGGTTCTGTTCTGGGTTCTGGCTGTGATGGTGGGCACAGTTCAGGGCGGCATTCAGGCTATATCGCGCTCACATTTTGCGAAGCTTGTCCCCCCGGAGAATTCCGGCGAGTTTTTCGGATTTTTTGACATACTGGGCAAATTCGCCTCGTTCATGGGTCCCGCGCTTTACGCCTTTACAAAAGACCTGACGGGCAGAAGTTCGCTTTCGATACTCTCGATAGTACTGCTCTTTGCAATTGCGCTGCTTATATTTATTATAAAACACAAGACGCTTAAAACGAACTGAGCGGTTTTATAATCTTACTTGAGTTTGATAACAAATATTTGTTCCTCCGGCGCCTTGACAAGTTCAGGCGCCGGAGGATTTGTTCTATCGAAATGCAAGCCGCCGCAGAAGCGCAATGCCTGTTCCGTATTGTGAAATATAAATTTCTTATTGTGGAATTTGCCGCTTGTTTAAAATATATATTATTTTTATAATATTATAACAGCTGGTGAAAAAAATTTGTTGATTCAGACAAATATTATTATTTTTATACTGGAGGTATTTATCAATGTTCAAAGGCGCAGCAGCTTCAAGCGTACTCACAGATCCGAAAGCCGCCGGTTCCGCCGCCGCCGCGGAAATCAAGGGCAAACTGGAAAAGGTCAGCGTGGCTTTTGTCTATGCCAGCGTTGCCTATAATCTGAACGAACTTATCGCCGGAATTAAAGAAGAACTGCCCGGCGTCCCCGTTGTGGGAAACACCTCCTTCACCGGAGTTATAAGCCCCGAAGGCTATATAAGCGGTGAAAAAGGCTTTGTGGGCATTCTCGGGCTTTCGGACGAGGAAGCCGCCGTGGGCGTCGCCGCTTCCCCAAAAGGCGAATGCGCCCGCGAGACAGGACGCAAAGTCGCTTTGGAAGCAATGGAAAAAGCCGGAAAAACCGTCGCGCCGGATTATTTCTATATGGTCGCTTCCCCCGGCGAGGAAGAATTTTATCTTAAAGGCATAAGCGAAGTTATCGGCCGCGTGCCCTGTTTCGGCGGAAGCGCCGCCGACAACGCCATTGCCGGAGAATGGAGCGTCTATGACGGCGACGCAATTTTCCCGGACGGCGTTGCTGTGGCGTTCTTTTACACAGGCAGACCGCTGGTCAATAAATTTACCGGGGCTTATCGCGAGACCGACGACGTGGGCATTATTACCAAAGTTTCTGACAAGCGCGTGCTGCTTGAAATTGACGGCGTTCCCGCCCTCAAGAAATACGCTTCGTGGACAGGCGCTGACCCCGAAGACCTTAAGGGCATGAATCTGCTTGTGGCGACGATCACTTCCCCTCTGGGCGTAAAGGACAGACTCGGCGATTTGACGGCGATCCGCCATCCCATGAACGGCAATGACGACTACTCTATGAATATCGGCGCGAATTTGGCCGAAAAGACCGCCGTTATTCGCATGGCCGCTACTGTCGATGAACTGATCGTCTCCGCCGCCGCCACGCTTGAGGAGCTTAAAGCAAAATGCAAAGCAGCTCCCGCCGCTTTCCATCTTGTGCACTGCGGGGGCCGCCGCGCGGGTATCGGCGACAGAATAGACGAAGTGGCCGACGCCGTCAGAAAAGCCGCCGGGGATGTGCCCTTTATTATGGAATTCACTTTTGGAGAATACGGCTTTGAGGACGACGGCAACAACACTACCGGCGGGCTTATGCTTTCTTACAGCGCGCTTGTGTGACTTTTAGATTCAGGGAGGATTTTTTATATGCAAATGATAATCAACGGCAAACCCGCCGACGCTTCCGACGGCGCGGTAATAGAAGTTATTAACCCCGCGGACGGCAGTGTCATAGACACGGTTCCCGCCGCCGCTCAGGAGGATGTGAACCGCGCGGTCGAAGCCGCAAAAGCCGGTCAGAAGATCTGGGCGGAAGTCCCCGTTTATAAGCGCGGGGAGATCCTGTTTAAATTCGTCGATTTGGTTGAAGAAAATAAAGAACGCCTTGCCCGGACGCTTTCGCAGGAGACAGGCAAGCCTATAACCGAAGCCCGCGGCGAAATCGCGAATATTCCCATCTCGTTCCATGGATTTGTGGAAAAAGCCAAGCATCTGTACGGCGACGTCATTCCCAACGGCCTTGAGAAAAACCAGGAGCGCCATATGCTGATCACTGTCCGCGAGCCTATTGGGGTTGTGGCCTGTGTAATCCCGTTTAATTTCCCCTGCGACCTGTTTGACCAGAAAGTCGCGCCGACGCTTCTCGCGGGTAATGCCGCAATCGTGAAGCCTTCCACAGATAATCCGCTGACCCTGTGTATGCTGACGAAGCTTCTTGTGGAGGCGGGCGTTCCCGACGGCGCAATCCAAATTCTGACCGGGCGCGGCTCACAGGTTGGGACCTGGCTTTGCTCTCACCCGGATGTTCACGCAATCACGCTCACAGGCTCGACCGAGGTCGGGATTGAGACTTACAGGAACGCGGCCGGGCATCTGGCGCATATCGCGCTGGAACTGGGCGGCAACGACGCGTTTATTCTGCACGAGGACGGCGACGTTGACCTGGCGGTTGAAGAAATGATCTGGGGCAGAATGTACAACACTGGGCAAGTCTGCTGCGCCTCCAAACGTTTTCTTGTTCACAACAGCCTGAAAGACGAATTCACCGAGAAGGCCATTGCCCGCATTAAAAAAATAAAGCTGGGCAACCCTGCCGACGATGAAACGCAATTGGGCTGTCTCATCAGTGAAAAGGCCGCGCTAACGGTTGAAAAGCAGGTAAATCTCACTGTGGAGCAGGGCGGCAGAATTGTGCTGGGCGGCAAGCGCAGCGGCGCGTTTTACGAGCCGACGGTTATCGCCGATGTTCCCAAAAGCGCCGAAGTTGCGAAAGACATGGAGATTTTCGGCCCGGTTGTCCCCATTATCGGCTTTGATACCCTTGACGAAGCGATAGAAATTGCAAACGCCTCTATTTTCGGGCTTTGCGGCTGCATTTTCACCTCCGACATCAAGACCGCATACCAGACGGCGGCCAAATTGGAGTGCGGCGGCGTTATTATCAACGGCGCAAGCTTCTTCCGCAGCTTTGAAATGCCTTTCGGAGGTTATAAATTCTCCGGAATCGGCACCGAGGGCGTGCTTTCAACTTTTGACGAAGTAACGCGGCTTAAAACCATTGTTCTGAAGAACATTTTTGCAAAGTAAGGCCAATAAAGCGTATAAAACCAGCCCCGCCTTTCCCGGCGGGGCTGGTTTTATATATTTAATTAACAAAACTATAAAAAACTAGTTTTGCACGTTAAATCAATAATAATATTATAAGCAAATATAATATTATTAAATTTTTATTCCAGGCGAAAAAATATATAGAACAGCTTATTTTTCAGGGAACATATTAATATTTGATTAAAATTATAATTATTAATTTAAAATTTTGCAAAATTGATTGACAGAAATAAAAATTAAGTTTATAATCTAAATACGATATTACTAAACGATTCAGTATTACTATAACTACATATTTTTAAACAATAGTGAAGATAATAGTAGCATCAAGATAATTAAAAAAAAGGGGGGCGTCAACCACCAAAATTTTTTGGTCCGGAATAAATAATCAACACAAGCAGAATTCAGAAAGGAGAAAACTAAACCTAATGAAAAGAAAATTAATCAGCGCTTTGCTTGTCGCACTTGTTTTCAGCATTGGCCTTTTTACAGTGAGCATGGCCGCTGACAACAATCTGGGAGGCTCCATAACAAGCGGACTTGTCTGGGGCTATGACTCGGCGCAGGGCAAGCTTGGCATTGGCGCTGGCGAAAATGGGCATTCGGAAATACTGTTGACGGATTACGCCGATATTTTGGCGGCAATTGCGGAAAAAGTCCCGTCTTTTTCGGAAGAAAACGTTTACAAGCTGGAAATAACACAGGGGATTACAACAATCGGCGACGGCGTTTTTATGAACAGCGCCAACCTGATGACAGCCGATCTGCCCCTTTCAATCACAAGCATCGGCGATTATGCATTCCCGTTTACGACAACACTTATATCTGATGCGTTCGGCTTTGTCCAAGACTATGCGATGGGTATGGGGTATAACTTTGAGGTCAGGCCCGAGGCGCCGCCTGAACCGGAACCCGAGCCCGAGCCCGAGCCCCCTGAATCCGATGATCCTAACGTCGATCATTGGGAGGGAGGCGTGCCTATCCCGGGCGGCTTTGAGCATGTCGAAGGCGACGAGAACACCGGCCTTGTAATTCAAGATAAAGACGGCAACCAGTTTGTATGGGTTCCCGTGTCGGATGTAACCCCGCTCAGGCAGTCAAAAGAAGCGGGCGTGGTTGAGGCCGACAATAACATCGAAAACCTCCGCGCGGCCGGTTCCGACGCGACAAACGCCGAGGAGTTCAAAGCCCAGCTTCAGGAAGAATTTGATTCCATGTTGAACAGCGTGACAAAATACAAGGGCTTTTATATCGGCCGCTACACCACGGGAAATATAAGATACGACCAGCCCGCCGTCGTCAAAAAGGGCAACGACAATCTGGTACTCAATTCGTGGTATGTCATGTACGCGAAATCAAAGGCGCTTTATGCCAATGACGAAACGGCCAAAGTGACCAGCGGCATGATCTGGAACTGCCAATGGACGGCCGCCGTCAAATGGATTGAAGACACCCTTGGCAGCACCTATACTGACAACGGCACAGGCAAGGGCAACTACTACAACGAAGGCTTTATTTACGACGTTGCTGGCGTTGCGAAAACAAAAGTCTCCAACAAGAGCGCAAGAATCCCCACAGGAAGCTACGAGAGCGCAAAGAGCAATAATATTTACGATCTTTTCGGGAACGTGTGGGAATGGACGATGGAAGCCAAAAACAACCTTTACAGGGTTGACCGCGGCGGAAGCTATAACAATCTGTCCGATGCTTTTAGTATTCTAAGCAGGAGCTTTTTCCCTCCCAATATTATCCAGCCAGATAATATCGGCACAAGAATGACGCTCTATATCGGCAAGAACGTATCTTATGATGACGACATTGAAGACGGGAGCGAGTCTTCTTATGTGGACGATGTTGAGATCCCCGGCGGCTTTGAATATGTCGAAGGCGGCAGAGACAACGGCATAGTAATCAGAGACGTATTGGGCAACGAGTTTGTCTGGGTTCCTGTCTCCGGAGAAACGCTGGCCAAAATGAAAGCGTCCAACGAAGCGAAGGCTATCGCGAGCGACGACAATGTGGACAACCTGAAAGAAGCAGGCTCAGCGGCCACCGATCAAGCGGGCTTTGAGGCCGAGCTTAAGGGCAAGTTTGACGAAATGATAGCAAGCGTTGAGAAAAACGGCGGTTTTTATATAGGCAGATACGAAACCGGCGATATTGACAAGGTCACTTATGTCGTACGCAAAGGCGCAAACAGCGTATCGCTTGCCAACTGGTACACTATGTACAGAAAAACCGGAGAACTTTACGCCGGCAACGGCAAAGTGGGCGGCGGCATGATCTGGGGCTGCCAGTGGGATGCTGCGATTGACTGGATTGAGAGCAACCCGCTGTATGCTAACTATGGTTCGGTTGGTCTTGGCAGGGGCAATTATATCAACGAGACTTTACAATATTATAATATCGACAATAAATACAAAACCAAGCAGTCCGGCACGCCCATGCGCCTGGCGTCTGGCGCTTTCGAGGCCGCAAAGATCAATAACATTTACGACCTCTCCGGAAACGTTTGGGAATGGACGATGGAATCCCGGGGCAACAACCGCATTAACCGCGGCGGCTCCTATAATAACGATTCCCTCAAGACGCCCAGCAACAGCAAGAGCGCTTTCCCGCCCGAACTGCGGGCTTCTGACAACATCGGCGTAAGAATGGCAATCTATCTCAAGTAGCCTGATTTTACAGCAAAATTAAAAATAGCTAAAGCGGCAAAATCCACCGAAAAGGCGGATTTTGCCGCTTTTATTATATTATAGAGAAAGAAACAGGAGAACTACTTTTTGGCAAGATACTTGCGCAGGTCAAGCGCAACCGCAAGAATAATTACAACGCCCTGTATTATATACTGCACGGCGGGGTTAATTCCCAAAAACTGCATGGAGGTCTTCAAAAACTCGAACACCAGCACACCGATGACTATCCCGGAAATTTTCCCTATACCTCCGGTTGTCGAAACGCCGCCGATAGTACAAGAGGCGATTGCCTCCAGCTCATAGCCGTAACCCGTGTTGACCGTGGCTCCGCCCGCTTTCGCCCCAAGCAGAACCCCGCCCGCCGCATAAAGCAGCCCGGCAAGAGTATAAATAATAATCAGCGTCTTTGAAACGTTAACGCCGGAAACTTCGGCGGCTGTTTCGTTCCCGCCGATGGCGTACATGTATTTTCCGTGCCGGGTTTTATTATACAAAAACCACATAAACGCGCCGACAAGCGCGGCGATAACTATAAATAAAGGAATTGAGTTTCCAAGGAAGAAAGTGCTGGACAAAGCGGTGTAATCCTTGCGGTAGCCGCCCAGGGGCATCGGGCTGTACAGCTGGCACGCGCCGTAAACAATCGTCTGCGTGCCCAGGGTCGCGATAAACGGCGGAACTTTCAGATAAGATACGACGATCCCGTTAATCAGTCCAAAAAAGCCGCAGATCACCATCGCCAGAACAAATACCGCTAAAATAGGCACATCGCCCAAATTGGGGAAGAATTTTTGCGCATAATCGGAAGTTTGCAGCAGCGTTCCGGCAATGCACGCGCCAAGCCCGGCCATACGGCCAGCGGAAAGATCGGTCCCGCGGGTGATAAGGCAGCCGCTTACGCCAAGCGCAATAAGAAAGCGCGCCGAAAAGTTTATGCTTATATTCTTGAAGTTGTTGGCTGAAACGAAATTCCCGTTATAAATGGCGGCGACAATGGCCATAATAATCAGGATAATAATCAGGGCGTTCTTGATAAGAAAATCGCCGATAGAGAAGTCTTTGAACTTCTTTTCAAACCAGCCGTTAAGTTTTTCGGGCATAATATATATTTTCCTCCTCTTTGACTAGAATTGGGTCGCAAGCTGCATAATTCTTTCCTGGTTGGCTTCTTCGCCCTCGACAATGCCTGTCAGCCTGCCGTTGCACATTACGGCTATTCTGTCGGCAACGCCGATAAGCTCGGCCATCTCGGACGAGACCATTATGATTGACTTGCCCTCATTGGCCAGGTTGATCATGATCTGGTAAATCTCGTATTTGGCGCCGACGTCAATTCCGCGCGTCGGCTCATCCATGATGAGCACGTCAGGGTTATTGGCCAGCCAGCGCGAGATAATAACCTTCTGCTGGTTGCCGCCGGACAGGGACTTAATCAGCGTCCTCAGATCCGGCGTTTTTATGCTCAGTCTGCCCACATTGTCATTGACGAGCTTATCTATTTTTGCGTCATCCAGAACAATCCCGGCCAGCAGGTAATTATTCAGCGACGATACGGAGATATTGTCCTTGACTGAAAGAACGCCGAAAATCCCGCTTCCGCGCCGATCCTCGGTTATCATGCCTATCTTTGAAAGAATTGCGTCGCGCGGGCGCTTTATCCTCAAAACGCGCTTGTTAAGCTCGACGGAGCCTTTTTCCAATGAGCGCAGCCCGAATATGGCCTCCATCAGCTCCGTCCGCTGCGCCCCCACAAGCCCCGCGAAGCCCAGAATCTCTCCCTTGCGCAGGTCGAAGTTCACTTCTTTAAAAGAATGCGGAAGGGTGCTGCTGTAATTCCTGACAGAAAAAACAACTTCTCCGGGGGTGTTGGTTTTCGGCGGGTACACGTTGGTCAGGTCCCGCCCGACCATTTTGGAGATGATCATGTCAACGGTCATTTCGGAGGATTTCCATGTGCCGATGTACTGCCCGTCGCGCATGATCGTCACTTCGTCGGAAATTCTCAGAATTTCGTCCATTTTGTGTGATATATATATAATCGCAACCCCGCGCTCACGAAGCCTGTTTATAATTGCGAAAAGCTTTTCCACTTCCGACTGTGTGAGCGAGGAGGTCGGCTCATCAAGAATAACCAGTTTTGCGTTCATGGAGATGGCTTTGGCGATCTCCACAATCTGCATCTGCGATATAGAAAGTTCCCTGAGCTTGGTTTTGGAGTCCATGTTAAGGGAAACCTCGCCAAGCCATTTCTGGGCTTCTTCGTTCATTTTTTTGTCGTCTGTCCATCGGATGGGCCACACGCCTTTGGTGGGGTATCTTCCACAGAAGATATTTTCGGCAATGCTTCTGTCCGGTATCGGCTGAAGCTCCTGATGAACCATGGCAATGCCCTTTTGAAGAGCGTCCAGCGGGTTTATGACAGAGACTTCTTCCCCTTCCAGCAAAATCTGGCCGGCATCCATTTTATATATTCCGAAAAGGCATTTCATAAGGGTGCTTTTTCCCGCGCCGTTTTCGCCCATAAGGGCGTGCACGCTGCCCGGGCGCACTTGCAGGCTGACGTTGTCAAGAGCCTGTACGCCCGGAAACGCTTTGGAAATTCCTTTTAATTCAAGGAAGTATTCGCCCAAAATCCAATCCCTCCTGTCTTACAAAAATTATGCGGGTTGTCTAAGCGCGCGGAAACTCCGGCGCAACCCGCCTTATATGAAATAAGGCGCAGCCTGATAAACCGCGCCTTATACAGTATTTCAGCTATGAGTTGACGTCTGTTATTTAACTCCGAGCAAATCAAGAACCTGCTGTGCGGTATCTTTTGTAACCTTCATATAGTCGACTCTGTAGTATGGGTCAACTTTCTCGCCCTTGAGGAACATATCGCCGACATCCGCCGCTTTGTGAGACTGGCCGAAATGGTCGTTCAGAGCGGTACCGGTCATACGTCCGTCAAGAATAGCTGTGCAGGCTTCCGCAAGAGCGTCGACGCCGAGCAGATAAATATCCGTGCCCACTGTACGTCCGGCGGATTCAATAGCCTGAAGAGCGCCCATTGCCATAGCGTCGTTGTTGCAGAAAACAACTTCGACGTCGTTGCCGTAAGCGGTAAGATCGTTTGCAACGATTTCCTGGCCTCTTGCCTGATCCCAGTCGCCGCGCTGCTGGTCAAGAAGGTTAACTGCAAGTCCGGCGTCGGTCAGAGCTTTGACTGAATATTCGGTTCTGAGCTGAGCGTCAACGTTCTCGGGGTCGCCCATGACCATAATATAATTGATAACGCCGTCGCCGTTAACATCGCCCTTGTCGGGAAGCTCGGTTACGATTTCGCCCTGGAAAGTTCCGCTCTGGCTTGCGTCAGCGCCGACATATGTGCATTTCATATTGTTGGCGACCCAGCGATCCTGCTCGGCCTTATCCGGTTCGCGGTTAATAAACACTGTTGGAACGCCTTTTGCGTGAACGATATCGGCGATCTGAGAAGCTGAAGAGGACTGAACCAGATTGATGATGAGAAGATCAACGCCCTGCGTGATGAAGTTGTTGATCTGGTTGGTCTGTTCCGCCTGGTCGTTTTTTCCGTCCATAACACTGACAGAAGCCGCGCCTTTTTCTTTAAGATACTTTTCAAGTTCGGTGCGATAGAGGGTCATAAAGTTATCGTCGAACTTGTAGATGCAAACGCCGACTTTTGCGCCTTGCAGGCTTGTCGCCTTACTGCCGCCGCCGCACGACGCGAACATTGTGACTAAAAGGGCTGCGCAGAGCAGAATGCCGATAATTTTCTTCATATAAACACTAACCTCCTGAAAGATATGTTGAGCCTTTTGCAGGCTGGAGTACAGTGCAGATGTTTATCTGCGTTTGAAGTATAACAGTCGGGCGAACAAAAAAGAATAGAAATTTATTTTCTCAATCTTCAAATTTATTATATAATATACTAAAAACAATTCTCAAAAAAGCTATATTATTGTATAAATTATATAAAATAAAATTAAATAAAGATTTTGCTGTAAAAAAACGCGAAACATATTTCTTAAATAGCTCAGACAGTGATATATTTAAAGTTTTAAAAATTAATTTCTGTTTCTAAATTTGCGCTTGCATTGCATAAGGCGTATTTTTTTCATTTCCCTCAGGGCACACTAAAAAAACCCGGCTTAGTTAAGCCGGGTTTTTGTCTATCTTTTGGACTGTCTGAATTTATCCGCCCGGTAGCCGCCCGCGACGGCCAAAAACAGCCTGTAAAGCCAATAGCCGAGCATACAGCCCAGAACGTTGAGCAAAATGTCGTTTATGTCACAGGCGCGGCCCGTAAAGTACTGCACAGTTTCTATAAAGGCCGAAAATAGAGAACCGATCAACAGGGCGGTTCTCCAGTTGACTTTTCGCCAAAGAAGAGGCGGAAAAAAGCCTATCGGAACAAAAACGCCTATGTTCCCCAAAATATTAATCAAAAAATAATTAAAACTTTTTTTCTGTATTATTTGCACAAAAAACTCGTAAAAGGGGATAAAATTAGTGCGTTTGTCTTCAATAATAATAAACCGCGGCCACGAACCGGAAAAAATTATGGTGGGAAAGACAGTCAAAGAAAGAAGCCCCGCAATATATCCGGCAAAAATTACAAGCCATATTTCATGGGCTGTCGAATTTTTGTACATCCGCCTTGAGCGGCTCCTGCAAATCCCGTATCTAATTAGAGAAACGACGACAGCCGCCACTAAAATATATGGCAGCATTTTAGATGCGTAGTTGAGAATTATAGACATTTTTTACAATTCCTCCGGAAGGCGGCACAGCGCGTATTTAACCGCCGTTCTTACAACTCGTTTCTGTATATTATGTCATATTCTATGCCGAAAAACAAGTGATAATTTAAAAATTCTGTGCTGAACGGGAGTCCGGATAAAAATCCTTGAATTAATATTTAAGATGCGGTATAATATGTAGCCGGGCAGTGCGGATTTTTTTCGCGTTCTCAAAAAGGAGGTCGTTTAAAATCAATACTTCAGATTTTTGGTATGATTTGCCGGATAATTTTATTGCCCAAAGCCCGGCGGAACCGCGCGATCACAGCCGGCTTTTATATTACAATAAGTATACTCAGGAAGTATATCACAAGCGTTTTTATGATATTATTGATTTTCTTGACAGTGGCGATGTTCTCGTTTTGAATAATTCGCGGGTTTTGCCCGCAAGACTCTACGGAAAACGCAGCGACAGCGGCGCGGATGTCGAGATTCTTCTTCTGGAGCAAAAAAACAGTTCGGTCTGGGAAATTTTAACCAAACCGGGCAGGAAGGCAACAACCGGAACGGAAATTATTTTTGCGGACGGTTTGCTGCGGCTCAAAATCGCAGAAGTTTTGAAAAACGGGAACAGACTCGCAGAGTTTTATTATAACGACAGTTTTTATGATATACTGGAAAATATAGGCCAGATGCCGCTGCCGCACTATATAAAAAAAATTTTGCAGGACAAAGAGCGCTATCAGACTGTCTACTCCAAAAATCTCGGTTCTGTTGCGGCGCCGACTGCCGGACTGCATTTCACGCGGGAACTTTTGCAAAGATTAGAAGATAAAGGCGTAAAGCTTGCATATATTACGCTTCATGTCGGTTTGGGAACTTTCAGGCCGGTTCGGGCTGAAAGCATAGAAGAACACAAAATGCACGCAGAACACTATTTTATTTCGAGGGAAAGCGCGGAGGTGATTAACGCGGCCAAAAAGTCCGGCGGACGCGTTGTCTCTGTCGGCACTACAAGCTGCCGGACACTGGAATCTGCGGCTGACGAGAACGGCATAGTCCGGGAAGCTGAGGGCTATACTGACATTTTTATATACCCGGGGTATAAATTCAAAATTCTGGATGGGCTTATTACTAATTTTCACCTTCCGGAAAGCACGCTGATCATGCTTGTTTCGGCTTTCGCGGGATGCGAGAAAACCAGGCGGCTTTATAAAATTGCCATTGAGGAAAAATACAGGTTTTACAGCTTCGGCGACGCTATGATAATATTATAAATATTTTAAGGATATTTTACTCTATGTATAAATTGCTGAAAAAAGAAGTTAACTCCCGGCGCGGAGAATTCGCCACAGTTCACGGCACGGTTCAGACCCCCGCTTTCATGAACGTGGGCACCGCTGGGGCTATCAAGGGCGGGGTCTCTTCGCCGGATTTGAAGGCCCTGAAATGCCAGGTCGAGCTTTGCAATACCTATCATTTGCATCTGAGGCCGGGAGATGAAATTATAAAAAATCTGGGCGGGCTGCACAGTTTTATGAACTGGGACAGACCGATCCTGACCGACAGCGGCGGCTTTCAGGTTTTTTCGCTTGCTTCGCTGAGGAATATCAAAGAAGAAGGCGTTTATTTCAGTTCGCATATTGATGGCCGCAAGATTTTTATGGGACCGGAAGAAAGCATGAGGATTCAATCTAATTTAGGCTCGACGATAGCCATGGCTTTTGACGAATGTGTGGCGAACCCGTCCACGCGCGAATATGCTAAACTTTCCTGTGACAGGACTTTCCGCTGGCTTTGCCGCTGTAAAGACGAGCTTGGCCGCCTTAACGCCCTGCAGGGCGCAATCAACAAAAAGCAGCTTCTGTTCGGGATAAACCAGGGCTGCGTTTACGAGGATCTGCGGATTGGGCACATGCGGGAAATTGCCGGGCTGGATTTGGACGGTTATGCGATCGGCGGGCTTGCGGTGGGCGAAACTGCGGACGAAATGTATAGGATAATAGAGGCCGTCGAACCGCACATGCCCGCCGGAAAGCCCCGTTATCTGATGGGCGTGGGCACGCCTGTGAACATAATAGAAGCCGTTTGGCGCGGAGTTGATTTATTTGACTGTGTGATGCCCTCCCGTAACGCCCGGCACGGGCATGTTTTCACCTGGGATGGTATCCGTAACCTGAACAACGCCAGGTATGCCCGGGACGCTTTGCCCATTGAGGAAGGCTGCCCGTGTCCGGCCTGCCGGAGCCATTCACGGGCTTATATACGCCATCTGATTAAAGCAAAAGAAGCGCTGGGACTCAGACTGGCGGTTATGCACAATCTGTGGTTTTATAATACTCTAATGGAAAAAATAAGGGAAGCTCTTGACGCGGGAATTTTCAGCGCTTTCCGGGCGGAAAATACAGAACGGCTGAAAGCGCGCATTTAAGCGGATTTCAGCCGTTCTCAAAAGCCCAGTCATAAAGCCGCCGTGTCTCAAAATAGACTGTGTTCCCGGAAATACGCCCGCCGTCCGCGTCTTTCAAAGGGGTGCCCATAATTATCATCAGGAAATGTTTCCCGCCGTTTTCCGCGGATGAAATAAGACATCTTCCCGCTTTTTCAGTATATCCGGTTTTGATGCCCCGCAGATATGGGTAATAAAAGTCCGGGGCGGCGTATTCCTGGTTCTGCATTTCCAGCACTGTCGAGATGGTGACGGATTGCCTTAAATTATTGGCGGGAACTTTATAAAAAGAAGACTCTGCGATTTCCATGAAGTGCGGCAGGCTCATCGCGTATTTCGTGATTAAAAACAAATCGTAGGCAGTGGTGAAAAGCCCGCTGTCGTCCAAGCCGTGGGCGTTTGTGAAACGTGTGTTCCTCGCGCCGAGTTCCAGGGCTTTTGCGTTCATCATATCAATAAATTTTCCCAGATCCCCTCCGCCGACATAATCGGCCAGCAGGTTTGCCGCGTCGTTGCCGGAGCGCAGCATCAAAATATACAAAGCGTCCCGGACGCTCACTGTTTCGCCTGTCATAAAGCCGTAGTTGGACAAATCGCCCATATCAAAGCCATAAGCCGTCAGTTCGTCGGTCATGTGCTGCTGATAGGTCATTTTTTCGTCCAGATTCCCGACGTTTTCCAGCGTCAGAGCGGCGGTCATAACTTTCGCCAGCGAAGCGGGAGTTAAAAGCTTCTCCGGGTTTTTGGAGTACACAATCTCGTCTTTGTTTAGATCATAGAGAAAAACGGATTCGGACAGCACCTCAAATGGGAGCTTTTTTTCGCGGCTTAAGTCCGGAACGACAAACGGAGTTTCTTCTTCGGAGCTTTCGGGAAGCTCCGTCTCAAAAATTTGCTCGTCGGCGCGGGGGCCTTCGGCGGCAATGGGGAGCATATCGTCAATATCTGAAGCGAGACTTTTCTGATCAGAGATATAAAAAAGGCTGGCGACAAGCAGCGCAAGCGAAAAAGCAAGCAGGCTGAAAGAAAAGGCATGGTTTCTTCTCATATATTTTTCAGGCCTTGCCCCTGCGGAGATATATATCGCATGCCCGGGCGCAATCTGTTTCCTGCGTGTGCCGGACGAATAAACCCTATCGGTGGTAAAAGGATGAACGGAGTTTCTAATCATTCTTTTTCTTTCCTTTTCTGCCTTGTCAGGATATAATATTCAGGCACGCACGCATTGTCCGCCTGAAAGCCGTAAGCTCGCCGCCCGGCATACGCGGGATTTTTAAACAAAAGCCCGTCAATATATTTTATTTATATAAGCTTGAAATATGCTTTAAAATTTTTTTGTATATTACGCTTGCTGTTTATTTTTTATTTTAATAAAATAATTGCCGATAAATATTACTTTTTGAATATATAATATATTATACAACATAAAGTCGAATTTTCAAATACTTTTTTATAGCATTATTGTAATTATTATCCTGTTTTTGCCAGGGCATTCTATATGTGACAGGCGTTCGGCTGCCGTTTTTTTATATTTTACGCCCCGCGCCGCAAATTAAGCCCATTGAGCCTTTCCGTCATGAGCAGCATGAGCGCCGCGAAAATCAGCAGAAAAGCGGGATACAGTCCCACGCCGACGTGGTTCGCAATCAGGCCGAACAGCGGGGGCATAAAGGTTGAACCGACGTAGGCGCTCGCCATCTGCACCCCCACAACCGCCTGGGAATTCTCTTTCCCGAAATTGTCCGGCGTGGCGTGAATGACGGACGGGTAAATGGGCGCGCAGCCAAACCCGATGATAACAAGCCCGTAAAGACTGAGCCAGTCGGCCCTGACGGGCAGCCACACTGCCGCAAGCCCGAGGACAATAATGCCTGTGCCGATTCTTATCATGTTTCTGTCCCCGATTTTGACGGAAATAAACCCGCAGAGAAAGCGGCCTACAGTTATGCCTATATAAAAAAGCGAAGCGTATTTTGCCGCCGTTTCCGCATTGATCCCGCGGCCGAGCACAAGGAAACTGCTTGCCCACAGCCCGGCGGTCGTTTCCAGCGCGCAATAGCCAAAGAACGCGGCCAGGATGTATTTTACGCCGCTTATGCGGAGAACCTCGGAAATTTTCAAAGCCCGCGAATCTCCCCGCCCGTCCGAAAGGGCGGCTTTTTGCTTTTTCCACAGCGGCAGCGAGAGAAACAACAGCGCCGTCAAAATAATCTGCAGGATAGAAACAATCCTGTAGCCGCTGCTCCAGCCCATGTTTTTCGTCAGGCAATAGCTCATGACGTATGGGCTTATCCCGGCACCCACTCCCCAAAAGCAGTGCAGCCAGTTCATTTGACGCGAATTATAGTGCAGGGCGACAAAATTGTTCAAAGCCGCGTCAACCGCCCCCGCGCCAAAGCCATAGGGAATCGCCCAAAGGCACAGCGTCCAAAAAGAACCGGAGGAAACGGAAAAGCCAAACAAAGCCACTGCGGTCGTCAGGACGCTCAGCGCAGTGACCAGACCCGCTCCGAGTTTTTTTGTCAGCCTGTCGGACAAAAGACTGGAACAAATCGTCCCTCCCGCGATTATCATGGAGATAATGCCCGCAAACGACAAGGGCACTCCTATTGTCGGCTGCATGACGGGCCATGCCGACCCCAGAAGAGAATCGGGCAAACCGAGACTGATAAACGACATGTAAATAACGGCAAGCAAAAGCGAAAACATAGGCCACCTCTTTCAAAAGCAAAATATATTTTTAGTATAACATAGACTGCTTTCGCGGGCAAGCGTGGGTTTTGCCTGTGCAGCGCCCGGCCTGTAAGCAAAAAAAACAAAACCTGCCCTGCTCGAACGCTGATATGCCCCCTTAAAGTAGGCGGGAAAAAAAGTAAAGTGGGAGCGCGTATATACGCGCTCCCCACCTTTTGGGCTTTGCTTTTAGTCGTATAAGCAAAGTTGGCGGCATCTAACTGTCAGTTCACAATTTGAGGCGGCCTTATTTTTATTTCAGCGTAGAATTCCAGTTGATTACCGTGACATCGCGACGGCAATTTCTTTGAGTTTCTGGCGTATTGGGATAGCCTGCGGGCAGGCCTCCTCGCACAGCCCGCATTCTATGCAGTTGTGCGCCTTCTCGGATTCGTCCAGATCGCTGTCGTACTGCCAGCGGCTGCCGAAAACGGCATAGTTGTTATAAAGCGTAAAACAGCCCGGTATGTTAAGCCCGTTCGGGCAGGGCATACAGTAAGCGCAGCCGGTGCAGGGCACTTTAACTTTGCTGTTATAGATCTGCCTGGCTTTATCAATAAGAGCCAGATCTTCCGGGCCGAGTGAATCGGCCAGCCCTTTCCCGGCCGTGGCGACGTTTTCGGCAACCTGCTCAAAAGTGCTCATGCCGCTAAGGGCGACGGAAACCTCCGGATGATTCCAGACCCAGCGCAAAGCCCAGGCGGCGGCGCTCTTTTTTGTCTCATATTCCGCAAACAATTGTTTGACCTGCGGGGGAACTTTCGGCCCGGCAAGCGCCCCGCCGCGCACCGGCTCCATAATGACAATGCCAAGGCCTTTTGCGGCGGCGTATTCCATGCCTTCTGTCCCGGCCTGGTGCTTCTCGTCCATATAGTTATACTGAATTTGGCAGAAAGACCAGTCGTAAGCGTCGACAATTTCTTTGAAAGTGGCCAGGTCGTCGTGGAAAGAGAAGCCGGCGTATTTTATTTTGCCGCTGGCCAGAGCCTTGTCAAGAAAATCAAAAACGCCGCATTCTTTGAGCGTGCTCCAAGTTTCTTTGTGCAGAGAGTGCACAAGATAAAAGTCGATATAATCTGTCTGAAGCTTCTCAAGCTGTTCGCCCAGAAGCCTGTCCATGTCCTCGCGCGAACGCACAAGCCAGCTTGGAAGCTTTGTTGCAAGATATACTTTTTCACGGTAACCGTCTTTAAGGGCTTCGGCGACAAAAATTTCGCTCTTGCCGCCATGATAGGGATAGGCCGTGTCAATATAGTTCACGCCCTTGTCTATTGCGTAGCGAACCATCTCTTTTGCCTTGCCAAAGTCAATTGACGACTGGTCGCCCTCTTGCAGCAGCGGCAGCCTCATGCAGCCAAAGCCCAGAACGGACACTTCTCTTTTTGTTTTTCCAAATTTTCTGTACAGCAATTTTCTGTACCCCCTTATATTATAATGCAATTTTATTATAATGCAGTTTCGGCGGGTTTACAAGAGTTAGCGTACTGTTTGGGCCTTAAACATAGCAGGATTAATAAAAGTGCTGGCCTTCCGCAAGAATAAGCTTTGCCGCTTTGTAAATATCCCCGCAGCCCATAGTAATAAGCAAATCGCCCTCCCCGGCGTTTTCCAGGGCATAGTCGCGGATCTGCTCGAAACTGTCAAAAACAAGCGCTCCGGGGATTTTCTCCGCCAAATCGGAAGAATAAATCCCGTAGGTGTTTTTTTCGCGGGAACCCATAATCTGAGTAAGCAGAACCTTGTCGGCCAGTCTGAGAACTCTTGCGAAATCGTCCAGCAGAATGGCCGTTCGCGAAAACGTGAAAGGCTGGAAAACCGCCCATATTTTATTATAGCCCATGGTGAGCGCGGCCTTGAGAGTAACTTCAAGCTCGGCGGGGTGATGGGCGTAATCGTCCGCGACAGTGAAGCCGTTGACCTTGCCCAAAACCTCAAACCGGCGCTTTGCGCCCGTGAAATTATACAGGCCCTGCCGAACCTGCTCCGGGCTTGCGCCGACATAAATGGCGGCGGCGGCGGCGGCAAGGGCGTTTAATATATTATGCCGGCCGGGAATACGCAGCTTTGCCTCGAACAGGAACTCGCCCCTGCGCCAGACCTCAAAAGAAGTTCGGCTTGCGCCCTGCCGCGATAAGATTTCTATATTTTGGGGGTAATAATCGTTGTGCGCCCCAAAGCCAAAAGTGATTTTCTCTTTGTCAAGTCCTTCAATTGTCTCCAGAGTATTTTTATCGTCGCCGTTGAGAATAACGGCTTTTGAGGCAAGCCCGGCAAATTTCCGGAAAGATTTTTGAATGTTCCGCAAATTTTTAAAATAATCCAGATGATCTTCGTCTATGTTAAGAATTACGGCGACAGCCGGGGAAAGCTTCAAAAAAGTATCGACGAACTCGCAGGCTTCCACAACCATAATACCGCTTTTCCCGGCGCGGCCGCTGCCGTGAAGGGCGGGCAGTTTCCCGCCGATAACGACTGTGGGGTCAAAATCGCCGTCAAGCAGGATCTGCGTTATCATTGACGAAGCGGTTGTTTTGCCGTGCGTGCCGGAAACACAGACGGCGTTTTCATATCGCGCAGAAAGCAGGCCCAAAACCGTAGAGCGTTCCGCGGCGGGGATCGGGCTTTCTTTGGCGGCAATTAATTCCGGATTGTCTGGCATGATTGCGGCTGAATATACGATCAGGTCGGCGCCTTTGATGTTTTCGGCGCTTTGACCAAGACAGACAGTAACGCCGATCTCGCGCTCAAAGGCAGTGGTGTCCGTCTCGTTGTTGTCGGACCCGCTGATGATATGGCCTTCTGATTTGAGAATCTGTACAATAGGGAACATTCCCGAGCCTCCCACGCCGATAAAGTGCACGCGGGCGCTTTTTTTTAAAAGAGCGTCGTCAATCAGGGAAACAAACATGCGCTTAACCCCTCCGTTGTTTTTTTATTTTTGCCGGCGCCGGATTTGGCTTCCGCGTCGGCCACAGTTCGCCCCCTGCAGGGAGGGAAGCCCTGCGCAATGTTTTTGCGCGCATCTGCTTTCTTATTATATTTCATTTCGGCAATAAAATAAAGGCGAAGTTTTTACCTTTCGCCTTATTAGAGCATATAATTTATAAAAAATTTATACTGTTTTGACAGGATGACGACGGCCCCTTCCCGAACCCGGTAAGGGGCCGTGAGTTTTATTCAGTTTCGTACAGCTTTGAAAGTCTCAAGAGATAGTCGTAATGGTCGGCGGCGTTCCTGCCGGCTTTCTCAAACAGTTCTTTTGCCCTCTCCGGAAAACTTCTCTCAAGCGAAGTATATCTAACCTCACTCTTGATGAAATCAATATAGCTCTCAGTAAGCTTTTTGCTGTCAAGCTGGAAGGGATTCTTGCCCTCGGCCTTAAGGCGCGGGTCAAAGCGGAACAGATTCCAGTATCCGGAAGCGACCGCGCGTTTTTCTTCTGTTTGCGCCTGGGACATGCCGCCCTTTATGCCGTGGTTGATACATGGGGCATAGGCGATTACGATAGAAGGCCCGTTGTAGCTTTCGGCCTCGGCCAAGGCTTTAATGCACTGATTGTAATCCGCTCCCTGCGCGACCTGCGCGACATATACATAGCCGTAAGTCATGGCAATCCCGGCAAGGTCCTTTTTCTTGACTTCTTTGCCCGCGGCGGCAAACTGCGCGACAGCGCCCGTCGGGGTGGATTTTGAGGACTGGCCGCCTGTGTTGGAGTAAACCTCTGTGTCAAACACAAGCACGTTCACGTTCTCGTTAGAGGCGAGAACATGATCAAGCCCGCCGAAGCCTATATCATAGGCCCAGCCGTCGCCGCCGAAAATCCAGACGGATTTCTTGGCAAGATAAGCTCTGTCCTCATAAATTTCCAGCGCGAGCGCGCAGGCGTCGCAGTCGCAGTATTTTTCGCCGGCGGCTTTGCGGGCAAGAGCTTCCTCAAGTCCGTACTCCGGATGCTCTTTCAGGAATTCAAGCTGTTCGTCAATAGTAGCGACGCCATTTTCCAAAGCGGTGATATATGCCTCCGTTGCGGCTTTGTTGGCAGCGCCGTCTTCCAGCGTGTCCAGCCATGCCTGAGCGGCGGCTTTCAGTTCCGGAAGGGCGTACTCGGCAGCAATAAGCTTCTCTGTTTTTTCGGCAAGCCGGGCGCGGATAGCTCTCTGGCCAAGATAAATACCGTAACCGAATTCGGCGTTGTCCTCAAAGAGGGAGTTCGCCCATGCCGGACCCTGGCCTTTTTTGTTGACTGTGTAAGGCGTTGCGGGAGCCGAACCGCCCCAAATAGAAGAACATCCGGTCGCGTTCGCAATATACATACGGTCGCCGTAAAGCTGCGTGACAAGCTTTGCGTAGGGCGTTTCGCCGCAGCCCGCGCAGGCGCCGGAGAATTCAAGCAGCGGCTGTTTGAACTGGCTGCCTTTCACGCTGTTTTCTTTGAATTTATCAAACACAGCGGGTTTTTCAGGCAGCGCCTGCGCATAAAGCGAAACATTCTGCTGGGCAAGCTGGCTTTCGATTGGCCGCATGACAAGCGCCTTCTGGGCCTTCCTGCCGGGGCATACGTTCGCGCAGGAACCGCAGCCGGTGCAGTCCAGCGTCGAAACGGTCATTGTGAAATTATAGCCGGGCAGACCGTTGGCGGGAAGTGTTTTTGTGCCTTCGGGGGCGCCGGCGGCTTCCTTGCCGGTGAGCAGGAAAGGCCGGATTACGGCATGCGGGCAAACATACGAACAGAAATTGCACTGGATACAGTTTTCGGGCGCCCATTCGGGGACATCAACGGCAATTCCGCGTTTCTCATAGGCGGCGGAACCCTGCGGCAGGGTGCCATCCGCATACTTCACAAAAGCCGAAACGGGGAGTTTGTCGCCTTTCTGGGCGTTGACGGGATTGAGAACGTCATTGACAAAATCCACAAGATCAGCCCGTGAGCCTTCGGCCCTGGTTTCTGCGGCTTCGTCAATGGCATTGGCCCATTCGGAGGGAACGGCGATTTCTTTGTAGCCGTTTGCGCCGCGCTCAATCGCCTGATGATTCATGGCGACGATCTTTTCGCCCTTGCTGCCATAAGAAGCGCTTGCTGCGTCTTTCATATATTTTACAGCGTCGTCTTTCGGTATTATATTGGCCAGCGAAAAGAAAGCCGCCTGCAGAATTGTATTTATGCGCCCGCCAAGGCCAAGTTCTTTCGCGATTGCCACGCCGTCTATTGTGTAGAACTTGATATTGTTCTCAGCGATATAGCGCTTGACTTTCGCGGGGAGATGGGCTTCCAGTTCCCCGTCGCTCCAATAGCTGTTAAGCAGAAAAACCCCGCCCGGCTTCAGATCCTGGACTATATCATATTTGCCAATGTAAGAGGGGTTGTGGCAGGCCACAAAATCAGCCTTGCTGACATAATAAGTGGATTTGATAGGCGTGTCGCCGAAGCGCAGATGCGAAGTCGTAACGCCGCCGGATTTCTTGGAGTCATAAGCGAAATACGCCTGAACGTATTTGTTGGTGTGATCGCCGATAATTTTAATAGAATTCTTGTTGGCGCCGACAGTCCCGTCAGAGCCAAGCCCCCAGAATTTGCAGTTGGTGGTTCCGGCGGGGGTAGTATCGGGGTTGTCCGTCACATCAAGCGAAAGGTTTGTCACGTCGTCAATAATGCTTATGGTGAAATGCTCTTTGCCCTCGCCTGTCATATTGTCATAAACGGCTATAATATCGCCGGGGGTGGTGTCTTTCGAGCTTAAGCCGTAGCGCCCGCCGTAAACGGGGACGGAGCCGAACTCTGTGCCTTTAAGCGCGGCGATGACATCCAGATAAAGCGGTTCGCCGAGAGCGCCGGGTTCTTTTGTGCGGTCAAGCACAGAAATCTTCCTGACAGTCTTCGGGATGGCCTCAACAAGTCTCTCAATTGAGAACGGGCGGTAGAGACGGACTTTCACAAGGCCGACTTTTCTGCCCCGGGCGTTCAGGTAATCTATAGTTTCTTCCGCCGTGTCGCAGACCGAACCCATAGCGATAATAATTTCCTCGGCTTCCGGATCGCCGTAATAGTTGAAAAGCTTGTAATCAGCGCCGATAAGCGCATTAACCTTCGCCATATATTCTTCGACGACGGCGGGAAGGTTATTATAATAAGAGTTGGAAGCTTCGCGCACCTGGAAGAAAATATCGCCGTTTTGCGCAGAGCCTTTCAGCACGGGGTGTTCCGGGTTAAGCGAGCGCTTTCTGAATTCGGCGATTGCATCGTAATCAACAAGCCCGGCCAAATCGTCGTAATCCCAAATCTCTATTTTTTGAATTTCATGCGAAGTCCTGAAACCGTCGAAGAAATGCAAAAACGGCACGCGGCCTTTTATCGCGGACAGATGCGCAACCGCGCCCAGATCCATAACCTCCTGCGGGTTAGTTGCGGCCAGCATGGCAAAGCCGGTCTGACGGCAGGCGTAAATATCGGAATGGTCGCCAAAAATCGAGAGCGCGTGGGAAGCGATAGCCCTCGCCGAAACATGGATCACGCCGGGGAGAAGTTCGCCCGCGATTTTGTACATGTTGGGGATCATAAGTAAAAGCCCCTGGGAAGCCGTGTAAGTCGTAGTAAGCGCGCCCGCCGCGAGAGAACCGTGGACGGCGCCCGCCGCTCCGCCTTCCGACTGCATTTCAACCACTTTTACAGGATGGCCGAAAATATTTTTCCTGCCGCCGGCGGCCCATTTGTCGGAAACATCGGCCATAACCGAAGAAGGCGTAATCGGGTAGATTGCCGCAAGGTCGGTAAATGCGTAGGACACATGTCCGGCGGCGGTGTTGCCGTCCATGGTTTTCATTTTTCTTGCCATAATTTGAAAAACTCCTTTTGCTTAAACACATATTTTTGAGTCAAGCTTTTTTACGCAAGATATTCTAGCATTTTCTCGACAGGATGTAAATGATATTTTATAAACAATTTGTATAGTATGGCTTAATTTTTGACAAAAGATTTTTTCTTTGCCGTATACAGGGGTAAATCTTGCGGTTTTACTTACAGATATTGCCTTTTTAATGCCCGCAAAGTGTCCGCAAGAAAATCAATCTCCCGCCGGGTGTTATAAAAAGCCGGAGAAATTCTAACGGCGCTTTCAAGCCCAAACCTTCGCAGGGCCGGCTGCGCGCAGTGATGCCCCGCCCGAACAGCTATCCCGGCGCGGTTAAGATATTGCCCGGTTTCTTCGGGGCTGTGTCCGTCCAGAACAAAAGAAATTACAGACGCTTTATTCTCCGCCGCGCCGATAATTCTAAGGCCGGGCACTTTAGCCAGCTCGGACGCCGCATATTCCAGAAGTTTGCGCTCATATGCCGCTATTTTAGACCGCCCTATGGATAAAATATATTCCAGCGCCGCGCCCAGCCCAGCCGCGCCCGCTATATTCCCGGTTCCGGCCTCGAACTTCCGCGGGGCGGGCTGATAGAGCGTGCGCTCAAACGTCACATCGGCGATCATATTCCCGCCGCCCTGATAGGGCTTCGCTTTCTCCAGAAGTTCTTTTTTGCCGTATAGAACGCCGATGCCGGTCGGCCCCAGGATTTTGTGCCCGGAAAAAACAAAAAAGTCCGCGTCCAGCTTTTTTATATCCACAGGCAAATGCAAAACCGACTGCGCCCCGTCCACCAAAACCGGGACTCTTTTGCTGTGGGCGCATGCGGTGAGTTCCCCCACCGGCAGAACTGTTCCCAGCGCGTTTGAAACATGCGCGATCGACACAAAGCGCGTATGGGAATTAAACAGCCTTTCATATTCCGAAAAAATAATCTGCCCGTTTTCGTCAACAGGCGCAACGCGCAGCAAAGCCCCGGTTTCCTGCGCGATAAGCTGCCAGGGCACAATATTTGCGTGGTGTTCAAGAACGGTCAGTATAATTTCATCGCCCGGTTCGAGCATGGGCCGCACATAGCATTGCGCGACAAGATTGATCCCTTCGGTCGCCCCCCGCACAAACACAATATTTCCCGGGGAAGCTGCGTTCAGAAATTCGGCGGCCTTTTTTCGCGCGCCTTCATAAGCGTCCGTTGAGCGGGCGGCCAGAGTGTGCGCTCCCCGGTGTACGTTGGAGTTTTCGCGCTCATAAAAATACGTCAGCCGATTTATTACCTGACGCGGGCGCTGGGTAGTCGCGGCGTTATCCAGCCAGACAAGCGGCTTGCCATCAATTTTTTCTGACAGAATCGGAAAGTCCGCCCGTATTTTTTCCAGCGGAACGCCGTCTGCGCCGGCATCATGACAGGACTGCGGAATGACGGAAGGCGCATAGCGCGCGCCTTGTTCAAATTCCGGGAGCCAAAGGGCCGCGGCCGCGGCAATCTCCGCCGCGCCTGGAAATCCGCTATCTGCAGTCATGGTATTCACCGACTTCGACATTTTCCAAAACGGCTACGGCGTCGTCAGCCAAAATTGCCACGGCGCAATAAAGCGAAAGCAGATAGGACGCAATGCCCTTGTCGTCTATGCCGCGCAGACGCACCGAAAGCCCTCGCGACCGCTCGCCCGGCAGCCCGGCCTGATACAGCCCGATAACGCCTCGTTTTGCTTCGCCTGTGCGGACAAGCAGAATATCGGTCCTGCCGGATTTGCCTTCAGGTTTTTTCCTGCCGTCTACAAAGAGCTTATCCGTCGGAAGAATCGGAATACCGCGCCATGTCATAAAATTTCCGCCATAGACACCGGATATCGCCGGCGGCACGCCGCGCCTTGTGCATTCGCGCCCGAAAGCCGCAATCGCCCGGGGATGCGCGAGAAAAAACGTCGGCTCTTTCCACACTTTGGAAATAAGCTCGTCAAGATCATCCGGGCTTGGAGCTTTGCCGATGGGCCGTATGCGCTGGCCTGCCGCCGCGTTTTTCAAAAGGCCGTAGCTTTCGTTGTTGATGACCTGGCTTTCCTGACGCTCTTTCAGGCTTTCCATAGCAAGGGCAATCTGTTCCCCGGCCTGGTCATAGGGCGAGGAATATATATCCGAAATTCTGGTGTCAATATTCAAAATAGCGGAGACCGCCGTCAGCTGATATTCGCGGGGCGCCGTCTTGTATTTTATATAGCCCTGGGGAATTTCAAGATCCCCCGGCTGCTGGCTGCAAAGCATATCCAGAGGGGTTTCGCCTTCCGCCACCCTGTTGACGCGGTAAATGCCGGAATCAAGACTTTTGAATTCCAGCGCGCGGGTAAGCCAGCGAGGGGTTACTGCGGCGAACTGGGGAGCCGTTTTGAAAACATCGGCCAGCTGATAGGCTTCCGGGCGGGAGAGGGAATTTAATACCGGTTTTTCTGACATGGCTGTTCCTCCAACCTGTAATATTTGTTTTATAAATTGTCCGGCAAAAGGTCTAATTGATTCAGGAAAAGAATTTGCGTTGCCGGGCAGACGCATGCGGAGCTCCGGCGGCCTGAGAAAACGCATAAAGCAATTTTTCGGCTAATCTAAGCGGCGCGGGTATAAAATAATAAAACTTTTTTTTGTATGCCGCGATTTTTTCCCTTGTGGCGGCGCCGATTAAATCAACATGTTTCACAAGGTTTCCGTCATCTCCGCCGGGGCGTTTGTCAGAGCTTAGTCCAACCTGCGCCAGCAAGCCGCTGTTTTCCTGGCTGCCCATCTGAACGGAAACGGTGTTTTTGCCGGCCAGATAAAAAGCGCACAGACAGAACATCAAAATAAAACAGACCGTCATAGAAGCGAGCGCAAGACTTATAAAACGCTTCATAAAAAAAATTTTCCTTTAAATAAAATAAAAGCATCCTGATTTATTCCTGTTTATTTTTTCCCGTTTGCTAAAAATTATGCTGTATAATATAAGCTATTTCAGATGGGCAAGATAAAATAAAATTTAAAAAAACTTACTCATAGGGGAAATAAAATCAAATGCAGAAGGCAAAAACAGCCTTGACCGGCTTTCTGATCGGCATTATAAACGGCTTTTTTGGGGCGGGCGGGGGAATTGCGGCCGTGCCGCTCCTTAAAAAGCAAGGGCTTGACGAGGCAAAAGCGCACGCAAGTTCCATCGCGGTGATATTTGCGCTTTCTATTCTGAGCGCGTGGCTTTATTATTCTTCTTCATCCAAGAGCATGCTGACGGACGTTTTGCCCTTTATTCCCGGCGGCATTGCGGGAGCGGCCGCGGGCGGGCTTTTGCTGAACAAAATCCCCGCAAAGTGGCTCCGGCGGATTTTCGCCCTGCTTATGATCTGTTCCGGGGCAAGGCTGGTGTTCGTATGAAAATTTTTACGGATTTTTTGACGGGCTTCGCTTCGGCGCTTCTTGGCGCTCTGGGAATGGGCGGCGGGGGAATACTGCTTATTTATTTGACGGTTTTCGCGGGCGTCGAACAGCTTAACGCGCAGGGGATGAACCTGATTTTTTTCCTGCCCGTTGCGGCGGTCGCGCTTATTTTTCACAGCAAAAACAAGCTTGTTGACTGGAAAATTACGGCGTTCACAATATCGGGCGGGCTTGCGGGAGTTTTCCTTGGAAAGTTTGCCGCCGATTTTTTAGGCGGCGAGTTTTTGCGGAAGGCTTTCGGGCTGTTTCTGCTCGTGTTGGGCCTGAAAGAGCTTTTTAAAAAAGAAAATCCGGCGGCGCAAAAATTATAAACCCCCAACTTTCACATATCACGGGCGGCCGCCGCCGCTATTTTTTTTAAATCACAGTTGACAGAACCCAATTAGAAAGTTAAACTATATTTATACAGCCTTAAGTTAAACATTGCAGAACGTGAAAATAATAATATAATACTTAGAAGATAGGAAGGATTGCGTAATCATGCAAAGAAATGACTTATCCGTTCAAGAACTTGGCAATGCAAAAATCCTTGTATATAAAGGTGATGTAGAGAGTCTGAATTTCAATTCAAACCTTCCAAATATTCTTACTTTTGTCAGAACTACTTTTGTGGAAGTTCCCCTTTGCTATTTTGATGTGACGGGAAAAGCCGCCTTCAGCGAGATGCAGAGATACTCTCTTGATAAATATGATCTTCTCAAAGTGATAAAAACCGCGGCGGAGCTTGGTCTTGCCTGCAAAGAATACGGCGTCGACCTTAATTCGATTTTGTTCGACCTGGATTTTGTTTTTGTCGACGGGGATTTCAACGCGTATTTTATCCCGCTGGACAGCGAGACCGAGGACGAGCTGGATTTCAGGCTGTTCTTAAAAACGATTCTGGTAAACTCAATTATAGACGCGCGCTATTCGGATAATTTTGTCCAGCTTTTGCTTAATTGCTTCAACGAGCCTTCGTTTAGTCTTGAAGGGCTTGTATCGCTGATTGACAGAATCGTAAGCGCAAAGCACGCCGAAAGCCAGTCCATAGGGATAAGCAGTTTTATAAACGAAGATCCGAAGAAAAAACCGGCCGTTGATAAAAACATGGTTTCCACGCCTTCGCGCTATACGGACACCATAATTTCGGATATGCTTAAAAAGGGCCTCAGCAACGCAAAAGCTTCGGCCCCCGCCGCCCCACCGCCGGCTCAGGAAAAAGCGTCACAGGATCCCAGGCCGGTCAAAATTAACTCCGGCTTTGCTCCGAACATAAGCCATACGCCCTTTAACTCAACTTATATCGGGGATTTTGAGCGCCGCTCATACGCGCCTTTGGCGGCGGCAGTTCCCGCGGCGGAAAGCGGGCTTCGGCCCGACAAATACATGGGCGACTATGGCGACGAGTTCAAACAAAAAGGCGCAAGGCAAAGCGCCGAGCAAGCCTGTCTTATAGAAATCGACGGGACGGGCGCCGCCGGAACGCCCGCAAGGATACCAATAAATTACAATCCTTTCCGTGTGGGCAGAAATCCCGAGCTTGTGGATTTTGTGGTAAACTCGCCCTATGTGGGACGGCTTCACGCGCTGATTATCGACAATAACGGCGAATATGCTCTTGTCGACAAAAAATCTACCAACGGGACTTTTGTAAATGACCAGCAGCTTAAACCCGAACAGAAAATGCCCATCCACAACGGGGATATTATACGTTTTGCCCAGCACGCTTATCAGTTCAGCATAGATTAAGGTGTTCCCAAAAAAGCGGGGGCAGGATTTACTTTCCTGCCCCCGCTTGAATATAATGCCTGAATCAGGCAAGCGCCGCCCGGTTCTCTCTGCGCTTGTCCATCGTCGGGGCGGCAATCTTTGTAAGCCCGCCCTTACAGACGCCCGAGTTTCTCCAGGAAGTCTGTGAAATACGCCGGAAGCTTGGATTCAACTTCAATCCACCGCCCGTCCGGATGCCGGAAGCCCAGCTTTTTCGCGTGGAGACACTGGCCGTTTAAATGCTGTTCTATTGCCGGGAGCTTTTTCGGCCCATAGGTCAAATCCCCCGCGACATAGTGTCCCATCAGCGCCATATGCACGCGGATCTGGTGAGTGCGGCCCGTCTCCAGCGCAAGCCCGACATGGCTGTAGCCGGGGTACTCCTGAATCAGGCTATAGTTTGTCACAGCCCGCCGGCCCCCGGGGTCGGCGGCCATTTTCTTTCGGTCGCTTTTGGAGCGTCCTATCGCGGCGTCAACCCTGCCCGAAGGAGCTTTAAATCCGCCGCGCACAACAGCCTCGTATTCCCGGACAAAACTGTGCTCTTTAATCTGCCCGGCCAGAAAGACATGCGCCCTGTCGTTCTTTGCGACAATGAGAAGCCCGCTTGTGTCCTTGTCTATTCTATGTACAATTCCCGGCCGAAGCACGCCGCCGATTCCCGAAAGGCTTTCGCCGCAATGCGCCAAAAGCGCGTTGACAAGCGTGCCGTCTGGGTTTCCGGCGGAAGGATGCGCGACCATTCCCTTCGGCTTGTTTACAACAAGCAAGTCGGCGTCTTCGTATACTGTTTCCAGAGGAATATCCTGAGCGGCGGCTTCCAGAGGTCTTGCCTCCGGAACGGATATTTTGGCTGTGTCTCCGGGGGAAATCCTGTAATTCTTGTCTTTTTGCCTGCCGTTTACAAGCGCGCCGCCGCGCTCTATGACTTTCTGCGCCATAGAGCGCGACAGGCCCTCTATATTTTTACAGACAAAAACGTCCAGGCGCAGACCGGCGTGCTCCTGCCCGGCGCTGAATTCGTATTCGTTCATAGAGTTTGATCGGGTTCTTTTTCCGGCTTCGCTTTTTTACTGTCTTTGGCGTCAAAAAACAGCACGTATATCAAAACAAGCGCGGTCCCCGAAGTTATACATATGTCCGCCAGATTGAAAACCGGAAAATTTATAGGCACAAAATAAATATAGTCAACGACGAAACCTCTGAAAATCCGGTCAATCAGATTGCCCAGACCTCCGGAAACAATCAGGGACACGCCTGTTTTGAGCAGCAAGTGCCGCCCGTGATTTTTGACCAGAAAAAAAGCCAGCGCGATAATCAGCACGGCAGTGAAGCCCACCAGCATAATTTTATTGTCCACAAGTATACCAAAGGCCGCTCCCCTGTTTTCCACATAGTGCAGCTCCAAAACATTCCTGATTATATTAAAAGACGAAACGGGTTTTAAATATTCCAGCGCAAGCCATTTGAAAAGCTGGTCCGCCCCCACGGCGGAGAGCGCTATGACAAGAACCGTAAACAAAAGACATTCCTCCAGGGATTGTTATTATCTGCGTCTTTTTTTCTTTTTGTCGTTTTTGATCAGATTATAATCCTGCCCGAAGCGCAGCTCGCCGAATTTTGGGCTGATATGCTCTTCCCGCACTCCGGAAGCGCTCTCGGAAGGGTTCTCATACTCCAGATCTTCTGTGTCAAGCGGCGAAGCGGAATCGCCGCCAAGCACATACTGCTGCAAATAGTCCTCGTCAAAAGTAAACGCGCGCTGGGGCGCCTCGTCGGGCTTTTTTTCAAGGTTTGGCAAAAAGCCCTTGCGGCGGATGTTCTGCTCCTGTTCGCCGCGTTCCATCTCAAGCTCGACGGAAATACGCTCCGCCGTCTCGTCAAGGCTTTCCTCGGCGAACTCGGCGTCCGAGCGCAGGGGCGCGTCTATCGAGGAGGGAAGGGACTGCTCGCCGGCGGACTGGATTTCGGGCTTTGTTTCCGCCGCAATTTGCCTTGACGTATCGCCGCCGGGCAGAGAAGAAATTATTTCCAGGCTTTGCCTGTACATACTCAGCACGTTTGATTTAAAATCTCCGACTTCCCGTTTGAGCTGCTCATATTCCTGCCTTTCACGTTCAAGCTCTTTTTGGGTTCCCTCCAGCATTTTGTCGGACTGAAGCTCCGCTTCGCGGACAATTGCGTTGGATTTCTCTTTCGCCTCTTTGATGATGTTTTCGCCCAGTTTTTGTGCGCCAAGCAGCACGGCGCTCAAACTGCCCTCCTCGCGCTGATATTTTTCCACCTTTTCCGAAAGCAGCGCCAGTTTTTGCTCCATGTCGTTGCACTCGCCCAGGACTTTTGAGTATTCCCCCGCAATATAAGAAAGATAATTGTCAACTTCGTCGATTCTGTAGCCAAAAGCGCCTCGCTCAAACTTCTTTGACGAGATATCGCGCGGAACAAGCATTCATTTCCCCTCCATTCCGGAAATTCCAGATTCCGAATTTTAGATATATTTATCAACGCCGACCCTAAGCCGGCCTTTTTTAGTCTGTGAAATAACGCCCCTGAATAAATAGCGCCCATAACCCCGCAGGGAAAGAATATCGCCGTCGGCAACTTCTTTGGAAATCTCGCCGCAGGGCAGGAAACCGACAGAAACCATAGAAGACCTGATAAACTGGGCGGCCGCGCCGCGCGACTTTGCGGCGACGGCGGCGACAATACAGTCAAGCCTTCTTGACGAGACAACATATTCCCCCGCAAGCATGGGCCGCGCCGCGGGAAGCTCTCCCGCACAGCCCATCTCAACCGAAACAGCTGCCCGCCCAACTTTTGAAAACTCGTTTTTAACAAGCTCCGCGGCGCGGCGCGTCAAAAAAGCGACAGTTCTGCCCGGCGAAACAAGTATATCGCCGACGCTTTCTTTTTTGAGCTGAAAGCCCAGCATTGCCCCAAGAAAATCGCGGTGAGAAAGATTTTCTTCTTTTCTGTAAAAAAATGTAACTGCCTGAACCGGGAAGCTTTCCGGAACCGGAGGGGAATCCGCCCACACAGCGGCAAAAACCCTCCCGGCTTCCGGATAGCCCCCATAAAAGCAAAAGTTCTCAAAACGCAAAGACCTGAAATAATTCTTCAAAACAGCCTGCTGTCTCTCGTCCAAAAAGCCCGCAAAGCGCGGGTCGCCGTATTTTCCCGCAAGACGGATTAAATCATCCGCGCGCGACAGCAGGGGCTTGTCCTCCGGCGGCAAAAACTGGTTCATTTTATTTTATTAATAAAACGCGCCGGTGTTTTCGAGTTCTTCCAGGATATCCCCGACCAGATCGACGTTATAGGGCGTGATAATAAACGTGCTGTTGGCCACGCGCCTGATCTGGCCGCTGTTGGCATAGGCCACGCCGCTTAGAAAATCAATAAGCCTTCTCGAAATATCTTTGTTGGTTGACTCAAGGTTAAGCACGACTGTTTTCTTTGCGTTAAGGCTGTCGGCGACGTCTCTTGCGTCCTCGTAGCGTTCAGGCTTGACCAAAACGACCTGAAGCTGTGTTGTGGCGTTGATATTAACCACTCTGTTTTTTTTCGCAGTGTCAGAAGCGGCGTCTTCACCAAAATCGCGATGAGCGCCAGCGTTTTTTTTTGGCGTTATCGGGATATCTTCATCATATGCGCTTTCGTCATATTCGTCCAGGTTATCAGAAAAAGCCATAAAATCTTTCAGTTTGTCTATAAAGCTCATCTTTTCTTTCCTCCGCTTTTTTAAAAAATTTTAACGCTATAGGCGCCGCTTTTTTTTGCTTGTTGTCCGTGCGCTGTTTAGAGGGGCAAAGGCCATATGATTGACAGGGGCATAAGGGGAATATAGCATTTCTTATATTATCCTTTTTTTTTATATTTTTGTCAACTGCTTATCGAAAAAGCTTAGATAATATTTTCCATTTATTTTTTTTAAATTTTCTCCTATATTTTATAAAACATCTGAATTCGAGCAAATAACGCAGTTTATTTTAAAAAATAAGTATATTTTTATAGGAGCGGGAACTGAGCGCAAAGCTTGGATATTTCCGGTTTTATCTTGCTTTTTTGTTGAATTTACAGCGTTTTTATGATATAGTTCTGGAAAGGGAGAAAATCTCTGGTTTCTGTCCGCTGCTTGCGTTATACCGGATTTGCCGCTTAGTGGGCAAATTTAATACTAATTTATTATACGAGGAGAAAAAATATATCCAATGGAAGAAATGCTGCAATACCTGAATTCTGTTGCGCAAAAAAAATATTCTGAAGAAGACAACCAAAAAATCGCCGATTATCTGATGGGCGCGGCAAGCTTTGAAAGCGTTTCCCCTGTTTTAAAAAAGACAAATACATGGGGAGCAGAGCGCCTTCTGCGCGAAATCGGCCAAAAATCCGCGGAGGACAACAGGCTTTTGCCAAGGGTCGGGCGCTTTGTGCGTATTCTCAAGGCGGCGAACCACTCCGGCAATTTTAATTATAGAATCCGCTATCTCTGCGGCGGCGGGCTTACTTACGAAGATATTTATATCGGCGGCGGGCTTGGCGTGCGCGAGATGCTCGGCGACGCTCTTGATACGCTCCGCGGCAGCTATTATTATTTCACTGATTTGGGCCATAGTTCTGTCGGGGAATTTTTCGAGAACGTCTGCCGGAAGTACGCTCCGGAACTGGAGATAATTACCGAGGGAGAGCGCACAAGCGTTTCGCTTCTCACGGGCATGCTTTTGTACACGCGTGACCCGGTGAAATATCAGAGCTACGCCGAGAAAATTTTTGCCCAGGGCATAGATTTAGTCCTGATGACCGGGAAGCTTTACGCCCCTCTCAAAGAAATAAAAGACGAGCCTGGTTTTGAGAACAGCCGGTATATCAAAAGCCTTGAATCCGGCGGCGTTTTCGAGAGCGGGCCTCTGCGGAAAATCAGCGGCGACGGCAAGGCGTTCGCGCGGTTTTGCTTCTATCTGGCCTATGCCCTCTCGCCGCATAATTTCGATGTTACAGACACGATAAACTATATGCTGCTTTGCGCAAAATATATGGAGTCAATCGCTTCTTGCGAGGAGGCGCTGCGCGTGCTGGGAAAAGGCCGGACGGAAGACCTGTATAATTTTCTTGAAACACTTGCAAAGCTCCGGCTTATCCCCCGAAGCCGCTTTTTTGCGTATTTCTCCCGGCAGGCCGTTGAGAAATACGACGAGCCTGTCTACAGGGACAGGCTTTACAGTTTCGCTCTTTCGGATGAAAAATCGGCGCTTGCGGCCATGAAAGCGATGCCGGAAGGAGGCCGCATTTTTCTTGCAAACGCCTTCTGGGAAAAGGGTATGCTCCTGGAGCTTGTCGGCGGATATGAAGAAGCTTTTATCAAGATGTTTATAGAATCCAATAAAATTCCGGACGGAATGCGGGAGCAGTTTGAGGAATGGCTTTCCGGCAGGGTTGAGGCCGGGAATTTTTCACAGATTGCGCTGGACAAGTATTATTCCCGCCGGGTCGGCGCGCTTTTGATCAAGCGGAGCGGCGCCGCCGTCAGGCTGTTTGCCTTTTATATTCTCTCAGGCAGGACGGCAAGTTTCAAAAACTGCCTTGTTAATATCAAAGACTTTTTCGGCAGGGATTACGCCGAAAACTTTCTGGCGGGGCTTGACGTCCCCAAAAGCGCGCTTGCGGCTGCGCTGGCCGAAGCTGTGCTTGACGAGTACAATCAGAAACAGAAAGAATGGTTTATTGCCCTGTTCGGCATGACAGCCAGCAGCGACGCGGGCGCTCTTGAAATAGCCTTCGGCCAAACTTCCGCAAAGGCAAGGGCTTTTATTTTGCGGGAGATATACGCCCGGAACGCCAGCTATAACCCGGATTTTCTGGTCTCGGCTTTAGGCGACGGTTCAAAAACCGTCAGGGATCTGGCGGTGGCTTATATCTCAGCAAGACCCGCGCTCCGGCCGAAAGTGGAAGCGCTTGCCACCGCCGCGAAAAAGTCTGTGCGGGAGTGCGCCGCAAAAATACTGCTCGCTTTTGAGGGCGGCGCGTCAGGCGTTTCCGGCGGCGAAGAATTCAATCTGCTGGTATTCTGTACAAACGCCGTTTCTGCAAATTCGCTCAGGTCAATCAAATGGACGGAATTTGAAAATCTTCCCAAAGTGCGGCTTGCCGAATCCGAAACGCCGGCCGACGACAAAATTTTGCAGTATTATATTTATCTTTTTGCCGCACAGCCCAATATCGCAATACCCGCCGGAGCGGAGAAAATCCGCGCCGCGCTGAACAAGCGCGATTTGGGGCGCTTTGGCGAGGAAGTCTACGCCGCCTGGAAGAAAAACGGCGCGCCCGCAAAACAGCGCGGAATCCTCACCCTTGCCGCGGTTGACGCAAGCGACGCTTTTATAAACGTCATGAAGGCTGATATTCAAACCTGGGCGGACGCTTCGCGCGGGGCGATCGCTTCCGAGGCCGTCCGCGCAATGGCGCTTAACGGCGGCGATCTGGCGCTCATGACTGTTGACGCTATCTCAAAAAAGTTTAGCAACAGGCAAGTCAAGCGCGCCGCGGAGGAATCTTTCCTGTTTGCCGCCGAACAGCTGGGCGTTGAGCCGGAGGTTTTGGCCGACCGGATTGTCCCCAATTTGGGCTTTGATTCGCACGGCGAATTGCTTATTGATTATGGCAGCCGCAAATTTACTGCGGTTTTAAGCCCGGACTTGCAGCTCTCTCTCAGAACAGCCGACGGCAAGGCTATTAAAGCCCTGCCCGCGCCAAACGCAGGCGACGACGCGGAGACGGCCAAAGCTGCCAGGACCGATTTTGCCGCCGTCAAAAAAAGCCTTAAGTCGCTCGTTTCCCTGCAATGCCTGAGACTGGAGCAGGCGCTTTCTTCCAACAGGACATGGACAAAAGCCGAATGGCTGAAGCTTTTTGTTGAAAACCCGATTATGAACATGTTCGCGATTGGGCTTATCTGGGGGCTTTATGACGAAGACGGCGCGCTGACAAATAGTTTCAGGTATATGGAGGACGGCACCTTTAACACCAGCGACGAAAACGAGCTGGAAATTCCGGAAAACGCGGCGATAGGGCTTTGCCATCCGTTGGATTTGGGGGCGGAGCTTTGCGGAATCTGGAAAGAACAATTGTCGGATTACGAGATAAAGCCGCCTATAGAACAGCTTGAGCGCAAGGTCTTCGTCCCAAAAGCTGAAAACTTTGACAAATACGCAATAGAGGACTTCGGCGGGGCGGTTGTATATCTTGTTTCGCTCTGGGGCAAGCTTCAGAAGCTGGGCTGGTCAA
Organism: Oscillospiraceae bacterium; assembly: GCA_031282245.1. Lineage (GTDB taxonomy): Bacteria > Bacillota > Clostridia > Oscillospirales > Ruminococcaceae > JAITEB01. The sequence continues at coordinate 18,547 of JAITEB010000027.1, read as the reverse complement.
GGGGTTCTGTACTGGACGGCGGCGGTTTCTATACCTTTTATAAAGAGGACAAAAAGCACGGGGCAGGCGTTCAGCTTGCTTTCAGCGGATCTTATATCGGCGCGGAAAGCACCGAAGAAGTCACCATCTACGAAGCGGCTTTTTACAAGGCGGGCAGCATCAATTACGGTTCCTATGTATACGACACAATAGACGCAAAAAGCCGTCTGAAAATTTCGGAAATTCCCGCAAGGCTCTACAGCGAGTTTTGCTATGACATTGAGCGCGCCGCAGCCGGGAAGATCCGGACAGATGAGGACTGGGCAAAAAAGAAAAATTAATTTATGCGTGATAAATGGGGCAGGCGAAAAGGCTGCCCCTATTTTAATTTTTTTTAATTTTTGTCTATAAAGGCCCTCAGCATTGTTATTCTCCCGTGAAAAGGCAAGCGCGGCCGTCCTATGCAAGACGGTATATCCGTTCTTTGAGAGCTTGACCAGTACTTAGTCCATATGGATCAGGCGAGCCATATTGCTGTAAAAGCACATGTCGGCAATATCCGGCCGATCAGCGAAGGCAAGCTCCATTTCTTCCACAGAAGGCTTGAAAGAGCCAAAAGGCACGTCGCTTCCAAACAAGAGCCGTTCGGGGCCAAGCAGGCTTACAGCGTTTTGCATGTTTACACGGTTGCACATTGTAGTGTCGGTATATACGTTTTTTAAATCTCCCACAGCTTTGATAAAGGCCTCGCCGCTTCCGCCGCAGTGCGCGCAGATAATTTTAGTGTCTGGATGCGCTCTGCAAAAGGCCCATATTTTGGCGGGTTCGCTGTTGGCGGGGTTGGTCGGCCAGGGGCTGCCGGGCACGTAGTAGGGATTGCTGCCTGTATGCGTTATCACCGGCAAATCCGCCTCTGTAAATACCCGAACCGCCGCAACGGTTTTCGGGTCGTCAAGCGGCATATTCTGAATTGTAGGATGCAGTTTAAGCCCTTTTGCCCCGCGATCTATATCCAGCCTGAGCTTTGCGGCAAGTTCCGCCGTATCCAGGCTGAAATCCGCGCTGGTAAACGGAATGATCCGCGGATCCAGTTTGGACGCCGCCAGATATTCTTCAAAAGTGGTGTTGGGCCAAATAGGCAGCATTACCGCAAAGTCTATGCCAGCCTCATCCATTTCTCTGGAGCAATTTTCCAGCGTCCATTCCCAGCTGCGGCTTTGGCCGGCGTTAATCAAATCAGTAGGGTCTTTGGGGATCAGCGGGATATTATAGCCAGAGCGCTCGCACTCAATAAAAGGATCCTCATAAGATCCTTTTTTGATATTGGTTTTAAACGTTATATTTTTGTTTTCATGAAAAATGTCGCCCAAATGGGCGTGCGAATCAATAATCCGGCGTTTCACAGATATAACTGCCTCCTTTTGCGGCCGCTTCAAAGCGAGCCTTGAATAATTTTTTTTTCAGGGTTTGCGCAGGGTTTGCGCCAAAACAAGTCCGGCTGCGCCGAATACCAGCATTACAACCGCCGCGCCCATAAATGAGCCGCTCACGCTTTGCAGGCTGCCGGTGAGGAACGGACCCAAAAAAGAGGAAGCGATTAAGCTCAGGTTCAGCACCGAGTAATTGACGGCATAATGCTTCGCCCCGTAAAAGGTGTTTGCCAGTGTGGACGAAGTTGGGGTAATGCCGCCGAAAGAAACGCCGGTCAGGGCGAAAGCAAGCGCCAGAAGGGGCAGCGCGCCTGTATTCAGCGCGGCAATCGTGCAGGCAAGCGCCGCCATCGCCGCCAGAGCCGTCCCGCTCATCACCGCCCGGAAACTGAGGCGGTCGTATAAAATGCCGGTGATGACGCGGCTGCCCCCGTTAAACAGGCTGATCATCCCGGTGAACAGAGCGGCTGTGGACGCGGACGCGCCCATGTCCATCGCCATAGGCGACGCGTTGTTTATAACAGCCAGGCACGCTGAAGATAACATTACCGTCCATACGAACAAAATCCAAAACGATGGTCTTTTGAGCATCTGCGCGGCGGCCAGTTCCGGCCCGCGCGCCGCTTTCCGCCCGGGCGGAGCGGGGAAGGACGCGTTTTTAGGGGGCGGCGCAATGACAAAGGCGCTCAAAAGCAGCAGCGCGCCATATACAACGCCCAGTCCCAAAAAGGTGGTTCGCCAGCCCAAAGACGCGATCATGGCCGCGCAAATAGTGCCCAGCGCCATCCCCCCCAGACCGAAACCCATCAGCATCATGCCCGACGCCATGCCGGGCTTTTCCGGAAACCACTTGACGCCCGTGCTTATGACGGCGTTATAGGTCAGCCCAATGCCGAATCCCACCAGAACGCCGTAACAGATAAAAAAGGCGCGGAGAGTTTGAATGCGGGAAGCCGCCGCAAAACCGGCGGCAATGCAGCAGGCGGCCATAAGCAGCACGGCGCGGGGCGGCAGTTTGCGCAGCAGAAGCCCGGACGCAAAGCCGCCCACGCAGAAGCAGGACATACATATCGTAAAGGCGAGCGAAGTCTCGGCGCGTTTCCAGCCGAATTCCGCTTCCAGCGGCGCGACGAAGTTTGACCACGCATATATAAGACCGAGCAGCAATAACAGAAATATGGCGTTTGCGGCAATTGTCCAGCGTTTTACGGATTGGGGCATAAAAAATCACCTCTGAAAATGCTGATTATTTTTTGAATCGCGCTTTGCGTCAGAACTGACGCGCCTGTTCCGCGCCGGTAAGCACGCGCGCCGCGCCTTCGTACAGCGCCTGCATTTCGTTTTCGCCGGGCAGAACTTCCACAGGGGCAATAAATTTCACGCGCTTTTCAACCATGTCCGTGAAATTTTTTGAATAGGCGATTCCGCCGGTAAGAACAATCCTGTCGATAGCGCCGTCGGTCACAACAGAAAGTTTTGCCAGGTTTTTGGCCACGCAGAGCGCCATGGCCTCGTAAACCAGTTTTGCCCTTTCGTTGCCTCTGGCAATCATCGCCTCGACGTCACGGATGTCGGCGGTGCCGAAATAGGCGATAAGGCCGCCATTGCGCTGGATGTGCTTAAAAAAGCCCTTCTTGTCATACTGCCCGCTGAAACACGCCTCCACAAGCTGAAAGCCCGGCAGTCCGCCGGCCCGCTCGGGAGAAAAGGGTCCCTCGTCGTCGGAAATCATGTCGACAATCCTGCCCCTGCTGTGCAGGCTCAGGGTGATTCCGCCGCCGAGATGCGCCACAAGTATATTAACCGCATAGTAATCCAGCCTCAGTTTTTCGCAGACGGCTATTGCCGCCGCCCTCATATTCAGATTGTGGCCCTGCCCCCGCCTTGACATCTCCGGAAGACCGGTCACGCGGGCGACGGGGATCATCTCGTCCACAGTCACCGAGTCGTAGATATAGGCTTTGATCCCTCTGGGCCGGGCGATTTTCCAGGCGATCCCCGCGCCGGTGTTGGAAACGTGCTGATCAACAGGGTTATGCTCCATAGTATAGAGCATTTTTTCGCCGACTTCATAGGCTCCGCTTTTCACCGGAGCGAAAGGCCCTCCGCGTGAAACCACCGCCGCCAGATCGTCCAGCGTTTCCCCCTGCTCCCGCGCGGCCTGGACGACAAGCTGATAGCGCATGTCAAGCTGATCATATACGGCGGGATATTTCGCCAGTTCCTCCGGCGAGTGCGGGATGCTTACGCCCCATTGCCTGTGTCCCTCGTCGAACATGGCGATTTTTGTGGAAGTGGAACCCGGATTGATGACCAGGATTTTTCCTTTCATGAGCTTGCCCCCGTTCCGGCCGCCGCCAGTGCGATTGAGAGATATTTTTCCAGCGAGGAAGACCCTCTGGAAGTCAAAACAATGGGAACTTTTGCGCCCAGAACCAGCCCGGCCATAACCGCGCCGGCCATTTCCACAAAGCTTTTGCCCAAAACATTCCCGCAGGTGATACTGGGGCAGACTAAAATATCCGCGTCGCCAGCAACCGGGCTTTCATAGCCTTTGGCCGCGGCCCGCTCCTTCACCATAGCCAAATCGAAGGAAATCGGCCCTTCGACTATGCAGCCGGAGATTTCTCCCCTCTGGTTCATGGCTTTCAGTTCCGCGCCGTCTAAACTGTCCTGCATTTTGGAATTGACTGTTTCCGAGGCCGCCAGAACCGCCACTTTGGGATTCTCATAGCCGATGGCGCGCAGAAACTCCACAGCGTTCCGGATCAGCGCCTTTTTTTCCTCCAGTGTGGGATTCAGCAGCATTCCGCCGTCGGTGGTGACTATCATCTTGTGATAGCGCGGCAGAGTCTGTATGGCCATATGGCTCATTACGCCGCCCCGGCGCAGACCGGTTTCCCGGCTGACGACAGGACGCAGTAACTGGGAGGTCTCAAGCTTCCCTTTAATCAGGAAATCGGCTCTGCCTTCCCGTACTAAAGCGACGGCTCTTTCCGCCGCTTTTTCCGCTCCGGGTTCATCGTAAATGTCGCATTCGTCCGCCGACCTTCCTATTTTATCTAAAATAGCGCAAATTTCACGTTTTTCTCCGGTGAGAAGAGGGTAAATCAGCCCGTCGTCCGTCGCCTGGAAGACAGCCTCAAGCGTGTGCCTGTCCCCGGCGGAGGCCACCGCCGCCCGTCTGGGCACAGGATTTGCTTTTACCCGTTCGATAAGCTGTTCAAAGCTTTTCAGGACCATTGCGATTCCTCCTTTATCCCCATATATCCCGTTCGCCCGGCACAGCGCTTTTGTCCAGACTGTAGCTGATGCGGGAAATATTGATCAGATGCTCATAAGTGAGGTTTTCCGAAATGGAGTTGTTGCCCCAGGATCCGCAGCCAAGCGAAGTCGTCGGATTAAGGCCGTTGTTCAGGAAAGGGTTGGCGGCGCCGATTCCCGGCTGGTTAACCAGAAAACGTGAGACCGGGAGCCTTTGGGCGGCGTACTCGATATGCTCGCGATTGCCGGAGTGTATAACCGCCGAATGTCCCGCTCCCTGGAAAAGCAGGTTCTCTCTGGCCATCCGCACCGCTTCTTCAAAAGTGCGGTAAGTGAGCGTGACCAGCACCGGGCACATTTTTTCGGCGCAGAGTATCTCTTCCGGCCCCGCCTTTTCGCCCCGGAGAGCAATGACTTTAGTTCCCCCGGGAACTTCTATACCGGCCAGACCGGCGATAAATTCCGCGCTCTGTCCGACGACCTGCGGATTGATGGGGCGGGAACCGTCTTCCCTGACCGGGAAAAGCAGCTCGGTAAATTTTCTGACCACATAGGGGTTGTCGCTGTAATAGGCGCCCGCCTCGCGCAAATGGCCGACCATCGCGGACTCATGCTCCGCCGGCATGATAACGCTCTGGTTGCCGGCGCAAATCAGCCCGTTGTCGGTGCTGCGTCCGACGACAATCTGCTCCGCCGCCTCTTTGAGATCGCAGTCCCTGTCGATAATAGTCTGCACATTGCCCGCGCCCACGCCAAAAGCGGGAACTCCGCTGGAATAGGCCGATTTGACCATGGCCATCCCGCCGGTGGCCACTATGACGTCCGCCGCCTTCATCAATTCCTGCGTCAGGGGTATGCTGGGCTCGCGCACCACCTGAATCAGATTTTCCGGAGCGCCCAGCTTTTTCAGGGCTTCGTTCATGATTTCCACTGTGTGTATGGTGGTTTTTTTCGCGCGCGGATGGGCGCAGATAATCACGCTGTTTCTGCCCTTAAGGGCAAAGACGCTGTTGCACAGCGCGGTGATATTGGGATTCGTGGTGGGGGCGACGACCACGACAATGCCCTTTGGGTGCGCCACATACACAAGTCCTTTTTCTTTGTCTTCGCCGATGACGCCGACGCTCTTTTTCCCCTTGAGGGACCACATCAGCCCGTCCGCGACGCCCATGTTTTTGCCGATTTTATCCTCAACCCTGCCGAGACGGGTTTCTTCCACCGTTTCGCGGGCAAGCTCCTCCCCATGCGCCTTAAACGCAAGACATATGGCGCGGACCATTTCGTCCGCCTGCGCCTGAGTATAGTCCGCGACGCCGGCCAGGGCCTTTCGCGCGTTGCCGATAAGCGTATTTACCAACAGATTGCTTTCCATTATAGTGTAGTTCCTCCTGAGTATTATTTTTTACCAGTTGATATTGTGATATTCGTAGGATATTTTAATATTACTGCAATTTGTTTTGTGGATATAGTATAAAACGGCAGTTCCGGCACAGCGCCGGAACTGCCGTTTTAGATATGCGGATAGCTTGATTCAGCCTATTGTTGTGAAATTCTTGGAGATAATCATCCATACCCCGTTTTCTCTGATGAGCTGGAAGTGGCTTTCCATGGTGACGGAACCCCTGAATTCGGTTTCGTACAGCACGGCCAGAGCAATTTCGCCAGTTACTTGCAGGCTTTTTATTTCTCCCTGATAATTATATCCCGCCGTCTCCATGGACGGACTGCCGGCAATATCCTGAAAAAACGGTTCCGGAGTGGCAATAATAAGCTGATTGCCAAGATAGCCGCTCATTGCCGCTTTTGGATGGAAGCAGCGTTTCAGCAGCTCCGCGTCGCCGGTGTAAGTGCCGCGGACATAACTTTCCATCACCTGGCGAACCTGCTCGCTGTCCCTTGACGGATCATTTAACATTAGTAAATCCTCCTTGCGTGAATGAATTAGCGGTCAAATTCACTTTATCACGGCAGCATGTGCGCGGAATTGTAAAAAGCGGAGGGCGGTCCGATTTATGAGTCCCGCTGCATGTAGCGTTTCCTGAAATCGACCGGGGTGAAGTCCGTGAATCTTTTGAATTCCCGGATAAGGTGGCTCTGATCATAATAGTTATTTTCAAAAACAATGTCAGCTATAGAGCAGGAATTCTCTTCCATCATGCGCACCGCGTTTTGAAAGCGCAGAATCTCGCTGTAGCACTTGATAGAAATGCCGTGGGCGTTCTTGAAATGTTCCCGGCAGTGGCGGGAAGTATAGCCGAGTTTTCTGCTTAATTCCTCAATTTTCAGGTTGCCCCGCGCGCTGCACATCATCAGTTCGGAATATTCGACCAGATCGGGACAGTAGTTTTCGTTGATCAGATGAGTTTTCGCAAAGTCCTGAAACAGGCTTATCCGCTTTTCAAAATTTTCCGCAAGGCAGATCTGCTCCACAACCGCCTGTCTGCCAAACATCTCGAAAAAATCCGTCATTTCACCGACCGTTTCGCCCCAGCCAATCCGATGCTGTCTCACGCCCTGGACGGTATAGGGCTTTACGCCGAAATACAGCGCGTTTGGTTCAAGCTGCCGGATTTCCCGTTTCAGGCCAAAGCCTGAAACCAGAGCGGACGGCACGTCTTCGCGGCAAAAAAAGAAATTTATGCAGTTATCAGGAATAATTTCCAGGCTGCCGGGGCCTTCCCCGGTTTCAAACTGAAAAAAAAGAGCCATACTTTTTTTAGCGTAAGGATTCCACTCAATTAACTTTGCAGTATACGAGCGCGTTTTTCTTCTGACGTCGGGCTGAATCGGGACGATTGCCCTTATAGCTGGCCAGCTGTGCTGGTTCATTCTATATGCCTCCTACATGACTGGATAAATGCGGGCAGGGGAAAACGCTGTTTTTGGTTTTCGCAAAGCGCGCAAAAAAATGGACACAATATTATTATATTGCAGCGACGTATTACAATCAAGCGCGTAATATTGACAGAATCCGCGATAATATGTGGAAAAACTTTATCGAATTCGCTCCTGTCTATTTCAGCAGTTAAATTACTTTTTGTATTGCATAAATCGGAAATGCCGATTTGCATTATTTGTGAAAAATCCCGCTTTTTATATATAAACGCTAAAATTCCGTTATTTACAATTGCGTTTTTGTGAAAAATCTTATACTAAGCTTGCACACAGACGTGAATATTCCGGCTGTGAACTGCGATAAAGCAGACAAAAACGCAAGAAGCAGTATGAAAGGATGGGTTGGTTTTTATGAAAAAACAGTCCCTCGCCGTAAAATTTGCGGTGCTCTCCCTGGGTTTTGTGGGTATGGCAAACGCCTTTATTGCTCCGGCTATGGCCACAATAGGCGCGGCTTTTCCCGACGTCAGCAGAGCGAACATCCAGCTGATCATGACTTTTGGCATGATAGGCTCCTTCCCCCTGACGCTCATTTCCGGAGGCTTGGCCGGGAAATTCAGGGTAAAGCCTCTGGTTACGCTTGGCGCGGCGCTGATCGTCGCCGGCGCGCTTTTCCCCCTGGCGCTGAACGGCAGCATTGTTTATCTCTACATTTCATCTCTGCTGATGGGCGCGGGGCAGGGAATCACGCTTACTCTGGGCAGCACATTGATTACGCAGCTCTTTGAAGAGCCGGAACGCAGCAGGATTTTTGGCATCAACGGTTCTTCGCAGCAGGCGGGTTCCATGATTATGATGTTCGCCGCGGGCCTGTTTGCGGCCGCCCGCTGGTCCAACGTTTATCTGACGGGACTGCTTTGCGTCCCCACCCTTCTGCTTGTGATCTTCTGCCTGCCTATGGACAAAAAGTCCCAGACAGCCGGCCCGGTCTCTCAGGAAGGCGCTCCGGTATCCAAAGGCTGGCACCCCGCTTCCTGGCCTGTGGCTATTTTCATCCTCATGTTTGCGATCACATTTGCGGCAAGTATGATCAACTCCGCAATGCTGCTGGATGAGCAGCTCTCGCAAGGTTCGGCTGTGGCCGGAATTGTCTCCTCCGTCTCGGGCTTTGCCAGCATTCTGGCAGGCATACTTTATAAAACCATCAGCGAAAAACTCAAACAGCACATTCTTTGGGCTGGCGCGCTGCTTCTCACAGCCGGGCTGTTCTTCTCTTATATCGCCGCCAATGTCCCCGTGTATTTTATCGGCATGTGCTGCATCAACCTGGGCTTTACCTTTGGCTTTGTCGGCGGTATGCACGCTATGTCCCGCGTGGTTCCCCCGGAAAAAGTCGCCGGCGCAATGGGACTGTTTATGGGCAGTCAAACGCTTGGCTCCATGATTTGCCCCTATGTGATCAACCCGATTGCCGAGCTGATCACCGGCGCTTCCACCGCGCGCGGCAACTATCAGGTCGCGGTGGTCTGGGGCGTGCTGACTACAGTTATTGCCATTATATGGGGTATTAAGAACGGCAAACACTATCAAGAGGCAAGCAAAGCGGCTTAATGCGCCGGGAAGAGCTTCACAATTTATATTATAATAAAAACTAAGGAGTTTATTATGGCGAAAGAATTTAAAAATCTGGCGGCTCCAATCACTATTAAAGGGATCACTTTTCGTAATCGTATTATGGCGGCGCCCGTGGGCTTCGTCTGGCCGGATGTTACCGGCGCGCCCGACCCGCACACTATTTTGAACCATGAGGACCGCGCCAGAGGCGGAGCGGCCATCGTCACTCTGGGCGAAACCGCCATCAGCCGGCACGGGCGCTCCATGCGCCGCACGGACGGCGACATACTTGTCCCCGATGAGGAAAAAGGCTGGTACCCCACCCAGAACTGGCTTAAGCTTACCGGCGCGATTCAGCGCCACGGCGCTCAGCCGAATATTCAGCTTTTCCACTGCGGCGACGCGACAGACCCGATATTTATCGACGGCAAAAACCCAATCGGACCCATGGGATATACCCGCGAGGACGGCGTGGTTGTGGAGGCCATGGATGAGGATATGATGGAAATGGTCGCGAACGACTTCGCCGAAGCGGCCTGGTACGCCCAATTCTCCAACTTTCCCATGGTCATGCTGCACGGCGCGCACGGCTGGCTGCTGGCGCAGTTCTTCTCCAAGCTGACCAACCAGCGCAAGGACAAATACGGCGGTTCGCTGGAAAACCGGGCCCGCTTCCCGCTGATGGTCTGCCGGAAAATCCGTGAGCGCTGCGGCAAGAATTTTATTATTGAATACCGTATGAGCGGTGACGAACACCTGGACGGCGGCTCCACCATGGAAGAGGCCGTCGAGTTCGGCAAAATGCTGGAAGAATATGTAGACATTCTGCACGTCTCCTCCGGTTCCTATTACTCTTCCCGTCAGTACACCTTCCCCACTATTTTCACCCCGCACGGCTGCAACATTCACCTGGCTGAGGCGTTCAAGAAGGGCGGCGTAAAAATCCCCGTCGCCAGCGTTGGCGCGCTGTGGGATCCCGAGCTTTGCGACCGCTATATCGAAGAGGAGAAGTGCGATTTTGTCGCCATGAGCCGCGCGATTATCTCCGACCCCATGCTGCCCCGCAAGGTTTTCTCCGGGCTTAAAAAAGAAGTCCGGCCCTGCACGCGCTGTATCAATTGCCTTGGCAACAAATATAAAGCCCGCAACGAATGCGACGTCAATCCCATTATGGGCAATGAGATTTACACCATCCGCACCCCGGACGTCAGGCAGAGCCGCAAAGTGCTTGTAGTCGGCGGGGGTCCCGGCGGCATGCAGGCTGCTATCACTGCGGCCGAGCGCGGACACGACGTCATTCTTTGCGAAAAGACCGATTCCCTGGGCGGCAAGCTCAAATTCACCGATCACGACTGCCATAAAGAGGCGCTTTGCCGCTATAAAAACTGGCTGATTGATCAGGTTAAGAAAAAAAGGATTGACGTCCGCCTTAATACAGAAGTCACCCCCGAACTGCTGGAATACGAGAGACCTTACGCCATTATTGCGGCGGTCGGTTCCAGCAAAGTCACCCCGCCGATTCCCGGTATTGACAGAGCTCATGTGCTTTACGCCTATGATTCCTATTTCAACCAGGACAAGATAGGCCAGAAAGTCGTCATGATCGGCGGCGGCATGATGGGCGTGGAAGTTGGGCTGCACTTCGCCGATTGCGGTCGCGAGGTCACGATTGTTGAAATGACCGACGAAATTGCCAAAGACGCCAATCCCATCCACAAAGCGGCGCTGGACGAAATGCTGGAACTTAAAACTAACGTGCTGATCAAGACCAGGGTTATTGAAATTCTGGACGAGGGCGTAAAAGTTTTGAAAGGCAACGGCAGCGAAGAAGTGCTTGCCTGCGACACTGTAATTTATGCCGCGGGCGTAAAGCCCAACCGCGAAACAGTGGAAAGCCTGCGCGCAAGCGACGTGTACGGCATGTTCTTCTCGGTCGGCGATTCCGAATGGGGCAGCCCGTTCACCGCAAAATGTATCCGCGACGCAGTGCACGGCGGTTATTTCGCTGCTATGGATATCATCTGATGCCCGCTCATTTCTCACTTCCGCGCTAAAATACAGAGAGCGGCTCCCTCAAGAGGGAGCCGCTCTCTGATGCCAAAATGCAATCGCCTGCAACTGCGCCGTTTCCTCCAAGTTAAAATCAATAATTTTGTACAAAATAGAGATTGACAGGGAAGCATATTAAATTATATATTGAACATTGGTGAGAAAAGCAATTGAAAGGGGCAGGCTTATGCGTTTTGTCTCGGCTCAGATTGAGGATATGGATAGGGTGCGCTTCCGTACTTTGGATTCTGTGGAGGATGCCGCTGGTTTTAGTGTTTTTTGGGAAAGGGCCGCGATGCTGTCATTCCCGCTGGAGAAAGACGCGGACGGCTTTGGAGCCGTTGTGCGCAGCGCTGAATATTTTGAACTGTGCGACAGCATAGAAATATATTGCGCGGATGGCAGCCGCATAACGGCGCAATATGATGAGAGCGTTTACGACAAACCGGGATTTCTTGAAAAATACGGATACAGCGGCGAGCTTGGCTGCGTTTGCCGCGGCTGCGAGACGGTTTTCCGGCTTTGGTCGCCGCCCGCCGCCTGCGTTAAAGTCAATCTGTATGAAAACAACGAAGGTCCGGCCTATGCCGTTCACAGCATGACCCGCCTTGAACACGGCGTTTTCGAGCTGCGTTTTCCCGGAAACCTCAGCGGGGTTTACTACACATACACAGCTTTGATAAACGCAGACGAAGAAACTTTTTCCGACCCTTTTGCGAAAGCGTGCGGAATCAACGGGCACAGGAGCATGGCGCTTGACCTGAGCCAAACCGATCCGGAAGGCTTTGACAAAAACTTTCACGTACTGCCGCAGAGCCAGACCGACGCCGTTATTTACGAGATAAGCGTCCGGGATTTCACCGTTGACAAAAATTCCGGCATAAGCCCCGCAAACCGGGGGAAGTTTCTGGGCTTTACAGAAGAAGACACAAAAAGTCCCTGGGGCGACGCAAGCGGCGTCGCTCACCTGAAAGAACTTGGGATAACGCATGTGCACCTTCTGCCGGTTATGGATTTCGCCACAGTGGACGAGAGCAAACCGGAAGCTTACAATTGGGGCTATGACCCCGTGAGTTATTTTTATCCGGACGGCGCGTATTCTTCCAATCCCTGGGACGGTTCCGTGCGCGTCCGGGAGTTCAAGCAGCTTGTGCACAGCCTGCACAAAAACGGAATAGGAGTTGTGCTTGACGTGGTTTACAACCACACTTATTTTACAGAAAAGAGCAATTTAAATAAATCCGTTCCGAATTATTTTCACAGGCGCGCCGGCGGCAAGTTTACGGACGGTTCCGGCTGCGGCAACGAAATCCGCTCCGAGGGATTTATGGCGCGCAAGTTGATTCTTGACTCTATCCTGTACTGGGTAAAAGAATACGCAATAGACGGCTTTAGATTCGATCTGATGGGGCTTATTGATATCAAGACTATAAATCTTATCCGGCGTGAATTGGATAAAATAGACCCGCGAATAATCATGTACGGCGAAGGCTGGACAGGCGGTCCTTCCTCTCTGCCTTTTGACAGACAGCCAAACAAATTTAACTCACACAAAATGAGCGAAAATATAGGGCTTTTTAACGACGAATTCCGGGACGCTCTGAAAGGGGACACTTTCGACGCGCGCGACAGGGGCTACGCTCTTCTTGGGCGCGACGCTTTCCAGAATCAGGGGCTTTCGGAGAAAATCAAGGCGGGGATAGTCGCGCAGACAAATCATCCGCATGTGCATTACTCAAGCGGCATGCACAGTTGGGCGCTTTCGCCCTGCCAAACCGTGACCTATCACTCGTCGCACGACAATTATACCCTTCATGACAAGCTGATGTGTTCTGTCATCGGGGAAGAAAAAGAAAATCTTGAGGAGATTTACAAGTTTTGCGCCGGGCTGATGCTTTCTTCGCAGGGCATTGCTTTTCTGCTGGGCGGGGAGGAGTTTATGCGCAGCAAGCCCCGCCCGGACGGCGCTCTGGAACACAACAGCTACAATTCACCAGACAGCGTGAACAAAATCGACTGGGAGCTGAAAAGCAGGAACAGGGCTGTCTTTGACTACTACAAAGGACTGATTGCCCTGCGGCGGGAACATCCCGCGTTCAGGATCGGCAACAATGAGATTTTGTTTTCGGCTCTGCGCTTTATTTACACCCTGCCGAACAACCGCATCGCCTATATAATTGACGGCGGAATCTGCGGCGATTCGCTTTCGGAGATTGCGGTTGTGATAAACCCGACGACAGAGGCTTTCGATTGCGAGCTTGCGGTTCCGGGCGGAGCTTCGCAGCTTTCAATTAACAATTTTGACGTTTACGCCGACAAGACCGCCGCCTCTTCAAAACCGCTGTACGCTCTTGATTCGACGCTTCTGCGCGTAGAGCCGGTGAGCGTTTATATTCTGGGGAGATAGGCGGGCGAATAATGCTTTATCCGCGCTTTTTTGATTAAATCCCGGGCTTCCGGCAACACTCCAATAATAAAAGGAGTGTTTTATAAGCTATGAAAATCAGAGCGGGCGGGATTTTTGTAATATTCATGATTGCTTTCACAATGGTATATTTGTCGGTTTTCGGCGTGTCTTCAAACATCCGGCTTATAGAAGCCGCCGGTAAAAACGATACGTACACGCTTTTGGTGAACGAGTTCCGGGGATATATCTACGACTGCAATTTTGAACCGCTTGTCAACGACGGCGCGGAAGAATACGCCGCCGCAGTAAATCCCACGGCAAAGGCGCTGGAGGCTTTGGAGCCTGTGCTTTCGGAGACGGACAAAGAGTGGATCTGCGGCAAATTCGCCGAGGGAAAGCCTTTTGTCTGCAAAACCAGAGAGCTTTCCCCGCAAAGCCCGGATATTGTCTTTCTGCCGGTGAAAAGACGTTATAGCGGCGAAGCCCTTGCGGAGCATATAATAGGCTATATAGACGGCAGCGGAAAAGGCGTAAGCGGACTTGAAAAAATCTATGACGAGCGGCTTTCTGAGATGAGCGCGAAAGCCACAATAAGCTTTTCTGTGAACGCTCTGAACGGCGCGCTGCTGGGAGTTGCGCCGCAGGTGAGCGGCGACGGCTACAGCAGCAGGCCAGGGCTTGTTCTTACTATAGATAAACGCATACAATCCATTGTGGAGACCGTCGGCAATAAAAACATAAAAAAAGGCGCGATAGTCGTTATGGACGTTTATTCCGGCGCAATAAGAGCCGCCGCAAGCTTTCCCGGCTTTGACCCGAACCATGTCGCCGACTATCTTCAGGACAAGAACTCCGCGCTGTTAAACCGCTGTTTTGCAAGCTATAACGTCGGGTCAGTCTTTAAACCGACGGCGCTTGCCGCCGCTCTGGAAAAAGGCATCTCTGTCGACTACAGTTATGAATGCTCAGGCTGCGAAGAAGTCAACAACTTGATCATCCGCTGCAATAATATAAACGGTCACGGCCTGCTGAACATGAAAGAGGCGACGGAGGTTTCCTGCAACACCTATTTTATTGACCTGGTAAGAAACCGGCTCGGGGCGGAAAGGCTTTATCAGATGGCGCTTAACCTCGGCTTCGGCTCTCCTGTGGAGCTTGCCCCGGGATACCGGACAAGCCGCGGGAATTTCCCGGCGCCGTCGGAGCTAAGCTACGGCGCGGAGCTTGCCGGGCTTGCTTTCGGGCAGGGAAAGCTCACCGCAAACCCCATACAGATTGCCAAAACTATTGCGGCCATTGCAAACGGCGGGATGGCTGTCACCCCGTCGCTGGCGCTTGGCTTCAGCGACGCGGATGGAAAAAGGCTTGTTGAATCCGAAGGCGCTAACGAAGCTGTCCGCGTTATGTCGCGACAGACGGCGGAGACTATCCAGAGCTTTATGCGCGGGGTTATCTATGACCAAAACGGAAGCGGCAGGCGGGCAATGCCGGAGACCGGCGGGGCGGGCGGCAAAACCGGTTCGGCGCAGACGGGCATTATGGACGAAAACGGCAAGGAAATCGTTCACGCCTGGTTTGCGGGTTTCTTCCCGGCCTATAAGCCGAAATACGCCGTTGTAATCCTGAACGAGGGCGCGGGTTCCGGGGCTTTGCGCTCCGCGCCCGTCTTTAAAAAAATTGCGGATCAAATCAACCTGACGGCTCCGGATCAATAGCAGCGCAAAATAAAACAGAGCGGGCAGAAATCCGCCCGCTCTGTTTTGTACATGCAGCACAAAAGTGCCGCCTGCGTTAATTTCTGTTTGACTCATAGATAAAGAAAACCTCGCCGTCGTTGCCGACTTTAAAAGTTGGACGCGGCCCGACGGAAACGGTCTCCATCAGCGGCGCGCCGGACGGCAGCTCGACAGGCTGCACAATTTTCAGCTTGCTTTTGTTTTCAAGAGCTTCCATCCTTTCATAGAGTTCGCCGAGTTCGTCCTGATTGTCATAATTGTCATGGACAAGCTCGTCAATAATCAAATCAATGCCAATCATTTTCTGGAAAGCTCTTGAAAATGGGGTTTTTGTTGAAACATAGCTGAGCAGTCTCTTTATCTGGCCGAAAAAGTCCTGGACGTCTTCAATACTGTCAAGGCTGAGATAATATTCTATCAGCCGCCAAGACTTTTTTTCCGAATCGGCCGCGAATTTTAAAGCGCGGCAAAGTGCGCTTACATCATGGTTCGGCTCGGACGGCGCGGGCGGGCTGTCGAAATATTCCGAATGATAGATATACGATATCTTCTGCAGCTTTGCAAAAAAGTCATTGAGTTCATCGCCTTTGCCGAAGCAAAACCGGGCGTTTTTTTCCACCCAGTCCCTTGACAGCAGGATCCGGTCAAGAGCGCTCATTAATTTATCCGTATCGTTCTTCATAGGCAGTTTTTTTTCAGTCCTTTCTTTAAAAATAGGATATTTACTGTAACGTATTGTTAAGACAATTAGTAAAACGGATATCCGAGACCGGAACCGACAGTACAGTATTAGCTTACCGGAAATAATATAACATATTTCGACAATAAATTTTATGTTATTTTATGGATTGTAAATAAATAATATGTTAATTACATCAAGCCTTAATTAATAGTTTTGACCTATAGTTGTGCGGCAATTATTAATATAAATTTGTTTTGTTCAAATTAGATCCACAGATTTTATTTGTAATTTCTGACAATTACCCATAATTTGTAAAAACTATCCAAGCCAGCTTATTAATAATTTAATCACAAAAAATGACAACAACCAAACAAAGAAAAATACATACACGACGGCGAAACAGAAAAAACGGCGAAAGCGAAAACAAAATACGGACAATTGATTATAGAAATTTGTGAATATAATCAGCCCAGAGCAGTATTTCCTGTTTTGCTTTGCTTCGACAATTTGCGATTGCGGTAATTGACAAATTTTGCAGCATATAGTACAATATTAGTGTCCGAATAAAAGCGAAAAATAAAGATATAATTTCCTGATTTTGCTCATTTGAAGCGCAGGTTGAAAAGTAAAATTATGCTATAGATATCAGAGCTTGACTTTTTGACAATATTATTATGGATATAAGGGATTCTTAATAAACTATTGTTTTAAGTTTACCGCTCTGGCGTTTATATGCATTAATTTCAAATCCGCATCCGATTACACAAGCATCAAGCAAACGATCCTCTTCTTTCCAAACAAAAAATTTTATACCCTTAAAACCGCGGCCCGGAGTTCTCCGGCGGCAGTTCTATAAAACTTAATACTCTTGGATAAGTAAATCCCACATACGTTAATTACAGACTCTGCTTTTATCTTAGCTCGCTTTTACAGCTTCGCGCTGGCAAATGAGCAAAATCAGGAAATTACGCCGCTTAAGTGCTGAAAACTTAATAGGAGCAGGCAAGAATAACCACTACAATGAGGCGGAAGCTATGAGCAAACCCATGTAAGGGCGAGATGTACAAGGGCGCGCTCAATGGCTACCGCTACAAACCGTTTATAACCGACCGCCGTAGTGAGTAAGGAAGTTATACAGTCAATAAGGTTTTCCTCCTACTCTGCTGTCATGTCGTGAGATTTCAGTTTATCTGGCGAAACCGCGGTGATGGTTGGCCTCGCGCTGGAGTATGCTAAGGTCATAAAGAGTTGGATGATGAGAAAAAACAACTCTACGAACGGTTTATTCTACAAGAAATTAATGCTGACGCTTATCGCTTCCGGAAAGCGGAAATTATAGTTAAACCATTTAAAAAGCGGCACATTTTATGATATAATAGCAACTTTCATAAAAAGTCCGTTCCTCCAAATCTTGCCAAGCAGAACAATTGCAGTATGCTGTTTTTGCCTCCATACTCTCCAGGTCTAAATCCTATAGAGAAAAAGCGGGCATATCTCAAGAAAAAATTGTGAAAAATTTTACCTAATTTTGATTCGTTTGAACAAGCGCTTTTGTGCTGCTTTTAATTTGACCTTGTTGCTGAGGTCTTTGAGGTGGTAGTCGTTCATCAGGGAACGGAAGCGCGTCATGTCGTTGTCATCCTTGGCGGTGTCGATTTCGTCCAACAGGGCGATAAACCGCACACCCCACGATGGGAATAGAATATCGGTGTACCGCCCGACCTTGATATAATCACGCCCTAAGCGGCTGAGGTCCCCGTATGTTATAATAGGAATAAATCGAGAAACCCGCTATTTATCAGGGTTTCGCGGTCAAGGGCGGGCAATCCGCACCTATTATAACTTTCAAAAACGGGGCTTGTTCCTCCGTAAAAATACCGGCTTGTCGCATTAGGAATAAAAATTCAGCCCCGTAGAAACGGAGGATTCTATGGGCAAGAAAGGCAAAATCATCGCGGCGTCCAACCTGAAAGGCGGGGGTCGGCAAGACAATGACTGCCGCAAGTCTGGGGTTCGGACTGGCAAGACAGAGTAAGAGGACGCTGTGCGTTGACCTCGACCCCCAACACTCCCTGACCGTCAGCTTCGGGATTACTGAACCAAACAAACTGACAGCGAGCGTGGCGACGGTGCTGAACGCACTAATCAACGACGACGAGTACGCCACGACAACAGGGCTAATCCGTCACGCGGAGGGCGTTGACCTGCTCCCGGCAAACAGCACACTCGCGGGAATGGAACTGTTCCTGCGGAGTATCGCGCAACTTAGGAGGCAGCTTAACCCCGCGTTGACCATCGAGGGCATTCTGCTGACAATGGCGGACAAACGCTCGGTTCACTCGCGTGAGGTCATCTCCCTCGTGGAGAACGCTTACGGCGGCAACATCAAAATCTTCGACGAGCATATCCCTCGCTCGGTTAGGGCGGCGGAATGTGCCGCGCAGGGAGTGAGCATATTCGCCCACGACCCAAACGGCAAAGTCGCGGCGGCGTACCAATCCTTGGTTGGGGAGGTGCTGGCCAATGCGTAAGACTTCCTCAAATAACCCAA
>JAITEB010000014.1 GCA_031282245.1 Oscillospiraceae bacterium | reverse complement strand
TTTGTCCGCTGCGCGAAACCTGCCGAACTTCAGCACGAGATCGACGTTATGTCTAAACTCTTCCGCGAAATAGACACGGCAATCCAGGCGTTGAACTGGGCGACAGACCTGTTAGAATAGCCTTTGGCTGGTAGGGCGAAAAAGCGAGGCACAGCCCGGCAAGGGGTAAATCTTGCCACCCAAAGCGGACGGGACAGTTTCGCTCCTCTTTGGTAGCTTTTGGCGAAGGCTACGCATTAAAATTCATGCGCCATTACTGTCAAAAGTTTTGCCCTTCGGGGCGTGAATGTTAAACTTTAATACCAGTGCCGGTTTTCGTTCCGAGGGTGGGAATGGGGAAATCAAAAATAATATTGCGGAGGGCGGAGTAGTGGACGAACGGATGAAAACGCTCTTCTCTCGCGGCATTGATTACGCGCTGAATGCTGAAACTGTTTTGAAAGTATAAAAAAGCTCCTCTGCGCTTTACTCGGCAGAGGAGCTTTTTTATGCAAATTTTATCCGCCTTTATTTCAGCAGTCAATCCAGTACGGGTCTATCCAGCACTCACGGGTAGCGGACCACAGCCGCTTCTGCCTGCGGCCGCTATACAGCCGGTATTTATATTCTGTCTGTTCAGCCATGACGGATATTGATACTGAGCTGGCCGCGCCGTATTCACTGCCGGAAGCGGCTTCGGCAAAAGCGCCAGTGGAAAAACTTGCGCATGTCATCAATGCGAAAGTAAAAACGAGAGCCATCTTTCCAAGCTTGTTCATAATTTTTTCATATCCTTTTTATTTTATTTTATTTTTTATATAATGGAATACGCGATTCCATTAAGCCTTTAGCAAAATCTGCGTCAATTGTTTCTAAGAATTCGCCGTTCTGATATATATTATACGTTCCATCCGCATTTTTTGTCAAATAAGTGCTCTCCGGCGTATAATATATAATCCTGTCGCCGTTCTCATCATATAGCGGCGACTCAGAATCGCCTATCGGCGAGTCGGGGACATATGGCTGAAGAATAAACAGAAACGAAAACGCCATAAGGGTCGCCATAATGATAATTATGGCCGAGGTCAGAACGGCTTGACGCTTTTTATCCGGTTTGTAAGACAGTACCATGTTAAAGCGCTGGAGGATTCTGCTTTCAAACGCAATCCCGCCTGTGAACTCGGACACCGCGAAAGCTTCCCTTTGCGGTTTTGATACTGGCCGGGCCAAGTCTGACTTCGCGATTTTTACGATTGCCGCCAGATAATTAAGGCGGCTTTTTTTGTCCAGCCCGGAAGTTGTTTTAAAATCGCACTTTAATTCCAGCGCCTGGTCAAGATCTTTTTTAAGCAGGTACACCAGCGGATTCCACCAAAACACACAGCACAGCATAAGCACAGTAAACTTTATCCAGATATCCAAATTAAGCCAGTGCGTAAACTCGTGCTTGATGATATAATATAATTCCGTGTCGGTATACAAAATATTTGGCAGAAATATGATCGGCCTGAAAAATCCCCAGATTTTTGGAACCGAGATTTCAGTAGAGCAAATAACTTTGATATTTTTCCCAAAGCTGTGCTCAGCCTTGACTTTTTCCAGCGCTGCGGCGATTTGCTTTCTTTCTGTCGACGGAATCCGCGACATTAGTTTAACCATGCGGAAGTACTGCGCAATCAGCCTGACAATTAGAAAAACGGCTGCGGTGAGCCATGTGAGGTTAAATAAATCCAAAACATTGACTGAATAATC
Organism: Oscillospiraceae bacterium; assembly: GCA_031282245.1. Lineage (GTDB taxonomy): Bacteria > Bacillota > Clostridia > Oscillospirales > Ruminococcaceae > JAITEB01. Next base: position 16,844 of record JAITEB010000014.1, on the reverse strand, counting down.
TTTACAACTTATGACGACCATTTTGAGGAATCTTTGAAGCTCTACATAGATATTCGCGGATGGTATTACATACGCGCCGGGAATCTCTATCGGAGTCAGGAACCGGAAAACTGTCCCCAATATTAAAACAATAAGCGAGCCCACCCCAAAACTTTGCATGAAATTATTTCGCTTCCGGCAGAAGTAGATAATAACGATAAAGATGCTGCTCCATAAAACGGCCATAATCAGTGGATAAGATAAGCTAGTCATATTAGAGCCTCCTGGTGATCAGACTTTGCTGTTTGCGCTCACTTCTTCCAGTTCTACTTTTGCGCTTTCTCTTTTGATAAATTCCTCCAATTCGTCTAAGATGCGTTTCTTTTCCTCACGTTCCTGATCCTCGTCAATCAGGTTGGACAACAAGCCCGCCAGTGAAAGCTTCCCTCCGGAAAGATGAAAATAGCTTTTAATCTGCCGATTTACATAGTCCTCAGCTTTCAGCTTTGCCCTGTAGCTCCTTGTCAGAACGGTTCCGCTGTAAACAATATCGGCGACTTCTATCGCCTTTTTCGCCAGTAACGCTTTGAGAACAGCCTGAACGGAATTGATCGTGAGATCCTCGCTTGCTTTAACAATTTCGGAGGCAATCAAAGCTTTATCCGAACGCCACAGAACAGTCATGACATCCCTTTCACGTTCGCTAAGCTTGGCTGCGTCCTTTTCTTTAACCAAAACTTTCACTTCCTTCTGAAAAAAAATATATTTTAGTGCTTGTTTATATTATACACTAACAAATACGCTTTGTCGATAGGTTTCTATAGTAAATTTTAGAAACAACAAAAAACTTGTTGACAAACATAAACTTGTATGATTTAATAGATTTGTGATTTATAACAATTTCAATTATATATAACTTACAAAGTGTAAACTCACATATATAAAGGCTATGAGACAAAAATCAGTTTATTGTTTTGTCTGCCTGAAGAAAAACTGAAAAACTCCGGAGCGGTTATTATTCACGCAGGCAATTTACAATATAATACAACTATACAAAAAAGGAGCTTCAAAAATGAAGAAACTGACAATCATTTGCATAACGATTATGATTATGTTCATCTCTACGGCAAGTTTGTCCGCTGACACTGTTCCAGAGACAGAAAATATAACGATCATGCCCACTGTTGAGCGCCCTGAACTGCAGCTGCTTGAGTCTCTTGATGACTCTGCCTATGTAGGGGGCTATTGGATAGGAGAAGTTTTGCATATCATACCGGTTGAAGATCAGGCGAATGAAATCGAAAGCGCCATGGCAAGCGCAATCACCACCTATGGTACTGATATGCCTGAAATCGTAGTTGACGAAAGCCAGGATTTGCCTGCCGGCATAGATAACACGTATTCTATGGCGGAACGTGAAGCGGGAAAAGCCTACCTGCTCGAAAACCAAGAAAGTCTTAATATCCAGGCTGTCGGACTTACTGCTGATAAATTGGCGGTCTTCATGAATGAAGGCGCCACAGAGACAGACAAAGAGGCTGTTTTGCAGGCATCCCCCGTAAAAGCGATTGAATTTTTCGGCGAGCTGTTACCGGACGATATTTTTGAAAATGAGGCGGAGAGCGTGCCTGATGAAGATGATTCCGACCAATCAGGAGTAACGCCGCTGGCTACCAGTACCAGTCTGCGCGGCGGAAACTGGGCAAGGACAAGCGCCTCCTACAATTGGTCTACTATTGGAGTCAGCGCTGTGCGCAACTGGAATGGCAGCTCCGGCGATATCGGTTTTATCACTTGCGGGCATGGCTGGACTAATGGACAGGTAGTTTACGCCAGTGACGGAACCAGGGTTGGAATAGCGGATGTTCGGCTGTATGATAATATGGACGTCACTTTTGTAAAATTAGATAATACCAGCCTAAATTCCCACGGATATTTAAAAAATGGAACTCAAATTACCAAAAACACATCGATTTCTTCAGTTGATATTAATAAGTCAATCACCAAGCATGGCGCAAGAACCGGCACCACAAGCGGCACTATTAAAGCGCTCAATATATCAGGCAAGTGGGATAACTATTTTACCAATTTGATTTTAACGTCTTGCACGACACGAAGCGGCGATAGCGGTTGCGCACTTGTTGTGAATGGAAATACAATAGCCGGGCTTATGATCGGCGCAAGGTCGTCTTCTCCAGTAGTTGGAGGAACCGCAACTGATCCGATTTACGGGGAGAGCGTCATGCTTCCGATCTCCGCGGTTATTTCAGGGCCCAAGTTTCTCCCGAGTACTTGAGATGCGCAGGCTTATCATGAAAAAAATCCGTGTTCTGTTACTGGCGCTGCTCATAGTTTTGCTTACTGCCTGCGCCGCCGACAGTGGCATAACGTCTGACAGTTTTCAGGAAGATGACCCTGTCTTTGCCGTCTCCGGCAAAACGGAGGAGAGCGCTCAAAGCGCAGCCGCCAGCTCGCAAACAGGCGCCGCCGACAGCGATATATCAAGCGAAGCGCTCAGTTCTGCCGCCGCGGCAGAAAATCCGGCGACAATGCCTGCCGAGAACAGTTCCGCCGCCGCCGAAAACAGTCAGTTCCAGGAAAATTATCAAAAATCGCTGGAAAACGCAAGCTCCATGGAAAGCTATTTGCGCGCCGCTCTTTCCGCCAAAGATCATGGCGGGATATATATTCTGCAGTTTGATACGGTGACGCTCGGCATGTGGGTTGTAAACAACGATGCGCTGGAAGCCGCGCTAAGCGCCTATACAGGTGAGGCATTTGACATTGACATAAAGCCGGCAAGATGGTCCGTCGAAGACATGAGCAATTTTTCAAGCAAGCTTGACGGCATCAAACTTAATGATGGAGAATTTTTGATGGTGTTCCCTTCTGAACAGGAAAATTCTCTCGCAGTGAATATTCCAAAAGCGAGCGAATTGCGGCTTACCAAAGAAATAAACGCGCTGATACAAGAAAACCATATTCCGCCAGACTGCGTTACAATCTTCGTGATTGACTCTACAGAAAAAAACCCGGTGACATAATACTAGTTAGTGCCTTTGGCGGCTGGTTCTTCCGGCTTCCCGCGCCGCTCCCCAAACTGAGAGCGGCGCGCTTATTTAAAAGCGAAAGCGAAGCTCCGGCGTGCGGGCGTCACCCCGCTTATGTCAGCCGCCGGTATCCAAGCAAAAAGAATTAACATTGTGTTCAGAGAAATATTTCGTGATTTAAAGCATATATAGCATGGGTTAATCTATAAAAAATCAAATTTTATACTTGATTTACAGAAAATATATTTTAAGTCTTTATTTTTATATTAAGATTTAGTCAATCACTGGTGAGACAAACTGTTTAATAATAAAATAATGGAGGTTTTCCATTTGACAAAAATTAAAAAATACGCTGTTTTATTAATTGCGCTTTTATTGCTCATCCAGCCGTTTGCTTTGGAGGCCGCAGGCAATAGCAACGCTGTTTTATACAAAGGCGAGACTGTCCTCGAATTGCACAGCCGCGATGGAGCTTACAGAAGTTACCAGAAAGTGACTGATCCGGCGCTTATTAAAAGCATTGTGTCAAAGCTTAATTCTGTTACTGTGCCCGCGGATACGAGCCGCTCTTTGGGTTTTTTGGTTGTGACTGATAAGGGCAAATATGACATCCATTTCCCAAAGGTGATGACGGGCAAAAACACCCTTATGGATCAGCTTGTTCAGTTGTCAATCGAATGCAATGTCCTGTATCCCAGAAACATACAGTGGCTGGCTTATATGAGCACTGCCAAAATTACCCGCGTTCAATACACTGGTCCCTTCGGGGGCGCATACACGAACAAAGCTTCCTGGAAAAACAAGCATGGCAGCGCAAACTTTGACAGCAAAAATTCTGCGACGCTTGGGAAAGTAAGCGCTTTGCTAAAGGAGCTTACTTTTTCCGGAGCGCCAGAAGTAAGCAAATTATCAAACAATCCGGTAGTATCGCCAGGAGAATGCGTCATAAAACTTGAATTTACAACGGGTGTGACCTACTATATTATTATTAATAAAGACAGCCAGTTCATGTCAATCGAGTCCAGCGATATGAAAGAACAAACTATTTTTTACCGTAATTTATCCGCAAAGCAGTTAAATGATTTTTTTGACGCTATTGCCGGTTTGAGTGAGACAAAGATATCTTATTATTAAAATTAATTTAAAACCTAAAGACTTTTAATTTTACAACAAGTAAAGTCAGTTATTATAATCATAGAGCTTCGTTCGCAGCTGTGCAGTCCGCCAGGCAAATTTGAGAAAAATCACAAATTTGCCTGGCATTTTTGATGATTTTCTTGCGGCCCTATTGACAATTGAGCTTGTTCAGTTTATGATAAAGTTAAATTATAGGTTTCCTATGCATTAAATTATTCTGGAGGTTTGTTATTATGTCTGAGATCAAGAAAAAGTCTTTTGGCGCGACTCTGCTTGGCGAATGGAATACCCAGACAATCGTTGGCGTTGCCCTGGGCGCGGCCCTTTTCGGGGTCCTGATGGTGTATGCCGGAATCCCGGTCTTCACAAACACAAAGCTTACCCCGTCTTATATTGTTCCCGTTATCGTGGGTGCGCTGTTCGGCCCATTGCCCGCCGGGCTGGCGGCGTTTTTGGGCAATGTCTTTGCCGATCTGCTGGGCGGTTGGGGCTTTTGGTTTGACTGGTCCATCGGCAACTTCTTCATTGGCTTTATTGTCGGGCTTCTGCCGTTTTACGGCGCGGAAATCAAAAAAGGCGTCTTCGGCCTTAAACAAGCGATAATTTATGCAGTGCTGGCCATTGTGGGAGTGGCTTTTTCTATCGGGCTTGTGACGCCCCTGCTCACATTGCTTTTCTTCGGCGGCGAGCTGGAGATCACTTATGCGCAGGCACAGGCGGCGGTTATCAGCGACTCCAGCATTTTGATAGTTGTCGGGTTGCCGATACTTTTCGCCCTTGCCGCACGCTACCGCAAGCGCCAGGGCTTAAAGAAGGAAGAGAATTAACATAAAGCTTTTGCGGGGGCGGATGTATAATTCGCCCCCACGATTTTCGTCAGGGCGTTCCTGGCGCAAAACATATATCTTTAAGGGGAATTTTGAAAAACCATGAAGTCATCTGAACCCATTATTGTGTTTGATCATTTTAGTTTCCGGTATGAGTCGCAGGAAGAGCCCACGCTGATTGACATCAGTCTTAGTATTTATAAAGGGGAAAAAGTCCTGATTCTCGGTCCCAGCGGCAGCGGCAAGTCCACTCTTGGCAGCGTGATAAACGGGCTGATACCCGCTTATTATAAAGGCGAAATCTCCGGAACCTGCTATGTGAACGGCCAGGAGGCGCGGGACACGGACGCAAAGCGCCGAATGGGGAGCGTCGGCACTGTTCTGCAGGACAGCGACGCGCAGTTTGTCGCGCTTTCCGTGGGCGAGGATATCGCCTTTGCGCTGGAAAACCAGAACATGCCACGGCGGGAAATGCTTCCGCTGGTGTTCCGCGCCGCGTCGCTCGTGGGCATGGAGAACATGCTGGAGCGTCTGCCCTATGAGCTTTCCGGCGGGCAGAAGCAAAAAGCCGCGCTTGCGGGCGTACTTCACGGGAAAGTGGACATACTTTTGTTTGACGAGCCTTTGGCTTCTCTTGACCCAAAGGCCGGTATGGAAGCAATGGATTTAATAGACGGTCTCGGCAAAGATTTGGACGTGACTACGCTCATAATAGAACATCGGCTGGAAGATGTGCTGTACAGGCCGATTGACCGCATTATTGTGCTGAGCGAAGGCCGTATTGCCGCGAACGGAAGCCCGGACGAAATTCTGAAATCGCGCGTGCTTAAATCATACGGCATACGCGCGCCGCTGTATATTGACGCAATGATGGACATTGCGCCGGAGATTCCTCTGCCGGGCAGCGGTTTGGACAGCCTTGACGCGCTGGATATTTCCGCCTATGGCGAGGCGTTCGGCAGCTTTGCGCGGAGCGCGGCGCACGCGCCGCCGCCTGGCGGCTCCGGTTCGCTGTTTGCGCTGGAAGGGCTTTATTTTGATTATGACGGAACGCCTGTGCTGGAAGATATCAATCTTTCTTTCAAGGCGGGCGAACACGTGGCCATCATGGGGGAGAACGGCGCGGGCAAAAGCACTCTTGCGCAGCTTCTCTGCGGAACGCAAAGACCAAAAAAAGGCCGCGTGCTTTGGGAAGGCGCGGATTATTCCGCGCTCAGCATCGCGCAGCTTGCGCAGAAAATCGGCTACGTCATGCAGAACCCGAACCAAATGCTTGTCAAAGATATAGTCTGGCAGGAAACAAGCCTTGCCCTGGAACTGCGGAATTTCCCGAAAGAAGAAGCCGAACGCCGCGTAAAGCAGGCGCTGAAACAAACCGGGCTTTATGCCATGCGCAACTGGCCTATAGGCGCGTTGAGCTACGGGCAGAAAAAGCGCGTTACCATCGCGGTGATCCTTGCGCTGGAGCCTTCTGTTATTCTGCTGGACGAGCCGACGGCCGGGCAGGACTTCGCGCGCTATACAGAGCTTATGTCTTTTGTGGAGCGGCTTTCGCAGAACAACGCGATGACGGTTTTATTTATCACGCACGATCTGCATCTGGCGCTGGAATACACCCGGCGGGCCGTGCTTTTGTCCCATGGCCGGGTGATCGGCGACGGCGACACTTTTGACATACTCTGCAATGAGGATTTGCTGGACAGGGCAAGCCTGAAAAAGACTTCGCTGATGACGCTGGCCCAGCGGCTTTCTATTGAACCGGCCGCGTTTGTGCGGCGTTTTACAGAGTTTGAACGGGAACGGAGGTTATCTGTCTGATGGATAATCGTTTTATCATACCGCTTGTGCCGGGCGAAAGGTTTTTGCAGCGACTGACGGGAGCGACGAAAGTGCGCTTTTTTGTCGCCGCGCTGTGCGTTCTGATGGTCTCGTTCGATCTGCGGATACTGCTTCCGGGCTTGGTCTTGCAGTGCGTTCTTCTGGTCTCAATCAGGCCGAACCTGCGCAGAATACGCTTTATTATTATATTTATGATTGCGACGAACCTGATAAATATACTCCTGTTTTTTCTCGCCGATCCCTTGATCGGTTCGCGGCTTGCGGGGACGACGACAGTGCTTTTCAAGTTAAACGGTTATTTCCAGTTCACGTCTGAGACTTTGTGGTATTTTGCGGCGCGGCTTTCTAAAATCGCGGGGGTTTTCGTCGCCAGCCTGTGGTTTGCGCTGAGCATAACGCCAAGTCAGCTCGCTTCCGGTTTGTATTCGCTGAGACTGCCTTATAAGCTGTGCACCATGGTCTCGCTTGGCTTGAGATATATTCCGGACATTCTGCGCGACTACGAGGGCACAAAGACGGCCATGCAGATGCGCGGCATGGAGCTTGACCCCAGAAAGACAAAGCTTGGCGCGCGGCTTAAGCAGACTTCTATGATTCTTTTTCCGCTGATTATGATGACGTTTGAGAAAGTGGGCGTTATTGCCAACGCCATGGAACTGCGGGGATACGGGCGCGGCAAAAAGCGCAGCTACTACTGCGAGCCGGAAACGACGCGGGCCGATATTGTTTTTCAGATTTTTGCGCTTGCGGTTTTCCTGGGGTTCGCCGCCTATGTGATAACAGGCCTTTTTATCCCTCATCCGGAACTTTATATTCCGAGGTTTTAAACAAATATGTGGAATCAGGATTTATTTTTGGAAGAGCTTCGCGGGCTTTTGCGCATTCCCACGGAGTTTGACGCGGGCACGGCGCGGGAAGGCGCTCCATATGGCGAAGCGATAGCCCGCGGGCTTGATTATATTAAAAACATTGCGCAAAAAGACGGTTTCGAGGTGCGCGAATACGGCGGCCACGCAATCGCGATTATTTACGGCAACCATGCGCGCCGGGTCGAGGCTGTTTCTCACGTCGACGTCGTGCCCGCCGGGGATGGCTGGAGCGTGCCGCCCTATGACGCGCGGATAAAAGAAGGCCGCTTGTATGGCCGGGGGACGCAGGACATGAAAACCGCGCTGTGGCTGACTTACGCCGCTCTGAAGGAACTGCGCGGGGAAGGCGTTTCGCTCCGGCGGCAGGTGCGTCTTGTAATTGGCGCGGACGAGGAACGCGCTATGCGGGATATTGCGCACTATCTGGAGACGGACGGCCTGCCGGATTTCGCGTTCACGCCGGACGGCATGTTCCCGCTCTGCCTTGGCGAAAAGGGAGATTTGGTTTTATATATAGACGCGCCGGTCAAAAGCCGGGTGCGCGGGCTCTCCGGCGGGACGGCCTCAAACGTGATCTGCGCCGAGTGCGTTCTGGATTTGGATGTCGGGGATATTCCCGCGGCTATTGCGTATTTGGAAAAAGCGCGCTGGAAATACGCGCTCTCCGGCGGGACAATCCGCATTTTTGGCAAGGCCGCGCACACTTCCGCGCCGGAATTCGGCGACAACGCCAATATAAAAGCTCTGCGGCTGATCTCGGGCGCGCTGGGCGAGGAATGGGCAGGCGGACTTTTGGGCGCTTTCGGGGACATGTACGGCAAAGGCCTGGGCCTGCGCAAAGATTATCCCCCCATGGGATATGCAAGCGTTTGCCTGAATATACTAAAGCTGGAGCGGGGGCGGCTTCACGGCGAGGCCGATTTGCGCTTTCCCGCGCCGCTGACCGCCGGAGGGCTGGCGCAGGGCGTCAAAAACGCCCTTCCGGGCTTTTCGGTGCGCAATGTATATGACGAACCGATTTGCCTGCATTCGCCGGAAAACCCTTTTGTGAAAGCTCTGCTTGATAATTACGGCAAAAGCTTTCCGGAAGACGCCGCAAAGCCGTATATCAGCGGCGGCGTCACTTACGCAAAAGCTTATTCAAACCGCTGCGTCGCTTATGGGCCGTGGCGCGCGGGATACGGACTGCCGGTTCTGGCGCACCAGGCGGATGAATATATTGCGCTTGAACCTTTGGAAGAATTATGTAAACTCTATGCCGGCGCGCTAAAGGCGCTGAGCAACTGCGAGGTATAAATTTATGGGCGCTTTATTGGTTTTTCAGACAGATTTTACTAAAAAAGAAGGCGCGGTAAGCGCCATGTATGGCGTGGTCAAGTCGGTGGACGCTTCCCTGGAGATTCTGGAGTCCACTCACGACATTCCCCGCTTTGATATATGGAGCGCAAGTTACCGCCTGTATCAGCCGATTTTGTTCTGGCCGGAGGGGACGATTTTCGTCTCGGTCGTTGATCCCGGCGTTGGAACATCGCGCAGACCGTGCGCGGCGAAAACCGCCACCGGGCACTTTATCATCACGCCGGACAACGGCAGCCTGACCCACATACAAAAGCATATCGGACTTCTGGAGGTGCGCGAAATTGACACAAGCCGCCACAGACTGGTTAAAAACGGCAATCAGGACGTCGCTATCTTTCATGGCCGGGATGTTTTTGCATATTGCGCCGCAAAGTTTGCTTCCGGGCAAATTTCTTTTGAAGAAATCGGCCCGGCATATCCGGTTGACGAGACAATTATGCTGCCGATTGTGGACAGCCAGGTCAAGCCGCTGTTCGCGCAGGGCATCTGCGAAATTGACGACCCCAACTTTGGGAATATATGGACAAATATTCACACAAAAGAAGCTCTTGCGAACGGCTTTGCATATGGCGGGCTTTACCGTACGCAAATTGACAGGCTGGGCGAGGTTATTTTCGACAAGGCGCTCCCGCTGGTTCACACTTTTGGAGAAACCAGCGCGGGGGATCCGCTGATTTACAACGACGAGCTTAACCGTTTCGCGCTTGCCGTCAATCTTGGGCATTTTGTGAACCAGTATGGCATCGGATATGGGAACGATTACCGGGTTACGTTTACTCAGACGTAAATTTCCAGGGAGGGCGGCTTTTTCGGCCGCCCCTTTGTTTTGCTTTCTATGCGCCCTAAAAATCGCTTGACAAACTCTTTTTTTCGCCGTATATTCGTAAATAAGCCGCTATTTATGGTTTAATAAGGGGGTAGGCCGCTGTTTCCTTCGGCGTTCTCTTCCGACGAGGATTCGTCCTTTCCTGAGTTTTCTTTTGATGAAAACTCGGGCGCGTTCTGCTCCGTCGCGCGTACGGAAACATTTTCGCCAAGGCCGCTTGCGGCGTTTGGGCTTTGTTCGCAGGACACAAGGCAAAAGCATACAAGCGTTATCGCGGCTATCGCCATTATTTTTTTCACTTTCAGGGACCTCCCGTTTTGATAAAATATATAAATAGTGTTTTCAGGCGGCCGGGTTTTTATTTTGCCAAATTTCTGCAGAAGGGAGATTTTACTGATAGAAACAAAAGGTAAACTTCTGGTCATAGACGGTCTGGACGGCTGCGGCAAAAGCACGCAGCAGGATTTGCTTGTCAAATATTTAGAAAAAAAAGGCAGAAATGTCTGCGGAATATCTTTTCCCTGCTATGATGAACCTTCCTCCGGGGCAATCCGGATGTACCTGCGCGGGGATTTCGGCAAAAAGCCCGGCGACGTCAACCCTTACGCCGCCTCAAGTTTTTATGCCGTTGACCGCTATGCAAGCTTTAAAACGCACTGGGGGAGAAAATATCTTTCCGGCGCGCTTGTTGTCAGCGCGCGATATGTCAGCTCTAATATTTTTCATCAAATGGTCAAACTTCCCCGATCAAGCTGGGACGGCTTTATTAACTGGGCAGAGGATTTCGAGTTTTGCAAGCTTGGGCTTCCAAGGCCGGACGGACTTGTCTTTCTTGATGTGGAGACACAAAGCGCCGCCCGGCTTCTTTCCGGGAGATATGAGGGAGACGAAAGCAAAAAAGATATACACGAGCGGGATTTGGATTATCTTGAAAAATGCAGGGAAGCCGCGCTTTATGCCTGCGGGAAACTGGGATACAAGATAATAAAAGTTTCCAGGGGCGGCAATCTGAAAAACGCGCGGGACATTCAGGAAGAAATACGAATCGCGTTTGCGGAGCTAATATAACAAAGCGAAGATTTTTTGCACAAATTTTTTTCACAAGTTCCTGAGTATACTGTCATTTTGCATAAGATAAACTGTAGAAAATTTGTTAATTTTACTAAAGCTATAGACAAAAGCCGCTGTTTTGCGCTAAAATATCTTACAGTGATATTGAGAACCAAAAAACTGTAATGCCTTTTTTGCCCGAGTTATATTTTTAATAAAAATCGCTCCCCGCCGCTTTTTAATCTGCAGAACCGGGCATATTAATTCTTGCGCGGCAGTTTTCGCAAAAAATTTCTTTTCGGCGGCAAAGTTGTTTTTCTGTTCTCAGCCGGAGTATATTAAGAAAAATCTGGAAGGGACTGTTTTTGTTTATGGTGTATGTTTTTTTGGCCGAGGGTTTTGAGGAAATAGAAGCTGTGGCGACCATCGACATCCTGCGCAGGGCGGGCATTGACGTCGTAACCGTCGGGATTGGCAGCAATGTGATAACCGGGGCGCATGGGATAACCGTTTCGACGACAATCGAAGACGCTTCTCTTAACGGCGACGAGTTTGATATGGCGGTTCTGCCCGGGGGCACTCCGGGAATATACAACCTTGCAAAATCGCGGACTGTGAAAAAAATCCTGCGCCGCGCAATCAAAGAGGACAAGTATATTGCCGCAATCTGCGCCGCACCGTCTATTCTGGGGCAGAACGGCTGGCTTAAGGGTAAAAAGGCGGTCTGCTATCCCGGGTTCGAGTCCGCTTTGGAGGGCGCGGAGATAGTCGACCAGCCGGTTGTGACCGACGGGAAAATTATTACTTCAAAGGGCGCGGGGACCGCTATGGAGTTTGGCTTCACGCTGGTGAGCATTCTGTGCGGGGGAGAGACGGCGAATAAAATCAGAGCCGGAATGCAATGTCAAAATTAGATTTAAGAACATATAAACGCTATTTCAGGGAAAAATATAAAAAAAACCGTTCACTGATAGCCGGGGAAGAAAAACGTAAGCGCGACGGCGCTATATTAAAAAAGCTTTGCGAAATGCCGGAATACAGAAAGGCCGGGCTTGTCCTCTGCTATGTCTCAAAGGCGGACGAAGTCGGGACTTTGGATTTGCTGGAACGCGCCTGGCGCGACGGGAAAGCGACGGCCGTGCCCAAATGTGTGGAAAACACCCGCGGGATGGAATTTTTTGAGATAGAATCGTTCAGGCAGCTTAAAGCCGGGGCTTTCGGCGTGATGGAGCCGGATGAGGCGCTCTGCCGGAAGGCGCGGGATTTTTCCGGGAGCATCTGCATTGTGCCGGGGCTTTCGTTCGACAATTTCGGCTATAGGCTGGGTTACGGCATGGGTTATTACGACCGCTTTTTGTCCGGCTATGATGGGGTGAAAGTCGGTTTATGCTATAAATCCTGCATGAAATATTATCTGCAGCATGGACGTTTTGATGTTCCCTGTGATATAATTATAAACGAAAGCTATGTAAGGCTTATTTCCGGCCGGGGCGGGCGGAAGTAAAATTCCCGCCTTGCGCATAAAGGAGACGAAAATGTCAGCCAGAAAAAAAAGGCGCTATCCGAACAGCGCCCCTTATGATAAAGACATCGGCGTTCCAAAGACGCCTGAAAACCCGCCTTCTGAGGAATTCCAAAGCTATTATCCCGGAAGCGCGGGAAAAGAGGCCACGTTTATTGACGGCGGCGATTTTGCCGAAGAAGTGCGGCAAAGGCAGGCGGACGCCCCGCCGCAGGGCAAGAAGGCTTTCCAGGTTAAAATACAGGATGAGGAGTATGCCAGCACCCCGGACGCCGCAGCTGACAGGACGGCCGCTTCCTGGGACGTCGGAGCTGTCCGTAACAAGATCAACGACCGTTCCCAGGGCGGCAAAGCCTTCAAAGTTAAAATCCAGGATGAAGAGTACTTGAATATTCCAGACGCGGACCCAGGCGCGTATGATTCCGGGCGGGAGGGCGATCTTTTTGACAGCGCCGCCGGGTATGAAGCCAGCCCCGAATACGAAGACGCCGAATATTCGCAGCCTTATTACGGCAATGAGTACGACGACCTGGCGCCGAAGCCCAAAAAGAAAAAAAGGAAAAAAAGAAATATTTTCGGCGGCGTAGTTTTCACCTGCTGCGTTTTGGCCGTTTCTATTTTGCTGTCGGTGTTTATCTTGCGCTCTATGCAGGATTTTCTGGGCATTTTTAAAAACAACCGGCCTGTCGACGTGGAGATTCCTGAAAACCCGACAAACGCTATAATTGCCGAAATTCTGCGCGAAAATAATATTATAAGCAACAAGGCCACTTTTTTGCTGTACGCCAAACTGAAAGTGGAGGAAGAGGATTTTGTCGCCGGGTCTTTTTTGTTGAACGAGAACATGTCCTATGACGAGCTTTTCTCTGTTTTGCAAAACGAATATATATCAAGCGAGACGGCGACAATTACTATAATAGAAGGTTCGACCATACGCACTATCGCAAACCAGCTTGAGGAAGCAGGAATATGTTCCGCCGATGATCTTATGCAAGCTCTTGACGACTGGATTCCAAAATTCAGCTGGGAAAAAGATATTCCCAGCAACCCCGACCGCTATTTTAAATACGAAGGCTATCTTTTCCCAAATACGCATGAGATGTATGTCGGCGAAACTCCTTCGTCAGTTATAAACAGGCTTTTCAAAGATTTTGACTCAAAGATTACCAGCGACGTCAAAGAACAGTGTGAAAAGCAGGGGATGACCCTTGACGAGCTTGTCACGCTTGCGTCGCTCATACAGCGCGAGGCTTCGGGCCATGAGGACGAAATGATAAAAGTCTCCGCCGTTTTCCGCAACCGCCTGAACAATCCGGAAATGTATCCCAAGCTTCAGTCGGACACCACAAGAGCCTATATCAGAAACAATATTGAAAATTTTGTCCGAACAAGCGCGGAGCTTCGGCGCTATGAAAACGCCTATGACACCTATATCTGCGATGGCCTGCCCGCCGGCCCTGTCTGCAATCCCAGCCAGGAAGCAATAATGGCCGCTCTTTACCCCAGCGAAGACGAAAGTATGAAGAACGTTTATTTCTTTGTGACTGACATAAACGGCAATTTCTATTATGCGTCCACTTTTGACGAGCACATGTATAACGTTGCCGTCGCAACAAATGTCCACAACGAAGAAGGGAAATATTCCACCGGCGGTTTGGCCACGGACAGAGATTAAAAAAAACAGACCGGCGCCGCTTTTTGCCGCGGCGCTGGTCTCGGGTTGACGTTCGGCTTTTCATGATGTGACTTTCTCATGCGTTTATCGCGCTGAATTTTAGCATGGGTATTGACTTGCCAAAGAATTTGTGATAAAATAAAAACGCTGAATTTGCTGGAGAGGTACCGAAGCGGTCATAACGGGGCGGTCTTGAAAACCGTTTAGGTGAGTAGCCTGCATGGGTTCGAATCCCATCCTCTCCGCCAAATAGAAACAGTATTTTTATTTTCACGCCTGTGGAGAAGTACCCAAGTCGGTGAAGGGGACGGTTTGCTAAACCGTTAGGTCGGGCTATACCTGGCGCAAGGGTTCGAGTCCCTTCTTCTCCGCCAAATTTCAACCCGCCTAATCACTGAGATTAAGCGGGTTTTGCTTTTGTTGCGCGGTTTATTGAGTTAAGAATAATTAAGCAATGCTAAGTTATTTTCGTAAAAATTAAGCGAAATTAGATAAAAACGTCAATGAAAAACGTCAATGAAAAATTAAATATTTTGCCTGATAATTATATTGCAGCATAAAAGTTTTTTACCTTGTGCGGCTTTTAATTTTGCTTAATATTCATGTTATTCGGGCTCCAAATCTTCGCAGTTATGCGAAAATTTAAGTTGACTGCAAGTTGCTTTTTTCTCTAGTTTAAGCGATCAAACATTTTGTATAAATATTCTGTAGTATAAATTAGTAATAAATCTCATTAAAAACACCAAAAAAGGCCAATATGTAACCTCTTTTAAAAAATATTTGTCTTTTAAGTTTGCTTACTTGATAATTATAATTAAATGTGTTAATATAATGACACCAGATGTGGTGCGCCACATATAATATTTGGTGGTGTTTCGATGAGTAGTATGGATAAAAAATATGATAGATTAAAAAATAACCCTAAAGATGTAACTTTTAAAGAGTTAAAAACAATTCTTGAATCTTATGGCTTCATATTCACAAACTATAGTGGCGGAAGCCATTTTACTGTATCTTATAAAATCAAGGGGATAATTGATCCAATGGAAAAGAACTCCATTCCATTTCATAAACCTACAATAAAAGCATATTATGTAAAAATTGCCTTAAAATGGATTGAAAGGGTGATAGCGAATGAACAGCCAGAATGAATTAATTGAAGAATATAGCGCAAAAAAATATCCGTTTGTTATTAGTCCGTATGAAGATGAGGGAGAGACAATTTTTTTTGCTTATTTGCCTGATATCCCTGCCGTTACCGCTGTAGAAGATTCGCTTGACGGAGTGACAGAATTGCTGGAAGACGCGCGTATTGAGTGGATTCATTATGCTGTAAATAATAATATTGATATTCCAGAACCATCACAAATAAAAGATCTTGAAGATTACAGCGGACGGGTTACCCTCAGGATGCCCAAGTCTTTGCATAAAACTATAACTGACAACGCTTTAAAAGAAGGAGTAAGTTTAAACTCCTATATTTGCCATATAATGCAAAAAGGTATAAATGATACCGCTAATAAAGAAATATCTGAAAAAATGGCAGGGCTGACTGACAAAGTAGAAAATGCTATTGCGGCTTTTTCCAGCAGTGTTAAAGCAGAAATTTATGTAAACCTGGAACTTCCTTCTGTAGTCCCGCGTAACGACCAATACGTTCGGCCATGGCCTCAGGTTGATTCTAAGTTTAGTAGAAGTACGATATTTTAAAGTGCAAGGTGACAAATAATGAAAAATTTTCAATTTGCTTTAGGGCGTATTACGGTTCCTAATTTGAGTTTAGTTACCGTTGAAACTGATGAAGCTGCAGACGCGGCTGAAATCAAAGGAAGTGTTTCTATTGATTTCGCCGACTGTTCTAAAGATGATTCAGATATGGAGAAAAAATTGGTTAATTGCGAAATGACGGTTAATCTGAAAACAGAAATAAAAATATCTCACCTTGTTATGAATATAGAAATAAAAGGTGATGTTCTTATTGATAATGAAGATATATCCATTGGTGACATAAAAAAAGATGAAAGAATACAAAAAGTTATTTTAGCGCCGTTTTTGTCTAAAGTGACTCAGATTACAGCTAATCTTACATCTGATAATGGGGCGTACCCTTATATAGTCCCTTTAAATTCTGATAAATGGATAAAAAGAATATTTTAATATTATTAGAAAAGGTTGCGCGGAGAGTTACCTCAAACGCGCAATCCCTCCAAAGTCTTGATTTTTTATAGCTGGTCTTTCAAATACTCTGTTCTTTTCATCCTTCATCCTTGCAAAGTAATTTTTTGCCGCCAATCCACGGGATAAAACTGTTAACGGTTTTTACCTCTTATAGGAATTTTTAACATTTACCCCGGAAAAATAATGCTCTCCGGTGTCAGCCCGTTGAATTCTTCCAATTCTTTGTAGCGATTACCATTTCCCAGCTGTTCCGCCGCAATTTTCCAGAAACTGTCTCCGGGCTGGACCGTGTAAGTTTTTACTTCTAAAGATTGTTCTGGAGATGATTCAGGCCAGAATTTCCCCTCGGAAAATTCGTCGCGCTTGTTTGACTGGATTATGTTGGCTACAATAATAACACATATCAAGCGTCGCTCACTCCAGTATATGTGAACCAGGCCGGCCATTCATCGGCAGGATTGGCAATTTTTCCCCAAAGCGCCGAGGCCTGCGAAGGCGGCGCGGTCGCGTGTTCCGCGCCGTGCGTGGTCAGG
>JAITEB010000001.1 GCA_031282245.1 Oscillospiraceae bacterium | reverse complement strand
CTTCAGTTTGCCCATTGCGCACTGCTTTGGCGCCGGGGATGAAAAGCGTCTTCAGATTTATTTTGTTAATTCTGTGTATTTGAGCGCTTTTTTTGGCATTGCGTTAAGCATAGGGGCGGCGCTTTTGTCCGGTGTGATTCTTCAGATGATGCAGACTCCCGCAAATATCTTTAAGTATGCTTATGAGTATCTGGCTATTATATTCGCCGGGATATTCGTCACTATTTTTTATAACCTGTTTGCCAATGTCTCGCGCGCTCTTGGCGACAGCAAAACGCCGCTTTATTTTCTTGTTGTGGGCTTTTTCTGCAATATCGTATTTGACCTGCTGTTTATTTTGGTCTTTAACGGCGGCACGGCGGGGGCGGCGCTTGCGACTGTGTTTTCACAGTTTGTGTCCGCTGCGGCCTGTCTGATATATATGATAAAAAAGTTCCCGGTTCTGCGCGTTCCAAAAAAGCTTTGGCGCTTCGATTTTTTTACTTCTGTACAGCTTCTGAAAATGGGCATGCCAATGGCTTTACAGTTCTCAATTACAGCCATAGGGGGCATTATACTGCAAAGCACGATCAATCCCTTTGGCTCGAACATGGTGGCCGCTATAACGGCCGCCTCACAAGTTCAGATGATACTGACGCAGCCCATGGAAGCGCTGAGCGCAACAATAGCGACGTATTCCAGCCAGAACCTGGGCGCCAAACGGCTTGACAGAATAAAGCATGGCGTAAAATCCGCGCTTTTGATGACTTCGGTTTTTTCGATACTGTCATATATAATCAGCCGCGTTTTTGGCGGAACTATCGCGACGCTTTTTATTTCGGCGCAGGAGATAGAAATAATGGCAAGAATCAAAGAATATCTTTTATACTGCGGGCTGTTTTTCATCCCGCTCGGAACGCTGCTTATTCTGCGGAGCACTGTTCAGGGACTGGGGTATTCGCTGTCCGCAATGTTTGCTGGAATATTCGAACTGGCGGCAAGAGCGTTTATGGGAATCTTTTTTGTTCGCACAATGGGATTTATCGCGGTATGCTTCTCCAACCCGGCGGCCTGGATAGCGGCCAACATACTGCTCATACCGGTTTATCTATATGTCATCAAAGACTTGAAAGCCCAGCTTGCGCAGCCGGAAAAACAT
Organism: Oscillospiraceae bacterium; assembly: GCA_031282245.1. Classification (GTDB taxonomy): domain Bacteria; phylum Bacillota; class Clostridia; order Oscillospirales; family Ruminococcaceae; genus JAITEB01. Next base: position 13,800 of record JAITEB010000001.1, on the reverse strand, counting down.
AGCTGACTAAAAATTGCAGGGGCACGGCAAACTGCGTCCCTGCAAAATTTTGCTTTAACTACTTGTTTTTTCTCTTTTTCTTTTTAGCTTTACCTCTCTGATCATGTCTTTTGTGCTTTTTCTTGGCCAGCTTTTTGCCGCTCTCTTTTTGAGATTTTTTAACGGTTTTTATAATACGTTTTATAGCTTGAGCGGCAAGACCGTCCGTTTCAAGCTCGGCGGCATCTTCGATTGCTTCCGGGACTTCCTCAAGCTCGGCGGCATCTTCGATTGCTTCCGGGACTTCCTCAAGCTCGGCGGTATCTTCGATTGCTTCCGGGGTTTCCTCAAGCTCGGCGGCATCTTCGCTTTCCTCCGAGGCTTCCTCAAGCTCGGCGGCATCTTCGCTTTCCTCCGGGGCTTCCTCAAACTCGGCGGCATCTGCGATTACTTCCGGGACTTCCTCAAACTCGGCGGCATCTGCGATTGCTTCCGAGGCTTCCTCAAGCTCGGCGACATCTGCGATTGCTTCCGGGACTTCCTCAAGCTCGGCGGCGTCTGCGATTGCTTCTGGGACTTCCTCAAACCCGGTGGTGTCTGCGATTGCTTCCGGGACTTCCTCAAGCTCGGCGGCGGCGTCGCTTTCCTCCGGGGCTTCCTCAAGCTCGGCGGCATCTTCGATTGCTTCCGGGACTTCCTCAGGCTCGGCGGCATCTTCGCTTTCCTCCGAGGCTTCCTCAAGCTCGGCGGCATCTGCGATTGCTTCCGGGACTTCCTCAAGCTCGGCGGCATCTGCGATTGCTTCCGGGGCTTCCTCAAGCTCGGCGAGTTCTTTGCTTTCCTCCGGTTCTCTCTTTACGGCGAAGCTCTTTATATACTTTTTGCCGGAAGGGTAAACAAGGTTGTCCGCTTTGATGTTGAGAAGAATCTCGTCAAGGAATTTTTTGGCCTCATACTGGGCAAAGACAAGGTTATGATCAAGATAATTCCCGCATTCTTTTGCGCCTGCCGCAGGGACTTCGCCCTCAAATCCGACAACATAGAGGAAAGCGTCAAGCACAGCGGGTAAAATATCTACAGATTTCAGTTCGCCCTTTACAATCAAGTACATGCCCGTTCTGCATCCCATTGGGCCGATATAGATAAGCTTGTCCGACCATCCGCTGGCTTCGCTTCTGAGATAAACCGCCAAAAGGTGCTCAAGGGTATGTATTTCCGCAGTCCCCAAGACAGGTTCTTTGTTTGGTCGTTTCATTCTGATGTCAAAAGTGGTCAAAGCTTCGGCTCCAATGCCGTCTCTTCGCGACACATAGACCCCGCGGAGCAGACGATCGTGGTCAATTGTAAAACTTGGTACATTCATAGAAAAATCGCTCCTTTTGATGTTTTAAGTATCATACCACAGTTTAAGAAAAAATAACATATAAATATTATTAAAAAACAAAAATTATAGAGCTTATAGAAACTCGGCCAGGCAGAAAATTAAATTCGTGGCATGATAAAAAAGGCCGTGTTTATATACACGGCCTTTTTATCATGCGGAATAACACCAGAAGCGCCTTTATTTACTGATTTCCAGAATTTTAAAAACAGCGGTGCCTCCCGGCGTGATCACATCCACAGAATCGCCCACAACATGCCTCAAAAGCGCTTTGCCTATGGGAGACTCGTCAGAGATTTTTCTCTGAACAGGGTCGACTTCGGTAGAGCCGACTATCTGATAGCTGACTTCCTCGTCGTATCTCTGATCATATATTCTAACTTTTGAGCCAATGTTTACATGGTCGGTGGCAATCTCGTCGTCGGCAAGGACGCGGACATTTTTGAGCATATTTTCAAGCGTGGCGATTCTGTCCTCGACGATAGCCTGTTCGTTTTTGGCCTCGTCGTATTCGCTGTTTTCGGAAAGATCGCCGAAACCGCGCGCGATTTTTATTTTCTCGGCGATTTCTTTTCTGCGTTTGGTTTTAAGCTCATCAAGCTCGTTTTCAAGGTTTCTCAAGCCTTCGTCGGTCAGAAGGGTTTGCTTGTTCATTATGGATGGTCTCCTTTTTGGTAATAAATTGAATTTTGCCTGGTTTTTTATTAGTAAAATTTTGTTTTTCCAAACAGCCTATAGAAAAACGGACATCTGCCGCTGCGTTCCGGAGCATAGCGGCAAATGTCAATTTGCGGTTGGATTGGCAAATTCTTAATATTAGATTATAAAACCTCATCGAATGTTAGTATTATAATCAAAGACAGTCCCCATGTCAATAGTTTTATTTAATTAATTTTTTATTTGTTTTGCCGGCGCTCTCTATAAAGCGCAATCATTCCACAGTGACGGATTTCGCAAGGTTTCTCGGCTTGTCAACGTCGCAGCCTTTGAAAACGGCCGCATAATAAGCAAAGAGCTGCAAGGGGACAATCTCTGTTACGGGGACTACAAAACTGTCAAGCGGCGGCAGTTCAAAATAATAGTCGCTCTCGCCCCTGCATAAATTATTCTCCCCGGAGCCGAAAGAAATAACTTTTGCGCCCCGGCTTTTCACTTCTTTTATGTTGCTTGCGGTTTTTCCGGAAATCCACTCCTGCGCGCACAGCGCTATTACATAAGTTCCCGGCTCAATAAGCGCGATTGTCCCGTGCTTAAGCTCGCCTGCGCCGTAGGCTTCGCAGTGGATGTAAGAAATTTCTTTGAGTTTGAGCGAGCCTTCCTGGGCAATGGCATAGTCCAGATTCCTGCCGATAAAAAACAGGTGTCCTTCGCCGGAAATAAGCCGGGCAAGCGTTTTTATCTCTTCTTCTTTTTGCAGGATCGTTTCTATTGCCTCGGGCAGGCTGAAAAGTTCGCTTTTGATTTTTTCAAGCTCTTCCGCCGGCGCGCTGTCCAGAACTTCCGCAAAATGCACGGCCAGCATATAAAGCGCGGCAAGCTGGGTTGTATACGCCTTTGTGGAAGCCACGGCAATCTCCGGACCCGCCCATGTGTAAATCACTTCGTCGGCCTCTCTTGAAAGGGTGCTGCCGACCACGTTTGTAACGGCAAGAACTTTCGCGCCTTTGCTTTTGGCAAGCTTCACAGCCGCAAGGGTGTCCGCCGTTTCACCGGACTGGCTCAGCGTTATCAGCAGGGTATTCCCTCCGATAAGAGGCTCGGCGTAGCGGAATTCCGACGCGATTTCGCAGCTTACGGGAATCCCGGTAAGCCTTTCTATTGCGGATTTTCCCACAAGCCCGGCGTGGAACGCCGTTCCGCAGGCCACAATATAGATTTCCCGCAGGTAATTCAGATACTCCTCGCCAAACTCTATCCCTTCAAAAAATACGGGTTTTCCGGGATACAGGCGGCTTCTCATAGTGTCGTGGACAGCCCTTGGCTGTTCCATAATTTCTTTGAGCATAAAGTGCGCATAGCCGCCCTTTTCGCCCGATTCCGCCTCCCAGTCGACTGTGTGCGGTTTTTTTTCAACAGCTTTTCCGGAGCTGGTGAAAAACTCCGCGCCATTTTGCGAAATCCGGCACAGCTCGCCGTCCTCCATGAAATATACGTCTTTAGTGCGGGAGATCAGCGCGGGAACGTCCGACGCTAAATAATATTCGCCCTGTCCCTGATTTATTCCCACAATCAGCGGGCTTTCTTTCCTTGCGCCGATAAGCGCTCCCGGCTCGTCCCGGGAAAGCACGGCAAGGGCATAGCTCCCCTCCAGACAGGCCAGCGCTTTCAGCACGGCGTCCAGCAGGGATTCTTGTTCTTTAAGATAATATTCAATCAGGTTTGCTATTACTTCTGTGTCCGTCTCCGATTTGAAAGCAAAGCCTTCGCGCATAAGAAAACTTTTCAAATAGGCGTAATTTTCTATTATGCCGTTGTGCGCTACAGCGATTCTTCCGCCGCCGCCAATATGCGGGTGGGCGTTCGCCTCCGAAGGCTCCCCGTGGGTCGCCCAGCGGGTGTGGCCTATGCCTGTGCTGCCCTTTGGGGCGTCTTCCGAAAGCAGGTTTTTCAGGTTGTCAAGCCTGCCTTTCGCTTTTTTGCATACTATGCCGCCGCCGTCAAGGACGGCAATTCCTGCGGAGTCATAGCCCCTGTATTCCAGCTTTGAAAGACCGTCAAGCAAAAAAGGCAGGGCTTCGCCTTTTCCGGCATATCCGACTATACCGCACATAAAATTAAAACCTCCTGATATATTTATACTTTTTTGAGAGTTATGTTTAATACAGGACTGTTATATTATATGTTTTATTATACAAATACGCAAGTTCACAAAAAAATTTAATAAATTAAACTCTGAATAACCAAGCGCAGGCTTGAAAATATTTTCAAGCCTGCGCTTAATTTACAGCCGGCGCCGCATTCAGTTAAATAATATAGAAATCGGCTGGTTATCGTAAATTCTTTCAATGGCTTCCGCAAAAACCGGCGCAATTGGCAGAACTGTAAATTTGCTGATGTTTTTCTCTTCCGGCAGGGGAACGGAGTCAAGAAAGACCATCTCTTTGATGGGCGAATTTTTGATTTTCTCGACGGCCCGCCCGGAGAGCACCGCATGCGTCGCGCAGGCATAAACTTCCTTTGCGCCGCCTTTGTCAACAATAGCCTCGGCGGCATGGACAAGAGTGCCGGCAGTGTCTACAAGATCGTCCACAATGACGCAGCTTCTGCCGCGCACGTCGCCGATAATATTCATGACTTCGCTTTCGTTGGCGCGCTGGCGGCGCTTGTCGATTATCGCAAGCGGAGCGTTCAATGCCGAAGCGAATTTCCTTGCGCGCTTGACGGAGCCTATATCAGGCGAGACTATGGCAAGATTTTCTTTTCTGTTTTTGAATTTCTCCAGAAAATACGGGAGCAAAACGGGAACCCCAAGAAGGTTGTCCACCGGAATATCAAAAAAGCCCTGTATCTGCGAGGCGTGGAGATCCATGGTAAGAAGGCGGTCGGTTTTGGCGGCCGTGATTAAATTCGCGACAAGTTTTGCCGAAATGGGGTCGCGGGATTTTGCTTTCCTGTCCTGCCTGGCGTAACCGAAATAGGGCATGACGGCGGTTATTCGCGCGGCGCTTGCGCGGTGGAAAGCGTCGATCATGATAAGCAGTTCCATCAAGTTATCGTTGACCGGGTAGCAGGTTGATTGGATTACAAAAACATCGGAACCGCGGACGCTCTCGTTAATAGAGACGGAAATTTCTCCATCCGAAAAGCGCGACACAATGGCGTTCCCAAGCGAAAGCCCCAGTCCCTGGGCGATTTGCCTGGACACTTCTCTTGTAGAGTTTCCGCAAAAGACGCGAATATCTTTCCCATGAATGTCCATGATATTAAATATACCCCCCATATAATTATTTAAAAAAACAAATATTAAGTTTATTATAAATTAATTTTGCAGATAAAGCAAGACATCGCGCAGGTTTTCCAGATATAGGGGCGGCGGCCTGCCGTCTCCGCGGTGTTGGACGCTTAAACAGCGCATAAAAAAGCGGCGGAAAAAATATTGCGCCCGGCACGATTTTATTATCGCTTTTGTATTGAATTTGCCGCCGGTTTAGTGTATCCTTTAGTAAAGAAGCCTGCGCGCCGCAGGTTCCGCCAAAGAAAGGAAGCGGTGTTGTGCACGAACCTACTATATCGTTTTCAATTTATGAAAACAAAGAACAGAAACTTCGCAAGGTTTTGGCTATGGTGTATGACGCTCTGAAACAGAAGGGTTATAACCCGGTCAACCAGATTATAGGCTATATTCTTTCCGAAGACCCCACATATATTACAACCCATAACAATGCTCGGAGCATTATCCAAAAGATAGACCGGGACGAGCTTTTGCAGGTTCTTGTAAAGTCTTATCTGGACGAGCAGTAAACAAGCTTTTTCAAGAAGAAAAAATTAAAGGGCGGCCTTTATGTTTTAATAAAGGCCGCTTTGTTATTACTGCGGCGCCGGTCTGAAAAAAACCGGCGCCGCCTTTTGTTTATGCGTTGCTTGTAAATTTATATATCTTACGGCTCGATATAGAACGTGACCCTGAGACCAACGTTGTCGGCTATCTGGTTAGTCGCCTCAAATGCGCTCCTGGTCTGCATCGTAGAATTAACCGCGTTGGTATTATAGCTGCCGCCCCTGTTAATTCTGTAAATCCCGCTCTTGGATTCCATTGTCCACTCCCAGACGTTTCCGCCAAGGTCGAAAATGTTGTTTATTTTGGATTCCTCATAGCTGCCTGTGGGTATCCTCACCTGTGCGCCGGCCGACTTGAACTCTGGAACGGTGCCCAGGCCATAAGTGAAAGCCTCGTCCTTATAGTTGCCCTTGCCAACGCCGTCCATCAGGTAGCCCGGAGTGGTCGTATCAATCCACTTGGTGAGCAGATCCCACTGAAGTCCCCAGATCATTCCGCTGGTGACCTGGCTCTTTGTTGAATAGAGGTTCTTGGCCTTCCTGTAAGAATCATACCAGTTGATAAGCGAAATATTGCTGTTTCCGGCTTTTATGACCAGTTTAGTCTTTGTAACGTCGCCAGCCTCGTAGCGCGCTACATAGAAGCCGCCATATTTGCGGACGCTCTCAAGCATGTTGTCGAACTCTTCCATAAGCTGGTCTTTAAATTCGGCCACACTTCCGGAGAAGCCTGCGTCAGCCAGGTAAGAACTGTTGTTGTCCCTCGCGATCACATTGCCTTCGTTATTGATGTCATACAGATCGTCCACATCAATTACCGGGGTCCATACCCACTGGTTGCCAAGTTCATCCTGAATAACAAGCCCTGAATCTTCGTCGCCCTCAACATAGATGAAGCTCGGAGGAATCGGAACGCCGTCAACCCATGTGCCGCCGGTGTTGCCAGGATTGGAGTTACCGCCGCCGGAATTGCCGCCGCCGCTGTTGTTACCAGAGTTACCGCCGCCGGAATTGCCGCCGCCACTGTTGTCACCAGAGTTGCCGCCGCCGGAATTTCCACCGCCGCTGTTGTCGCCAGAGTTACCGCCGCCGGAGCTATTGCCACCGCCGCCCGGATTAGAATCTATTACGATTGCTATCAAAGTCGGGTCTGTGCCGCCGCTCATATCAAACACTAAATTGACAGTTCCATCACCATTCAGCTGCGCGAGATATTCTTTCTTAATAGTGATATTATTGCCGTTTGCCACATAATCTGTGCCCGCAACAAGATATGAATTGCCGTTCTTGATGCCGACAAGGATATAATTGCCCGGATTGAGCGTAATAGTAGCGTCAGCGTAGAGAGTGCTTACAGTATTTTTATCAAATACAATATAGGCAGTGCTTAAGCTTGCATTAGCGCCGGTGCCGCCGCCATTACCGGGGTCAGAGCTGCTGCCGCCGCCATTGCCGGGGTCAGAGCTGCTGCTGCCGCCGTTGCCGGGATCAGAGCTGCTGCCGCCGCCATTACCGGGGTCAGAGCTGCCGCCGCCGTTGCCGGGATCAGAGCTGCTGCCGCCGCCATTGCCGGGGTCGGAGCTGTTACCGCCGCCATTGCCGGGGTCAGAGCTGACGGGAGTTGTAGGAGTAGAACTGCTTGGGGTGGTGGAATTGCCGCCCCAATCGCTGATGTCAACAAACCTTATACTTCTAAGTTTGGCATATTTTTCAGCGTAAGAGCCTTTCCAGCCATAGATAACTTTCAAATCCTTCTTGTCGAAGGCTGTTGTGCCAATGTCAGTTACATTGGCCGGGATAATAATTTCAACCAAGTCCGTTGTGTTATAGAAAGCATAAGATCCGATTGATTTCAGGGTAGACGGGAGATTCACAGTGTTCAGCCGTGAGCAGCCGTAGAAAGCATAGTTGTCTATCTCCTGAATTCCTGCGGGCAGGTTGAGCACTTGCAGAGCGGTATTATACGCAAAAGCATAGTTGTCGATCTTCTGGAGCGAACCGCCAAAATACAGATCCGTCAAAGATACCGCTTTATAAAAAGCATAAATATTGATTTCGCCGACGTCCTTAAGGAACCTCAGGGACGTGATGGATTTTGCATTATAAAAAGCATACTTGCCTATGCTGGAAACATCGCCTTCAAAAAGAACTTCACGTATTGAGGTTGCATCATAGAACGCATAGTTTCCAACTGTGGATTTGCCTTTTACATTGATTGTCCTGAGAGAGGTCGCGTCATAGAACGCATGGTCCCCTATAACTGCGTCGCCGTTTATAACAAGAGAGTTAAGCCCTTCATTGTAGGCGAAAGCGTGGGCGCCGATGTTAACGCCGCCCGGCAGTTCAAGAGAAGAGAGGGCCTTGTTGCTGTAAAAAGCGTAGCTGCCTATTTTAAGTATACGGCCGCCAAACGTAAGTGTTGTCAGCGCCTGGTTATTATAGAAAGCATAGCTTCCGATTTCTCCGACATCCCCGCCGAAAAATACTGTTTTAAGAGCGGGGTTTGCATAAAACGCATAGGCTTCAATAATAGAAACCGAGCCGCTGAACTTGACCGAGGTGAGCGATTTGCAGTCTTTGAAGGCATATTTGTCGACAGTAATATTACCGCCTTTGAATTCCACTGTCTGGAGGGATTTGTGAGACTGGAAACCGTATGTTTCCACTACCCGGAAGTCTTCCGAGAAAGTGACGTCCCGAACGCCGCCCCAGTTTGAGCCTGTAGAATAGTCGAAAGTGTGGCTTTCGACCGCGATAATGCCGCGGTCAATCACAAGGTGCAGTATGTGCGAAGTCGGTGTAAACCCGACCAGCGATTTTTTCAGGTCGCTGATAATTTCCTTCGCGTCTTTCACGGTCACTTTTCCGTTGACCGCGCCGGTCTTCCCTATTGTCACCGTTCCCGTATTGGTGTCATAGGCCCAGATAAGGCCCGTCGCCGTTGTTCCATTAAGTGGTATTGACGGGTTTATCGGAACCGCGGACAAACCTGATGGCAAAGCGATTGCGACAACAACCAGCATCACCAAAAGTGAGTTTAAAAACTTTTTCACTTTGAAAATCTTCCTTTCTTAGATAACTGTTCTTAGATAACTGTAAAAAATTAATACACAGCTTTTTCACGTCCGTTGATAACGCCGCTTGGTTTTTAGGCCGACCCTCCTCTCCTGACATATTTTAAGCCGTTATTATTACTGGGAAGATCTTTAATTAATTGTTTAGATAAAACCATGTATATGTGCGGAACGTTATTCGTAATCAACAACTTAATCTCAAAGATATACTACTATTAAAATTTGCACTTGTCAATATAAACTTCAATAAATTTTAAAATTTTTTTATTATTTGCCCTGTTTTATTTGTATTAGCTTAGTAAAGAATTGCTTTTATTGGCTATACCCGCGAAATAAAAATTAAAAAGATATTTATTATTGCTTTGCTTTTGCTTATATAAATACTGGCAGGCGGTATTCACGGCACGGCGAAAAAATAAGTAAGCGCATGCGGGTAAAATTCTATAGCGTATTGATTTGTGGGGAACGAAGTGTTAAAATAAGTTTAAAAAGCATTTTTTTAATAATAAATTGATAAAAACGAAAAAAACAGCTTTGAGCTTTCAGATAAAAAATATAAAACGAAAAGGAATGCTGAATAACACATGAAAGAAAAATTTAAAACAACTATAGGCGGCCAGGCTCTTATTGAAGGAGTTATGATGCGCGGCCCCGAAACTTCTTCAATGAGCGTCCGGCTTCCCGGCGGAGAGATAGAAACCGAAACATGGCCGACCAAACCTCGCCAGTGGTACAACAAAATTCCGGTTTTGCGGGGCATGTTTAATTTTATCGCTTCGATTTTGGAAGGATACAGGACCTTGATGAAGTCCGCGCAAAAACTTGGCCTTGACGACGAGGAGGAGCTAAGCCCCTTTGAGAAAAAACTGATGGAAAAATTGGGCAAAAATTTCATGAACGTGCTGGTGGGCCTTGCAAGCGTTTTTGCGATTTTACTTGCAGTCGTGCTTTTTGTGTTTATCCCGACTTTTACATCAAAGTTTCTTGGCGACAAGTTTAATTTGGGCCTTTGGAGAAATATTATTGAGGGCGGGATCCGCATGGCTATATTTATAGGCTACATGTGGGCTATTTCCAAAATGGATGAGATTCGCCGCGTGTACCAGTACCACGGCGCGGAACACAAGAGCATTGCCTGCTACGAATCCGGGATGGAGCTTACTCCCGAAAACGCCGCCGCATGCAGCCGCTTTCACCCCCGCTGCGGCACCAGCTTTCTGTTCATCACGCTGATTATTTCTATTGTGGTTTTCTCTTTTGTGACATGGGACACGCTTTGGCTGCGCTTTGCGCTCAAGCTGGCCACGCTTCCGATTGTCATCGGCCTTTCTTATGAGATGATTCAGCTTGCCGGGAAGCACTATAACATCGTCACGCGCATACTGTCCGCCCCCGGGCTTTGGGTTCAGCGGCTTTCAACCGCCGAGCCGGACGAAAAACAGCTTGAAGTCGCGATTGCCGCGCTTAAAGCCGCCCAGCCCAGGGAAGAGGGCGCGGACAGGTTTTAGATTGCGCCGTGCGTCCCAAAAATCTCCCCGTTGCGCATAAGCGCGCAAAAATCGCAGAAAGTCTCCAGGCGCCGCGTCTCCTGGCTGGCGATCAGCATTGACGTCCCCATTTTTTTCAGTCCGCCCAAAATTTCAAATATTTCCGCCGCCATCTTCGGCGAAAGTCCCATTGTCGGCTCGTCGAGGATCAGCAGCTCCGGATTTGCCATAAGAGCCCGCCCGACGGCAAGAATCTGCTGTTCACCGCCGGAGAGCGCCCCCGCCCGCATTCCCGCTTTTTTCTTAAGAAGCGGGAATTTTTCGTATATTTCCGCAAGCGCCGGCTTGGACTTCCCCGGTCTTGTGTACGCCCCCGCCAGCAAGTTTTCGCGAACGGACATCATAGGAAAAACTCTCCGCCCTTCCGGAACCATCACAAGCCCGAGCTGTACCCGGCCGGCGGCGGGAAGACCGTTTATTTCCTGTCCTTTGAAAATTATCCGCCCGGAGGACGGGGAAATCAGTCCCGCCGCCGCTGAAAGCGCCGTCGATTTTCCCGCGCCGTTCGCCCCGGCAAGCCCGGCGCAGGCGCCTTTTTTCAGGCTGAGGCTGACGTTTCTCGCGGCTTTTATCCCGCCGTAATTGACGCAGAGCTTTTCAAGCAAAAACATAGGGCGCGCCTCCGAATACAGTGTCGATCACAGCGGGGCTGTGCAAAACGGATCGCGGACGGCCTTCGGCGACAATCCTCCCGGAATCCATCGCGTAAAGCCTGTCGCATAGGCCGCAGATAAAGTCCATGTTGTGCTCGATCAAAAGCAGAGTGAGATTTTTTTCCTGCCGGAGCTTTTTTAGCTTTCCGGCAAGATACAGCGCCTCGGTTTCGCTCAGCCCGGCGGCGGGTTCGTCCAAAAGCAGAAGCTTTGCGCCGGAAGCCAGGCTCCGGGCGATTTCCACGGTTTTGCGGCTGCCGTACGGCAGGCTTCCGGCTTTCGCGTCTTTCAGGGGGAAAAGTCCCAGTTCCTCCAGCAGATGTAAACAGCAGTCCGGATTTTGCCCGTTGCCCAAGGCTCCCGCCAGTATGTTTTCATGGACGCTCATATCCTTGAAAAGGCGCAGGTTCTGGAAAGTGCGGCCAATGCCGAATTTTATCCTTGCGTGGGGAGGAAGGCCGTTCAGCTTTGTTTTTTCACCCCCGCGTATGAGAAAAATCTCGCCTTTGTCGGGCTTTTCAAATCCGGCAAGCAGGTTGAAAAGGCTGGTTTTTCCCGCTCCGTTAGAGCCGATAAGCCCGACGCTTTCGCCTTGCTTTATATATAAATTCACGCCGCTGACGGCGGAGATCCCGCCGTAGCTTTTGCAGAGATTTTCGCATTTCAGCAAGTTCAATCCCCCCTTTTGTGATTACAGGCCGTTTTCCGCGACGCGCCGCCTCCGCGCAATGGTGAGAAAAATCAGTGCCAGCGCGTAGATAATCATGCGCGGTTCCGCCGCCGAAGGAAAAAACGCAAAAAAAGCCTCCGTCAGCATTGCGGCCAGCATAGGCCCGCCCACAGTTCCCGCTCCGCCGACAATCACCGCCAAAAGCATGTCAACGCTCCGGGCACAGCCGAAGTCGCGCGGGCTGATAAAGCCGAAAATCCCGCCGTAAAAGCCCCCGGCAAGCGCCGTTATACATGCGCTGAGCGTAAAGGCGGCGATTTTCACCCGCCGCACGTCGATACCAATCGAAGAAGCGGCCTCCTCATCCTGCGCCACAACCCGGGATATAAAGCCGGATTTTGAGCCGTTAAAAACTGCGCAGACGGTCGCGCAGAAGCAAAATAAAACAAAAGTATTCAGCGGGCCGGCGAATTTTGGTATGCCGTAAAGTCCCGCCGCCCCGCCAATAAAATCAGTGTTTTCCATGAAGACGCGGCCGGTCTCGCAAAGACCAAGGCTCGCCAGCGCAAGATAATCTCCGCGGAGTTTGAGTAAGGCAAAGCCTGAAACCAGCGCCAGTAAAACCGCCGCCGCCGTCCCTGCGGCAAGACCGGCGGCTATGCCAGAGCTTCCCGCTGTTCTTGCCGAAATCAGCGCGCAGGAATAAGCCCCGGCCGCCGCAAATACGGCGTGGCCAAGACTGAGTTGGCCAAGTCCGGCGAATATGTCCAGCCCGGCGGCCATGGAAGCCGATATTAACATACGGCAGACAAGCTGCGCGCCGTACGCTCCCCGCCCGAAAACAAGCGCGGCGATTCCCGCCGTCAGACAGACAGGCGCGATATTACGGAAAGCTTTTCTTGAATTTTTATTTTTCACAGCCGCGCCTTCCCGAATTTAGAGCCGGTCAGCCCGCCTGGGCTTAGCAGCAGAATAACAATTAATATAATATAGGCCGCCGCATTTTTAAAGGCCGTCCCGAACAGGTTTCCGGCGAGCGTTTCCGTCAGGCCAAGTACGAATCCCCCCAGAACCGCCCCGCCAAGGTCGCCTATGCCGCCGATTACGGCGGCGGCAAAAGCTTTCATGCCGGGTGAAACGCCCATCAGCGGCGTTACAAGATACATGGAGCCGTAAATCACTCCCGCCGCGCCGGCCAGAGCCGAACCCGCCGCAAAAGCCAGCCCGGCGGCTTTTTTTTCGTCAATTCCGCAAAGCCGCGCCGCCTTTTCATCGTCCGCAACCGCGCGCATCGCCCGCCCCCGCTGCGTGTTGAACAAAAATATTTGCAGGACAAGCGCAAGGATCAGCGCGGCTCCCAGCGCCGTCAGCTTTGACTGCGGCAGATTAAGCCCGCCCGCGCTGAGTACGCCGCCTGTAAAGCCCGGCGGGTAGGCCCTTGCGTCCGCTCCGAAAACAAGCATGAATATATATTCAATCAGGAGGGAGACGCCGATGGAGGCCGTCATAAGCGACAGCCCGGCGCCGCGTATGGGGCGGCAGACCAGGCGCTCTATAACAAGTCCAAGCGCGCCGCAGACCAGCGCCGCCGCCGCGCAGGAAGCGAACAGCCCCAGCCCCAGATAATCAGCGCACAGCCAGCCCGTATACGCTCCCGCCATCATAACGTCGCAGTGCGCCATATTCACCATGCGCATTACGCTGAAAATCAGAGAGTATCCCAGAGCGATCAGGGCGTAGACCGCGCCGGAAGAAAGACCGTTTATCACTTGCTGCATAGAATCCCCCCCGTTAATGCAAATCACTGTTGGAATCTGCGCGGGCGGACCACCCCGCCCTTTGGGCACCCCTCCACGGAGGGGAATTGTTGCCCGGCATGTTTGTTTAAGGAGCGTTCCCCATGCAATTATTGGCTTTTGCGTTGCGCCGCAAATCCGCAGAAAACAAAATTCTCTGCATGGGGTATAAATTTTGCATAGCACACAGTGCAACAATTCCC
>JAITEB010000026.1 GCA_031282245.1 Oscillospiraceae bacterium | reverse complement strand
GTACGCTTTTAATATGCTATAATTAAACTGTAAAAAACTATCATGATCATGTTTCCTTAATTTGGCGGGCTTCTGACTGCAGTCGGGAGCCTGTATTTTATTGTCCGGCCGGACAGAAGCGTCTGTGTGACGATTCTGCGGCCTTCTAGACCTTCGGTAATGATATTTCATTCTAGAAAGCAACGCCCCGTAAAACGGCTCACAGACGCCTTGTGAGCGATTCGAGTTATTTGGAAAATTATAGCGTGTACAAAGGAGGTATAGAAATGGGAATTCCTGTCTCAATATTGGGAGAATCCGGAAACGGCAAATCGTGCAGTCTGTGGAACTTCGAGGCGAAGAACCGGCAGTCAGTGGCTTTCGCCGGCGGCGTTCTGCCTTTTTAGGCTATGTCAAACCGTTTTTACCACTCCAAAACATGGAAAGACTTGCGCGTACTTGCGCTAAAGCGCGACCACTACTGCTGCGCACAGTGCCAGCGCAACGGCAGACCCTTTGAACCAGCCAACACAGTGCACCACATCATCAGCCGCGAGGACGCCCCGGAACTCGCGCTTGAGCTTTCCAACCTTGAGAGCGTGTGCGCCGCCTGCCACAATAAACTGCATCCCGGCAAGGCTTTCCGGCGCATGAAATTGCCGGACCGCAAACCCGCTCAAACCGTGCGGGTCATACGCATGTAGCGCATGCGGCCGCTGCGCCGCATCAGCGCGCTATTGCGCCACACAAAGCTTAGCGCCATCAACGCACAGCGGCCAGCACAACGCTGTCACATCTGCCAATGCCCGTTAACGCGCGTGGTGTTGTAGTACGTGACAGCACCAGTGTACGGCTGCGCATGGGCATGTCTAACCTCCGGAGACGCGCTTTGCGCGATCTGGCTAACCACCAGCCGCTTGCCGACGGCCAGCGTGAGAGCTGTGACCATCCCCCCTCCATGGCAAATTGGAAAATATTTCTCCGGGAACCGGCGAGGGCTGGACCGCTTTCAGCGCGGGGAATTTTCCCATACGACCTCCCTCCATGTGATAAAATCCAAATTTTGACTGGAAGTGATAAATATTGACAATTTGTATAGTTGTAAAATAGCTGAATTTTATAAGAATTTGATTGAAGAATATTCTGATAAATACGAAACGCCGGATAAAATCGCGCTGCACTTGATTGACAAAGCGGCTTCGCTTGAAAGAAACATAATAGCGATGGAAATTTTTATCAGCCAGCAGGGGGTTTACAGCGAGTGGAAGCAGGGCGAAAACTCCGGGGGGATCCGGGAAAACCCATTAATTTCCAAGCTTAATCAAACAATTGAACAACAGCGTAAAATTTTGGCCGAACTCAAACTGACCCCGGCAAGCCGGAAAATTACAGCCGCAATAGCCGAACAGGCTGATGAATTTGAAACTTTCTGATTGCGAGGCCGTCAAGTACGCCGAAAATGTTTTGTCCGGGAAACAAATCGCCTGTGTGAAAATTCGGCAGGCCTGCCAGCGTTTTATCCATGATTTGGAGAATCAGAATAAATCAGCTTATAAATGGCGCTTTGACCCGGAGCTGGGCGCGAAGCCCGCGCGGTTCATCGAACGCTTTTGCCGGCCCACAAAGGGCGAGCGGAATTTTATGAAGCTGATGCCCTGGCAGCATTTCGTGGAAAATAATGTATATGGCTGGATAGATAAGGAAACCGGCCTGCGGCGTTTCCGGGAAGCGCTGATCGTGGTCGGGCGCGGCAACGGCAAATCGACGCTTATCGCCGGAAACGCCTGTTACCTGGCCTCCAAGGACGGCGAACGCGGCGCGGATATCTATCTTTTGGCCAACGCCAAGAGCCAGGCGAGGATTATTCTGGAAGAATGCAAGGGGCAGATTTCCACAAGCCCCGCTCTTGCCAAACATTTCCGGTGTTTGCGGGACGGCATATATTTTGACGCTGCGCTGAGCAAAATTGAAACCCGGGCCAGCGACAGCACAAATCTCGACGGCTTGAACCCGCACGGGGTTATTTTTGACGAAATTCACAAATTCCGGGACTATAAATTGATAAATGTGATGAAACGAAGCATAAAAAAGCGCCGGCAGCCGCTTTTCTGGTACATCACGACGCTTGGGGACGTGCTGGACGGCCCTCTCATGGACATGTACACGGATGTTTTGGATTTATTTTCCGGCACGATGCCGCAGGATGTCGCCGATCGATTTTTCCCGCTTGTTTATGAAATTGACCTTGAGGACGATGTGGAAGATATTGGATGTTGGATCAAAGCAAACCCCGCGCTGGGTGAATTTCTAAGTATTGATGAAACTGTAAATGACTGGAAAAACGCCCGTCTTACTCCACAGAAACGCAGCGACTTTATCAACAAGCAGCTGAATGTTTTTACAGATATTGGGGATATGCCCTATGTGGATATAGAAATAATTGACAGAAATAGCAAAAATATCTGCATTGAGCTTTTGCGCGGCCGAACCTGCTACGGCGGGCTTGACGCTTCCCTCCGCGAGGATTTCACAGCCGCAAGCCTTGTTTTCCCCCTTGACGGCGGGGAATTTTTTGTTTTACAGCACAGCTGGGTGCCTTCCCGAAAAGTCGGCATGGACAACGAGAAAATCCCTTATCGTGAGTGGCAGGAAGCGGGATATCTGACAATTATTCCCGGAGAAATTATAGAACAGGAGACAATTTTTTCCTGGTTTAAGAAAATGCGGGAACTTTATCATATTAAATCAATCGGCTGCGACATGAATAACGCCGTTTGGCTCATCCAGTTTCTGAAAAACGACGGTTTCGACTGCCAGGAAGTGCGGCAGGGCTGGAAAACCCTCAACGACCCCATGAAAGATTTAAAAGAGCTTTTGTTAAAAGGGAAAATTATCCATAATAATGACAAAATGCTCCGCTGGTATCTCTCGAATGTAAAATTAAGGAAACAGCAGGGCGACTTAGATCATGAGAACTGGGTTCCCACAAAGCGCGGCAGGTTCCGCAAAATTGACGGCTTTATGGCCTGGCTGGACGCGCACACCGAATATATGCGCAAAAATCCTATTGCGCCGCTGGAACGGGAACCTAATATTGAATTTTATTGCTTGGATTTCTGATTTTTGCTTCCAAATGTGTTGCGCTTGTTATTATTTTGGGTATAATAGAAGCAAGGAGTGATTTTGAAATGCCTAAAACATCAAGCCTGAATATACGAATAAGCCCGGAAATAAAAAGCGCAGCTGACAGCATTTTTTCAAATTTTGGGATTAGTCTTTCCGATGCCGTAAATATTTTTTTGCACAAGTCTATCATGGTGGGCGGCTTGCCTTTTGAAATGACTATGCCGGAATATAATGCTGAAACCCTGGCCGCGGCGCAGGAGGCACAGAGCATTATAAGCGGGAGAATCAAAGCGCAGGCTTATGACAGCGTTGCACAAATGAACGCCGCTCTTGACGCGGAAGACGAGGTGTGACAGGTGCTGAAACTTGTGCCGACCACGCAATATAAAAAAGACCGAAAACGCGCAATCAAGCAAGGAAAAAACATGAAATTGCTTGATGAGGTTCTGGAAAAGCTGTGCGCTGAAAAAACGCTTGACCCTAAGCGCCGGGATCATGCCTTAAGCGGTGATATGGCGGGATTTCGTGAATGCCATGTTCAATCGGACTGGCTGTTAATTTACGCGGTTGATAAAGGTCAACTTATTCTTACCGCCGCGCGAACCGGTTCACATTCGGATTTACTTAACAAATGATAAAAAATAAAAGCAGCGTCCTCCATAATTAAAACTGGAGGCGCTGTTTTTTGATTTCTAAAGGAGGCCACAATGGGAATTTTAGACAAATTCAAAGGCAAAAAACGGGGACGAGAACCTCCGGCGCAAAACATAAATTATTACACGCCTTTCATGTGGAGCGCCGGGGACTACTCACTGAGCACCAGTGAGGCCATTTTTGCGGCAGTAACGCGGATTTCGCGCTCTGTGGCGGCTGTGCGCTGCCATCTGTATCAAAATAGAGTTATCCAATATGACCATTATCTAGAAAAATTAGTTAATTATTCTCCAAACATGCGCCAAACCGCCTACAGTTTTCAGCAGACGCTTGAAGCCTTCCGGAACACAGACGGCAACGCCTACGCCCTGATAAGGCCGAACTGGCGCGGCTCTCCGGAAAACCTGGACATTCTTGACCCCGCAAAAGTCGAACCTGTTATCAACGACGATACGGACGAACTTTGGTACAAGCTTGCGCCGGGAGCGAATAAACCGGAATTATTTGTGCATTGTTCCAGTATTATACATCTAAAACACGTGTGCACGAATGGTTATAAGGGAATTTCTCCCGTTTCTGTGCTCCGGGGAACGCTTGATTATGACGAAAACGTCAAGCGCATTTCTATCCGGCAGCTTGAAAGCGGGATAAATTCCGCCGTAACCCTGCATATCCCCTCCGAAGTCAGCGAGGATAAAAAAGCCAGAATAATCGCCTCGTTTTTGGAAAACTACAGGAAAAGCAAGGGGCAGCTGATCGTGCTGGACGCTGGGACCACCGCCGACAGGCTTTCCGGTTCGGCCATTGACCCAAAATTGCTTGATGTGGAGAAAATAACCAAAAACAGAGTCGCGACGGTCTATACTTTGCCCCCACACATGCTGGGAGATTTTGGCGGCTCCAGCTATTCGAGCAACGAGCAGGGCACGCTGGAATTTCTGCAGTTCTGTCTGAAACCCATTTTTGAAGAGTATTCCCAGGAATACGGGAAAAAATTGCTTACTCCGAAAGAGCGGGATTCCGGCCTGTATTTTAGCTTTGAAGTAAATAAATTCCTGCTGTCCGACATGGGCGCGCGCGCCGACTATTTCAGCAAGGCCATTCGCGGCGGCTGGCTTATGCCCAACGAAGTCCGGATGTCCGAAGGTCTGCCGGACGCCGAGGGCGGGAACCAGCTTCTGGCCGCGCGCGATTTGCTGCCGCTTCCCGCTGTGCAGGTTCTTGTGGCAGATTATGCCAGGCAACTAAATATTCCAGAAAAAGGAGATGAAAACTATCAAGCAAATACAAGAAATAATGGATAAAATTAATAGATATGCCATGTGTTCACTGCGCCCTGATGAAGTCTATATTTTTAACGTGGCGCTTTGCGACAATCAAATTGACCGCGATTTTGAGCGCTTTTCAATCGCCGCATTGTATAAAATGGCCGAGCTTTTTCTTGGAAAAACAGGAATAAAAGACCATGACGCGCGCTCAGTGAATCAGGTGGCGCGGATTTTTGACACGCGCGTTGTTCAAGAGGGCGGCTACGCCAGGCTGGAAGCCAGCGCCTACATGGTGAAAAACGCCGAAACCGCGCCGTTTATCGACTTTATCGAAGGCGGCATCAATAAAGAGGTCAGTGTATCGCTGGCTGTAAAAAAGGCAATTTGTTCTATCTGTGGTAAAAACTGTATAGAAAGCCGCTGTGAGCATACGCCGGGCGAAAACGGCGCCTATCTCACGCTCGACGAGCCCGCGGATGCCTACGAATGGTCGTTTGTGGCTGTTCCCGCGCAAAGAAACGCCGGAGTGGTGAAGAGTTTCCGCAGCCCCCGGTCGCCCAGCCCAGGGCAGGATTGTGAACGACTGCTGGATGAATGCAGAAAAATATTAAATAAATACCAAAAGGAGCTTTATTAAAATGTCAACTTTATACCAGAAAAAGGAAGATATGGCCGTTCTGCGCGCCGAAATCGCCGCAGTTGGGGACGAGCTGAGCGGCAAAGCCGCCAATCCCGCAGTTAAATCCGAGGAATTGGACGCGCTGAAATGCAGGCTCACCGACCTGGACAAGCGCTTTTCTATTTTGAAAGAGGCGCACGACCGCCAAGAGTCCGAAGAAAAATCCGCAATATCCGCCAAAATTGCCAAACCTGACGGGAAAGCGGCCAAACTGCAGGCGCGCGGGGAATTCTACAAGGCCGCGCTTCTGGGCGACTGCGAGGGCATCCGAAAAGCGTATTTGGGGCTGGGCGGGATTCCGGCCGGCGACGCCGATCTGGGCTACGGCGACCGTCTGCTGCCTTCAACGCTGGGCAAAGAGATTGTGTCCGAGCCGTTCGAGCAGAACCCGCTGCGCGAGCACATCACGGTGAGCAGCATCGGCGGGCTGGAGCTGCCGCGGATCGCTTACACGATTGACGACGACTTTATCACGGACAAAGATGAGGCAAAACTAGTAAATATTTCCGCTGGCAATACCATTGTTTTTGGCCGCAACAAGCTGAAAGTTACCACAAGAATTTCTGATTCGCTTCTCCGGGGGAGCGCTCTGGGCCTGCAGGGCTATATTGACGGGCTTTTGCGCTCCGGGCTTGCAGCCAAAGAAAAAAAGGTCATTTTTGCCGAAACTCCAGCCAGCGCGCCGCAGGACGAGACGCATATGAGCGTCTACAACGTCGAAATCCCAATAGTTTCCGGAAGCGACGCGGTCAGCGGTATTCTTGCGGCCATCGGCGACTTGCCGGACTACGCGCAGGCAAACGCGAAAGTCGTTATGCGCCGGGCGGACTGGACGGCCAGTCTTATCGCGCTTGCAAACGGTTCCGAAGCGCTTTGGGGCGCAAAGCCGGAGGATATTATTGGCGTTCCTGTAATTTTCTGTGAAGCCGCAATAAAGCCCATTGTTGGAGATTTACGCCAGATTCACCTTAATTATGATATTGGCACGACTTATGACGTTGCAAAGGACGTTGACACGGGCATTTATAAATTCGTGCTGACTGCCTGGTTCGATATTCAGGTGAAACTCCTGAACGCCCTGCGCATTGTGGAAATTTCCGCCGGAGAAGGCGGCTCAAGCGGCGAATCTAACTGATGGGCGCCTTACTGAGCGAAAAATTCGCCGCGAAAGCTTTTGCTCTGGCGCGTGATTACTGTTATCTGGACGAAGAAGAAGTTCAAACTTATGTTTTAAGCTCTTTTATCCAGGGAACGGCCGAGCAGCTCTGGGGCGCGGGAGTTCCCGTTCAGGAGGAAAATATTGAGTATCTGGAAGCTATTTACAGAATTTCAGCCTATAAATACATGAACAGAACTTCACTTAATGCGGCAATCGGCGCCATGCGCGAAAATATGGGATACAACCAGATGATCTGGGATTATGTTCACCGGCTGCGCTATCCAGATAGGGAATAATATGGCAATGCGTAATTTCGGCGAGATGAAACATAAAATTATTTTCCAGCGAAAGCTCCAGAATGTGGATTCTTCGGGTTATGAACAGCCGGAGGAATGGAAAGATTTTGTAACAGTCCGCGCCTGTAAAGAGGACGTCGGCGGCAGGGAATATTACAGCGCCGCCGCCGTCCAGCTGGAAAAAACTACAGTTTTTACCATATGGCACAGGAACGATATTACAAACGACATGCGCATCAAGTACAAAGCGCAGTTTTACAATATTATCCAAATAAACGAGGGGCGCGGCATCGGCGATATCATGACCGTTCGGGCAAAACGTGAGGAAAAGGAGCCGAATTAATGCCCATCACAATAAAATTAAGCAATCACGAGCAAATTAAAGAAAATTTGGATAAATTTTCTCAAAAGCTTCCCGGCGGGAAAGTTGACGATATTTTAGTCGCGGCCGCCATTCCCATCTGCGAGGAAGCCCGCAGTCTCGCCCCGGCGCGAACCGGGCGCGGAAAAAAGGCGATAAAAATCGGCAAGCCGCGCACCGACCGCCGCGGCCGCTTTGTAACCGCCGGCATTCACTCCGAAGACCACGATGTTGTCAGTTGTTATCGGGTCGGGTTTGGTATTTCTGGCTTTCAGCATTTTTTGGATGAAGCGATACAAAAAGAATTAGCACTGGGAAAGATACCTAAATAAAACGGATAAACCGCGTTTGTGCGCGACAATATTTGGGTTATCAAGCGGCGGTTTTGAAATAATCAAAGCCGCCGCTTTCCTTTTGAAAAAAATGGATAGGCAGGGGGTGTATTAACTGTACCCTTTTTTAAGGACACGGCGGTATCCGGGGAGGTATCGCTATGTCCTTTATTTGCTATATCCCGCCGCCGTTAGGTAGACTGTCAAAAAAAGTCTGTCCTTTGCAGCGGCATACTCCGCCCTTCAATGTACCTACACACATTACACGATAGGAAATATTTGCCTTTGTGTCCGGCTGACTTATGTTCAGCCGGGCATTTTTGCGCCTTGCCACAAAAATATTTTCAAAAATTTGGCCTTAATCTTTGGCATATCTCAAATGCCGTTGTTGAGGGAAGTGAAAGGGGAAAACCACCACCCGCCTACGCAGACGCGAAAGGGGGTGAGAACATGGACGAACCCGCACGTTCCCAATTGCAGATACGTTGTGCGTTCAATGCCTTTTGCAAGCGGATGTTGGAGCGCGAAGCTATCAATGCCCACAAGCAAGTGAAACGGCGGCAGTTACGGGAAGTGACGTTTTCAGACCTTACGCCACAGGAAGAAAACCAGCTTTATACGCTTGATACCTATTTCGAGAATGAAGCCGCAGAAGCCTTTAACGTGGGAGGAAAGAAAATCACGCTGAAGCTGCTGGCCAACGCACTTCACAGCTTGCCGGAGGACAAGCGCAAGGCGGTATTGCTGTACTACTTCATGGAAATGAGCAACGTGGAAATCAGCGAATTGCTGGATATTCCCCGCAGCACGGTACAGTACCGCCGGACAAGCTCTTTTAAGCTGCTAAAACGCTATTTGGAGGAACACGCTGATGAATGGGAAGATTTGTAACACGAACAGAACGAGCGTGGCTTGTTGCCCTACCCGGTCATCATAGCCGCTACAAAGGGCGACCCTGACGCTATGGCGATTGTCATACAGCGTTACGAGAGCTACATAGCTGAGTTTTCTATGCGGACGTTGCGCGACGAGCGCGGCAATACCTATTACGGCATAGACGGCGACATTCAAGACCGTTTGCGGTCAAAGCTCATGCAGGCCGTCCTTTCGTTCAGGATTTAGCATTTGCCGGATTGGCTTTACCCCTTTCAACAATCCGGCTTTGTGCCTGAACTTCACACCTTGACAAAGAAAGCTCGCAAGAGAACGGCGGCGCAGTATAAGGCAAATCGGATACTTTCTATTTTCATGCAGAGCCGGACGGCGGGTACGCCACGATGCTTTCCCCCTATGGGGGAAGTGGAGCGATACAACCGACAGCCGGGAAACAAGTACGGGTGACTTGTGGGCTATGACCGCGTGGGAATGACAATGATACTCCCGTCCAGCCACAGGCCGAGCGTTCAAAGCGTCGCAGCCGATGGGGGCGGCTTGGTGAGAACCACGGAGGGGTGAAATTCCCGTGAGGACGCGCCCGCGTCCGTCCGATAATGCCTATTTTCATTTTACCTATTCAATGAAAGGGGCTTTTGCTATGGACAATTCCAGTGAAAGCAACAACGGGAAAATGCCCGGAGCGTCCGGGCAAAATCCTTTGGAAGATACACGAACCTATAACGTGCAAGGCAAGACTTTTATCGTCGAGCCTGTTTTCAAAGAAGACGCAAAAGATACCGTTGCTACAATCCTTTTGCGCCTCATTCAATCCGATACAGGAAAACCCTAAAAACGCCCTGATACCGGGCTTTTTGCGTGACATTCGATAGCCCGCGTGGTACAATATTCGCAAGGGAATATTGTCTATTCGGCTATCGGAAAGGAGGGCTTGTGAAACAGCCGAGTAACAAAGCCAAAATCTATTATGCCACAGATACAGGGCTACGGTACGGCAAAAAAGACCGGGCCAAAACCGCGTTTATCTACGTTCGCATTTCCCGCGAGGACGAGTTAGAGGGCGAGAGCAACAGCATACAAAATCAAATTAAGCTCTTAACGCAGTTGGTGAGGGAATACGGCTATACCGTTTTGATTATCTTCATGGACGACGGTATAACCGGCGTAGTCGCTAAACGCCCCGGCTTACAGGATATGCTTGCAAAGCTGGAACAGGGATACGCGGTGGCGTACATTGCATAGCGGTCAAGGATTTATCCCGCCTGTACCGCAACCGCACAGAAGCCGACAAGCTGATTGATGATTTTCTACCCGAACACGAAATCCGGCTGGTATCCGTGGGTGACAGTATCGACACGCAGATGGGCGACGACGAGTTTATATTTCTGCGTAACTGGGCGAACGAGCAATACGCCCGCGATATTTCCAAAAAGCGCTGCCTATCCAACCGGGTGCGGGGCAACGCGGGCGAACCGCTTTCACCGCCGCCCTATCTGCCGACAAAATCCTAACGCCCATGTTCTACTGGCGCAGCAAAGGCGTAAAACGACCCGGCAAGGTAACTGACCGGGAGCCGCACAGGTGGAATAGCTCAACCGTCGTCAAAATCCTTTCTTTGCAGGAGTATTGCGGCGACGTTATCAACTTCAAGACCTATTCCAAATCTCCTTTAAGAAAAAGGAGCGGCTACCGAACAGCGAGGAAAATTGGGCGGTTTTCAAGGACGTACACGCGCCCATCGTCAAGCGGGAAATATGGGAACAGGTACAGCAGAAGCGCGGGAAGATACGCAAGCGCAAGACCTTTGACGGCGAGAAAAATATGTTTTCCGGCCTTTTGCGGTGCGCCGATTGCGGCGGCAATCTCAATTTCCATTTCAATCAAGGCAACCATGATATTAAGTATTTCAACTGCGCCAACTACAACAGCCGCCGCCAATGCGTTTCCACGCATTACGTCCGTGTTGACTTCTTGGAGCAAGTCGTGCTTGGCGAGATACGCCGCCTGACGCAATTTGCAAGCCGGTATGAGAATGATTTTGTCAAAGCGGCAATCGGGCAATCACAGCAGAACATAGAAGCCGAACGAGAAGCCATGCGGCGGGTGCTTAAAGACTTGCAGAAGCGCGATGCGGAGCTTGATAACCTGCTTGTGCGTATTTACGAGGACAACGCAATCTGGAAAATCACCGACGAGCGGTTTTCTAAAATGTCCACGAAGTATGAAGCGGAACAGGCCGAGAAGATAGACGGCGTACACGTTCAAAAGCTCAAAATCCATTACAACTGCGTCGGCTCTATCAAGATACCAAACGTGTTACCGCTTCCGCAGCCGGAAGTTTTGATACAAACGAGAAAAGGAGTAGCATTAAGCTACTCCCAATCTCAACAAGTAGTGAACTTGTAGAGTGTCCCAGACTTGAGATTGCTACCAACAATCTCAAGTGCTGTAAGAACACTCGCACTGGTCGAGGTGACAGGACTCGAACCTGCGGCATCCTGCTCCCAAAGCAGGCACTCTACCAAACTGAGCTACACCTCGATAAATTTTGTTAAACTAAAACGCCGTCAAAAAACATCAACAATCGTACAATAAGATTTAAGCGGCGCTTAACTTCTCATCACAGTCATTCTGACTTATTATAGAGCATAAGTTCAAAATTGACAAGGTTTTTAGTAAAAATCAAATGTAAATTTTTTTCCAGAGACACACCTGGCAAGTGCGGATATTACTTAAGTAAGTTATCAGTTTGTAATGCCTGTTTGAAACAAGAAATTTAAAATTTATAAAACAGCGGCCAGACGTTGCTACTGACCGCTGTTTGTCAAGTTGCTGCAAATATCAGAAAGCTGAATTTGAACTTATTTGCTGAAAATTTCAACACTGCGCTTATATGCGGCCCCAAGGGTCTGAATGTCCATGCTCATCAGAATCAGATTCCAGCCCTCTTCGCGTGATTTAAGGGCGGCATCTATATCGCCCACAAAAATCCCGGCGGAAATTCCGGCTTCTTTCGCCGCGTTTAAGATCCGCTTTTCTGCGTCCAGCATGAGCGGATGCTTGATCTGTCCCGGAACGCCCAGCGCCTGCGACATATCATATGGCCCCAGGAAGATAAGGTCAATCCCCGGAACTTTCGCGACGGCTTCTATTTCGTTAAGACAGGATACGTTTTCGCATTGGACGCAAATCAGCGTCTCTTCGTTTTCAATGCGGGTATAGTCGTGGCCGTCCATGCCCCAGCTTGAAGCGCGGGGAACGGCCATGCCGCGCATGCCCTCCGGACTGTATTTGGAATATTTTACAACCTGCTCGGCCTGCTTCGAGTTTTCCAATTGCGGCACGAGAATTCCGTGCGCGCCTATATCCAGATAGCGCAGAATGCCGGTTCGCGTGTCTTCCGTTATGCGCACAACAGGAGTCATGCCCCGGGCTTCGGCGGCGCGTACGCAGTTGACGACTGTTTCCGGCGAACCAGGCCCGTGCTCACAGTCGATGATAATAAAATCAAGCCCGGCGGCGCCCAGCATTTCCGCAACATCGGGACTGTAGCTGTTGAAGAACGTGCCCAGGACGGCCTGACCTTTGCGGAGTTTTTCTTTTGTGAGGTTTTTAAACATGTAATTGCTCCTTATAACTAAATATATGGGGAGCGGCGAGCTGCCGCCCCCGCCGCGTTTGATGCCATTTGCCGCTCTTAAAGATTAATAAGAATAGTCTTAACGTCAGTCATTTCTTCGATGACGTATTTAGGGCCTTCTTTGCCGCCCGCGCTGCTTTTTTTAATGCCTCCATAGGGCATGGTGTCAACTCTTGTGAAAGGCGTCTCGTTGATAATAATGCCGCCCGCCTCAATTTCTTTTGCGGCTTTCATTGCCAGATTTAAGTTTTGGGTGAATACGCCCGTCTGCAGGCCATAAATCGAATCGTTCGCGCGGGATATGGCTTCGTCAAAATCAGAATAGGGGATAATGACAATGGCCGGGCCGAACAGTTCCCTGCCGACAACTTTCATGCTGTCTTTCACGTCCGTCAGAACAGTCGGCATATAGTTGCGCTCCCCCTGACGCTTCCCGCCGCAGACAAGCGCTGCGCCTTCGTCGATCGCTTCCTGAATCCAGGCTTCAACTCGGTCCACTTCTTTGACGCTTATCATCGGGCCGACTTTTGTGTCGGCTTCATAGGGACTTCCGACTTTCAGGCTTTCGGCAAAGGCTTTGCTGTGCTCTACAAATTCGTTATAGACATCTTCGTGGACAAATATACGCTGAGGTCTCATGCAGACCTGCCCGGCGTTGGCATAGGCTTTGCCGCCGACCATGCCCGCGATTTTCTTTATGTCGCCCGCGTCTTTGTGGACTATGCAGGCCGCGTTGCTGCCCAGTTCCATAGAGCAGCGGCGAAGGCCGATGGTGTTCTTGATGTGCTCGCCGACCGCAAGACTTCCGGTAAAACTGTAGAAGTTAATATCCTGATTTTTTAAAAGCATCTCGCCAACGGTATCGCCGCCGCCCAGAACAAGGCTGATATGCCCCGCGGGAAGCCCGGCTTCCAGAAGTGTCTCGACCAGCTTGACGGCAAAGCCCGGCGTGTCGCTGGCGGGCTTGAGAACGACGGCGTTTCCCGCCGCGATGGCTGGAAGAACTTTGTGCACCGTCAGGCTGAGCGGCACATTGAACGGAGTAATGCAGCAGACAACCCCGACAGGCACGCGCAGTGTAAAGCAAATTTTGTTTTCATTGCCCGCCATTCCGTCGACGGGAACCATTTCGCCCGCAATGCGCCCGGCTTCTTCGGCGGCAAGGTCGAAAACCAGTTTGGAGCGCGTCACCTCGCCCTTTGCGTCGCCGATAAGCCGGCCCGCCTCGCGGCAGATGTCATAGGCGAATTCATCCGTCCGCGCCAGCAGCAAATCTCCCGCTTTGCGCAGGACTGCGGCTCTTTGCGCGGGGGTAAGCGCGTTTTTCCTGAGCGACTGCCTGCAGAAAGCCACAGCCTCATCTACGTCTTCCTGGGAAGAAACTGCGCAGGTCGCTGTTTTCTCCCCTGTGTACTTGTCCAGCACGTCCTTCGTTTCGGCCGAATCTTTCCACTGGCCGCCGACATACATTTTATAGTGCGTCATTTTTTTTAAATCCTCACTTTCTTAAATTATTATATTATTTTTTATATAAAAATAAAATTATTTTGAGCTTTTTTTAAACAGCGGAATCCGGCGGATAAATCACATCTCTAGCACAGCTTTCATCGCTTCCCGCCCGGCCATAGCCGCCAGCGCTTCGTTGGCCCGCTCCAGCGGAAAAGAATGCGTCACCAGATTTCTGAAGGCTTCCGGGTGCTGTCTGCACAGTTCCATCGCCAGGAAAGTGTGGCGGCAGTCGCTTACCCATACGCCTTGAATCCGGACATTTTTTTTCACGACGTCTTTATAGAAATCAAGCCGCTGAATTCCCGCGGGCTGGGAAAAACCTATCGAAAGATATGTCCCGCCGGGGCGCACAAGCTTTATTCCCTCCTCCACAACGCCGGGCGAGCCGGCAGTCTCCACAACCAGGTCTACGCCGTTCCCGCGCGTCCGCTCCATAACAATTTCGTAGCGCTCGGCTTCGGTCGTGCGGCGGCGGTTGAGCGCCATTGTCGCGCCGAATTTCCGGCAAACTTCCAGCCTGTTCTGCGAACCGCCCGTTACTATAACTTCCGAGGCCCCGGTCGATTTCGCGAACATCGCCGCATATGCCCCCAGCGGCCCCGGACCCTGTATCAGAACAGTCTGGCCGATATGCGTGTTCACCATATCAAAGCCGTGCGCGACAGTCGCCCCGGAGCAGGCGGTTGTGACAAGCACATCAGACGGGATACTGCCGTCAACTATAAACAAATCCGTCAGCGGGCTGAGAATCATGTACTCGGCATAGCAGCCGTTCAGGTACGGCGCCGTTTCGCAGCTCATGTTAATGCCGTATACTTTGCGATCTTTGCAGACCGACGGCTCTTTATGGATAAGACAGCTTGCGCAGCGCCCGCAGGAGTAGCCCCTGTTCCACATGATCTTGTCGCCTTCGTGAACCGCTCCGCCCTGCACATAGCTGCGCTCTCCCTTTACCGCCGCCACATGCCCCACGCCTTCGTGCCCCAGGATAATCGGCAGGGGTACCCTTGGGTCATGACCCCTTGCAATATGCACATCCGAGCCGCAGACGCCGGCTATATCAATTTTTACAAGCACCTGGCCTTCCTCCAGGACGGGTATGTCTATTTCAGAGGCTTTCAGAGAAGCGCCGAATTTCTCAAGCACCATGGCTCTGCTCTTCATGCTATCATCTCCATTTCGCGAGTATACATATCGTTTTCACAAACGTTTTCTTGAGTTCTAAAAAAGCTGTTTTAAAATGCGGACCACCCCGCCCTTTGGGCACCCCTCCACAGGAGGGGAATTGTCGCTGGGAATGCTGTGCATAACTTGTACCCCATGCAAAGAATTTTGTTCTCTACAGATTTGTGGCATAGCGTAAAAATAAATAATTGCATGGGGTAAATTCTGCAAAAAATGTGACCGGGCTACAATTCCCCTCCTGTGGAGGGGTGCCCAAAGGGCGGGGTGGTCCGCACCCGCACAATCCCCCCAAAAACCTATTTAGCCTTCACAGTATGCCTGACGATAAGCTTGCTGTTTATCCTGAAAATGCGCGGCGGCTTGGAAGCGCCCTTGCGCTCAATCCGTTTGATAAGGCGCTCCGCGGCCAACGCCCCCATTTTGTACAGCGGCTGGGAAACCGTAGTCAGCGGAGGCTCCAGCATTGCGCTGAACTCCAGATTATCAAAGCCGATAACGGATATGTCATCGGGAACGCGCAGCCCAAAGTCGCGTATTGCGCGCATTACGCCCAAAGCCATAGGATCGCTGGCCACAAAAATCGCGTCGGGCCGAAGCCCTTTTTCCAGCATTTCCATCACAGACGGGTAAGTATTGGTCTGTTCGGCGTTTTGAGCCGAGCCAAGCACCAGATTTTCGTCAAAGGGAATGCCCGCGTCCTCCAAAGCCTTAAGATAGCCATTATAGCGCTCCTGATAAAGCTCTATGTCCGTCCTGCCGTTATATATCGCAACGGAGCCGTTCCCCTGGCTGATAAGATAACTGACGGCTTCGTAAGCTCCTTTGAAGTTATCCAGCACGATCTGATCAACCGCAAGATCCATCCCGCGGATAAGCAGCACGACAGGCACCCCCTGGCCGTGCAGTTCGCGGATATGCGCCGAATTCCCGGAGGCCGTCGCGAAAATATACCCATCCACCCAGCGCATTTGAAGTTTTTTTACATAGTCTTCTTCGACGTCCAGTTTTTCATCAGTATTGCACAATATTACGTTAAACCCCATATTGCGGGCGCGGTCCTCCACGCCGCGCGCAACGGCGGGGAATATCGGGTTCATAATATTTGGTATAATAAGCGAAATCAGATTGCTTCTGCCTCTTTTCAGCCCCTGTGCAAGCACATTAGGCTGATAGTTGAGTTCTTCCACAGCTTTCATCACAGCTTCGCGGGTTTCGTCCGAGACAGGCGCAATCCCGCTGAGCGTTCTGGAAACCGTACTGATGGAAACTCCTGCCAATGCGGCAACGTCTTTAATTGTAGCCATCACGCCGACTCCTTAATTTAAAGATTTCAAATTCACCACGCTTGGCATATCAGACAACTGGGAATATTATATCATTGTCTGAGCCGGCGAATCAATTGCTTATTTGTACAAACTTGCGACAGCGACTTATATCAGGTGCAGCCGCCGTTTTCCCTGTATTCCGCCCATACTTTCTCGAACCAGCAATCCTCTTCCGGGATTGGCTCCGGCGGGCGGCGGCGGCAAACGGGTTTCCCGTTTCGCAGAGCACTTATCTGAACAAGGCCGGGCGCGTCTTCCGCCAAATTATAAGACAGCGAACCCGCCCTGAACTTGCCATTCTGTTTTTGCACAAGGCAGGAGCCCCGGCTTTCGCCGCCGCCGCGTATATAATCCGCCATAGAATTTATATATGCGATCTGAGCGATAAGCAAATCCCTGTTCTGAAAAGCCGCGGCCAGTTCCGAGAGACCGGCCGCCACGGTATTTTCAGCAAAGCCCGCCAAATCCTCCGCCGTTTCTTCCAACGCTTTTTCAAGCTCCGGAAGGCTGCGGATATGCGCGGCGCAGCGGGTCATTCTTGACTGAATCCTCCTGCGCGTTTGCGCAGTGTTTGAGTTTCCGCTCCGCGCGGAAATCCTGTCCGCAAGAAGCCGTATTTCCTCAAACTGTTCAAAAATGTCTTTGACAAACTGTCCGGTTTCAGGCGGCTCCTGATTATAATGCCGCGCGATATATTCCGCGGCTCTGGCGCTTCCCACCTGCCCGGAGTTCAGAGCGCTGCCGCCCGGGCGCTTTATTCCGTGCGTTCCGTTGACTTCCCCCACCGGGAACAGGTGTCTGATACTGCTTTCCCACCAAATATTTCCCGCAAGCCCGCCGTTGTTGTGCTGGGCGCACACTGCGATTTCCAGACGCCGAGCGGCCAGGTCTATCCCGTTGTCCAAATAAAGCGCGTATGCCTGCGGATTCATCGCTTTCAGCCTGTCAAGCGGCGTCGCCTTCAGCGCGCCGGAATTCTCCAGATATACGCGGGCCTCCGAGCCAAGCCTGCTGAAATCGGGCCGCCCGTCCCGCATAAGCTGCGGCGGGTTGCTGTTGAAATCCAGAAAAACGCGCCGCTTTTTTGCCACAGTCTCTTCATGGACAAGAATATCCATCAGAGAAGAACCGCCGTTCTCTATCCTGTTTACGTCAAAGGGCCACTGATAGCCCTTCAGGAAAACCGCGTTCAGAAGCTTTTCCGGATTTTTGAAGCCCTCCGCCAGGAAATCCCGCTCGACGCCGTCCTGATCAATAGAAATATAGCGCGGCAGCGCCTGCTGATATGTCCCTGATAGATTCCACCGAAATCCGACGGAGGCAATGCCATACTGCCATTCAAGCAGGTTTTTCGCTTCTGCCCCTGCTTCCAGCGCGATTCCCGTCGCTCCCGTCTGCGAACGGGGATATACAGAGGCCTCGTACAGCCCGGCGGGGCCTCCCGTGGCGAAAACAAGATTGACGCAGTTCACTGTCACAAACGGGCTGTCAGGGGCGTTCAGGTCAAGCGCCGCAAATCCTGCGGCTTCGCCGTTTCTGGTAAAAACGCGCAGCGCCTGAAATCCCTGGTATATTTTTATTCCGCGCCGTTCCGCGTCTGTGAGCAAGACCTCGCTTATAAGCCGGGAAGTGAGCGGCCCCGCAGAAGAAGCCCGGGGAAGGCTGTCATGGTCCGTCCGATACCCGGCATATTCGCCGAAGCGGTTTTTCGGGAAAGGCACCCCGAGAGCGCACAGTCTGTAAAAACCGGCCGCCGATCCGGCCGCTTCCGCAAGCGCGATATCCCCGTCCATAGCGCCGCCCGAAAAGAGCGCTTTGGCCATCTCGCGGGGGGAATCTTTAGTTTCGCCGCACAGTGAGAGTTTGTAATACGTCTGTTTGTCAGAGCCGGTGTTCCGGCTGGTGCCGAAATTCAGACCTTCGGTAAAAACGGCTATATTTTTCTGGCCGTAATGGTCAAGCATACAAGCCGCGTTAAGTCCCGCCGCCCCGCTGCCCAGCACAGCCGTATTTACTGAAATCACCCTGAACGGGCGGCCGGGCGCGTCAAAAATTTCCACATTCACAAGCATCTCCCCCCTTTTTTTTGGCTTGAATTCTCCGCACATGCTTAAATAATATGATCGCAGAGCGTTTGCGGCGTTGGAACCGGCCTGCCCGCTCTGCCCTTTTTGAGTATGGGAAGATAGATTTCCCCGTCGCGCACAGTACAGCCGGCGCTCCCCCCATCGCGCATAATCTGAGTGCAGCCGGAACAGGCGGCGCAGCATTTCTCCGGCTTCATCCCGCCCAGATTTATAATATCCGCGGCAAAATCGGGATAAGCCAGCGACTGCCGGCCAAAACCGGCTATTGTCCAGCAGCCGTTTTTAATCCCGGCCGCAGCGACGTTTGCGCCAAACTGCCGGAACCATGACAGCCCCGTGCAAACAATCGCCATCCGCGGCTGGCTGCGTTGCATTTCTGATATGATATTCAGCATTCTGGCGGAAAGCTTAAGCTGACTTTCCGGCGGCATATAAGGCCCGTTGTCGAACGGCCTTCCCACATGCGGGTTATAGTAAGGGTTCCCGCAGCTTATGTTCGCCATTTTCACGCCGCGCAGCTTCATGTCCGCAAGAAGCTTCAGCGGCTCGATTAAAAACGGCCTGTTTTTTTCGTCCGAGCCAAAACCCAAAGGATAGGGCAAAGCGTCATAGGCGTTGATTCTCGGTGTGATTGCTATGGGACTGGGAAGAGCGTTAATCCTGTCGATAATATTCAAAAACAGCCTCGCGCGGTTTTCATAGCTCCCGCCGTATAAACCCGGTCTGTCGTAGGCCGAAAAGAAATCAGAAATCAGATATCTGTGGCAGGCCTTCACGTCAACGGCGTCAAAACCGGCCTGTCCTGCAAGCGCCGCCGCTTTTGCGAAAGCGTCTTCCAGCAGTGGCAGTTCCTCGTCGGCTATTATCCGGGGAGGAGTATTCCTGTATTTTTCATCCAGCAGGGGATGTCGCTGGGCAGTTACCGGCTCGGGGGCGCCGCGCGGTCTGGCGTAGCGCCCGGCGTGCGTGAGCTGAGCTATAATAAAAGGGGGTTCGCGCCCGGACTCCCGGGCGGCGGCGCGCATGCGCCTCAGCAGGCCGGCGAAGGCTTCCGCCGTTTTTTCGTTTATGCAAAGCTGGCGGGGGTTGCCGCGCCCTTCCGGTACGACGGCTATGGCCTCGAACCACACAATGCCCGCCCCGCCCCTGGCAAAGCGCAGATAACGGCGGATTGTCAGCTCGCCCGGCGCGCCGTATTCGTCGCCGTCGCAGCCTTCCATTGGCAGCACGGCCATGGAATTGCATATCGAAATTCCCGGCAGACTGACTTTTTGCAGCAGCGCCGAAACGTCGTCCGACACGTCCAGCTCCAGCCCTTGGGACAGAATATCGGCGCGGAGAGCTTCCATGCTTTTATAATTAAATTTTTGCACAGACATCCTCCTTAATTAAATGCCCATATAAGCGGCTTTTATATTTTCGTTGGAAAGCAGGTCTTCCGATTTGCCTTCCATGGCGACAACTCCGGTTTCAAGCACATAGCCCCTGTGCGCCGCTTCCAGCGCAAGCGACAAATTTTGCTCCACAAGCAGGATAGAAACGCCGCTGTCGCGTATGCGCCCGATTGTTTCAAAAACTTCTTCCACAACAATCGGCGCAAGCCCCAGGGAAGGCTCGTCAAGAACAAGAAGAGTGGGTTCCATTACGAGAGCGCGGGCGATAGCGAGCATTTGCTGTTCTCCGCCGGAAAGCGAACCCGCGATCTGTTTCCGGCGCTCTTTCAGTTTTGGAAACATCTCAAACATTTTCTCAATATTTTCCATGCGGCGCTTTCTGACGCGTTTGCAGTAGCCCGCCATCAAAAGATTGTCCATCACGTCCAGCGTTGCCAGCGTCCCGCGCCCTTGGGGGATGTGGGCGATCCCCAGATCCGCCCGCCTGCTTGCGTGCATGGCAAGAAGGTTTTTGCCGTACCAGGTCATTTCGCCAGACTTTATATGCATAAGCCCGGATATAATGCGCAGAAGCGTGGTTTTTCCCGCGCCGTTCGCCCCGACCAGCGTGACGCATTCGCCCTCGTCCACATGTAGTGAAACGTTGAAAAGCACCTGGAGGTCGCCATACCCGGCGTTAATATCAGTCATTTTCAGCATGGTGATACCCCCTTCCCAAATAGGCCGCAATCACTTTCGGATCGTTCATCACTGTATCAGGATCGCCGGAGGTCAAAAGCCTGCCGTCATTGAGCACAACCAGCCGGGAGCACAATTTTATTACGGCTTTCATCACATGCTCTATAAACAGGACAGTAATTCCGCTTTTATTAACGCGCCGGACAAGAGCGACGCTTTCGTCGATCTCGTTCGGGTTCAGCCCGGCCATAACTTCGTCAAGAAGCAGCACCCTGGGCCTGGTCACCAGAACGCGCGCCATATCAAGCCACTTGCGCTTCTCAATGGGAAGCTTCTCGCAGCGCATTTTTTCGTACTGGCTCAGGCCCATTTGCTCAAGAATTTC
This sequence comes from Oscillospiraceae bacterium, assembly GCA_031282245.1. Lineage (GTDB taxonomy): Bacteria > Bacillota > Clostridia > Oscillospirales > Ruminococcaceae > JAITEB01. The sequence continues at coordinate 43,847 of JAITEB010000026.1, read as the reverse complement.
GCCGCTGATTTTTGAAGCTTCTTTATAAGAACGCGTCTGCATCGCGATAGTATAGACAGAGTCAAAGACAGTAAGCCCCGTGAAAGGCTTGGGTGACTGGAAAGTGCGGCCGATGCCCATGCGGGAGCGGCCGGCAATTGAGGTCCTGATAACAGATTTGCCCTCAAAAAGCACATCGCCGCCGTCGGCCTTGTATACGCCGGAAATGAGGTTGACGCAGGTGGATTTACCCGAGCCGTTAGGCCCGATAAGGCCGAGAATCTCGCCTTTTTCTATTTTAAAACTCACATGGTTCACGGCATGAACGCCGCCGAAGGATTTGCAAAGGTCTTTAAGCTCCAGAATCGCCGCCATTTTTGGCTTGCCCCTTTCCCCGCAGTTTTTTCAGCAGCGCCGGGACAGGCGCGCCGTCGCCGGAAAACAGGCTGACTATCCCGCCGCGCCGGAAGATAATAACAATAATCATCAGCCCGCCGTAAAGCAGCATTCCGGAACCGGAGCTGCCCAGCAGAACATTTGCCAGCTCTGACAGCGGAACCAGAGCCAGCGCGCCAACCATAGGCCCAAACAGCGTTCCCGCGCCGCCCACTACCGCCATTGTCCCGATTCTGGTCGCCAGGTCCATAGAACTTATGCTGGCGGGGTCTATATAAGTCAGGAAAAAGGCGTATATAGTCCCGACCGCCGAGGTCATAACCGCGCTGAGGACAAAGGCGAAAAGCTTGATTCTGTGCGTTTTTATGCCCAGAGATTCCGCCGCGTCCTCGTCCACTTTTATCGCGCGCAGGTAGTACCCCGGGCGGGAACGCTGCAGCAGCCACGAAATCAGCATGTATAATATCAGCATGACAAGCAGTATATAATAAAACGCGTCGTCTTTTCTGAACATCAGGTTCACAAAGCTTTCCTGTTTGAAGGTGATGACAAGGCCGTTCGCGCCCTGAGTCAGGTTTTTCTGGAACAGCAGCCACACGCGCATTATTTCCGCGAACGCAATTGTGCACAGCGAGAAGAACGGCCCGCGCAGACGAAAAGATATGCTGCCGATAATCAGCGCGGCCACCGCCGAGATTCCTGTCCCGGCAAAGACGCTTATCCATGGACTTATGCCAAAATGATTGAACAGCAGGAAACCGGTGTATGCGCCGATTGCCACAAAAGAAGAATGACACCAGGATATTTGCGCGGCATAGCCGCCGATTATGTTCCATGAAACGCCCAGACAGGCGAAAGTGCAGAAAGTGACCCCGATAGACACTATATAATTTGACGAAGACATCCTGGGGAACAAAAACAGGAAAACGACAAAGGCGAGCAAAATTCCCGCCTTCCACAGTCTGGACGGCTTGAGCGGGGACGGTTTTTCTTTCGTCATGCTTTTCGCGCCCCCTTTCCGAACATGCCCTCCGGCCTGAACGCAAGCACTAATATTAATATCAGGAAAATACCGGCCGGGGCGAGATCGGGGGAAATATACGCGCCCAGAACAGCTTCGACGACACCCGCGATAAGCCCGCCAAGCACCGCGCCGCCAATGCTGCCCAGCCCGCCCAGAACCACTATGACCATAGAGATTGTTTTAAACGGCATTCCCACGTTCGGGAAGACGTAATATATCGGCGTGAGCAAAAGCCCGGACAGACCCGCCATCGTCACGCCCAAAGCAAAAGCCAGCGCGAAATTCCGCCGGGTATTCACGCCCAGCATTTGGGCAACCTCAAGATTTTCGGCCGTCGCCCGCATCGCCCTGCCAACGTCGGTTTTCTTGAGAAAAAGCCGCACGGCAAGAACCGCCGCAATCATCACGCCGCAGGCGATAACCCTCGGCGTGCCAAGGGAAACGCTTCCCAGCCGGATAGTTATATTTTTCGCCGTCGTGACGACTGTCTGGTAAGTCGGCGAAAAGATAAGCTGAATTACGCTGACCAGCACAAAGGCCAGACCCATTGTCACAACCACGAAATCCGTCGGAGGCCTCCCGACAATAGGATTAATTACCAGCGAAAAGATAAACTGGCCGATAAGAAACATGACTGTCATAACAGGGACGATCAGGATATATGGGCTTAATCCCGTCGCCCTGTGCAGCGCCCACGCGGCGTACATGCCCAGCATCAGGCATTCGCCCTGCGCGAAATTGATTACTTTCATAACTCCGAATATAATAGTAAGCCCGACAGCTATCAGGGCGTATACCCCGCCCATTACCAGGCCGTTAAAAATCGACTGAGCCAGCATTTTTAGATTTCTCCTCCCGCGCGGCCATGTTTTTTTGCTGGATTCCAAGCACCAGCCAGGGCGGTTTTTTGCCGCCCTCCCCGGCGCCGCCCGAAAAATACTGCGCGGCTATATTGGCGGCGTAAAGGCTTGTGGCGTTCATCGCCTCGTCGTTGTAAAAAGCAATATGGGGCGTAAGTATAATATTATCTAATTTGCGTAAAGGGCTGTCTGTTTTAAGCGGTTCGTCGCTGAAAGCATCCAGCGCGGAGGCGGCTATATCCCCGTTTTTCAGCGCCGCGCAAAGCGCGGCTTCGTCTATAATTTCGCCGCGGGCAGTGTTGATCAATACGGCGCTTTTCTTCATAAGGCCAAGCCGCCGCCCGTTGATAAGCCCCCGCGTCGAGGTCAGAAGCGGAGTATGAACAGTGACAAAATCGGAGCGCTTGAGCAGTTCGTCAAGCTCGCAGCGTTCAACGCCGTTTTTGCCGGCAAAATCCGCATCCCAAAACGGGTCGTAGCCCAAAATCCGCATAGAGAAACCCTTTGCCCGCAAAGCCATGCACTTGCCTATTGCGCCCATGCCGACAATTCCCAGCGTGCGGTTATAGACGGAAACGCCGAAAAAGCCTTTCCATTCGCCCGCTTTAACGCTTGCGTCCGCCTGAGGAATTTTGCGCGCCGCGGCAAGCATAAGCCCGAAGGCCAGATCAGCCACGCCGTTTCTGTTTGCGCCGGGGGTGTTGGCCACGGTTATGCCGTGCCGTCTGGCGGCCTCCAGATCTATGTTGTCCACGCCGACGCCGTGCTTTACTATAAGCCGAAGCCCTGTGGCGGCGGCCATAACTTTCTCGCCGACGGGTTCCAGGCCGTTTATAACTGCAGCCACTTCCCTGTCAAGATAAGAAAGCAGTTTTTCTTCTGTGTTAATAAGCTGCCCTTTTATCTGCACAGGCTCAAGACCCGCTTTTTCAAGAATGTCAAAAGGCTCCCGGCTGAATTTTCCAAATGAGCCGGTCAGTAGTATTTTTTTCACTCGGAACCTCCATATAGTTTTACAAGCTTACTGTTTTATTTCGGGGGGGGAGAGGGGGACACGGTTCGTCGCCCCCTCTCTCTAGGAGGTACAATATGTTACTTGCTTTTAATTTATTTCTTTCGGGTCAATAAACCCGGCTACAGAATACTCAACGGGATAAATCGCATAGGGGATGCCGTTCTGCCACTGGGCAAGCACGGCTTTCGCGTTGATATTCTGGCCTGTCTCGTCAAATTTAACAGAGCTTTCGGTCATGATAGTGTTTTCAAAAGTGGAGCCGGAGATAGTGTCGCGGATGACGGCGCCGTCACGGCTGGCGCAAAGCTCTATGGCCTCTTTTATGACCCATGTGGCCTGATAGTTTGCGCCGGAAACCTCGGTCATAAAATAACCGTAAGCGTCAAAATACTCGTCCACAAGCGCGGCGTAATCCGGGTTGTCCTGAACGGCCCTTGTATACGGGTTCCAGTTGCCGGTGCTTAATATACCGTTTACGCTTTCGCCCAAACCTTCTGCCAGCGATGGCCACGCAACCGGCCCGATAATCAGGGGATGATAGTCCATGGTGCGCATTGTTTCGATAAAGAGCTTTGATTCAGACGCGTAGGTTGCCGGGATAAAAACTTCCGCGCCGGAGTTTTTCATGGCGGTCACGATAGCCGAAGCGTCCGTTATGCCAGGGGCGAATGACTCGTCAAACACAATTTCAAGCCCGTATTTTTCCGCGTCCTCGCGGCTTCCTTCGGCGGAAGAGATGCCGAAAGCGGAATTTTCGTATACGATAGCCACTTTTTTATAGCTGTATCCCATCTCGTTGTTCAGCCAGTCAATGCAGCGGACGACGTTCGAGCCGGCCGCGGCGCCCGGGTGCGTAATAGAAAACACATATTTATAGCCCTGGTTTGTAATGCCCGGCGCGTTGCAGTTAGTGACGGCCGGGATCCGAGCTTTTTCCAGAACGGGCAGAACGGGAAGCATCAGGGCGCTGGAACCGCAGCCGACAAGGGCCGAGATTTCTTCGTCGGCCAAAAGCCTTTCTACAACCTGCTTGGACTGACCGGGATCGCTTGTAATATCGGCGATTACCATTTCGACAGGCGCGCCGCCAAGCGACTTGATTCCGCCGCTCTCGTTTATTTTCCCGACGGCGAGCGTCACAGCGTCAACGCCCATTTTTCCGGCTTCGGCGTTTGTTCCGGAAAGCGCAAAGGCAACAGCAATTTTAACGGGCTTTATCTCTTCGGCGGCGGAAGCCGCCTCCTGCGACTGCGGGTTTTCCGCCGCTGAACTGGTCGGAGGCGCTTCCTGCTGTCCGCAGGAAGAAAGCAAGAGAACAAGTGACAGGCACAACGACATGCTTATAGCAAATATTTTATGCATTTTCATCGGCATATTCTCCTTTTTTTATAGCGCATATTTTTTTGGGGGGCGCAATTCCACAAATATTTTAAATTTTATTTCATACTGGACGGGTCAATAAATTCCGTCACGGCGTATTCGACCGGGTAAATCGCGCAGGGAACGCCGTCCTGCCACTGATGGCAAACCGCCCTGGCGTGTATGTTCACGCCGTTTTCATCAAACTCCAGCGGGCCGGGGGAAATCATTGAATTCTCAAGCTTCACGGCGGAAATCGCGTTGCGCAGGTCCTGACGCGTCGTCGCCGCGCTTGCTTCCAAAGCCGCCTGCAAGATCTGGGTCGCGACAAAATTAGGGCCGGACTGCTCGGTCATAAAATAGCCGTAGGTCTCTTCAAATTCTTTCACAATCGCTGAATACTCGGGATTTTCAGCGATATTTTTTGTGTTCCAGCTCCAGCTCCCGGTGGAAATAATTCCGTTCACCGCGTCGCCCAGACCTTCCGCCAGCGAGGGCCACGCGACCGGCCCGATAATCAGGGGGTGATAGTCCAGGTTGTTCATAGTCTCAATCAGGAGCTTGGATTCAGAAGCGTATGTCGCGGGGATGAACACGCTCGCCCCGGAATTCTTCATGGCCGTAATAAGCGCGGAGGCGTCTGTCAATCCGGGAGGGAAAGATTCGTCAAACACAATATCCAGGCCCAGTTCTTCAGCCTCGTCGCGGCTGCCTTCCGCCATATCCAGCCCGAAAGACGAGTTTTCATAGACAAGGCCGACTTTGGTGTAGTCATATCCCTGCTCAGTATTCAGCCAGTTCAGGAAGGCCATGACGTTTTCGCCGCCCTGGTTGACGGAGTGCGGAACCTGGAAAACGTATTTATAGCCCTGGTTCGTGATGTTTTGGGAACCGCAGTTTGTAATTGCCGGAACTTCGTTTTTTTCCAGCACGGGAAGCAAAGGCATCATCAGTGCGGACGAGCCAACCCCAAAGAAGCACATTATGTCCGGATCCGCCACAAGGCGCTCGACGACCGTCTTTGCCTGGGCGGGGTCGCTGGTGGTGTCGGCCGTCACCATTTCGATTTTGGCGCCGCCAAGGGCTTTAATGCCCCCGCTGTCGTTGATGCGCTTAATCCCAAGCTCAACGCCGTCGCGGCCCATCATGCCCAGCTCGGCGCTTGCGCCGGAGAGGGGGAAAGCCACAGCCACTTTGACGACCGGCGGGATCTCCGCGGCGGAACTTGGCGGAGCTTCCCCCGCAGAGCTTGCCGGAGCCGGAGCGCCCGAGCAGGCCGCCATAGAAACGCACAGGCACAGCGCCAAAAGCATTGCCGTCAGTTTCGCGAATTTTTTCATACTTTTTTCCTCCTTGAAAAAAAATAAACAAATTATAATATTTCCAATTTTGCTTTAATATAAAATTATTATATTTTGACGTCCTCAGGTACGGCTACGCCCAGCAGCCGCGCGCAGCCGGCCAGCTCCTCCAGCGTGGCCAGCGGCACGGGAACGCCCTGCGCCCTGCGCCGTTTCTCGCAGGCAAATTCCCTTTCTCCCGGAATCATCAGGCCGGGCTTTCCACTAATTACCGGAAAACCGCGCACATAATTAAAATAGTGCGCCATGCGCTCGCGCATCAGCTCCGGCGGAATAATCCCCGCAATATTAATCGCAAGCATCAAATGCCCAACCCGGCTTGGCAAATCGTGTCGCTGATACATGCTTACAACAGTGTCCGCAAAGCCGCTGCCAGTGATAAGCCCGCTGAGAATATCGACAGCATAGGCCAAAATAAGCCCTTTATAATCTCCGATAGGAAGCAGCGAGCCTTTCTGCGCCTCAACAGGATCGTCGGTGGGTTTGCCCTGCCTGTCCAGCGCCCACCCGAACGGGATTTTCTCCCCTTTCTTCTCGGCCAAAATAAGTTTGCCGTTTGCGACGCGGGACAACGCCATGTCCAGCAAAAATGGCTCTTCCCCGAAAGCGGGTATAGCGACGCTCAAAGGATTGTTCCCGACGACCGCGCCGTCGCTGCCCTCGCCGGCGACAAGCCGGGTCACGTTTGTCATACAAATGCCGATCATACCCTCGTCGGCGGCTATTTTGGAATATATCCCCGCCGCCCCAAAATGGTTGCTGTTGCGCACGCCCACGGCGGCAATATTATATTCCCGCGCCAGTTCGACAGCCTTTTCCATAGCGGCCCTGCCCGCGACGCAGCCGGCGGCGCCGTCCGCGTCCAGCACAAGCACGGCTTTGCCGCCCTCCGCAATGCGTATGTCCGGCCTTGGGTTAATACCGCCTTTTGCAAGCCGGTCGAGATACAGGGGCGCGCGGATTACGCCATGCGAAGATATGCCCCATAAATCTGCCTGCAGCAAGTTTTGCGCGCAGCATTCAGCGTCCGTTTCGGGCATGCCCGCTTTCCTGAACAAAGCTGAAATAAAAAGCGACAGGGTTTCCGGCGCAATTGCTTTTGTGCCGCTGTTTTGCATTTGCTTTCACCACCATTTAAAAAAATCTAGAAACGTTTGCGAAAACGTTTTCAGAAATACTGGAAACCCAAACCTGAAACTTTTCCAAGTATTATTCTCTATAAATTAAACCGCTTTTAATAATATGCAAAACGTTTGTGAAAACGTTTTCTAATAAATCTAAAAAAATAATACCACATATATCACATACATGTCAACCGTCAAAACTTATATAAAATTCGCCCGAAATATATCAATTTGCACAATTCAAACAGATAAAAGCAAATAATTTACATGTATTGCTATTTAAGATATAATTAGCTTAATATTTATGCCAATTATATCTTAAATAAATTTTGCGGCAAAAAGTATAATAGTTATTTTAAACAAAGCGGCCTGAATGGTTCCGGCCAGCAAACATGCCGCGCCGGTCGCCTTATAAAATTTCAGCCTGCGGGCGCAATCCGCCGCAGCAATATCGGTATGACAATGTTCCCGAGAAGCAGACTGACTCCCGCAAAAGTTATATTCCATTTCATGTGCATAAGCAAATATGCGGCGTATTCGCGCAGTATGGCGTTCGGCAGAAAATAAAAGGCTGTTTTCGCGCCGATCCCGTTGATTTTCAGCCCCGCCCGGCGCGCATAAATCCCCGCCCGCAAAACGTGGTAGTTATTGGTTGAGTAAATGCATTTATAAGGCTTCCCGCCCGATTCTCTTTCCATAATTGCCCTGGAAAACTTCATGTTTTCCAGCGTGGAAGCCGATTCCGGCTCAAGAAGCAAGTCCTCCTCGGGTATTCCCTTTTCCATGGCGTATTCTTTCATGCCCTCGGCCTCCGGGCGAAGCTCGTCCGCGCCTTTCCCGCCGGAAAGAATCAGCTTCGGGGGGCTTCTCTTTTTTTTCTGATTATTGTAAAACCCGATTGCCCTGTCAATACGCCGCGCCAGCAGGGGAGTGGCTTTTCCGTCCCGCAGCCAGCAGCCCAGCACTATAATATAATCCTGATTTTTCTTGGGACGGGAAAAATTGCACAGCACAATGCCTATAATATACTGAATAATATGAATAATATAATAAAAAATCAAGCCGTAGACAGAATAAACCATATTGGCCACAATTGGAGACAGGGTTCTGAAATTCACAAAATAAGGCACAAGCGCAAGCAGCAATATCCCAAGCGCCAAAAAAAGCGTAAGGCTGTGCTTCAAATTCCGCCGCTCTTTCCGGAATATCAAGATTGTATTCAAAATCAGAAAGCCCGCTATAATATACGCTCCAAAAAAAAGCACAAATAAAAACACAAGAGCAATAAGCCCAAAGACAAAAATCCCGGCCCGGCTGCCGCTGTCATACAGCCGGACAGAAAACAAAGCCACAAAAGTTATCAGGGCGCAGGTAAACAAAAAGCTTGTTATCAGGTTTGTGCGGTTGATTTTGTACGCGACAAAAAACAGCAGGAAAAGAAGCAGCGGCACGCAATAATAACTTAAAAAAACCGCAAGCATACGCATTTTGTCCTCCAAATTACGCTTAAGATCCGGAAAAAGCCGGTAAATTTAAGAAATATTCTATCATATTTATTTTTTAGAAGCAAGGGCAAATTTAATAAAAGTTTTTCTTTTGGCGGCTTCAATCTTTTCTGCGCCGTTTTTGCCGCTTTGAATAAAACAGGGGGCAGGCTAATCCGCCCGCCCCTTGTCTTCGCCATATGTATTTATCATTTCCTCATATTTTCTCTTTGTCGCAAGTCCTCCGCGGATATGCCTTTCCGATTTATTCCGCTCAAGCACCTGCTGTACTTTTTTATATAAACCCCTGTTTGTTTTTTTAAGCCTTTCACTTACATCTTTGTGGACTGTGGACTTTGAAATATTAAACGTTTTTGCCGCGCTTCTCACTGTGACGTTGTTGTCGGCGATATAATTGCCGATCTGGACGCACCTTTCTTCAGGCAAGCCTTTCAAGATTGACTACCCTCCCCTTAATGCTTGTATGTTTAATATATATGAATGTCTTAGCGGGCTTTATTCCCTTTTTGTGGAAGCTTTTGCGGAATCATATTGATACAGGCGGTATTTTTCTATCGTATTAATCAGCGCCTGGGCAAAAACGGACGAAAAATATCCCGCCCGGCTCAGAAAACGGCAGGCGTTTCTGTAATCTCTCTCATAGACGGCGTTTTTATATTCCGGCTCAAGCCGCAAGGCGTCTGTGCGATCTCTTACAGAGGCTTCCGGGCTGTCGTATACCCGGAATGTTTTCCCCGCGAAGCGGCAGGACGCGCCGCGCCAGCCGCTTCCTGCGGGCGTCTGGAACAGTGAGTTCGTTTTGGCCGCGAAATGACTCAGCCCCCAGCGGCTTTCCGTCAGCGCCTGGGTAAGCGTCAGCGAAGGCAGAGCGCCGCCCCTTTCCCATTCCTGAAGCGCGACAGGAGCATAGCGATTGATAAATCTTTTCTGATAATCCTGCATTATTAAGAAAACTCCTTTTTATTTTTTGAATTCCGTTCAGGGCAAACATGTCCCTCTATAAATAGCGAAAAAAGCGGAAAAGTTGCGACAAAAAGCGCAACTTTTCTGAATTATTAATAAAAAATTTAAAAATGCCCTTTCTGTTTTTACCCGCGCCGTCAAATGGCAAATTTATCAATTCCAGCATAATATATATCACACCTAAACTTTATCGCCGACTCGTTTTTTCCGCACATCAGAGGGAAGAAAATTATATCTTGAAAGGAAAATTGCAGAGATGAAAAAACAGGCAATCAATTTGACCTCGGTGACATATGCAATTAAGGCGCAGAATCTTTTGAAAAAATACGGGATATGGTCAAGCATTGGAAAATCCGGCAAAAACGTGAAAGGCGTTGGCTGCGGCTACAGCATATTTGTCAAAGACGAGCACTCCGCGGCGGCCATTAATATAATTCAGCAGAATAAAATCCGGATTCTTTCTGTGGAAGCAAAGGAGGAATAATTTTATGGTATATTTTGACAACGCAGCGACCACTTACCCCAAGCCTCTGACCGTACGGAACGCCGTTGCGGAGGCCATGAACAATTACGGCGCAAACCCCGGGCGCGGCGGCCACAAAATGGCCGTTGAAACCGCGCGGAAAATTTATGAGTGCCGCGGCGCTCTGGCAGGTTTGTTTAACGCGGGCGGAGAAGAGGACGTAGTTTTTACCAGCAACTGTACCGCTTCGCTCAATATTGCCCTGAAAGGGGTTCTGCGCGGCGGCGAGCACGTGATTATCTCGGATCTTGAGCATAATTCGGTTTTGCGGCCTGTGCATACAATGGCGAAAGCCGGTCTTATCACTTACTCGAAAGCCGAGGTGTTCGAGGGGGATTTTGAAAGGACGCTTGCGTCCTTTGCGAAAGAAATCAAGAAAGAGACTCGCATGATTGCCTGCACAAATGGCTCGAACCTGACGGGGGTTGTTTTGCCGGTAAAAGAACTCGGCGCGCTCTGCAAAGAAAAGGGCCTGCTGTTTTTGGTGGACGCGGCGCAGACTGCCGGAACGCTTGAAATAGACGTGCGGGAAAGCAATATTGATTTTCTCTGCATGCCGGGGCACAAGGGTCTGTACGGGCCTTCCGGGACGGGCGCGCTTGTGACTTCAAAGGGCGGGCTGCTAAGCCCGGTTTATACCGGCGGTACGGGGAGCATGTCTCTTATCAGCGAGCAGCCGGGCATTATGCCAGACAAGCTGGAATCCGGCACCGTCAACATAAGCGGGATCATCGGGCTTCTTGCGGGGATTGAATTTATAAAAAGGCGCGGACTTGATAAAATCCGCGGCCATGGGCTTAAGCTTATGAAGGCGCTTTATTCCGGGCTTTCACAAATCGACAGGGTGAAACTTTACACAAACCCTCCCGAAATGGGCGCCCATCTGCCTGTTTTGCCCTTTAACATAGACGGCGCGGACAGCGAAAAAGTGGCCGAAAAACTGGACAAAAGCGGCTTTGCTCTGCGCGGGGGCTTTCACTGCGCGCCGTTAGGCCACCGGAAATTAGGCACACTTGATACAGGGGCTGTCCGGGTCAGTTTTTCTGTGTTTAATACAATAAACGAGGTCGAAGTTTTTATCAAATACGTCGAGAAGCTTGCCAGGAAACTGTGAACGCGGCGGCGTTTGGCGCCGCCCATAGTTTCCCTTTCAGGGGCGTTTATCATATTTACGCCGCACGTATTGACTTTTGCCCGCGATTGCAATATCATTAAGTTTGATAGGTCGTTTCCTTTTTTGGAGGATTAAAAATGGGCTCGCTGATGGAATATCTCAAAAATATTGATCTTTGGAATCAGATTGTGATCGTCTTTTCTTCGATAGAGTTTCGCGATATTCTCGACATCCTGCTCGTCTCGGTGGTGGTTTATTATGTTTTCAGAATTATGCAGAACACAAGAGCGGTTCAGCTTGCAAAAGGAGCGCTTCTGGTTGTCGCGATTTTTCTCGCGGTCTACCTTCTGAACCTGAAAGCCATGAAACGCGTGCTGGAGGCTATATTAAGCTTTGGCATAACCGCCCTGGCCGTCGTTTTTCAGCCGGAGCTTCGCCGCGCACTGGAGCAGATGGGGCGCATAAGGATTCCATTTCTCTCAAACCTCGGGCGCGACGAAGAAGTCGAAATGACGAAAAAAACTATCTCTATATTATGCGAAGCCGCCGCAGACCTTTCTATAAAAAAAATCGGCGCGCTGATAGTGATAGAGCGCAAAACAAAGCTTGGCGACATAATCAACACCGGAACCGTGATAGACGCAAAGCTCTCCCCGGAGCTTATCGGGAACATATTTTACCCCAAGTCGCCGCTGCATGACGGCGCGGGGATTCTGGAGAACAACAGGATGCTGGCCGCCGCCTGTTTCCTGCCGGTCAGCGACAACATGAGCATAAGCCGCGAACTGGGCACGCGCCACCGCGCCGCTCTGGGAATGAGCGAAAATTCCGACGCGCTCGTTCTTGTAGTTTCGGAAGAAACCGGGGATATTACAATTGCGGAGGATGGCCGCCTCAACCGCAAGCTCAGCATTGAAGCCCTGCGGAAAGTTCTTGAAAAAGGGCTTTTGCCGGACAGCAGCGACGAAAGCAAACGCATACCCGCTTTTTGGAGGTCAAAGAACAATGTTGGAAAAGAAAAATAAAGCCCCTTCAAAAAAAGGCCGGCTTGGCATTATTGGCATTTTTTTCGCCAGCAAAACCGGGCTTTGCATTGTGTCTGTTTTAATCGCCGTGGTCATCTGGCTTTTGATTTCTGTTTTTGTGGACACGACGGAGACGAAGGCCATCGGGAATGTCGTCGTCGCTCTCGACCCCCAGTCGGATGTTTTGCAGCGTCTCGGGCTGGTTCCGGTTGATTTTAAATCCCGCACAATCAGCGTTCAGGTCACGGGGGACAGAAACGACGTTTTCTCGCTTAACGCCGACAGCGTCGTCACCAGCATCTACTTTGACCAGATTACGGGACCCGGCAGCTACAATCTGCCCATAAGGGTTGAAAAGCGCCTTGAAAGCGATCCCTTCGAGATAGTGAACAAAAATTACGGGACCATAAACGTGAATCTGGACAGGATTGTGACGCGCTCAATTGACGTAAGCGCCGAGCTTCCGGAAATTGAGGTGGCCGACGGCTACATGAAGGACACGGCTGAATATGAGCCGAAAAGCGTTGAAATAAGCGGTCCGGAGCAGGAAGTCAGCCGCATTGCAAGCGCGAAAATATCCCTGGATAACCCGCCGGGCCGTAAGCTTGACGACTCTTACAGCGCAAAAGCCCAGATTACCCTTTTTGACAGGAACAACAAAAAAATTACGCTTTCCGACAACGTAACGATAAGCACGAGAGAAACCACAGTCACCATCCCGGTCTTGAAATTTAAAACGGCCGAAATGAAATTCACATACAGTTACATCCCACCGCAATTTCCCGCGGGCAGCCTGAATTTCTCCTGGAGCAAGGACAACCTATCCGAAAGCGCCAGGGAAAGCCGCTATGTTGAAATCGCAGGCCCAAAAGACAAAATCGACCTGATTTCTTCTATTGAGGTGGGATATATCAACGTGCGGGAACTGCGCCCGGGGGTAAGCTTTAATTTTCCCCTCGCCCCCCGTCTTCCCAGCGGCTGCGAAGTTACCGACGGCACCACTGCCGTCACAATAAGCCTGGACATGCCCAACCTTGCAAGCGCGAAGTTCAGCACCTCTAATATAAGGGTTTACGAGCCTGTGGGCTATACTGTGGACTTTGTGACAAAAACTCTCAACGATATTGAGCTTATAGGCGATTCCGGCGTCCTGGAAAATATGACCGGAGACGACATTGTGGTCGAAGTAAATTTCCTCAACAGGGAAATTCAGGAAGGCCGCCAGCGGATACCTGTACAGGTTTTTGTGCCGGGTAACGGCGCCGTTTGGGCATATGGCAACTATCAGCTGGTGATTGACGTAGCCAAAACGCAGTAAGCAAAATTTATATAATTCAGCAAGAGGACAGGGAAAAATATGAACATCGCCGAAAATCTGCAAATAGTGCTGGAAAAAATATATAGCTCTGAAATCCGCGCCGGGCGTCCGCCGGGAAGCGTAAAACTCATCGCCGTGACGAAAACCGTCCCCGCCGAAAAAATCAACGAGGCCATTTCCGCCGGGGCGGGCATAATCGGAGAAAACCGCGTCAATGAGCTTGTGCAGAAAAAAGACGCGCTGCTCCCCGTCGAAAAGCACATGATCGGCGTTCTTCAGACCAACAAAGTCAAATATTTAATCGGCGAGGCCGCGATGATTCATTCCGTTGACCGCCCCGGGCTGTTACGTGAAATCGCGCGCCAGTGCGCGAAGAAGGACGCGGTAATGCCCATCCTGCTGGAGGTCAGAATCGGCGGGGAGAGCGGAAAATCCGGCGTCGATCCGGGCAAACTGCCTGTTCTTGTGGAAGAAGCGCTGGGTTTCCCGGAGTTGCGGCTTTGCGGGCTGATGTGCGTACCGCCTCCCGCTGCGGGCGATATTGCCAGAGCATATTTTTCCCAGCTTAGGGAGGTGTTTGAAAAAATTAAAAGTGATTACAGTCAAAATTTGCAATATTTTTCGGAGCTTTCCATGGGCATGTCCGGCGACTTTGAAGAAGCCGTGCAGGAGGGCGCAACTTTTGTGCGGGTAGGCTCGGCAATTTTTGGAGCGCGAGTTCGTTAAAAAATACAGGTAACTAATCGGAGGTTAAAATTGGATAATATTATAGAAAAAATTAGGTCTATTGGAATTATTCCGGTAGTCAGTATTGATGACGCAGACCGCGCCGAGGGCCTTGCTCAGGCGCTTATTGACGGGGGAATCCCCTGCGCGGAGGTCACTTTCCGGACGGAGCAGGGCGCGGAAGCCCTGCGACGGATTGCGAAGGCTTTCCCGGATGTGCTGCTTGGCGCCGGGACGGTTCTCAGCATAGAACAGGCCGAAACTGCGCTTAAATCGGGGGCGAAATTTGCAGTAAGTCCAGGATTTAACTCTAAAATTGTTTCTTATTGCCAAAAAATTGGACTTCCGATTTACCCCGGCTGCTCCAATCCCACAGATATGGAAGCTGCATTGGAAATGGGGCTCAGCACAGTTAAATTTTTCCCTGCCGAGCAGAGCGGAGGCGTGCCTTTTTTGAAAGCCGTTTCCGCGCCTTACTCTAATTTAACATTTATTCCCACCGGAGGAATAAATGAGAATAATTTAAAAGCTTATCTTGGTTTTAAAAAGATTGTTGCGTGCGGAGGCTCATGGATGGTTCCGCCAAAACTTATCAGCGAGGGGCGTTTTGAGGAAATCCGTGAAAAATGTCAGATCGCTATTAAACAAATGTTGGGATTCAGGCTCTGCCATATAGGTATAAATGCCGAAAGCCAGAAAAATGCGCTTGAAGCCGCGAATTTATTTAAGCTTATTTTTGGTTTTGACGTAGATCAAGGCGCAAGATCGTCCTTTGTGTCTTCCGAGATAGAGATCATGCATCAGCCATATCTTGGCAAATACGGTCATATTGCAATTGAAACTTCCAGTATTATCCGTGCAATCAGATATTTAAAATCCAAAGGAGTTGAATTTAACCAGGAAACATCGAAAGAAAAGTCAATCTATTTGCGTGACGAAATAGCCGGTTTTGCTGTTCATTTGCTGGAAAAATAATTCAGGAGTTGAATCTAAATGAAAAAAATTGTCACTTTTGGAGAAATTATGCTGCGGCTTGCCCCGGAAGGATATACAAGATTTGTGCAAGCGGGCAGCTTTGGCGCGACTTATGGCGGCGGCGAAGCAAATGTTGCGGTTTCTTTAGCAAATTTTGGGTTTCGGGCGTGTTTTGTGACAAAGCTGCCCAGGCATGAAATAGGGCAGTCGGCAGTGAACAAGCTCCGCGAATTCGGCGTTGACACTGGCTTTATCGCCCGCGGAGGCGCGCGCGTTGGGATATATTTCCTTGAAAAAGGCGCTTCCCAACGCCCCTCAAAAGTTATCTATGACCGCGCAGGTTCGGCGATTGCCGAAGCTCAAAGTAAAGATTTTGATTGGAAAGAAATATTTGAGGGCGCTGAATGGTTTCATTTTACAGGAATAACCCCTGCTTTAGGGGATAACGTTGCTAAAATTTGTGAAGAAGCCTGTCAAATGGCAAAATCTTATAATATTACTATTTCCTGCGATTTGAATTACAGGAAAAATTTGTGGTCAAAAGAAAAAGCTAACAAAACAATGAGTGGTCTTATGCAGTATGTGGATGTCTGTATTGCCAACGAGGAAGACGCTTCGGATGTGTTTGGCATTCATGCGGAAAATACTGATATTAATTCCGGAAAATTAAGTTATAAAAGCTACCAGGAAGTAGCCAAAAAACTCATTGACAGGTTTGGCTTCAAGAAAACGGCAATCACGCTGAGAGAATCTATATCAGCCAATGACAATAATTGGGCAGCAATGCTGAGCGACGGCGAAAATTTCTGGTTCTCAAAAAAATATCCTGTCCATATTGTGGACAGGGTTGGCGGCGGCGACAGCTTTGGAGCGGGGCTTATATACGCTGCTGTGAATAATTATGCGCCACAGGAAGCTATAGAGTTTGCGGCGGCCGCAAGTTGCCTGAAGCACACGATAGAGGGAGATTTTAATCAGGTTTCCGTCGATGAAGTGGAAAAACTCGCCAGGGGAGATGGATCCGGGCGCGTACAGCGCTGATTTTGCGGGCAAAACTTAAAGGGGAACGGTCTGGCGCCGTTCCCCTGTTATATTTTACCGTATAGCCAGAGTTCTAAGGCTCAAATTTGTAATCTTCAACAGTTTCCATTGCGTCTGAAAGCCACGACAAAAACAGAGCTTCGCCGTTTTTGATACAAGCTTCGTCTTCGCTTTTTCCGCACAGCTTAGCGAAAGTTTCGCCGACTTTGCGCGCCATGTTGTCCTCCCGCCGGGAGCAAAGCACATACATTGAGTATTCGACCGAAGCAAGGACATTGTCGTAAAACGGCCTGTCAATGTTTTTCAGGGCGCTGACGAACTCGCGGTGCGCCGTGTCCGCAATGAAGCGGTTGGGGGTCAGATTGCTGAGCGCGTAGTCCATTGTGAAGGCCAGCAGGGTCTTATAGTTCATGAAAAGCTCCTGGGGGAAGCGCTTTGGTTCAAAGCGCGACAGGTAAACCGCAAAGCCGCTGCCCAGACTGCGAGCCTTCTCAAGGTTGCCGTTCGCGCGCTGGGCGTTCATGCGCCGGGCTATTTCCCCGGGGGAATAATCCGGCGGATCGTAAATCTGCGGGCGCTCTTTGACAAAGATTTTGATGTCGCTGTCGTCGGACAGGAGGAAATTTTTGCCGCGCCCCGCAAAGGCAAGATACCGTCTCCGTCGCATAATTATACAGAACACCGCAAATAAAAGCGCCGTCGCCGCGCAGCTATTAAGCGTCATGTTCCCCACTTCCCCCATACTTTTTATTTTGAACCGGGCATTTAATAGCGTATTCTGATGTGCGTGAGATTTTTATAGCTTGAGCGCGTTAACGCTTTCCAGCGCCTTTGCGAGCTGATCCGGGCAGGAGGTCTGCTTTCTGCCGCAACGGATGCCTTTCAGCTTTTCGATCAGGGCTTCAGGGCTTTGTCCGCGGCACAACGCAGCAATCCCGAGCGCGTTCCCTTTGCAGCCGTCCGTAAAAACGACGTTTTGGACAATCCCGTCCTCAAGTTCTATGCTGATGTTTGTGGCGCAAACGCCATTGGGCGCGTATGAGTATGTCAAAATAATCCCTCCGCTTTGAAAATATAGCAAACAGCATATACAATTATACAACGTTGTAAAAATTTATTCAAGCGTTTTCAGCTGTTTTTCGCATTTAAAAAATCCCGGCGAGCCGCCTGTCAGAGCCTGTTTTGAATTAATCTGGAAATAAAATAACCGGTAAAACCGGGCAAAGCCCCATTTTATTTATAGGCTGTCGGTTTGATAAATCCGTCCGAAAGAATATTCAAATAGTCGAAAGCTTTCCCCGTGCCGATTGCAACGCAGTTTATGGGGTCCTCCACCGGCAAAGTCCTGATGTTCAGCAGTTCCCCAAGCAGTTCGGGCAGCCCGCGCAAAAGCGAAGTCCCCCCGGTCAGCACCATGCCCGTTTCGGCGATATCCGAAATAAGCTCCGGCGATGTCCGCTCCATCACCTGCCGCACCATCTGGGAAATCTCAATAATATGATCCCTGTATGCCTCGGCGGTGTCGGCTTCGCTTATTATAACGGCCTCCGGGAAACCGGTGACGGCGTTCTTGCCCTTGACCTGATATTTTACTTCAGGCTTGGGTTTATAGACGTTGCCCAGCAGTTTTTTTATTTCTTCGGCGGTTTTCATGCCGATTAATATATTATACTTATTTTTCAGATAGCGGATTAAATCCTCGTCCAGTCTTTTTCCCGCCCCTTTGAGCGAAGCCTTTGAAGCTATGCCGTTCATGGAGATTACGGCGACGTCTGAAGTGCCCCCGCCAAGGTCAAGAAGCATTTTGCCGCTTGCCAGGCTGAGGTCAAGCCCCGCGCCGATTGCCCCGGCTATAGGTTCTTCTATCAGGTAGATTTTTCTCGCCCCGGAATTGGACACAGCGTCTATCACGGCGTTGACTTCGACATCGGTAACGCCCGAAGGAATGCATATCGAAACGCGCGGCTTTACGATCAGGTTTTGCGAAATCATCCGCATGAAATGCTTGATCATAAATTCCGTGACATAGTGGTCGGAAACAACCCCGTCTATTAAAGGGTAGACTGTTTTGTAAAAAGGCGGAATGCGGTCAACCGCCTTCAGGGCTTCTTTCCCAAAGGCGATAATTTTCTTTGAGCGGGCGTCAATTGTCGCGACGGTCGGCTCTTTCAGGACTATGCCTTTGCCGCTCATATATATAATAATTGAAGTCGTCCCCAAATCTATCCCAATATCCACAGACATATTTTATTTTCCCTTGAGTTTGGTCGGCCTTGGTTTTTACAGGCGGCGCAATTTGACTTAACTTATTTTATGCTCAGGCTTTAGCGTTTTATACTAAATTTGGGCCTGTTTTTTATCAGCTTCACAAGCTCGGAAACAACAAAGGGCACAAGCGCAAGACCCGAAACAAGCGCCCAATTTTCCCACACAAGCGGAGCCATCTTGAAGACAAAATTAAACGGCGGGACAAGCGTTACAAGCAGTATAACCGCAAGCGAAATCAAAAACGAGTATATCATCTGCATATTGCTCCAAAGCCCGGTGACAAACAGCGATTTGCGGCTTCTTGTGCAGACCGCGTAGACAAGCTGAGAAAGCGAAAGCGCCAGAAACGCCATCGTCCGCCCCGCTTCCTCGCTTGGGCTGATCCCGCCGTGGCCAAGGCGCGCCCCCGCCCAGAACGCCGCAAGCGTGCACAGCGTCACGACAACGCCCTTGATAATAATTTCCGGGATCAGCCCGCCCGCAAAAACGCTCTCGTTTTTCCTGATGGGCGGACGCTCCATGACGTCGCTTTCCGCAGGCTCAAAGCCAAGCGCAAAAGCCGGGAACGCGTCCGTCACAACGTTCACCATCAGAATCTGAATGGCAAGAAGCGGGCTTCCCCAGCCGAAAAGCATGGCCAGAAACACTGTCAAAACCTCGCCTATATTTGAACCCAGCAGGAACTCTATAGTCTTTTTGATATTGTCATAAATCGCGCGCCCGCCGTCCACGGCGGCCACTATCGTCGAAAAATTGTCGTCGGTGAGAACCATGTCGGCCGCGCCCTTGGCGACGTCCGTTCCGGTAATGCCCATCGCGCAGCCAATATCAGCCGCTTTAAGCGCGGGGGCGTCGTTCACCCCGTCGCCTGTCATGGCGACAACTTCGCCCTTGTCCTGCCAGGCCCGCACTATCTTGATTTTGTCCTCCGGACTTACGCGGGCATAAACAGAATATTGCCGGACTTTTTCGGCAAGCTCGCCCTCGTCCATCATGGCAAGTTCACGGCCGCTGATGGCTTCGTCCCCGTCTTCAAGAATGCCCAGCTCTTTGGCGATGGCCGAAGCGGTCACAATATGGTCGCCGGTTATCATGACGGTTTTGATTCCGGCCTTTTTGCATTTTGCAATCGCCTGCCTGGATTCCTCGCGCGGCGGGTCAATCATGCCGATAAGCCCGGCAAACTCAAGGCCGTTTTCCAGCTCTTCGCCGGAGGGGTTTTCCGGAACGCGCTCAAGAAGCTTGAAAGCCACGGCCAGAACGCGCAAAGCCTTTCCGCTCATGGAAAGATTCACTTCCTCCGCGCGGCCTGAATCGCCGGAGGCGCAGCGCGGCAGCAGCACGTCAAAGCCGCCCTTCACGATTGCATAGGGCTTGCCGTCTATCATATTCACAGTGGTCATGAGTTTGCGGTCGGAATCGAAGGGAAGCTCGGCCACACGCCGGAATTCGCTGTCAAGGCCGGACTTATCCAGCCCGGCAAGCCTCGCGGCGGCCACTATTGCGGTCTCGGTCGGGTCGCCTATGTGGGTTTCTTTGCCGCCTTCAAGCTGGACTTTGCCGTCGTTGCAGAGCGCGCCGTATTCCAGAATTTTCAGCGCGTCCGCGGGCATGTCCGCGCCGGGGGCGCAAATCTCGCCGCCCGCCGCCCAGACTTGCATGACCGTCATTTTGTTTTGCGTAAGCGTGCCCGTCTTATCAGAGCAGATGACTGACGTGCTGCCCAGCGTTTCGACGGCGGGCAGGCGGCGGACAATCGCGTTGCGTTTGACCATATTGCGCACGCCCATTGACAGCACAAGCGTGACGACTGTCGTCAAGCCTTCCGGGATTGCCGCGACGGCCAGCGACACGGCCGTCATGAACATCAAAACCGGGGACTGCCCCTGAAACAGGCCGAGGATAAATATAAAAACGCAGATTATTATAGAAAGTATGCCCAGATTTTTGCCGAGTTTGTTCAGTCTTTGCTGAAGCGGGGTAGTCTCGTCGCGGGCGGCGTTGAGAAGCCCGGCGATTTTACCCATCTCCGAGCCCATGCCCGTCCCGGTGACAATGGCTTTTGCGCGGCCGTAAGCGACGCTGCAGCCGGAATAGATCATGTTGATCCTGTCGCCCAGCGGCGCGTCCTCCGCTATTTTGGCCGCGGCGTCTTTCTCGGCGGGGACGCTTTCGCCGGTCAGGGCGGATTCCTCGCATTTCAGGCTTGCCGATTCAATCAGACGCGCGTCCGCGGGGATAAAATCGCCCGATTCCAGCAAAATCAAATCGCCGGGGACAATTTCGGACGAAGGGATTTTTTTTGCGACGCCGTCCCGGATGATTTTCGCAAAGGGCGCGGACATATTTTTCAAAGCGTCGAGGGCTTTTTCCGCGCTGCTTTCCTGAAAAACGCCAAGAAGGGCGTTGAGTATGACAATACCCATAATAACGATTGAGTCGATAAAATCTCCGCTCTGTTCAATCAGGGCAAGCGCGAAGGAAATGGCCGCCGCGATAATCAGAATGATGACCATGTAGTCTTTGAGCTGAGCCAGAAATTTCTGAAAAAAGTTTTTATGCTTTTCGCCTTTCAGCGTGTTAGACCCGTATTTTTCGAGGCGTTCCTGCGCCGCGACCGCGCTTAGTCCCGTTGTCCCGGAAGTTTCGAGCCTGCCCAGAAGGGCGCTTATTTCTTCGGTGTAAACCGCCATAGACTGATCTCCTTAATCTTTAAGAGCTATAATAAACTTGACAAGAAGTTATTATAGCATAAGTTTGTTTTGTTTTAAATATATTTTTTTGAAATTTTGCGTAACGGCATATGCTTTAATTTTTAAGTTTATATTTCTTGACTTTTTAATAAGTATAAAATAAACTTTAAATAAATATAAGCATACTTATGAAAATCCGCAAACTGTAAAATAATAAGTACGCTGTGAAGGCCATGTAAAAATTACTAATTAACGGGGAGAAAAACCAAAAATGCACGACGTTTACGAAAGCCCTTTTAGCCAGAGATACTCAAGCCGCGAAATGCAGTTTGTTTTCTCAAACGACAACAAGTTCCGCACATGGCGAAGGCTGTGGCTCGCGCTTGCCAGGGCCGAGCAAATCGCCGGGCTTGATATTTCCGACGAGCAGATCGCCGAGCTTGCCGCCCATCTGGACGACATAAACTACGAGGAGGCCCGGGCGCGGGAAAAAATCGTCCGCCACGATGTTATGTCTCACGTTTACGCTTATGGTCTGCAATGCCCCGCGGCAAAGGGCATTATTCACCTTGGGGCAACCTCCTGCTATGTTGGGGACAACACGGATATTATTATCATGCGGCGCGGGCTGGAAATCGTTCGCCGGAAACTGCTGAACGTAATTGCGCTGCTGGCTGGCTTCGCTCTGAAACACAAAGACCTGCCCGCTCTGGCCTATACCCATTTGCAGCCCGCCCAGCTCACCACAGTAGGCAAACGGGCGGCGCTCTGGATTAACGAGTTTCTTATGGACTTTGAAGAAACGGAGCACAGGCTTTCCAGGCTGCAATTGCTTGGCTCAAAGGGCACAACGGGGACACAGGCCAGCTTTATGGAGCTTTTTGGAGGCGACGGCGAAAAAATAGACCAGCTTGAACGGGATATCGCTCATGAAATGGGCTTTGATGAGACAGTGCCGGTTTCGGGACAGACTTATTCAAGAAAAATAGATTATCAGATTCTATCGGTTTTAGGGGGAGTGGCTCAAAGTGCGTCGAAATTTTCAAACGATCTTCGGATACTGCAAGGCAATAAAGAAATGGAAGAACCGTTTGAGCGCGGCCAAATCGGTTCTTCTGCTATGCCTTATAAGCGCAATCCTATGCGCAGCGAGCGAATAACTTCGCTGTCGCGTTATATTATCATCGATACTTTGAATCCTGCGATAACAGCCGCCGCGCAGTGGTTTGAACGCACACTGGACGATTCCGCAAACAGACGCGTTTCCGTCGCGGAGGCTTTTCTGGCCTCCGACGGGGTTTTGAACCTGTTGCTGAACGTCTGCGACGGGCTTGTTGTTTACCCGAAAATTATTGAACAGCGCGTTATGCAAGAGCTGCCTTTTATGGCTACAGAGAATATCATGATGGCCGCTGTCAGGAACGGCGGCGACAGGCAGACGCTTCACGAGAAACTGCGAATACACGCGATGGCGGCAGCGAAAGCCGTCAAAGAAGAAGGCGGCGGAAACGACCTGATTCAGCGCGTTTTGACCGACCCTGATTTCAATATTGACGAAAAGCAACTCAAAGCTGCGCTGAAACCGGAAAATTTTGTCGGACGCGCGCCGGAACAGACGGAAAAATTTATCAGGGAGAAAATTCAGCCTTTACTTGAGAAAAACAAAAATCTGCTGGGCGAAAAGGCTGAAATTTTGCTTTGAACGGCTTTAGCCGCAAAAAAATTTGTTAGCTTTGCATCTGCTAAGGTCTCATTTTTTAAATATTCTGTTGGGGAGCGACGAATAAATTTCCTGGAGGGCTTTATGAAACCGCTTTGCCCTCACATTGTCGATAGCGGAGCCGGGAAGGGGCAAGCCCTCTAACACGCGCCGTGTCGCCGGATTGCTTTCAAACTGTAAATGCGTTTGGAGATTGCGCTTACAAAGATAATGCTCCTTGCCTTTGCGGAGTACGGCGGACAACGGTTCTTTGATAATGCCGCCGTCCAGGAGCATTTGCGACAGGCGGGGTATGTACTCGGCCTTCGATCTTGCCCCGGCAATCTTCGAGAGCCGCATCCGCTCTACTGTCTTCTCGACCTCGGAAGTGGTAAGAGGCGATACCCTGCGGGCTAAAACCACCTTGCCGCCTGTGTTAAGGCTGACGGCGGTGTAGATGAACCTGTCCGCTGTTTCTCGTTCCGGCAGGACGCACTCGTAGGCGTAGAGAATCGGTTCGCCGTCTGTAAATCGCAGACCGTCCGCTTCGGGCGGCAAGCTGCGGGAGTATTCGTATTCGATATCAGGCATTTTCTAAGTAACTCCTTTAACGCCAAAGCACTTCCCAGACTCGGTTCCCTTCATTCCTGACCTATAAGAAAGATGCGGCGCGGTCCGATATAATCAGCAAGGACATGCAGAGACTTGGCTTCAAATTCGTCGGTAGCATGATAATCTACAGCTACTTGCAGGCAATCGGCGTGGTGAACGACCATATTGAGGATGGCGCATTTAAGGAAGGATGAAATTGAGGTATGACATTTACGCCTATAACCATTGACTTAGAAGAATATCCTGTCGAGCTGCGACCACTGCTCAACGGCGCGAAGCTCTATAACAGATGCTCGTCACTAGGGATAAATGGGGCGAGCCGCGGACTTAGACCGAGAATATGAAATGACGCGGTATTTTCACAGCAAGGGACTGGCGGCTAAATTAGTGGAATACTGCTTTGATGTTGGGCGCGATTGTGATTGTTTGTTGACCAAAAGAGTTCCGGGGGACGACTGTACCGCAGTGATGTATCTCGAACAGCCGGAGCGGCTTGCGGATTTGCGGGGCCTGCGTATCAGTGAGGCGGGTGGTGAAATCTGCCTACGGTTGGACAAGTCTAGAGGCCGAACCTTTTTGGAAATGAATGAAATGCTTACCGCTTGGCGGCAGCCGCCCGCAAAGACCGAGGACGGGGAGATCACTAAAGAGGAATACGACGCTTGGCGCTACAAATATCCCGAACTTTATACCACGCAGCGGTGGACTCAGGTTCCTTCGCAGGCACTCAGCGATATGTTAATAGAATCTTTAAAGGAGAGAAATCTATGAAACATCTATTCAAAGCAACAAAAATGGGTTGGGCAAAGGAAAAAAGAGGGTGTCTGGTTCGATGCAAATGACTTCACAGCAGAGGAGGCTAAGCAAGAATTTAAAGAATATCAAGGAACTACGGACAGGGGTTATCCTTACACTGGGTACGAATACGATGGACAGAAGTATCATGATATAACTTATTTAGGCGAATTTGAAGACGATGAATTGCCACATAACGATACTGACTTGTTGGATATTCTTTTGAAAAGACATAAAAAAGATAAATGAAGACATAAAAACGATCTTGCTGGCAGCGAATCAGCAAGATCGTTTTCAATGGGTAAAGCCGTGGCAACAGGTAAAACACCCGCTAAACACCTGCGGCACAGAATAAGTGCCCAAATGCTCCTGTTATCAAACTGTTATCAAAAGGCAAGAAGAAATCCTGGAAACCCGCATGAATAGCGAGTTTCCAGGATGGTTTTAATTATTCCCACTCAATGGTAGACGGCGGCTTGCTTGTAATATCATAGACAATGCGGTTGATGTGCGGCACTTCATTGACAATTCGATTAGAAATTTTCTCCAGTATATCAAAAGGAATCCGCGCCCAATCCGCCGTCATAAAATCATCGGTGTTTACGCCACGCAACGCAAGCGTGTAATCATACGTCCGCTCGTCGCCCATCACGCCCACGGAGCGCATATTCGTCAGAACGGCAAAATATTGATGAATCTCCCCGTCAAGTCCGGCTTTGGCGATTTCTTCCCGGAAAATCCAGTCCGCTTCGCGTAGGATTTCGAGCCTTTCTTCTGTGACCTCGCCGATAATTCGTATTGCAAGCCCAGGACCCGGGAAGGGCTGGCGCCTGACGAGAAAATCGGGCAGACCCAGTTCACGCCCAAGCTGACGGATTTCGTCTTTAAATAAAAACCGCAATGGCTCAATAATTTCTTTAAAATCGACAAAATCCGGCAGACCGCCGACATTGTGATGGCTCTTTATGACGGCGGCGTCCCCCGCGCCGGACTCTATTACATCCGGGTAAATTGTCCCCTGCGCAAGGTAGTCAACCGAACCGATTTTTTTGCCTTCTTCCTCAAAAACGCGGATAAATTCCTCGCCGATAATTTTGCGCTTTCGCTCCGGTTCGGAGACGCCTTTCAAGCGGGCCAAAAAGCGCTCCCCGGCGTTCACGCGTATAAAATTTATATCGCCGCCGCCAAAAACAGCCTCTATTTCGTCGCCTTCGTTTTTGCGCATAAGACCGTGGTCGACAAAAACGCAGGTGAGCTGTTTCCCAACGGCCTTTGAGAAAAGCGCCGCCGCAACGGAGGAATCAACTCCGCCGGACAGCGCAAGCAGGACTTTTCCTCCGCCTGCTTTGCGGCGTATGCCCTCGATGGCGGTTTTGGCGTATTCAGCCATTTGCCAGTCGCCGGCGCAGCCGCAGACTTTATATAAAAAATTCTTCAGAATTTTAAAACCGTTTTGAGTGTGCCTGACTTCGGGGTGAAATTGCAGGCCGTAAAAATCCTTCTGTCTGTCTTCCATTGCGGCAACGGGGCAGGCTTCGCTCTTCGCGACAATTTCAAAACCCTCCGGGGGCTTGTCTATTTTAACGCCGTGGCTCATCCAGACAACGGCGCTCTCGGGGCAGCCATCAAAAAGCGGCGAAGCTGTTTTAAAATCTACCTGTGTCCGGCCATATTCGCGGCGCTCGGCGGAAATAACGTTTCCGCCAAGCTGATAGGCCATAAGCTGAGCCCCATAGCAAATGCCCAGAACAGGCGCCCCCAGCGAATAAATCTCCGGCGGACAGAGCGTCGCGCCCTTTTCATAAACGCTTTTGGGGCCTCCGGTGAAAATAATCCCCGCCGGGGCGAATTTTTTTATTTCTTCAAGACTTATTGAATAAGGCTTCACTTCGCAGTATACATGCGCCTCCCGGACGCGGCGGGCGATCAGCTGGTTGTACTGCCCGCCGAAATCCAGGATTAAAATTTTCTGGTGCACTGGAGACCTCTCCTTTATTTAAATTATCAAAAATATTATTATATATTATGCGGCTTTTGAAGAATTTTTGCAAGAGGTAATCTATTATGTACGCAGGGGACGGCAGCCTGCCGCCCTCTGCGGGAAATTAAGAAACCCGCGCGGGATTTATATTTTTAAAGAGAATTATATAAATCAATATACTGTTTCGCCGAAACTGCCCAGGAAAAATCGCAGTTCATGGCGTTGCGCTGAAGCCGCCGCCAGCGGTCTTTGTCGCTGAAAACGCCTTTTGCCCTGTCCACCGCGCCCAGCATGTCATGCGCGTTATATGTCTTGAAGGTAAAACCGTTTGGGTTTTCGCCGCCCTCGTCGCGGATAGTGTCGGCAAGGCCGCCCGTTTCGCGTACAATCGGGATTGTGCCGTAGCGCGCGGCTATCATCTGAGAAAGGCCGCAAGGCTCCGACTTGGAAGGCATCAGGAACGCATCCGCCCCGGCGTAAATTTTCCGGGCAAAGTCGGGCACAAAGCCGTTAATAAAGCGCACTTTGTCGGGGTGCTTCTCCTGCATATAGCCAAAATATCCCTCGTAGACCATTTCTCCGGTGCCCAGAATAATGACCCGCACTCCATGGGAAAGCATTTCCTCAAAGATATATTTTACCAGGTCAAGCCCTTTGTGGGCGGCCAGGCGCGTGACCATTGCAAGAACCAGTGAATTGCCGTCTTCCGGCAGGTTCAGGCTCTTCAAAAGCTCCGAACGGTTGACGGACTTATCCTCCACCGTTTCGGCGCTGTAATTCTTCCAGAGGGCGGTATCCGTCCCCGGATTATAAAGCTTTGTGTCAATGCCGTTGAGAATGCCGCTGAGCTTGAACGACCTCTCCCGCAAAAGGCCGTCAAGCCCATGGGCATACCATGGGTCGAGCAGCTCCCGGGCATAAGTCCGGCTCACCGTGCTGATCTTATTGGCCCGCTCAATGCCCGCCTTAAGAAAGTTTATATCAAGGCCGCCCCTGCCGTCGTTACAGGCGAGAACAGAAAAGTATTTCGGCTCTATCCCCAGAACCGACTCCATCAGTTCCGGGCCGTACTGCCCCTGATAGCCTATATTGTGTATAGTGAGCAGAGTTTTTATATTATTATAAACCGGATTTCTTTCTTTGTAGCAAAAATCAAGATAAACCGGCGCGAGCGCCGTTTGCCAGTCGTTGGCGTGCAGAACGTCCGGAATAAAATTAATATGCCTTACAGCCTCCACAAGCGCCCGCGAAAAAAACGAAAAACGCTCCGCATCGTCGTAAAAGCCATAGATTGAGTTGCGCCTGAAATAATATTCGTTGTCCAGAAAATAATATTTAACGCCGTTCGCCGGAGCTTCAAAAAGCCCGCAGTACTGCTCCCGCCAGGCGACCGGCACGGTAAAATTTCCGATATATCTGAGCTTTTGGCGCAGCTCCGGCTTGATGGCGCTGTAAAGGGGCATAATAACTCGGCAGACCGCGCCTTCGTCCAGCAAGGCGCGGGGAAGGCTGCCCGCGACGTCCGCAAGGCCGCCGGAGGCAATGAAAGGCGTGGCCTCGCTTGCGGCGAATAAAATCTTCATAAAGTCCCGTCTCCTTTATTTATTTTAGATTTGCAAAGCAACTGCTTTTGTTCCGCGCGCGGCGGCCGCAGCGCCACAATCAAGAAAGCCCCGGAGGGCTTTCAGGCTGAAAAATAATTTTTATACAACGCCGTTTTTCGCAATATAATTTGGATAGTTTTCACTCCCGGAAAGAATCTTCTTGTTTGTCACAAGCGCGTTTTTGTCCAGAATGCAGTAGTTCAGGCGCGCCATAGGCTCAATCCGGCAGCTGCTCATAATCACGGAGTTCTCCACAAGCGCGCCTTTGCCGACGTAAACCCCGCGGGAAATCAGGGAGTTTCTAACTTCGCCCTCAATCAGGCAGCCGTCGGCGATCAGCGAGTTTGTTATCCTGGAATCCAGGCCGTACCTGGTCGGAACCTGATCCGCGCCTTTTGTGTAAATATTGCGGTTTGACAAAAACAATTGCCGGCGCACGTCGGGCTTAAGCAAGTCCAGGTTTGCCCGGAAATAGTCTTTCAGGTTGTCTATTTTGGCAAAATAATCTTTGTACTCATAGCCGTATATGTTAAGGCTGTCCAGCCTGCGCTGCAGAATATCCCTGTCAAAGTCATACAAACCATGGCTGTGAACATCCGAAACAAGGCGCATCAGCAAATCTTTTTCCGCCACGACGATATTCACGGACAGGTTCTGCTCGCTTTCGCTTCCGGAAAGCATACGCACATCAGTTATGCGCTGTTCGCCGTTAAGTGAAAACACGGTCGCGTTTTTAACGTCCTTGCTCAGCTTTTTCTTGATGTAAACTATCGTCATGTCCGCTTCTTTTTCTTTGTGGAATTCTGTTATCGCGTTAAAGTCAATATTGCATATAACGTCCGTGTCCGTCATGACGACATATTTTCTCTGGGTGCGCTCAATATATTCTTTCATGCCGTACAGCGCCTGAATCTTGCCCTGATAAACTCCCGCGCCCTGTACGCCATAGGGCGGCAGAATATACAGGCCGCCGGATTTGCGGGCAAGATCCCATTCCCGCCCGGAGCCAAGATGATCCAGCAGGGACTCATAATTCGTTTTGGCTATAACGCCGATAGAGTAAATATTGGAATTCACCATGGATGAAAGCACGAAGTCGATAAACCTATATCTCCCCCCAAACGGAATGGAGCTTGTTGTGCGCGACTCCGTAAGCTGGCCGAGCGCGCTGTCGTGCATATTGGAGAAAATAATTCCAAGGTTTTCATTTTTCATTTTTTATTTCCCCCTTTGCTTTTTCTGCAGGAGTTTCTTTTGAGGGTTCTTTTGAGGGTTCTTTGGAGGGCTCTTCCGGGGCAGGCGGCGGAGCGTCCGGGACGTCCCCGTCAACCATGGCTTTTGGAGCGACGACCGCGCCCTTGCCGACGCGGACATTCTCCCCGATAACCGCGACGCCCCACTGGTCTTTGTCCTCGCAGTCCTCCGGACGTTTGCCGATAAGCGCGCCCTCTTCTATCAGGGCGTTTTCGGCCACAATAGAGTATTCAATCACAGCGCCTTTCCTGACGACTGTGTGAGGCATTACGATGCTGTCATGAACCTTTGCGCCTTCTTCTATCACAACGCCGGCAAATATAACGGAAAAGTCGACCTCGCCGGCAATCTCGCAGCCCTCTGTTATCAGCGAATTCTGAACGTGCGCCGTTTCGGACATAAAGTGCGGGGGAAGAGCGGGGGAGCGGGAATAAATTTTCCAGCCGCTGTCGTCCAGCTCCAGCTCGACATTTGGATCAAGCAAGTCCATATTCGCTTCCCAAAGGCTGTCGATAGTGCCTACGTCCTTCCAGTAGCCGTCAAACGGATAAGCGTAAAGACTCTTCCCGTCGCCCAGCATGTTGGGTATAATATTCTTGCCAAAATCGTTGTCGGAATCCGGGTTTGCGTCGTCGTCCGCCAGATATTTTTTCAGTACAGTCCATGTAAAAATATAAACCCCCATGGACGCAAGGTTGCTTTTGGGCTGTTTCGGCTTTTCCTGGAATTCGTAAACTTTAAAGTCTTTGTCAGTGTTCATAATACCAAAGCGGCTCGCCTCTTCCATAGGGACTTGAAGAACGGCGATTGTACAGTCGGCGTTGTTTTCTTTATGAAAATCCAGCATTTTAGAATAGTCCATTTTATAGATGTGATCCCCGGAAAGAATAACCACATATTCAGGGCTGTACTGTTCTATAAAGTGTACGTTCTGGTGAATCGCGTTGGCTGTGCCGCTGTACCATGACGAATTTTTAGAGCGCTGATATGGCGGAAGGACATGCACGCCGCCGTTTACCCTGTCCAAATCCCAGGGTATGCCGTTGGAAATATATTCGTTGAGCAGCAAAGGCTGATACTGCGTCAGCACACCAACCGTGTCTATTCCGGAATTGACGCAGTTTGAGAGGGGGAAGTCAATAATCCTGTATTTTCCCCCATAAGGAACGGCGGGTTTGGCGACTTTTTTTGTCAGCGTGTAAAGCCTGCTGCCTTGACCGCCGGCCAGCAGCATTGCGAGCCATTCTTTTTTTGTAGCCAAGAGCGTTACCTCCTTGTGTAAAATTTGTATTTATATTAAATTTTTTATAAAACGGCTGTTTTGACAAGCTTATCCGATAATAAAATATTTTAATAAATTATATCTGAAACATCAACGTTGATTGTGTGAATTTCAAATAAAAATCGTGCAAAATTTATAGACTTAAAATTAGCTTTAAGCGTTATCAACAAAAATAGATATTTTTAATGAGTTAATTTTATCACTTTTTATATATATTCACAAGAGCATTTAATATGAATTTTTTTACAAAAAAATCGGGAACGTATGTTTGCGAAAATATTTCACAGCCGCCGCGCATGCCCGGGCGCCCCCCTACGCCGCCCTCACCTCAAACTCACCCAGAACAACCCAGCCGGACCCGTCCTGAAGGCTTTCCTGGTTGGCGAACTCAATTGGCAGACCATTATTCATTGGGTTTGAAATTCTCAGCCTGAGCGAATATTTCCCGGCGGTCAGCGCCGGATTTTCCACATTTGTTCTGAAAGTTCTCCACCGGTTGGCGCTCTCCGACCCGACTTCCCGAATATCCCAATAAGGATTATAGCTGAACGCCTCTGTCCCGTCCTCGTAAAAAACGGCGATACTGACGGGCCAGTCGTAATAAAACGGCGCGTTTCCCCTGTTTACAAAGCCGACGCTAAGCTCAAGCGCCTCGCCTTCGCGGATTGAATCATGAAACGCGGCGTTTGTCAGCGCAAAGTCGTAGCCAAGCTTTGCCGAAGCTTTCAGCGCGTTTGCGTATTCCGCGCCCTGATACCAGGCGGATTCACGCACAAGAAGCCATGACGTATGCTCGTCTTTTATGTCGCGGGAAAAGTCCAGCCGCCCCTCGCCATAATCGGGGCTGTCTATGTAATAGTCAAGCGCTTCCGAACCGTCAGACAGGCTGAAAAAGCAGGAGTTCCAGCCATCCCCAAAGCCGTGGCTTTCAAAAATCGGGCCTAATTCCCCGCCCATGGGATGGCTTTGCCATTGCTTTTTGGCCGTCTCCTGAATGCTTTGCATAAAGCGCGAACCTTCGCTGTCTCTGGGAGCAATGCCAAACAAATCGTTATGAAAACCGAACTGGGTTTCCAGCATATAAGTATTGCTGCCGTCAAACGAATGGGCGTTTCTCAAAAGTATATGCTTACTGGGAAAATTGAGGTAAAATTTCTGCATAAGCTCCTGAAAAAAAGAACTTTCTATCTTGGGGCCTGTGTAGTCCGGGTGCATGGTGTAGCCCTTGTGGGGGACAATATCCCCGGCGATAGAGATGTTCCATTCCCCCCACGGACCGAGAAGCCCCGCTTCTATCGCGGCGATTTCCGGCCTTGCGTCATATGCGCCAAGCGCCTGCACAAAATCAAGAATGCATTCCTGCACCTGCGGATTAAAATAGTTCGGGCGAACGCCTTTTCTGCCGCCCGTATCATATTCGATTGCGGCGGGTAGATTCTTGAAGCTCATCATACGGTTAAGCGCGGCGTTTTGCTCGTCTGTAAGCGGCTTGTTGCGGTCGACGCTGTTCACCAGCGCAATTGTACTGTCCCATTCTTTTTTTTCCGGGCTGCCAAGCCGTATAATCCCCCCCTCTTCAACCAGGTAGGCGGGAATGCCGCTGTAAGGCCGGAAGTTCAGATCGTCGTTGGGCAGATCCATAAAAAAGCGCAAGACAACGTTTCTGCCCTTGCTTTTCGCTGAATTCAAGGCGTTTTCCAGAGCGTACCAGTCATACACGCCGCGGCCTTTCACAACGTCGCTCAAAGGCAGCAAAACAAATTCCAGCGAATATGGGAAATCGATTGTAGGAGCCGCATCGCCCTGCATTCGCAGAAAGCCTTTAAGAGGATTGAGCGAAACCGCTTCGCTTTTGGGACTCAAATAATGTTCCTGCAGTGACGAGGTTTTTGCCGAAAGGTCGCTGCTTACCACCGATAAAACCGAGATAATAAACAGCGCCATGAAATACATGGCAAACTTTCTCCGGGTTATCGGGCAAAGTTTTTTCTTTTTTTTGCGTTTTGAGCGTTGCATTTTATCACTCCTTAGAAATATAAACTATTATTTATAAAATTGTCGTATTAAAAGCCTGCGTCTGCTTATATAATATAACGCGAAAAGCCAAATGTAAAGGTTTTGCGGCATAGTTGAGCAAGAAATTAATTTTTTTAAATATATACAAAAACAGGATAATAATTTAACTTGTAGCCCTTTAATTATAAACACAGCTGTTCAGAAAGAAAGCGCAGAATATTTATATAATAATCAAGCAAAACAGGCCGGTATTTCTTCATGTATTTAGATTATTTTATTTTTATTGTGATTGTAATAGCCAAATCAAAGTGTTATAATATAATGTGATTTACCAAAATACTTACAAACGCTGGAAGTGAGCATGCATTGAAAGACAGATCCGCGGAAAGTCAGTTTCGGGACAGCGCTCAAACAATCGAAAAAACCAGGACGCAACGCAGCGCGAAAAAGAAAATAACAGGCGGCCAAAGCCTTGTCAAAGGGGCTTTCATACTTTCAAGCGCTTCTATTGTGTCGCGTTTTTTTGGAGTGTTTTTCAGAATACCACTCACGCGCATCATGGGCGCGGAAGGAAACGCCTATTTTTACTATGCGTATCAGATTTTTGACACGTTTACGGCTATCGCCATTGCGGGAATGCCAGTCGCGCTTGCCCGCATGGTTGCGGAAAGCGTCTCAAAAGGATATTACAAAGACGTTAAAAAGCTGAAAAGGCTTTCGGTATGGATTTTCACGCTGGTGGGCGTTGTGTGCATGTGCGCCGTGATGATTATAGCAAAGCCGCTTTCCACGTCGGATTTCTCTTCGTCGGAGTTTAATTATCTGCCGCTGATGTTTCTTGCGCCCTCTATCCTGTTTTTATATATGATGAGTTCTTATCGGGGCTATTACGAGGGTTTGCGCAACATGAAGCCTACGGCGATTTCGCAGGTGATAGAAGCGGTTGTAAAAGTGCTTGTGGGGGTGTCGCTCAGCTATTTTGTCCTGGTGTCCCTGCAGCGTGAGTACTTCACAAAAGGCACGGTTATGGGGCAGTCCATGTTTATGGGGAACCCCATCGACGTAAAAGAAAGGGCATATTCGGCCATTGCGCCCTATGCCGCGACGGCCGCTATTCTCGGGGTCACTATCAGCACTCTTGTCGGCATAATTTACCTTTATTTTTATAATAAAATCAGGGGCGACGGCATTCTTGAGGCCCAGATCCGGTCGGCTCCGCGGCCGACACCAACAAAAGCCCTGATTAAGCGGCTTGCGCTCTTTACTGTCCCGATATGCCTGGGGGCTATGGTCGGTTCTCTGACCAGCCAGATCGACACTCTGACGCTGCAATATCAGCTTGGCAAAGTGATACAAAAAGCGGGGCCTTTTATGGCCGAAAAATACGCAAGCCTGATAGAGGGGCTTTCGGCGGAGGATCTGCCTATAAAATTATACGGGGTGTATACTAATACGTTCCCGATTTTCAGCATTGTGCCAAGCCTGACCCACGCGTTCGGTCTTAGCGCGCTCCCTTCGGTGACGCTGGCATGGACGCAGCGCGACAAAAAAAAAGTCAGGAGCAATGTTGAAACCGTTCTGCGCATGACTTCTCTGATTGCTATCCCGGCGGGTTTCGGGCTTATCACCATGGCGGGTCCTGTTATGGTTTCGCTTTTTAACGACACAGTCGAAACAAGGCTTGCGACGCCTTTGCTTTCGCTGATGGGCATCAGCGTTATATTCGTCTCCATCGCGGCGCCGATAAGTTCCATGCTTCAGGCTATCGGCAAGCCTATGCTGCCGGTCAAGTTTATGTTTATCGGCTCCATTATGAAAATAATATGCAATAATATGCTGGTAAGCATACCCGGCGTTAATATAAACGGGGCGACCTGGGGGACGCTTGTATGCTATGTTTTTATTGTTGCGGCGGGGCTGAGCGCTCTTCTGAAAGAGACGCGGATTACTATTAATTTTATAAAAATATTTATCAAACCGCTTATAGGCGGGGTTGTCTGCGGCGTAAGCGCAAAACTTTTCTATCTTGCGGTTTTGCCCTATTTCGGCGTAAGGATTTCAACGTTCGCCGCGATCGCCGTCGGCGCGCTGGCTTATGTTCTGGCAATGCTGCTGATCAGGGGAATTACCAAAAATGACGTCGCCTCGCTTCCCGGCGGAGAAAAAATACTGAAAAGGCTTGAAAAGCGTAAAAGAATAGTTTAATATATATTAATGCAAAGCATCTGTTTTGCAGGGGAGGCGGACTTCTTCCCCATCAGGCACGCATTTTTATGCATTTTATCAAAGGGAGGCTTTGTTTGGAATTTGCATTTAAAAAAAGTTATTCTTTCGAGGATTTAAAAAGGCTGATGGAAATCCTGCGCGGCGAGGAAGGCTGCCCCTGGGACAGGGAACAAACCCATCAGTCCATCCGGTATAACTTTATCGAAGAGGTTTACGAAGCCGCAGAAGCGATCGACATTGGCGACGCCGGCCTGCTCCGCGAGGAACTTGGCGACGTGCTGCTTCAGGTTGTTTTCCACGCCCGGATAGAACAGGAGCAGGGCGGCTTTGGCATAGACGATGTTGTAAGCGGGCTGTGCGCAAAACTTGTTGAGCGCCATCCTCACGTTTTTGGGGACAGGCGCGCCGAAAACGCCGAAGAAGCTTTGAAAAACTGGGACAACATCAAAAAAATCCAGAAGAAGCAGACAAAGGATTCTCAGACATTGGACGCCGTTGCAAAGACGCTTCCCGCGCTTATGCGCGCTCAAAAAATTTGCAAAAGGGCTAATAAATTGGGTTTTTCTTACGATAATATAAATAACGCCATAGAAGGACTTGAAATAAGCCTTTCCGGGCTGAAGGAAGCTTCCGAAACCGCCGACAAAGACAAAATTTCAAAAGCGCTGGGCGAGCTGCTCTTTGCCGCCGCGGATTTTGCCCGTTTTTCGGGCAGCGAGGCCGAGGATTGCCTTACGCGGGCGTCAGACGCCTTTATAAAAAAGGCGGAAGCCTCCGAAGCCGAGCCCGAATAAAACCGTAAGCGAAAGCCAATTATTAATTTAATAAAAGATTTCATGGAGGATTAAAAAAAATGACAAAGACAGAACTGATAGGCGCAGTCGCCAATAAGACAGGCATGACAAAAAAAGATTCTGACAAGGCTGTGAATTCCGTTTTGGAGGCCATTTCCGAAGCCCTCGCCAAGGGGGAAAAGGTCACCCTCGTTGGTTTCGGAAATTTTGAGGTTCGCAGCAGAGCCGCAAGAAAAGGCCACAACCCCCGCACAAAAGATGTCATCGACATTCCCGCTTCTACATTGCCGGTGTTCAAAGCTGGAAAGAGCCTTAAAGACGCCGTAACGAAATAGAGCTTCCGCGTAAAAAAAAAGCAAAGGCGCAGCCGACTTGACTTGGCCGCGTCTTTTTGTTCTATGCGAATTTATATAAAGCTATATAAAAAGGAGAGTTTTCATGCGTTTGGACAAATATCTTAAAGTAAGCCGGCTTATCAAGCGCCGAACCGTCGCGAACGAGGCCTGCGACGCGGGAAGAGTTCTGGTCGGGGGGAAAGCCGCCCGCGCCTCCTATGAAGTAAAGCCCGGCGACATCATAGAAATAAATCTGGGGCAAAGGCCTCTTAAAATACGGGTATGCAAAGTAAGCGAGCACGCGCTGAAAGAAGAAGCGGCGGAATTTTATTCGGTTATTAATTAATTGACCCCGTCCAAAAATGTGATATAATAAAAGCAGGTAAGATTTTTCCGGAGAACGCGCCGTGGAAACCTCAAAAAACTTGAAGTTCCGGAAAAAATATTATAGAATTATTATATTAACGGAGTTGCGGTAATCTTGAAAAAAAAGATATTTTTGCCTGATATAATATACCGGCATGTTTGGGACATAGACTTGCGGGATCTGCTCCGGATCGGCATAAGCGGGCTTATACTTGACATAGACAACACTCTCGCCGTTGCGGATCATCCCGACCCTTACGAGGAGGTTTCGGCCTGGCTTGCGGCGGCGGCGGACAATTTTTCCGCGATTATCCTTTCAAACAATAAACTTGGCCGGGTTGCGCCCTTTGCAAAAAAGCTGGGACTTAAATATATCCATATGGCGCTTAAGCCCATACCGTTTAATTTTTTCAAGGCCGCCAAAATACTGGGCAAGCCGCCGGAACAGCTGGCTGTTATCGGCGACCAGCTGTTCACGGACATCGCTGGGGGAAATCTCTCAAACATGTACACAGTTCTGGTCAGCTCCCCTGAACTGGAAAAAGAAAGCGGGGTTTTCTCCCGGGCAAAGCGCTGGCTGGAGAAAAAGGCGCTTTCGTCCGGCGACGTTCCGCGCGCTCTGTAGGGGCGGACTTTGTTCGCCTGTTTATAATATATTAAAAATTTAAATAAGAACGGAGAACAGTCATGAATTCGTCTCAGCAAAATCCCATCAAAGTTCAAAAGGGGGTTGGCGCATGAATAAGCGCGATGTGACCGCCCTGCTTGAAGCCGTCAGAAACGGGAGCGCAAGCGTTGAGGAAGCCGCCGCAAAATTTGAGGCCTTTCCCTTCGCAAACCGGGAAATATCTTCCGCCTGCCCGGAAGTCATCTTTTGTGAAGGCAAAACAGCCGAGCAGATTCAAAAAATTGTTAAGTCCTTTCTGGAAGAAGAAAACACAAATATCTTTGCCGCAAGGGCAAGCGAAAATGTTTATAAAGCTATTCGCGGCGTTTGCCCCGAGGCGGTTTACAACGAACCCGCCCGCACTGTCTCAATTATCCGCCGTAATATCAGCCTTACCGAAAGCTATATTGCGATAGTCTGCGCGGGGACTTCCGACATAGCGGTCGCGGAGGAAGCCGCCGAAACCGCGCGTGTTTTCGGGAACCGGGTCAAGTATGTTTCGGATCTTGGCATGGCCGGGATTCGCAGGCTTTTTGCGCGGATCGACGTAATCCGCGGGGCAAAGGTCATCATTGTGGCCGCCGGGATGGACGGCGCCCTGGCAAGCGTCGTTGCGGGGCTTGTGGACAAGCCCGTTATCGCCATTCCCACAAGCTCGGGCTGCGGCGCGACATTCGAGGGGCTTCCGGCGTTGCTTGGGATGGTCAATTCCTGTTCCGCCGGGGTGTCTGTTGTGAATGTCAACAACGGCTTCGGGGCGGCTTATTGCGCCTCTGTTATAAATAAACTGTAGTCATATATTAATTTTCTCCGCTTATATGCCCGAAAAACAAAGAGCGGCGCAATCGTCATTTTAAAAAATTTGCAGCGTAATTATTTTAGGAGCGAAGCTATGGAAGCCACTATAAGAGAAGTCAGACTTTACACCGACGGCGCATGCAGCGGCAACCCCGGCCCGGGCGGCTGGGGCGCTATACTGCGCTGTAACGCAAGCGAAAAAGAGCTTTCCGGCGGCGAACTGAAAACTACCAACAACCGCATGGAGCTTTCCGCGGTTATCGCCGGCTTGTCCGCCCTTAGGGAAAAGTGCCGCGTGCTGATATATTCCGATTCAAAATATATAGTGGACGCGGTGAATCTGGGCTGGGCGCGCCGCTGGAAACGCAGCGGCTGGATGAGGAATAAAACCGAATCCGCGCTTAACCCGGATTTGTGGGAAAAACTTCTTGCGCTTCTGGACAGCCACGAAACCGAATTTATCTGGGTGAAGGGTCATGCCGGGCACCCCGAAAACGAGCGCTGCGACGCGCTGGCCGTCGCGGAGGCGGCAAAGTTCAAAAAGGAGGATTACTAAAGTGGTATATCTGGACAATGCGGCGACAACCCGGATCTCCGAAGAAGTTCTTGAAGCGATGCTCCCTTTTTTGAAAGAGGAATACGGCAATCCTTCCAGCATATATAACTTTAGCCGCGCCGCTCGGCTGGCTATTGAACAGGCGCGGGAAAAAACAGCCGCCGCCATAAAAGCCGACAAAAGCGAAATATTTTTCACCTCCGGCGGAACCGAGGCCGACAACTGGGCTTTGAAATCCGTCGCCCGCGCCATGGCGGGCAGCGGCAAAAAGCATATTATAACTTCCGCGTTTGAGCATTACGCGGTTTTACATTCGGCGCAGGCCCTCGAAAAAGAAGGCTTTGACCTGACTTACCTGCCCGTGGGCAAAGAGGGCGTCGTCACCGCTGAAAAAGTGGACGACGCAATCAGGCCTGATACGGGACTTGTCAGCGTTATGTACGTCAACAACGAGCTGGGAACTTTAATGCCGATTGACGAGATCGGCCTGGTATGCCGCGAAAACGGGATTATCTTTCATACTGACGCGGTGCAGGCCGCCGGAAACGTCGAAATTGACGTTGAGTCGCAGAATATAGATCTGCTCTCGCTTTCCGCGCACAAAATAAACGGGCCCAAAGGGACGGGCGCGCTTTATTGCAGAAGCGGCGTAAATCTGGCGCCGCTTATCCACGGCGGCGCTCAGGAGCGCGGCAAACGCGCCGGCACGGAAAACGTCGCGGGGATTGCCGGTTTCGGCAGGGCAATTGAGATAGCCGCCGCCAATATAAGAGAAAAAAATAAAAAACTCGCCCCGCTGCATGATAAAATTCTGGCTGAAGTTTTAAAGCTTCCCAGAACTTACCTCAACGGGGACAAAGAAAAGCGCGTTCCCTCTATTATGAATTTCACTTTTGAAGGGATCGAAGGGGAATCGCTGCTTTTGATGCTGGACATTCAGGGGATTTGCGCGTCCGCCGGGTCGGCCTGCTCGTCCGGCTCGCTTTCGCCCAGCCACGTTCTGACCGCTTTGGGCATGGACGAAGATATCGCGCACGGCTCGCTGCGGGTTTCGCTTGGAGCATACAACACGGAAGATGACGTGAACGCTCTTGCGGCGGCTCTGCCTAAGATTGTGAACCAGCTCCGGGTAATCTCGCCGCTTTGGAGGGAGATTAACAGGCGCTAAAAAATGTCTTCGACAATTTCATCTTTGGGAGGCTCGATAATGCCCATTT
Organism: Oscillospiraceae bacterium; assembly: GCA_031282245.1. Lineage (GTDB taxonomy): Bacteria > Bacillota > Clostridia > Oscillospirales > Ruminococcaceae > JAITEB01. Next base: position 4,376 of record JAITEB010000026.1, on the reverse strand, counting down.
TCTCGAACAGCTCTTTTGCGGAGTTATAGCCCATTTTGCGCTGTCTTGCGTTCATTGCGGCCACTTCAATAATCACGGCCAGATTGCGCCCTGGGTTGACCGGAATGGTGATAGACGGGATTTTTATGCCCAAAATAGACGTGTATTTGTTCTCCATGCCCAGACGGTCATATTCTTTCTGTTTGTCCCATACTTCCATGTTGATAACCAGATTGACAGTCTCGGTAAGCTTGACGGAACTTATGCCAAAAAGCCGCCGGGCATTGACAATGCCGATCCCGCGCAGTTCTATAAAATGGCGTATGTTGGCGGGGGAAGCCCCGACAATCGTCTTGCTGGAAACGCGCCGAAGCTCCACCGCGTCGTCCGCAATAAGCCTGTGCCCGCGCTTTATAAGCTCGACGGCGGTTTCGCTTTTGCCAATGCCGCTGTCGCCCAGAATCAGCACGCCTTCGCCGTAAACTTCTATGAGAACGCCATGCCTGGTTATCCTGGGGGCTAAATCAACGTTGAGTTTCGCCGTCAGCGCCGAAAGAAACGTCGAAGTCGTCTCGTCAGTCCTCAGCAGGGGGACGGAGTATCTCTTCGCGCACTTTACGGTTATCTCAGAAATGTCAAGGCTGCGCGCGACGATAACGGCGGCGGGCTTATAGCCGAAAAACTCATCAAGCTTGTCCTCGCACTCCTCGTCGCCGCACCACTCAAGATAGGCGGTTTCCGCCGCGCCTATAATCTGGATTCTGTCCCTGTCGAAATAGTCATAAAAGCCGGTGAGCTGCAAGCCCGGCCGGTTGACGTCACTGCTGGAAATCATGATTTCTTTCGGGCTTTTGGGGCTGTATATTTCCTCCAGTTTGAATTCCTGTATGATATTTTCCAGAGAGACTGTAAACAGCGTCGCCATCTTGAAATTTCCCCTTTCGCCTGCGTCTTGAGCGGCGGCGATTGCCGGCCCAGCGCATATTATAATCCGATATCGTGCCGGTAAAACGCGCCTTCAAAATGCACGCCGGCCACGTCTTTATAGACTTTTTTGTAAGCCGCTTCCGCGTTTTCAGCGACGGCGGCAATATTCAGAACGCGCCCACCTGTTGTGACAATCTCGCCCCGGGCGTTAAAATCAGCCCCGGCTATAAAATATTTCTGAACTTTTTCAAGACCGCTTATTGCAAAGCCTTTTTTATATGAACGCGGATAACCGCCGGATGCGACGGTGACGCAAATACTGTGCCCTCTGCGCCATTCAAGTTTAAAGTCGGCCAGGTTTTTGTTTAGCGCGCTTTCAATAAGAGCAAGCAAATCGCTTTTCATCAGGGGCAAAACGGCCTGGGTTTCGGGATCTCCCATGCGGACGTTATATTCAAGCAGGTAAATGCCGCCTTTTGTAATCATCAGCCCGAAAAATATAACCCCTGTGAAGTCCAGCCCTTCGGCCTGAATGCCCTTAAGAGTGGGCGCGGCAATATTTTCAAGAAAGTCCTGATACACTTCTTCGGTCACATAGGGGTTCGGGCAGATTGCGCCCATGCCGCCGGTGTTGTCGCCCTTGTCTCCGTCAAAGGCGCGTTTGTGGTCTTTTGCGGAGAGAAGCGGCAGTATAGTCCTGCCGTCGCAAAAACTTAGTACAGAAGCCTCCTTCCCCTCAAGATACTGTTCTATCAGGACGGTTTTTCCGGCTCCGCCGAAAGCCCCGCCGTCTATCATTTCCCGAACTGTGAGCTTTGCGCTTTTTTCGTTGGGGCAGATTACCACCCCCTTGCCAAAAGCAAGACCGTCGGCCTTGACGACAAGCGGATAAGTATTAATTTTCTCCAGATATGCGCAGGCTTCGCCGCTGTCGGTAAAAGTTTCGCTGGCGGCGGTTCTTATGCCGTATTTTTTCATGAAAGCCTTCGCATAGGCTTTACTGCCCTCCAGAACCGCCGCCTGCGATTTAGGCCCGAAAAACTTTAAGCCCCGCCTGTCAAATTGATCGGCTATGCCCCTGACAAGAAATTCTTCCGAGCCTGCGATCGATATGTCGACGCCTTTTTCTTCCGCGAAACCGGCGATTTTTTCAATTGTGTCCAGTTTTATGTTTTCGCACACAGGAATTGACGCGGTGCCGCCGTTGCCGGGGACGCAGTAAATTTTCGTGATATTTTTATTTTGCGACAGTTTGTCTGCAATGGCGTGTTCGCGGCCGCCGCTTCCCGCTAAAAGTATTTTCATTTTCTTTCTCCTGAAATTTTATTGCGCCGCCGGCACAGTCTCTTTTATGTCCTCGCCCAGACGCTCAAGTTTTGCAACCCTCGCGCGGGTTTCGGATTCAAGTTCATATAGTTAAGTCTTTAATTCCGCATCCATCTTATGAGCCTCCTGTTGAGCTTTTTTGTTGCGCGCGCTTTTTTTTATTATAGCACAAATCAAAGCCGAAAGCGAAACTATTATAAAATGCAGATAATTCCAAAAAGGGCGGCGCAAAGCCCCGCCCTCCTGAAATATTTATCCTGTTCTTGATATTAGTGCATAAAATGCCTGATGTTGGTCTGGATCATACACATGTCATATTTGTCGCAGACTTCGACGGACATGTAATCATTTCTGGAACCGCCCGGCTGGACTATCATTTCAAGGCCGTGTCTGTGCGCTTCTTCAACGCAGTCGGAGAAGGGAAAGAAAGCGTCCGACACCAGCACGGCTTTATTTAACGAACCTATTTCCGGATTCTCGGCGGCAAGCTTTCCCGCCCGCTTGAGCGCGTCCTTCGTCGGCCAGAGCCGGTTGACCTGCCCGCCGCCTATGCCGAGCGTCGCGCCGTCTTTTACTATGACAATCGCGTTGGATTTCACATATTTGACAACTTTCAGCCCGAAGAGAATGTCAGAAATATACTTGTCTTTATAATCGGCCTTTGTCAGCGTCTCCATGCCGTCGTATAAAAGGCTGTCCTCGGTTTGCACAAGCAGGCCGCCGTTGACTTTTGAAAGCCCGACGGAAGGCAGGGATTTGCCCGGCATTTTTAAAACGCGCAGATTCTTCTTTTTGCGGAGAACTTCCAGAGCGTCGTCGTCAAAGTCCGGCGCGGCCACAATCTCCAAAAAAAGCTGGTTCATAATCTCGGCGGTGCGCTTGTCAAGCTTTCTGTTAACGCCTGCAATCCCCCCAAAAATAGAAACAGGGTCGCAGCGGTGCGCCTTTGTGTAGGCTTCGTATATATCAAAGCCCACAGCCGCCCCGCAGGGAGTGTTGTGCTTAAGGGCGCAGCAGAAAGGCTCGTCAAATTCCGAAACAAGCCGCCAGGCAATTTCTAAATCCCGCAGATTATTATAAGAAAGCTCTTTCCCGTTAAGCTGGACAAAATCGCGCAGCGCCCCGGCCTGAACCGTATCTGTATAATACGCCGCCTGCTGGTGCGGGTTCTCGCCATAGCGCAGGTCATAAGCCTTTTGATAGGACATGCTGTAATATTTGGGAAAATCTTCGTTAAGCAAAAAACGGCTGGTTGCGGCGTCATAGGCGCTGGTCAGATTGAAAACCTTTCCGGCAAGTTTTCGCCGGGTTTCAAAGCTTACACCGCCGTCCAGCTCGTCAAGCACAGTTTGATAGTCGGCGGGATCGGAAATAACGATAACGTCCTGGAAATTTTTTGCGGCGGAGCGGAGCATTGCGGGGCCGCCTATGTCGATAAACTCGACCTTTTCGTCAAAAGAAAGGCTTGTATCGGCCACTTTGTCAAAAAATGGGTATAAGTTCACGACGACCATATCAATTGCTCCTATCCCCAGCTCGTCCAGCGTTTTCATGTCGTCCTCACGACCGCGCCGCGCAAGAATTCCCGCGTGAACCTGAGGAGTAAGTGTCTTCACTCTCCCGTCGAAAATCTCCGGAAAATGGCTTATCTCACTTATTTCTTTGACGGCAAGCCCCTGTTCGGAAAGCGCCCTGAAAGTACCGCCCGTTGAAATAAGTTCCCAGCCTTTGTCCGCCAGCTTCCCCGCGAAACTGGCTATGCCGCTTTTGTCGAACACGCTTATCAACGCCTTTTTTGCCATGACAAATTTCCTCCTGTTTTTTATTTAGCCAACATTCATGCATAACTGCTTGTAACGGCTGAAAAATCAATCCTGTTGTACTCTTGCTAGTGCCTGAAATTCTGCGTACGCCAACCACCCCGCCCTTTGGGCACCCCTCCACGGGAGGGGAATTGTAGCCTGACACATTTTTTAAAGAGCGTTCCCCATGCCATTATTGGCTTTTGCGCTATGCCACAAATCCGCAAAAAATAAAATTCTTTGCGTGGGGTACAAACTTTGCATAGCATTTCGGCCTACAACTCCCCTCCTGTGGAGGGGTGCCCAAAGGGCGGGGTGGTTAGCACCCCTCCACGGGAGGGG